>DATJIW010000065.1:0-140465 GCA_035492775.1 Vicinamibacterales bacterium
ATCGAGGAGTACAACGAAACGCGCCCCCATCAGGGCCGGTGGTGCTATGGCAAGACGCCGATGCAAACGTTTCGTGACAGTCTGGACCTGGCCAAAGAAAAACAAATTCACTAGCACGACGAGGAACGACTCAGACATGGCCGACGTCAGATCGAGTCCTGACTAATACACATCATCATCGCGCGCCGTGCGACGCGGGGACGTGATGCGATGTCGCAATCAGGTGGCGATGCTGCCCTCCGCGGCCTGCCCATTCCGTGGCCTGATCCCATTTCCGTGGCCTACCCATTTCGTCTCTCCGTGGCCTCCGTGGCCTCTTAGTTAACCTCCCTCTCCGTGGCCTCCACCGGCAATTCGATCGTGAAGACCGCACCGCGCGGCAGGCGATTGGCCGCGCGCACGTAACCGCCGTGGATCTCGACGATGTGCTTGACAATCGAGAGTCCGAGGCCCGTCCCGCCGGGGTCCTTGCCGTCGCGGGTGCGCGACTTGTCGACGCGGTAGAAGCGTTCGAAGACCCGGCCCAGATCTTCTTCCGGGATACCCGGGCCTTCGTCCGAGACGGAGATGAGCAGACGCCCCTCGCGGCGGATGCTCTGGACCACGATCCGCCCGCCTTCCGGTGAATAGTTCGCCGCGTTCTCCACGAGGTTTCGCAGCGCATCCTGCAGTTTCTGAGCGTCCGCCCGAACGCTCGTCGCGTCCGCGGCGATCCGTCGCTCCAGCGAGAGCGACTTCGACTCGAGCAGCGGCGCGAGATCCGCCTCGACTCTCGTGGCGATCGCGTCGAGCGGACAACTGGCGGCGTCGAGCCGCTCCTGGCCCGACTCGAGCCGCGCGAGCCGGAGCAGATCGCGCACGAGGCGCTCCATGCGCAGCGTGTGGCGCGTGATGACTTCGAGGAACGACTTGCTTTCGTCCGCCGTGGCGTCACCGAGGGCTTCCAGATAGCCGCGGATCGCCGTCAACGGCGTCCGGAGCTCGTGCGACACGTTTGCGACGAAATCCCGCCGGACGCGATCGGCACGCCTCAAGTCGGTGATGTCGTGGAGTACCAGCACGGCACCCGTCGCCGCCGCCGCGCTCACCGATGCCGTTCGCGCGATCAACACCGTATCCGCGTCGTGTCCGGGCAGCTCGATGCTGGCGGTCGGATCGCGCCGCAGCGCGGCGGAGATCTGTTCCTTGATCGCAGGATTGCGAATGACTTCCACGTAATGCCGTCCCGCGGGGTCGTCATCGAGGCGCAGCATGCCGCGCACCGCGGCGTTCGCGAGCTGCACGCGCCCGCCGGCGTCGACGACGAGCACGCCTTCGATCATGCCGGCGAGGATGGCGGCCATGCGCGCGCGGTCGGACGCCAGCTCGTTCATTTGCGACCCGAGGGCCTGGACGGACGCATCCAGCGCCCGCGCCACCGTTCCAATCTCATCGTCCGCATAATCGGCCGCGCGGTGGGCGAGGTCGCCCGCCGAGTAACGTCGCGCGACGCCGGCGATTGCACGCAGTCGCCGCCCCAGCACGACCGAGAGCGCCCATGTCATGGCCAGCGCGCCCAGCGTCGCCGACGCGAGGCCGACGAGCGCATAGTTGCGGACCCGCGCGAGCTGCCGGTCGACATCCGTGAGCGGCAGCGCGACCCGGACCGTCGCGATGGCGCTCGTCGAACCCGGGACGGGCACCGCCGTGTACATCATGTAAGTCTTGAGCGTGGTGCTGTAGCGCCGCGACACTCCGAAGCCTTCGGCGCGGGACTGCACGACCTCGGGACGCGTGCCGTGGTTCTCGAGGGCCAGCACGCCGGCCTCGTCGAGTTCAGAATCGCCGAGCACGCGCCCGTCCCGCGCGATGAACGTCACCCGCGCGCCGAGAATGTTGCCGAGCGCGTGGGCTTCCGCCTGGATGTCGGGCTGCGTGCCGGGCGTGCGGTGCGACAGCGTTTCCGCCGCGAGGCTGGCCTCGTGCCGCAGCTCGACGACGACCCGCGCTTCGAGATCGCGGCGTATCGACCACGACACCAGCGCGGTCGCTACGAGGACGGCCACGACGGCGGCCGCCAGCGCGGTCAGGAAGATCTTGGTCCGGAAGGTCACACGCGGGGAGGCGGCGTGTCGGCGAGTTTGTAGCCGAACTGCTTGATCGTGACGATCGCGCGCTCCAGGTAAGGAAGCTTCTCGCGAAGCCGCCGGACGTGCACGTCGACCGTCCGCGTGCCGCCGGTGTATTGATATCCCCACACGTCGGTGAGCAGCCGATCGCGTGAGAGGACGCGCCCCGGCCGCTGCAGCAGGTACTGCAGCAGCAGAAATTCCTTTGCCGTCAGCCGCACGGGCGCGCCGTCGAATTCGACCGCATGACGATCGGCGTCGATGAACAACGGCCCGTATCGCAGCACCGGCGCCGCCTCAGTACGCGTGACGCGCCGCAGGAGTGCGTCGACGCGCGCCGCCACTTCTTTCGGGCTGAACGGTTTCGTCACGTAGTCGTCCGCGCCCAGCTCGAGTCCGCGAACGCGGTCGTCTTCGTCCGCCTTCGCGGTCAGCATCAGGATCGGGATGGACGCGGTGACCGGATCGCGTCGCAGCGCCTGGCACACATGCAGGCCATCCATTCCGGGAAGCATCAGGTCCAGGACGATGAGATCCGGCGCGTGCGCCGCCACGTGGGGCAGCACCGCGGATCCAGACGACAGCATGTCGATCTCGTGGTCGCCTTTTTGAAGCGTGTGGCGCAGCAAACCTGCAATATCGGCATCGTCTTCGACGATGAGCACACGGCTCACGGCACGATGTCCTGAGCGTGAATCAACAGTTGAGCCATTTCGAGGACAGCAGAATTGTGGCACTCCCTGAAATCCGGCGCAAACGGCCGGATTTCGAACGTTTCAGCGGACGACGGGCGTGGCATCCCCGTTGATATACACCCGAGTGAGGAGTGAGACCATGAGAACCCTGCAGAGACCGTTCGTCCGCCGCGCAGCCGTCGTTGCAGCCGGCGCGGCGCTCGCCGCCGCGGGCTGCGCGCCGCGCGCGGTGTCTGACAGTGATGCGCGGTTCACCGCGCCCGCATCGGCGATGTCGGTGGCGTGCGAACCCATGCAGCGCGCGATCGTTCACCCCGCCGTCGTGAATGGCGCGGTGATGTCGCAGGTCGAGTGCGTGACCGCTGTGCCGACGGGGGCCGGTGCGGGTGGATTCCAGACCGTCGCGTACACGCCGCAAGGTGCGGCGATTCCGGCCGCGCTGCAGACATATGAGGCGCCGGTTGCGTACGCGCCCGCGCGGGTCGTGCCTGCCACGTATTCGACGTACTCCGCGCCCGCCCCGCGGCGCGTCGTCAGTCAGCCGGCGCAGCACTACGTGCCACGCCATACGACGCGTTCGGTGAAGAAGAGCGCGCTCATCATCGGATCCTCCGCCGGCGCAGGCGCGGGTCTGGGGGCGGTGATCGGAGGCAAGAAGGGAGCGGCGATCGGCGCACTGGTCGCGGGCGGCGGCGCGACGCTGTGGGATCAGATTACGCGGCACAAGCAGAATCAGTAGGCAATGCATTCGTGACCCCACGAAAAAGGCGCCGGCCATGCGGCGCCTTTTTTGTTTGAACGATGCCGTCCGCCCGGTAGGATGGAGCAGCGTGACACTGCTTGCGGCCGCACTGCTCCTCGGTTTTCTGCATGGGCTCGGCGCCGACCATTTGATGGCCATCGCGGCGCTTTCGGTGGACGGCGGGATCCGTTCGCCTGCCGCGACGCGACGACGCGCGCTGCGGGTGGCGACTCGATTCGCGATCGGCCACGCGCTGTTCCTGAGTTGCGGCGCGGGGCTGCTGGTGCTCATCGGCTGGTCGATGCCCGCCGTCATCGAGCGCGGCGGCGAGATGCTCGGCGGCTTCCTGCTCGTGGCCATGGGCGTGGCGGCGCTGTGGGGGCTTTTTTCGGGACGCATCTACGGCCATACGCATCGGCACTCGCATGAGCCGCGTCCGCACTGGCACCTGCACGTCGGGCCGCGCGATCACCACCCGGCGGCCGTCGCCCATTCGCACCTGCCCATGATGATCGGCGCCGCGTTCGCCGTCAGCAGTCTGCGTGCGCTGGCCATGCTGACGCCATTGGGCGGGCACCTCGGCGCGGCTCCGCTTCCACTGCTGCTCTCGCTGATTCTCGTATTCGCCGCCGGCATCCTGATTTCGATGTCGCTGTTCGGCGTCGCGCTCGCACGTGTGCTCTCGACGCGCGCGCTCGGCCGAATCGGCACGGGTGCGTCGCTCCTCGTGGGGGCCTCTTCGATCGTCCTCGGCGTGGCGTGGATCGTCACGACCTGACGACCCGTCGCGGATGTGTGTTCGCTGCCGGCCGTTGGCGTCAGAGTTCGCGGACGCCGTGGCTGCGCATCAGGAAATACACCGCCACGCAGAAAATGAGGCCGCCGTTCACGCCAAGCACGAGCGGCGCTGACGTGAGGCTCGCGACCCATCCGGCGGCCAGGCTGCCGAGCGGCATCCCGCCGCGGAATGCCACCATGTAGATGCTCATGACCCGGCCTCGGAGGTTGTCGGGCACGATGAGCTGCACGAGCGATGAGGTCATCGAAAAGACCATCAGCAGCGACGCGCCCGTGCCGAACAGGATCAGATCGCTCACCCACGCGACCCGCGAGATCGCGAACGCCGTCACGAGCATGCCGAAGACGCCCAGCAGGACCAGCAGCGTCCGGCCCATGTGCTTGAATCGTCCGAGCCACGCAACAACGAGCGCGCCGCAGACGGCGCCCGCCCCGGAGAACGACATCATGTGGCTGTACAGGTTGATGTCGCCGTGGAAGATGTTCCTGGCGAATACCGGCAGGAACGTCAGTAGCGGGAGGCCGAGAAACGTTGCCAGCGACGCCAGGATCGTGAGGGCGACGATCGTCGATTCCTTCCGCGCGTAATTGAAGCCGCCCTTGAAGTCCTGCATCATCGGCGTCTTTTCGGGCGGGGGCACGTGTTTGATCGTGAGCGACAGCAGCGCGACGATCACGACGAGAAATGAGAGCCCGTTCAGCGTGAAGCAGGACGCGGCACCCCATTGCGCGAGCGTGTAGCCGGCCAGCAGCGGCCCGAACACCCGCGCGAGATTGAACTGGATCGAGTTGAGCGCGATCGCGTTCGGCAGATCCTTCTTCTGGACGAGCGAGGGGATCAGCGCCTGATACGCCGGACCGCCGAACGACTGGCCGAGCCCCGCGACGAACGACATCAGCAGGATGTGCTGGACGCGTACGACGTGCGCGAAGATCAGCGCCGCCAGCACGAGGGCGGTCGTCATCTGAACGAACTGCGAGACGATCAGCAGATGGCGGCGGTCGCGGCGGTCAGCGACGACGCCGCCGACGAGCGTGAAGAGCAGGATGGGGAGCTGGCCGAGGAAATCGTCGAGGCCGAGGAAAAACGACGATTTGGTCAGGTCGAAGACCAGCCACGCCTGGGCGACCTCCTGCATCCAGTTGCCCACCGTCGAGGTAAAGGCACCCAACCAGAGCACGCGGAAGTCACGGTAGGTATAAGCAGCAAAGGCGCGGCGAAACAAGCCCGTCTATCTTACGTCATACCCATGACTTAGACGCCCCGTTGATCTGCGGGGCGGAGATGCGTATACTGCGCGGGTGGGGCGAAGAAAAAGCGAATATTGAGGCGGTTGGAGAGAGGGAGGTTAACTAAGAGGCCACGGAGGCCACGGAGAACTTGGTGGGTTTACAGGCCACGAAGACGGGTAGAGGCCAGGGAGCAGAGAGGAGAGGCGGGCTCTAGAGAGAGGCGGCCAGGGGAGAGGCGGGCCGGGAGAGAGGCGGGCCAGGGAGAGAGGCGGGCTGAGGCGGCCCGGGGAGAAAGGGGGCCAGGGAAGGACGGCGACCAGGGAGAGGACGGACAGGGCGGAGAAGGCAGAGAAGGCAGAGAAGAAGGCCCCGGAAGGAAAGCGAACGCGGAAGCGGACGCGGACGCGGACGCGGACGCAGAAGGAAAGACGTGAACGGATCGTAAGACGCGGCACTGCGCCCGTGGCACTGCGCCCGTGGTACTGCGCCCGCGGCACTGCGCCCGTGGCACTGCGCCCACGGCACTGAGCGCCCACGCCACTGAGCACGCGGCACTGAGTACGCGGCACGAAGCACGTGGGCACGGAGGCACGGCGCACCAAGCACAGCGCACCAAGCACGGCGCACGGCGTACGGTGTTCGGCACCGAGCACGTGGCACGGCGCACCAAGCACGGCGCACGGCGCACCAAGCACAGCGCACGGCGCACCGAGCACGTGGCACGAAGCACGGCGCACCAAGCACGGCGCACGACGTACCCTGACGAAAGCGGGTTCAACGACTATGCGGGCTGCTCTCGAATCTCTTCTGCGCGAACGGAAACTCGACGTCACGCTGACGTCAGCGGCGCCGTGTCCGGCGCCGGCCGATCGTCTGGCGGCGACAGGGAACCCCGATCTGGATGGCGCGCTCGGAGGAGGGCTGCGGCGCGGTCACCTGTCGGAAATCGCCGGCCGCGCGTCGAGCGGGCGGACGACGCTTCTGCTGACGACGCTTGCCGCGGCGACCGCGCGTGGAGAGGTGGTCGCGATCGTGGACGTCTGCGACACGTTCGATCCAGCGTCGGCCCAAGCGCACGGGGTCGATCTGACACGCGTGCTCTGGGTGCGCGACACGGGCGATCCCCTGCGCGCATTGAAAGCGTTCTCCCTCGTGCTGCAGGCGGGCAATTTCGGGCTCGTGGTGTTCGATCTCGCCGACGTCGCCCCGGTCGTCGTTCGCCGCTTTCCGTTTACGACGTGGCTGCGTGTGTCGCGCGCCATCGAAGGCAGCGACACCGTTGCGCTCGTCGTCGCGCAGGAGCGCACAGCGCGCAGTCCTCTCGGCGTGACGATCTCGCTCGAGCAGGGACCGGCGCGCTGGATGGGAGGTGCGGCCTCTCGCGCACGCCTGTTTGCAGGTGTTCATCCCGCGCCGCGCATCGTACAGGCCCGCTGAAACGAGTTTCAGTTTCCGTTTCTGTTACGGACGGCAGCTGACTGGCAACTGGCGGCTAGAGAGTGGCAACTGACGTTTATGTCTATTCCATCGTACGACGATCTCACCCCGCCGATTCCGGACGTGCTGGCGTCCGACACGGTCCCGCAGCTTGCGCAGTTTCTCGGTGAGCCGTCTCCAGTCTCCAGTTTCCAGTTGCCACGTGCGACGGGTTGCGTTTCGAGTCGTTCGGTCGCTGGCAACTCGCCCGGCGACGCCCAACTGGAAACGGCGAACCGGCCACTGGCAAATGTATATGCGTGTCTTCGCGGGGCGGCTGATGCGGACACGCCATTGATGGCGATCGCTCGTGATTTCTCGCCGCGTGTGATGCGTGTGGCGGCAGGGGAGGTACTCGTCGACGTCAGCGGTCTTGGACGCCTCATTGGCGCGCCGGACGATATCGTGCGCGAATTGCGCCGCGCCGTGGCTGAAGCACCAGTCGACGCCGTGGTTACGATTGCGACGACGCAGACGGCGGCGCGCGTGCTCGCGCGCGTGCCTGGGTCGACGGCAATCGCGCGGCTTCCGGTCACGGTGCTCCGCGATCTGGAAACGCTGCCGCCGGCGGCGTCCGTGCGCGATCGCGAACGGCCGTACGAAACGCTCGAGCGATGGGGCATTGCGACGCTCGCGGATCTGGCTGCGCTGCCCGCAGGCGATCTGTCCGCACGCCTCGGGCGGCGCGGCGTGGCGCTGCAGCAGCTCGCACGCGGCTGCGATCCAGGCCCGTTCGTGCCCGATCCGGATGTGCCGCGGTTCATCGAACGGCTCGAGCTGGAATGGCCGATCGCGGCGCTCGAGCCGCTGTCGTTCGTGTTCGCGCGTCTCCTGGATCCGTTGTCGATCGCGCTGGAGCGTGCCGACCGCGGCGCCGCCGCGATCCGGCTCGATCTGCGGTTGACGGACCGTTCGGTCGACCGCCGCGTGCTGCAGCTGCCCGCGCCGATGCGCGATCCGCGCGTGCTGCGGACGCTGCTGCTGCTCGAACTCGAATCGCGTCCGCCGTCGCCGCCCGACGGCGGGCACGAGGCGTCGATCGACATCGTCACGATCGAGATCGATCCGGCGCCGTCGCGGATCACACAGTTCTCGCTGCTCGAGCGCGCCGTGCCGTCGCCCGAGACGGTCTCGACGCTGATCGCGCGGCTGTCGGCACTCGTGGGGGAATCGCACGTCGGATCGCCGCGCGTGGTCGACACGCATCAGCCGGGCGCGTTTGCAATGGATCCATTCACGGCTCGTCCCACTCGCGATTCGACGATCGAGCCCGAACGCGTGGGGGGCCACGCCGTGCGGCGGCAGCGGATTCCACCGGCGGTCCGCGTCAACGTGTCCGCAGGGCGCCCCGTGTATCTCGCGCCGTCTCGCCGCGGCATTCCATCGGGTGCGGTCGTGCAGGCGGCCGGTCCGTGGCGATCGTCCGGAGGGTGGTGGAACGCCGGCAGCACCCCCGCGTCTGTTACGCCGATGCCGCGAAGCGGCGACAGCGGACTGGTCACGCCGATGCCTCGAAGCGGCGATCTTCGACAGGGCTCGAGTTGCGCCGAGCATTGGTCGAAGCGCGAAGGCGGATGGGATCGGATCGAATGGGACGTGGCGCTGGCGCCTGGCGAAGTATGTCGCATCTTTCAGGACCGTGCGACCGGCCGATGGTTTTTTGAAGGGCTGTACGACTGATGAATCGAGCGCGAGTGCCGCGCAGCGGCAGCGCCGGGCGCTACTACCGTGTACATCGAGTTACGTGCAGCTTCCGCATTCTCCTTTCTCGACGGCGCGTCGTTGCCCGAGGCCCTCGTCGAGCGCGCGGCGTCGCTCGGCTATCCTGCGCTCGCGCTGCTCGATCGCGACGGCGTGTACGGCGCTCCGCGTTTCCACATGGCCGCGAAGAAAGCCGGCCTGAACGCGATGATCGGCGCCGAGTTGACGGTCTGCCCGGCGCGTCCTGCGCCTGGCCCCGTCCGCGATCAGCGGCCCCGGCGTAGTCCAGCGGGCCAGCCGCGCCCGTCCCTCGGTGCGGAAACGATCGTCAAGCTTCCCGTGCTGGTAGAGAACCGGACGGGGTACCGGAATCTGTGCCGCCTCGTGACCGCGATGAAGCTGCGGGCGCCCAAAGGAGAGGGCGCGTTGGCGCTCGACGAACTCGACGGCTGCACCGCCGGTCTGGTTGCGTTCGCAGGGCGGACGATGTTGAGCGGCCCGCAGTTCGGCGTGGGCGGACTCGTCGACCGGCTCGTCGGCATTTTCGGGCGCGCGAACGTATTCGTCGAACTGCAGCGCCACCTGCTCCGCGACGAGGAAGCCGACAACCACGTGCTGCGCGACCTCGCCGCCGCGTTTCACGTGCCGATCGTCGCCACCAACGGCGTGCGTTTCGCGGAACCCGCCAGCCGTCCGCTGTACGACGTGCTCACCTGCATCCGGCACAAGACAATGATCGATCGCGCGGGACGGCGGCTGACGTGCAACGCGGAGCGGTATCTGAAATCGCCGGAGCAGATGGCGGCGCTCTTTGCCGATCTGCCGGATGCCATCGCGACGACGCGCGTGCTTGCGGACCGGCTGCAGTTCACGCTGGCCGATCTCGGCTACCGGTTTCCGGAATATCCGGTCCCGGAAGGTGAGTCGACATCGTCCTTTCTTCGCAAGATCACGCAGGCGGGCGCGCGCGACCGGTATCGCCCGATCGAGCCGCGGCACACGCGGCAGCTCGAACGCGAGCTGAATCTCATCGAGAAGCTCGATCTCGCCGGCTATTTCCTGATCGTCTGGGACATCGTGAATTTCTGCCGTCAGCAGGGGGTGCTGGTGCAGGGCCGCGGATCAGCGGCCAACAGCGCCGTCTGCTATAGCCTCGGCATTACCGCCGTGGATCCGATCGGTATGGATCTGCTCTTCGAGCGATTTCTGTCGGAAGAGCGAGGCGAGTGGCCGGACATCGATCTCGATCTGCCGAGCGGCGACCGTCGCGAGTGTGTGATCCAGCACGTCTACGAAAAGTACGGCTCGTCCGGGTTGGCGTCCGGCGGTCCGCGGGCCGCCATGACCGCGAACGTGATCACCTATCGCGGCCGCAGCGCGGCGCGGGAAGTCGGCAAGGTCCTCGGGCTCGAGCCGCCGCAAGTCGACTCGCTCGCGAAAGTCATGAATCAGTTCGAGTGGGTCGATCCGAAGGAAACGCTCGAACGCAACCTGCGCGACGCGGGCATGGACGGTCTCCATCCGGCCATTCAGCAGTTCGGGCGGTTGTGGACGCAGATTCAGGATCTGCCGCGTCATCTCGGCCAGCATTCCGGCGGCATGGTCATGTGCCAGGGACGACTGGACGACGTGGTGCCGCTCGAGAACGCATCGATGCCCGGCCGGGTGGTCGTCCAGTGGGACAAGGACGACTGCGCCGACATGGGGATCGTGAAGGTGGATCTGCTGGGCCTCGGGATGATGGCGGTGCTGCAGGATGCTTTGGAGATTGTCAATATCAACTCCCAACTCCCAATTCGCAACTTCTCCTGCCTCCCATCTCGATCTCGCGCACCTGCCCCCGGACGACCCGGCCGTGTACCGAATGCTGCAGGAGGCCGACACGATCGGCATCTTCCAGGTGGAGTCGCGCGCGCAGATGGCGACGCTGCCGCGGCTTCGCCCGAAGACGTTCTACGACATCGTCGTCGAGGTCGCGATCATCCGCCCGGGACCCATCGTCGGCCAGATGGTGCATCCGTATCTGAAGCGGCGGCAGGGGCAGGAGCCGGTCGTCTATCCGCATCCTTCGCTGAGGCCGATCCTCGAGCGGACACTCGGCGTGCCGCTCTTTCAGGAGCAGCTGCTGCGGATGGCGATGGTGGCGGCGGGGTTCAGCGGCGGCGAAGCGGAGGAACTCCGGCGCGCGTTCGGATTCAAGCGGTCCGAACGCCGCATGCAGGAGATCGAAAAAAAGCTGCGCGCGGGTATGTCGAGGCAGGGGATTGCAGGGGAGGCGGCGGAGGAGATCATCCGGTCGATCACGTCGTTCGCGCTCTATGGATTTCCCGAATCGCACGCCGCGAGCTTCGCGCTGCTCGTGTATGCGAGCGCCTATCTCAAGGCGCACTATCCCGCAGCGTTCTATACGGCGATGCTGAACAACCAGCCGATGGGGTTTTATCACCCGTCGACGCTCGTCAAGGACGCGCAGCGGCACGGCGTGCGGTTTGCGCCCATCGATGTCCAGGTGTCCGACTGGGCGTGCCGCGTCGAGGCAGACGGCCGCGTGCGCCTCGGGCTGATGTATGTGAACGGACTGCGTCGCGAAGCCGGAGACGCGATCGCGGGGTCGGTTCGGGGTTCGGAGTTCGAGGGTCGGGATCAGGCTCACGGTTCAGGGAGCGAGGTGCCATGGCGTCGGGGTGCACTCGTTCGATGTCCCAAGTGCGGATGCGACGACGAGTCGATGCTGGAGACGCTGCATACGCACGAAGGCTTCTGCAACGTGTGCTCGCATCTGTGGGCGCTTGAGCCCGGCACGAACGTGGCACCTGCAGACGTGGATCCCGGCATGGACCTTCGAATCTCGAACGCCGAGCCTCGTTTCTTCTCACTCGACGACTTCATCCGGCGCACCGGTGTGCGGCGCGACGAAGTGGCGACGCTGGCGTCCATCGGCGCGCTGAACGGGTTCGGCTTCGATCGGCGCACGGCTCTGTGGCAAATCGAACAGGCGATCAGGCCTTCGGGGGAGCTCTTCGAGGGGACGCACATCAACACCCAAACGAGCCTCGAAGCTCCAGCCTCCAGTCCCGAAGCCCCTTCACCGCTGGCGCCGATGACCGTTCCCGAACGGCTGCTTGCGGACTATGCGGGCACGAGCCTCACGATCGGTCCGCACCCGATGTCACTGCGGCGTCCCGAGCTCGCGCTGCGTGGCGTGCTGCGCGCGAGCGATCTACCGCTCGGGCGGCACGGCCGGCGGGTGCGCGTTGCGGGCGCGGTGATTACGCGGCAGCGTCCTGGTACCGCGAAAGGTTTCGTGTTCCTGACGCTGGAAGACGAGACCGGTATTGCGAACATCATCGTGCGCCCCGATCTGTTCGTCGAGCAGCGCGGCACCGTCGTCGGGTCGCCTTACCTGCTCGTCGAAGGCACGCTGCAGATCCAGGAAGGCGTCACGTCGGTGCGCGCTGAACGGGTCCACCCGCTCGGCGGCGGCTCCCCTCCCGTCGACTCCCACGATTTCCGCTGATCCCGCGGAAAAGGGGACAGTCCCCATTTTTTCCAAAAAATGGGGACTGTCCCCTTTTTTCGCAAAAAATAGGGACAGCCGGGTGATATAAGTAGCTATACTAGCTATATAGATGCAGAAGTCGCTTTCGATCGCCGCATTGACCGTGCTCCATGCCGTCGCGTCGGGCGTCCACCACGGCTTCGACATCATCGACGAGACCGGCCTCCCCGGCGGGACGGTCTATCCCGCGCTCAGCCGCATGGAGCGCGACGGCCTTCTCCGCTCGGAGTGGCAGCCCATCGAAGAGGCTCGGGCCGCACGCCGGCCACCGCGGCGTTATTACCGAATCACGCCGGACGGCGTGCGCGCCCTCAACGACGCCATCGCGCGCGTCCACGCCCTCAAACCCGTTCGCTTCCGCGGATCCCGCTGACGATGGGGATGCCGAACGCCCTGCGGTGGTGCCGCGCGTGCCTGACGATGGCGTCGGCAATCGTACCGTCCGCGCTCCGCGCCGACTGGCGCGCGGAGTGGGAAGCCGAACTCGCCGACCGCTGGGCCCGCATCGATCGGGGGCGCGCCGGTGCGCGCGCGGCGCTGCTTCGCCGGTGCCTGAGCGCATTCGTCCACGCCGCGTGGCTGCGAAAGGAGACGTTCCGCATGGAATCGCTGCTGCAGGATGCACGCTGCGCAGTGCGGCTCGCGCGACGGGATCGCGCGTTCACGCTCGTCGCCGTGCTCACGCTCGCCCTCGGAATTGGCGCCAACGCGGCGCTCTTCACTGTCCTCAACGGCACCCTGCTGCAGACGCTCCCCTTCCACGACCCCGACAGGCTCGCCCTTGCCTGGGAGACGCTGCCGGCGCAGGACATCGACCGCAATACGCCCGCCCCTGCCACCTTCGCCGACTGGCGCACGCGCGCGCGGACGATGCGGTCCTTCGCCGCGATGACGGTCGCGATCAAAAACCTGACCGGCGACGGAGAGCCGGAACAGCTGCTGCTCGTGCGCGCGTCCTCCGACCTCATGCCGACGCTCGGAGTAACGCCGGCACTCGGACGCCCAATCCGACCCGACGAGGACCATCCGGGCGGCGCGCGCGTGATCCTGATCTCGGACGCGCTGTGGACCAGCCGCTACGGACGCAATCCATCGATCGTCGGACGCAGCATCCGTCTCGACGGAGAGCCGGCAACGGTCATCGGTGTGCTCCCGCGCGACCTTCCCATGCCGGTCGCGAAGATCGACGGCTGGGTGCCGCTCGCGCTTGGTCCGACAGAAGTCAACAGCGAGAGCCGCATGCTCTGGGTGTTCGGCCGGCTGGCGCCACGTTCCACCCCCGAAGCGGCCACCGCCGAACTATCCGCGCTCGTCCGCGAGCGCACGCACGGCACGCCGGCGCAGATCGGCGCCCGCGTGGAATCGATCGACGACGTGATCAGAGGCGACGTGCGGCCGGACCTCGTACTCGCGTTCTGTGGAACGGCAATCGTGCTGCTCATCGCCTGCGGAAACGTCGCGATGATGCTCCTCACGCGCGGCGCAGGCCGGCAGCGCGAGTTCGCGATCCGCGCTGCGGTCGGAGCCTCCCGGGCGCGCGTCGTCCGACAGTTGACGATCGAAAGCATCGTGCTGGCAGCCCTGGCGGCCGCCGCCGGCATGCTGCTCGCGTACTGGGCGCTCGATGGGCTGTCGTCGATCATGCCCGACGCGCTCAGGAATCAAGTCGTCCCGCGCCTGGACTGGCGCGTTCTCGCGTTCGTGACCGCCGTTTCCCTCGCGACTGTCGTGCTGTTCGGCGTCTTCCCGGCAGTCTTTTCACTGCGCCGCGACTCCACGGCGGCGCTGGCGACCGGCGCCCGAACGACGGAGCGCGGCAGCGTCCGCACCCTCCGCGGGGTGCTCGTCATCTCCGAGGTCGCGCTCACTGTCGTCCTGTTGTCCGCAGCTGCTCTGCTGGGACGGACGTTTTCTGCCCTGCTGCGTAACGATCTCGGGTTCTCTCCGGATCGCGTTCTGACGCTGCAGGTGCCGCGCAGCAATGCGTCGAGCGCGCCGCCCGAACGCCGGATGTCCTTCTATCGCGCGCTGGAGACCCGCATAGGAGCGCTCCCGGGCGTTCGCGCGGTCGGACTGACCAACGGCCTTCCGGTGCGATTCACAGGGGGCGGGTCCGGATTCTTCCCCGAAGGCGCGGGTCAGGATGCCGCCGTCTCCGGCAACCACCGAATCGTCAACGGCGCCTATTTCGCTGCGCTCGGCATTCCGCTGCTCGAGGGACGCACGTTTGCCGACAGCGACACGCGCGATCGGCCCGCGGTTGCGCTCGTCAGCCGGGCATTTGCGGATCACTTGTGGCCGGGGCGGGATGCCGTCGGCCGCAGGTTCACGTGGGGCCCGCCGTCGCCCGACAATCCCTGGATCACGGTCATCGGCGTCGTCGGCGACATTCGACTGGCTCGAAGCCTCGCTCCCGCTCCCCATGCGTATTTCGCGTTCACGCAGGTGCCAGACTACGTGCCCGACGATGTCGCGGTAAGAGTCGACGGGGACCCGCTCGCGAGCGCGGCCGCGGTTCGCGCGGCCATACGCGAGATCGATCCGGAGCAACCGGTTGCCAACATGTCGACGTACGAGCGGCTGCTCTCGAATTCAGTGGGGCGGCGGCGGTTCACCTTGTCGCTGATGACGCTCTTTGCAGCGCTCGCGCTCGGCCTTGCAGCTGTCGGCCTGTACGGGGTGATCGCGTTCATCGTCAGCGCTCGGACGCGCGAGCTGGGCGTGCGTATCGCGCTGGGTGCGAAAGCGAGAACGGTCCGGATTGCAGTACTTCGCGATGGATTGCTGCTCGCGTCGGCTGGAGCCATCGTCGGTGTCGTCCTCGCGTCCGCGATCGGGCGATGGGCTTCGGCGTGGCTGCCCGGCGTCGCGCAGCTGGACTTTCTGTCAATTGCAGCTGCAGTCGCGGCAATCCTGGTGATGGCTGCTGTAGCTTGCGACGTTCCGGCACGCCGCGCGGCCGGTGTCGATCCCATGAAGGCGCTGCGTATCGAGTGATCTGAAGCGACTGATTCATCGTCTGCAGCTCAGCCTATCTGGCAGGTCGCTTGCAGTCAGCCGGACCGTATGCGCCGTGTGGGCTGGCTCATCCTCATTGTTGCCGCCGCCTCGTGTGCCCCACCAATACGGTCGACGCTGACGGGGCCTGTCACGCCGGAGAAGATGGCTGAGCTATGGCTGCAGCCGACGGCCGCCCGGGATCTCTTCTGGGGCGTGGGTGGGCAACGGCTTGCCCCTGACACCCGGGCGCCGTTCAAGGTGCTCGAGATCAAGCGAGGGGGCTTCAGTACCGGCTTGACCGTCGAGGATCCATCGAACCGCGAGTGGAGCGCGAAATTCCCGCCGGAAGCATCCACTGAAGTCGTCGCGTCGCGAATTCTCTGGGGCCTCGGATATCATCAGCCGCCGATCTACTACGTGAGCCGGTGGGAAGCGGAGGGCGCACCGGATCCCAACCCCCAGCTTCCGGCGCGCTTTCGGGAAAAAAAGCCCGATCTCTACGGCCTCGACGCGAAAGGGGACTGGTCGTACTACCAGAACCCGTTCGTCGATACACGCCCGCTGAACGGATTACTCGTGCTGCAGGTGATGCTGGGCAACTCGGACTTGAAGGACGAGCAGAACGCAATCTATGACCTCAAGGAGAAGTACGAAGGAGCGACGAAGTGGTATGTCGCGCGCGACCTTGGCCAGTCGTTCGGCCGAACGGGGATCGTCAACGCGCCTCGCGGCGACATCCAGGTGTTCGAGACGACACCGTTCATCAAGGGAGTCGACGAGCACGGCAAGGTGCGCTTCGACTACCGCGGCCGGAACGCGGCTCTCGTGTCGAGCATGACGCCGGCAGATGTCCACTGGACCTGCGAACACCTGAACCTGCTGACCGACCGTCAGTGGGAAGACGCGTTCCGCGCCGGCGGCTATGCGCCAGAGCTCGCCAACCGGTTCATCCGCCGCTTCAAGCAGAAGATCAAGGAAGGCTTCGCGATCAAATGACGCCCGGCAAACGAGCTCTTGGCATTTTGTTCGCGATTGCGCTCCTGGTGGGGTCCGTCCGAGTACGCAGTGTTTCGGCGACCACCCAGACCCCTTCATTGACCGACGAAATGAAGGACCAGCAGGCGCAAACGGGCAAGCGCGGCGGCGGATACGTCGACTTCCGAACGGAAATCACGGAAGCCATTGTCCGGCTTCCCATTGCCGCCGTCCTCGGCGCGGCGCTGGCGCTCCGGCCCCGACGCCGCGGAACGCCGCTCCGCAACCCGGCCGTGATTCAGACCCAGATCATCCTGGCGATCGTGGGGGCGCTCGTCATGATGGTCGTCGGCACCAATCTCGCGCGAGCGTTCGGCGTGGTCGGCGCAGCCGGGCTGGTGCGCTATCGGGCGAAGATCGAGGATCCGAAAGACGCCGGGGTGATGCTGTCGACGCTTGCCGTTGGACTCGGCGCGGGTGTCGGGCTGTACGCGATGGTCGTCATTTCGACGGCATTCATCCTGCTGGCCCTCTGGGTCATCGAGTCGTTCGAGCCGGAAAAGGGCCGTCCGTTCGACCTGAAGATCAAGATGGGAGACGATACGGACGGTCGCAGGCGGGAGTTCGAGGCCATTTTGCGCCGCTATCGTATAGACTTCGAGCTGCGTTCATCGGCGGATGACGAGGTCAGCTACGATGCGGTTGTGCCGCTCGAGGTTCAGCGCGACCGGGTGACCAACGCGATTCTCAAACTCGACCCTGATGGCCATGCGGCCGTCGAGTGGTCGGAGAAGAAACCCAAGACCAAGTGAAACTGATCATCGAGCCCGACGACGGCGTGACTCCCGTTGTCCAAGCCATCAAAAAGGCCAAACGGACGATCCAAATCGTCATCTTTCGATTCGACCGGCTCGAAGTGCAAAAGGCGCTCGAGGCGGCGGTTGCCCGGGGCGTGGACGTCCAGGCGCTCATCGCGCACACGAACAAGGGCGGGGAAAAGACCCTGCGCAAACTCGAGCTGCAGCTGCTGGCCAGCGGTCTTACCGTGTCGAGAACGGCAGACGATCTGCCTCGCTATCACGGCAAGATGATGCTGATCGACAACGAGGCGCTGCACGTCTACGGCTTCAACTACACGAAGCTGGACATCGACAAGAGCCGCAGCTTTGGGATCGTGACGCGGGATCGGAAGCTGGTCGCGGAAGGGATGCGGCTGTTCGAGGCCGACTTCACGCGCCAGACGTACACGCCGGGACACTCGAGGTTCGTGGTCAGTCCGGAGAACTCGCGGTCGTCGCTCACACAGTTCGTGAAGGAAGCGCGCAAGCAGCTGCTCATCTACGATCAACAGGTCAGCGACAATCTGCTCCAGCGCGTGCTGCTCGAACGCGCCAAGTCCGGCGTCGAGATCCGGATCATCGGCCGTCTCGAGAAGAGCCTGCCTGGCGTGAAGACGCGGAAGCTGGCCGACATGCGGCTGCACGTCAGGGCGATCGTGCGCGACGGCGCCAGTGCGTTCGTCGGAAGTCAGAGCTTGCGGAAGCTCGAACTCGACGGCCGGCGCGAAGTGGGTGTGATCGTGAACGACACCGGCATTGCCCGCAAGATTGCGGCGGTGTTCGAGGCCGACTGGCGGGCGGGCGCGCTCGTGAAAAAGGCTTCCTAGCGCCTGCTCACTGCTTCCGCCGGGTCATCGAGCCGGAGTCGATGACCTTGCCCGACCGATCGATGGCGGCGTACCACAGATCGTCGCCGTTAATCTCCATCAGCATGAAGACCTGGCTCGTATCATCGCCCTTCGCGGTGAGCGGCGATCCTTTCCGCAGATCGCCTTCGCGGAGCTGTCCGCCGGACCCCGTCACGAAATACTGGATACCGTTCTGCGGTTTGATGCGCTCGTAGACGTGATCGTGGCCGTTGAGCACGAGCGACACGTCGTACTTCAGGAACATCGGCTCGAGAACGGCCCGCAGCTTCAGCTCGGATCCGTGGGTGCGCGCGGAGGAGTAGAGCGGGTGGTGGAAGAAACAGATCTTCCACTTCTCGTTCGACGACTTCAGCTCGTTGTCCACCCATTTGAGCTGGTCATCGTCCATGTACGTGCTTTCGAGGGCGAAGAATTTCACGTCCTGTTTGGGTGCCTTGAAGCTGTAGTAGAGCTTTCCGTCCATGTTGAACGGCTTGTAATAGCGCTGCTCGCGGGAGTCGTGATTTCCCAGGGACGCGTAGAACTTGACGCCGTTATCGAGCAGTTGTTTGTATGGCTGCTCGAATTTGTTCTGAAAATCCTGCGGACGCTCCGAACCGTACAGGTTGTCTCCCACCATCACCACGAACGTAAACGGAAACCGTTCGTGCCACGCCGCCAGTTGCGACGCCAGATCGTATTCACCCTTCTCGCCGGTGCCGTTGTCGCCGATGACGCCGAACTTCAACGAGTCGCTGCGATCGGGAAGCGGCATCGCTCCCTGTTCGGCGTTTGCCCCGGCCTGCTCTCCGGACGCCGGCGCCGCGGCGGGTGCCTGCGCATGACGGGCGGTCGAGCCTGATAACGATGGCGCCGCGCTGCAGGCCGCGGCGACCGCGGCGCACACGACGATCACTGGCGAGAGGACGCTGCTGCGTATCGACATTTTCGCTGGCTATTGGTAGGCGTGTTCCATGTAGTCGACGATGATGTGGGCGTGCGGGTCGAACAGGATCAGGCTCGTCTCGATGAACCGATATTCCAGTTCGCCCGGCAGCTTCGGGAGGGCCTGCAGAATCTGCGGCGGCATCGTCGACAGCGGCACTTCGTCCGGATACCGGGCGTTCACCGCGAGCGGCGCATTGCCCTTGTACTCGTTGTCGTGGATTTCGTTTCGGATCTGATGTCCGCTGGCGCCGGAGAACACTGGCCGCAGCAGGTGCCGTACGAGTTGCTGCGTGTCCGGCGTGAAGATGTCGCCGGCCTTCGCCGACTTGCGGCTCGTCTGTACGAGTTTCTGCAGCGCCCGCTGGTGGCGATCGGCCGAGGCCGGATCGGTCTGTTTCGGCATGTCTTTCAGCGTGTCCTCGAGCTTGTCCCGGAGCGCGAGGTATGTCTTCACGCGGTTGCCGAACTCGCTGATGACCTTGGCCTGAGGATTCGTGCGCGGCGGCTGTTGCGCGGACGCGGAAGACAGCCCTACGAGGCTGAGCAGCAGAGCGCTGATGACGGCGGGTCGGGCACGCATGACCTCAGCCGATGCAACGGATGCGCCACCAGGAGAGCGCCCAGTTGCCGGCGCGCTCTCATGATCGCCGGTTCAGCCGCGATAATTGCCGAACTGCAGAGCGACGCCGAAGTCCTGCTCGCGGAGCAGACGCATCGCCTCCTGGAGCTCGTCCTTCGACGCTGAGGATACGCGCACCTGGTCTGCCTGGATCGCGGCTGTTACTTTCTTCAGCTTGCGATCCTTCAGGTACTTCACGATCTCCTTGGCGGCTTCGGTCGGGATCCCCTGCTGCAGCGTCACGACGCGCCGGACGGTGTCGTTGGCGGCGCGCTCGATCGCGCCGGGTGTGAGGTTCTTGACGGGGACGCCGCGGCGGATGAGACGAGTCTGCACGATCTCCCACAGCGCGTTCATCTTGAAGTCGTCGTCCGCGATGAGCGTCATCGTGTTCTCGCCGCGATTCAGGTCGATCGCCGCGCGCGATCCCTTGAAATCGTACCGCTGCGCGATTTCTTTGCGGGCCTGATTCACGGCGTTGTCGACCTCCTGCAAATCGATGGTGGAGGTGATGTCGAACGACGCGGCTTGGGCCATCAGACTGCGGTGCTCGGCGCGGGGACCCTGCGGGGCTGACGCTTGCCGCCGATCGCGCGGCCGATTTTCAACGACGTTTCGAAGATGGCGCCGACCCGGATTCCGCCGGGCAGGCGGTGCGCGCCGACGGCACCGAGCGCCGCGGAAGCGATGCACCCGCACTGCGAGCAGTCGGGGGTCCCCCCGAACTGGCACGGTGTGATGTGGTGCTCGAAGTCCGCGGACACGCAGTGCGTCGTCTGTGCGAACACGCACGCGTCCGGCGTCCCCGGCGGCTTCACGTACTGCTTGATCAGCCCCTCCGGCATCGTGAGCTTCTTGTACGTGCGGCGCAGTGTCATCAACGCCGCGACCACGCGCTCGCGGTCCTCGGGCAGGAGGATTTCGTCGGCGACTTCGCCGACCTGCGGCGTGAAGAGGCTGACCCAGATCTGCCGCACGTTGTGATTCGCCGACCAGTAGTGGACGAACTCTTCCAGGTAGCCGTCGCGCTGTACCTGCTGCCGCGTCACCGTGCAGTGCACGGTGATCTGATGGCCCTCGATGTGTTTCAGAATGCGGTCGTAGGTGGCGGGCGTGCGGCGGCGATCGTGCTCCGGCTGCAGGCCGTCAATCGAGACTACCAGCTGCAGCCGCGGGATCTTCGCCCATTCGGGTGGAATCGGACGGACCGCGCTGGTGACCACCTGTACGTATTTTCCGCGCTCGTACAGCTTCGGCAGGATCTGCTGCAGCTCGCGAAACCGGACGAGCGGCTCGCCGCCGACGATCGAGACATGCAGGGGTTTTTCCTGATCAACGAGCGCCAGGACCCGGTCGACGAGTTGCTGACCCTTATAGTCGGTGACCTGACGAAGCGTGACGTCGCCGCCGAGATGGTCGTCGCCGTACGCGTAGCACCCGGGGCATCGCAGCGGACACTCGCGCGTGATCTCGATCGACAGCGCGGGCGTGTACCCGCGGAGAATGCGACCCCACGCGGGAATAATGCCTTCCATCCAGCGACTATAACATGCCAGTCATGCGCCGGACCTCTGGTATCGCCGCACTTCGAGCGGATACAATGGCCTTCCGCGTGCCGCGTCGCCGATCCAGGTCCGGGCTTCCCGTCATCGAACGCCGCCACTCCCGCATTCAAGGCTGGGGCGTGTTTGCGGCAGAACCCATTTCGAAGAATACCCGCATCGTCACGTACGACGGCGAGAAGATCACGAACAGGGAGAGCCTGAAGCGTGAAGTGCAGTACCTCAAGAAAGGGCACATCTGGTGCTTCAAACTGAATCGACTCTACGTGCGCGACGCCGCCGTCGGCGGCAACGTGGCGCGATTCATCAATCACGCGTGCGCCCCGAACTGTTACACGCGGGTCATCGGGCAGACGATCTGGATCATTGCGGCGCGCAACATCCGTCGTGGTGAGGAGCTCACGTACGATTACTGTACGGACGGCGTTGGTTCGATTAAATGCCGCTGCAGCCCTGGCTGCACGACGATGATCTGACGCGAAGGGACAGACGCAAGGACCGGGAGAAAGATGCCCAAGCGCCGGCAGAGCCGAAGCGAGCCCGCACTGAGTTCCGCGCACGGGCCATGGCACGTCGCGAGACACATGCTGTCTGGCGCTGTCGCGCTTCTGCCGCTCGGAGCGGCGACGCTCTTTCTCGGCACTGCCATCTACCACTGGGTCGAGCATCTGCCGTGGCCCGATTCCTTCCTGAATGCCGCGATGCTGCTCGGCGGCATGGGGCCCGTCAATCCGCTTCGTACGACGGCCGGCAAGTGGCTCGCCGGCTTGTACGCGCTCTTCGCAGGGCTGCTCTTCATCGTGCTCGCGGGCGTCATGCTCGCGCCCGTCATCCACCACGTGCTTCAACGGTTCCACCTGGACGAGGACCGGGAATAGGAGCCGCCATGTTCGAGCGCCATACCGAAAACGTCCGGCGAGTCCTGTTCCTCGCACCTTAACGAAGCGACGGGGTTTCGGCCGTTCCAAGGAGAGCCTGGGTGCGTATCAACCTGAAATCAGTGGGCGTTGTCCGCAGTCCGTACCAGGATTCGGCGTCGGTTCCGAAGGGCCTTGGTGCGCAGCACGACGCGGAGGGCACGCTCGAGATACACGACGATCTTGCCGCCGGCCTCGCAGACATCGAGGGGTTCTCACATCTCTATGTCATCTGGTTCTTCCACCGCGTCGATCGGGTGGAACTGACGGCCCACCCGCCGTCGGACGATCGGCCGCATGGCGTATTCGCGACCCGCTCGCCGCAGCGTCCGAATCCGATCGGTCTGACGATCGTCGAACTGCTTCGCCGCGACGGCACGAAGCTGCACGTCCGCGGCATCGACATGCTGGACGGCACGCCGATCCTGGATATCAAGCCGTACTTGAGCAGTGTTCCGCCGGAGCAGCTGCGCCGGGGCTGGCTCGCCGACGCGGAGAAGCGGAAGGGAAGTCTTTGATTGCCGGGAGCAGATTGCTGCCGTCGGATTTCTGGCATCACCAATCCAGCGTCAGCCATCAGCCATTGATCTCAACTCTCAAATTTCAATCAGCAATTCGCGATGGTGATCTACCTTCACGGCTTTGCCTCGGGAGTGACGTCCACGAAAGCGGAGTTCATCGGGCGCCGGCTTCGAGCCGATGGCATCGACTTCCGCGCGCCAGACCTGAACCTCCCGGACTTCTCGACCCTGACGGTCACGCGCATGCTGCAGCAGACGCGGACCCTCATTGGTGAGGCGTCGGTCCCCGTCACACTGATCGGATCGAGCCTCGGCGGCTTCGTCGCCGTTCATGCCGCCGCGCAGTGGCCGGACCTCGTTGCGCGGCTGGTACTGCTCGCGCCCGCGCTCGATTTCGGATCGCCGCGGATGGCGCGCATGGCGGATGCGTCGCTGGACGAATGGAAGGCCAGCGGCACGCTGAACGTGTTTCATTTCGGCTACGGCCGCTTCGTTCCGATTCACTACGAGCTGTACGAGGACGCGCGCCGGTACGACGCGATGCGCGCGCGGGTCTCGGCGCCGACGCTCGTATTTCAAGGACGCTACGACGCCGTCGTCGTTCCGGCAACGGTGGAGCGGTGGGCGGCGGAGCGGCCCAATGTGGATTTACGCCTGATGGACGACGGCCATCAATTGACGGCTTCGCTGCCCCTGCTGGCTGACGCAATTCGTGGATTTGTGAATTCGTGAGTTGGTGAATCGTGCTCACTAACCCACGAATGCGCAGCTTTTACCAGCAGATCCCCCGGTACTCCGCGGGAATCGCACCTCGATCGGTCTTCACGCGCACGAGGTCGAGGACAATCTGGCCGGCACGCGTTCGCGTCAGCGCGTCGCTGAATTCAGGCGCGGCATTGCCGACAACGAGTACGTCGGAGCCGTCGATGACTTCGTCGATCGTCTCGCACAGGAGCGACGACAGGTGCGGAATCTGCGTGTTGATGTATTCCTTGTTGGCGCCCACGAGCCGCGCCATCGATACGTTCTTGTCGTAAATGCGCAGCGCGTAGCCCTTGCCGAGCAGCGCTTCGGCCAGGATGACGATTGGACTCTCGCGCAGGTCGTCTGTCCCCGCCTTGAAACTGAATCCGAGCAGCCCGACCCGCTTCTTTCCCGTCTGGACCACTTCGTCTATGGCGTGCTCGATTTGAAGCCGGTTACTGGCGAGGATCGACTGGATGACCGGCATGTCGAGGTCGACTTCCTTCGCGCGGTACTGCATCGCCCGCACGTCCTTCGGCAGGCACGAGCCGCCGAACGCAAAGCCGGGTTTCATGTAATACGACGACAGGTTCAGCTTCTCGTCGCGGCAGAAGATGTCCATCACCTCGTGGCTGTCGATTTGCAGCCGCTTGCAGAGATTGCCGACTTCGTTCGCGAACGTGACCTTCAACGCATGCCAGGTATTGCTCGCATACTTGATCATCTCTGCAGTGCGGATGGTGGTCGTGACGACTGACGCCTCGACTTTCGCGTAGAGCGCTTTCGTGGGCTCGGCGTCGGAGGAGTAGTTGTGGCCGACGAGCGTCAGCGGCGGATGGCGGAAATCGTTGATGGCGGTCCCTTCGCGAAGGAACTCGGGGTTCACAGCGACGCCGAAGCCGCTGCCGTATTTCCTGCCTGATGTTCGTTCGAGCGC
Organism: Vicinamibacterales bacterium; assembly: GCA_035492775.1. GTDB lineage: Bacteria > Acidobacteriota > Vicinamibacteria > Vicinamibacterales > 2-12-FULL-66-21 > DATJFQ01. Next base: position 24,223 of record DATJIW010000065.1, read on the forward strand.
GGGAATGACGACGTCGTGCGTCGTTCCCGGAAGCACCGTGCTCCGCACCACGACGACGTGGTACGACGCCTTGTCGCGGAGCGCCTCGCCGATCTGTTCGGCGACGCGTTCGAGGTAGGTCAAATCGAGGCTGCCGTTGCGCCGGCTCGGCGTGCCGACGCAGATGAGCGAGAGGTCCGTCGACTCCACCGCATCACGGGTGCTCGTGGTTGCGCGAAGCCGTCCATTGGAGGCGTTCTCGCGGATGAGGTCGTCGAGACCCTTTTCGACGATGGGACTGCGTCCCTCGTTGAGACTGTTGACCTTGTCCGGGTTCACGTCGACGCCGACGACCGTATGGCCGTCTGCGGCGAACGACGCCGCCGACACGCTGCCGACGTAGCCCAGACCGAATACCGACACGTTCATTCCACCCTCCCAAGCCGATTACGCCGCATCGTGCGCGCGCTCGGTGTGCGCTGCCGGCGCGAGACCCGCCTCGAAATCGAGGGCCACGGCCGACCAGTCGTAGCGTTCGACGACCAGCTGCCGCGCGCGCGTCTCGAGCGCCTGCCGGGCGGCGTCATCGCGAATCAGCCGGACGACGGCCCGCGCGAAATCAGCCGGATCGTCTGCAATCGCGATATCGCGGCCCGGTGTGACCGGGAGTCCCTCTGCGCCAATCGCCGTAGAGACGACGGCTTTCCCCATTGCCATCGCTTCGAAAATCTTCAGCCGCGTGCCGCCGCCGATACGAAGCGGCACGATGTACACCGCACCCTGGCGCACGTGCGGCCGCACGTCGTCGACACGGCCGGTGACCTCGACGCCCGCGTAGTCGTCTGCGAGCCGCTGCACGGCAGGCGTCGGCGAGCGTCCGATGATGCTCAGCGTCACATCGGGTTCGGTTTCCCTGATGCGCGGCAGGACGTCGCGGCAGAAGAACGTCATCGCGTCTTCGTTTGGCAGCCAGTCCATCGACCCCGTGAATACCAGATGCGCGCGGCGCGGCGGCTCGGCCGACGGGGTGAAATACGTCGTGTCGACTCCGGTCCGAACGACCTGGATGGGCGCCTGGAGGCTCCCGGGATACAGTCGCTCGAAGGTTCGGCGATCCGCGTCCGAGACGGCCAGCACCCGATCGAACTGTGCGAGGGCCGCCTCCTCGAACCGGAGCATCCGCCGCCACTGTTGCGCGAGCAGCCGCCGCGCGATCGCGTTCGCTGCGGTTTCCGCATGACGACGCCAGATTTCCGCTTCGACGTTGTGCGTGAAGAGCACCGATCGACACGGCAGGACGTCGGGCAGATTGACGGCCGGAGGCAGGAAGTCGCAGACGATCGTATCGAAGCGGCGATCGCGGAGCAGCATCTCCAGTCGACTGCGGTAGGCTGCGGACCGGTATTTCGCGACGGCGTACGGGATCGCATCGACCACGTAGCGTGCGGCGCCGGCATAGAAACGCAGCGTACCCTTGCCCGCGTCCGTGCGCGGGATCGTGATCAACTCGCGACACACCTCGGCCATGCCGTCGCGATCCTTGGCCGTCGACGTTGGATCCTCGAACGACAAGTACGTGATGTCGTGGCGCCGCGCGATGTGCCGCATGAGATGCCACGTGCGCAGCTTGCCGCCCTTGTCGAGAGGGAGCAACAGTCCGGCGTTGAGCCAGAGGATCCTCATGCCGTCGCCCTCATGCCGAGTCCGTGGGCGGACGGCGCGCGTCCGAGCGTCTGCACACCTGCGCGGTCGATGAACGTGCGATACCAGAGTTCGAGATTCAAGAGGCTCCAGAGCGGTTCGCCGCCGTTGGTGGTGCCGGCGACGTGTGCGTCGATGAGGGCCGCGACTGCGCGGGTGTCGATGATGCCGCGCTCGCGCGACCGGCGATCGAGGAGCACATCGCGCAGCAGGCCCGCGTGAGTCGTCCGGGCCCAGTTCCCGAACGGCACCGGGAACCCCATCTTCGGGCGGCTCAGGATCGACGCGGGCAGGACGGATTTCACGGCCTCGCGCAGGATCCATTTCGTCGTGAAGCCGCGCAGCTTCATGCGGGGCGGCAGTGTTGCGGCGAATTCGACGAGCGGATGGTCGAGGAAAGGCACACGGCTCTCGATCGACGCCGCCATGCTCATCTGGTCCTGCTTCATCAGGAGTTCCACCAGATACGTTTTCAAATCCGTGTAGAGCAGGCGGTCCAGGACCGTGCTGTCGCCGTTGGGCGAATCGAAGCACGCGCGCGATGGGCCATAGGCCGCCTCGGTTGTCGCGTGCACCGCGATAGCGGGCCGAAGGAGCGAAGCCTGGCGCCGCAGTCCGATGGCCGCAAAGTTGTCGAAGAACATCGCTTCGGGCGTCCGCGGCATTGCGAGGAACGATCGCGCCGCGTAGCGGCCGACGCGGCCGGGAAGTCTGGGCACGAGCGTGCGGGACACGAACATGCGGAACGGTTCGGGCGTGAGCTGCCACGCCGCTCCGCCGCGCCAGTTCGCGAGCGCGCGCGGATACTTTCCGTAACCGGCCAGCAGCTCGTCGCTTCCTTCGCCGGTGAGGACGACCTTGACGTGATCCCGCGCGAGCCGCGACACGAAATACAGGGGAACGCTCGACGGATGCGCGATCGGCTCGTCCTCGTGCCACACGAGGCGCGGAAGCGCACCGAAGAAGTCCTCCTCGCCGATGACGATTTCGTGCGCCTCCGCGCCTATGGCGCCGGCGACCTCTCGCGCGTATTCAAGTTCGCTGAACGCCCGATCGGCAAATGCGACCGAGAACGTCTGCAGCGGCCGGTCGATCATTCGGGCCATCAGGGCCGCGATCGCGCTGCTGTCGAGTCCCCCGGACAGGAACATACCGAGCGGCACGTCCGCCATGAGTCGCGTCCGAACGGCATCGTCGAGACGCGAACGGAACTCCACGACCGCGTCGCGGGCCGACAAAGGCCGCCCGGGATTCTCACGGACCGGTACGTCCCACCACTGGCGGGTCGTAACGGCGCCGTTTTCGAACACGAGCGTGTGCCCTGGCAGCAGCCGGTGGACGCGGCGGAACATCGTCTCCGTGCCGGACAGGTATCGCGTGCTGAGCAACTCGGGGATGGCTTCCTCGTTGGCCTCGGCGGTGACGAGGCCACTTTCGAGAATGGATTTGATCTCCGACGCGAACACGATCCGGTTGCCCGCCAGCGTCCAGTACAGCGGCTTGATACCGAGCCGGTCGCGCGCAAGCAGCAGCCGCCGACGGCGCGCGTCCCAGATGGCAAAAGCGAACATCCCGCGGAAACGCTCGACGCAGTCGTCGCCCCACTCTTCGTACGCGTGCACGATCGTTTCTGTGTCGCACCGCGTGCGGTATCGGTGGCCTGCCGCCTCGAGCGGTCCGCGCAGCTGCGTGTGGTTGTAGATCTCGCCGTTGAAGACGATCCACACGGTCTCGTCTTCGTTCGCGAGCGGCTGGTGGCCGGCGGCCAGATCGACGATGCTCAGGCGGCGGTGGGCGAGTCCGGCGCACCCGTCCGTGTGCAGCCCCGCTTCGTCCGGGCCGCGATGGGCGAGGACGTCGCGCATACGGGGCAGGCTCGCGCATTCATCCGGGAGGAGCCGGTTGGCGGCAACGATGCCTGCGATGCCGCACATCCTAAATGGCCTCCGCGAAACGCGTCCGCTCGGCGGGCGCGCGGTCGATGAACTGCCGGAACCAGAGTTCCAGCATGATCAGCTGCCATAGCCGGTGGCGATGGTCGGCGCGGCCCGTGCGGTGCTCCGTCCACAGCCGTGTGACTTCACCGTCGTCGAACACGCCGCGGGAGCGGAGGCGGCCGTCGGCCAGGAGCCCGTCAGCCAGCGGCGCGAGTGGACCTCGCAGCCATTCTCCAATCGGGGCTTCGAATCCGTGCTTGCCGCGTTCGAGGATCGCGGCCGGCACGCGCCGGCCGATTGCCTTGCGCAACAGGTACTTCGTGCGGCCGTCCCGCAGTTTCAATGACGCAGGCACCGACGCGGCGAATTCGAGCAGACGATGATCGAGGAGCGGCTCGCGGGCCTCGAGCGACACGGCCATGCTCATGCGATCAACCTTGGTGAGGATGTCGTCCACCATGTAGGTGTGGACGTCCGTGTAGAGCGCCCGGTCGACAGGATCCGCGGACGAACACCGCTGATAGATCTCGCGGAAGGACGCAAAGGCGTCGGCATCCGCGGTCTCGGCGGCGAAGTCTTTCGAATAGAGCCGCGGCTTCGCGCCGGGCTCGAACATGCCGTAGGCGTGTTTCAGCGCGTACGCCTGTTCCGGGCGATAGGCGAGATGGCGGAGGGCGCGGGCGCCCTTGACGCTCAGCGGCAGCGCGCGCCCGAGTAGACCCGCCGCCGCACGAGCAGGTCCGAGCGCGCCCCGCACGCGGTGCTCCCATCGTTCGACGCGGTGGCGTGCATAGCCGGCCCAGAGTTCGTCGCCCCCGTCACCCGAGAGCGCCACCGTCACGAGTTCGCGCGCGGCCTTCGACACGTAGTACGTCGGAACGGCCGATGAATCTGCAAACGGTTCGTCGAAGTGCCACGCCAGCTTCGGCAGGAGGGCGGCGACATCGGGTGTGACCGTGCGCTCGTGGAACTCGCAGCCGAGATGCTCGGCGACGATCCGGGCGTGTGACAGCTCGTCGTATTCCGCGTGGTCGAACCCCACCGCAATCGTGATCGGCGGCCGCGGGCTCGTGTCGACCATGTACGAGGCGACCGCAGTTGAATCGATGCCGCCGGACAGGAACGCGCCGAGCGGAACGTCGCTGATCTGCCGCAACGCGACGGATTCGCGAAGCAGCGCCTCGAGCCGTTCGAGGTATTCGTCTTCCCGCGAGGGGTCGCCGTCGCCTTGGAACGTCAGGTCCCAGTAGCGGAACGTGCGGACGCTGCCCTTTTCCGCGACGAGCACGTGCGCCGGAGGCAGCTTGTGAACGCCGCGATACACGGTCATCGGCGCCGGGATGTACAGCAGGCTCAGGTACGCATCGATTGCGTCGGGACGCCAGTCCCGCGAGACGTCCGGATCCTCGACAAGGGATTTCAACTCGGACCCGAACACGACGCCGCGCCCCGGCAGCTCGGCGTAGTAAAGCGGCTTGACGCCGAGACGATCGCGGCAGAGCACCAGCCGGCGTGAGCGGCCGTCCCAGATCGCAAACGCGAACATGCCGCGGAACCGCTCGACGCAGCCTTCGCCCCACTCTTCGTATCCGTGGACGATGACCTCGGTATCGGAGCCGGTTCTGAAGCGATGACCGTGGGCGGTCAGCTCCGCCCGCACGTCGGCGAAGTTGTAGATCTCGCCGTTGAACACCGTCCAGATCGTCCCGTCTTCGTTGCAGAGCGGCTGATCGCCGGTTGACAGATCGATGATGCTCAGGCGCCGGTGCCCGAGCCCGATGCCGGGCGCGACGTGGTAGCCCGCGGCGTCCGGCCCGCGGTGCGCAATGACCTCGGTCATCGATTCGAGCACCTGGCGGTCGACCGGCCGGAGGGGGTCGTAGTTGAAGCGTCCCGCGATTCCGCACATGGGTTATGCCGCTGTTCCGAATGCGCGGGCGCCCGGGCAGCGGGCATCGAGTTCCGCCGCGTAGAGCGATTCGAAGGCAGACACCATACGTTCGAACGAATAGCGTGCCCGCACCGTTTCCCGAGCCGCCATGCCCATCGCTGCCGCACGTTCCGGCACCACGACGAGCGATTCGATCGCGTCGGCGAGTGCGTCGGGTGCGTCGGGCGGGACGAGCACGCCAGTCCGATGCGGTTCGACCAGGTCGAGCAGCCCATCGACGGCCGTCGCGACGATCGGCAGGCCGGCAGCCATCGCTTCCATCACAGCGTTGGGAAATGCCTCCGACCGTGACGGCAGCGCAAAGAGATCGGCGTCCGCAAGGAGGGCCGGCACGTCGTCGCAGTGGCCGGCGAACGTGACGTGTTCGCGGAGCCCGCGCGCGTCGACCAGCCTCTCCAGTTCGGCGCGGCGTGGGCCGTCACCGGCAATCACGAAACGCAGGTACGGATGATGCGGCACCAGCCGCGCTGCCGCGATGATCAAGACTTCATGCGCCTTCTCCTGGCGCAGGTTGGCGACCGTGACGACCGTACGGATCTCGCGCCGGCTCGATCGCTGAGCGAACCGGCCGGCGTTCACGCCGTTCGCAATCTGATGCACCCGTCGGCTCGGCACTCCTTCGCGCACGAGCTGCCGGGCCGCGGCCGCCGAATTGGCGACGACCTTGTGAGCGAAACGGTACGACTGGCGTTGAAGTCCCAGCTGGGCCGGGCTCTTGTCCGGTCTGATTTCCCGGCGGCTGCCGATTCGGATCGGCACGCCACCCAGCGCTGCTGCGGGCAAAGCAAACGTGTTCGCGTACAGATCGCACGTCTGCAGCACGCGGATCCTGCGGCTTCGGCACCACGACGCAAACCCCGCCGCCCGTGCCATCGTCGCGGGCCGCGCAAATCCGCGGATCGTGAACGGCGTCACGGGCGCGGCGGCATGCGCGCGCGAGCGCCACGCGCCTTCGTCGTGGAAGCAGGCGAGGTGCACGTCGAACCGGTTCCTGTCGAGCCGCTCGACAAGCTCGATCATCTGCCGTTCGGTTCCGCCTGGATGGAAGCTGGTGAGGAATATCGCAACCGGTATTTGTGGCGACAGCTTCACAGCCGCAATCTCAGCAAGCGAAGTGCCATGCGAGGCGCGACGCGTAGTGGGAAATTCCTTGGCAAATCTCGGCGTGCGAGGAAACTCAGCGGGCGGATGGGAACGGCGCTACTCGCAAGTGTGCATCGAGGGAGCGGCCCGTTGGGGCGTCGAGGTATTCGCGGTGCCACAACTCGAATATCAGGAGTTGCCAGAGCCGAAGCGAATGGTCGCGCTTGCCCGCGAGGTGCTCATGGATGAGGCGCTCCACGAACGTCGGCTCGAAGTAGCCGCGTTGCCGTGCGCGCACGGAGCCGAGCACGTCGGAGAACACACTCGTGAGACCACCGCGGAACCACGCGCCCAGCGGGACGCCGAATCCCTGCTTCCGCCGATCGACAATCCCGGGCGGCAGCATCGGCCGGAGCGCTTCCTTGAGGACGTGTTTGCGGGTTGCCGCTCTGATCTTGAAACGCGACGGGAGCGTCGCGGCGAAGTCGATTACTTCGTTGTCGAGCAGCGGGACCCTCGATTCGATCGAATGCGCCATGCTCATGCGATCGACCTTCGTGAGCACGTCCTCGGGGAGGTAGGTTTCGAAATCGAATCGCATCATCCGGCTGTGCAGCGGAAGGGCCGCGAATCGATCGAAGCATCGCGCGAGCGTCTGTTCGGCTGACGCCGACACGTGTCCGCGCAAATCAGCGGAGTAGAGCGCGAGCCGCTCGTCGGGCTGGAAGAGCGCGATCGAATCGAAATAGCGCGCTCGCGCGTCTCCCGACACGTGACGCAGCAGCGCCTTGCCTGGCGTGCCGTGCGACAGGTGCGGCCACACGAGCGCCGCCAGGCGGCGCAATCCGGGCACGCGCAGCCGGTCGAATCTGGCAACGCGGGGCGGCGGGAAATACCGATCGTAGCCGCCGAACAGCTCGTCGCCTCCATCGCCGGACAGGACGACCGTCACGTGCTGCCGCGCGATCTCGGATACATACCACGTGGGAATTGCCGACGAATCGGCGAAGGGCTCGTCGAAGTGCCAGACGAGGCGATCGAGAATCGCAAGCGCGTCCGGCTTGACGATGAACTCGTGGTGATCGGTGCCGAAATGCCTCGCGACCCTCCGCGCGTGCTCCAGTTCGTCGAATTGCGGCTCGTCGAACCCGATCGAAAAGGTCTGCACCGGTCGCGACGACGCCCGCGCCATGAATCCGACCACGGCGGATGAATCGACGCCGCCGGAGAGGAATGCGCCGAGCGGCACGTCGCTCACCATGTGGGCGCGGACCGCATCGGCGAGTACGCGCCCGAGCGCGTCTACCGCTTCCCGCTCGTCGCCGCGGAACGATTCCGTCGCAGGCAGCTTCCAGTACTGCCGCACGTCCGTCGCTCCATCTCGCCACCGGAGGTAGTGACCTGGCGGAAGCTTGCGGACACCCTCGAAGATGGATCCGTCGCGGGGCGTATACAGGAATGCGAGATAGTGGTCGAGCGCCTCGATGTCGAGACGCGGTTCAACGGCGCCCGCGGCCAGCAGCGACTTGATTTCGCTCGCGAACACGAGACGTCCGCCGCGGTCCACATAGTGGAGCGGTTTGATGCCGGCGCGGTCCCGCGCCAGCAGCAGCGTCCGCCTCGGGCGATCCCAGAGGGCGATGCCGAACATGCCACGGAGACGCGCGAACGCGTCCTCGCCCCATTCTTCATACGCGTGGACGATCGACTCGGTGTCGCTCGACGTCGAGAAAACGTGGCCGCGGCTCTCGAGTTCCTCCCGCAGTTCGCGGTAGTTGTAGATCTCGCCGTTGAAGACGATCCAGATCGTGCCGGTCTCATTGCGGATCGGCTGACGCCCGCCAGCCAGATCGATGATGGAGAGCCGCCGCATCCCGATGCCGACACCGGGCTCCACGTGAATCCCTTCGTCGTCCGGCCCGCGATGGCGAATGACTTCGCACATGCGATGGACGAGCTGGAATTCCGCATCGACGCGTGGCGGGAGCGTGTCCGTTTCCATGCGTCCAATGTCCGCAAATCCGGCGATGCCGCACATCAGCGCGCCCTCCGATGCACGGCGTACGCCAGCTGGCTGTCGCGAGAGAGAACGTCGTGCTGGCACGTCAGCTCAGAGCCTCCGGCAATCTCCTGCCACACTATTCGGTCCGGAAGACGAACGGAGATCGCTGCGCGACCGTTCGTCTGCAGGCCAGGAACACCGTAGCGCGTGCCCGGCCATGAGGCTCCCCTGCCGGTCGGAGCGGCAGTCAGTGCCGCGGCCTCGATGGCGGATCCGGTGAGGAGGACCGCCACGCCGACCCAGCCCTCGGGAGCAGCGCAGGAATGGATCGCCACCGCGACATCGACGGCCGCTGCATCCGAGGCCGCGACGAACGTTGCGATCGCGAAAGGCGCCTCCGCTTCGTGTGCCGTCTCGATGACCGGCGCGCTCGTCAGATGCCCATACTCGGGCGCGTGAATCGCATCCGGGCCGGTGTCGACGATCGTCACCGCGTCGGCAGTCGCCGTAAGGCTCGACAGCAGTCCCGTTGCCCGGTGCTGCAGCATCACGCCCGCCTGCGACGGAATCGGCATCCACGACGGGCCGATATGCCAGAAGGTATCCGCCCGGTGGCGGCCCCGTCCGAGGATCTGGTCCACGACGAGCCAGCCTGCGCCATGGACGGCGAACAGCGTTCGTACGTGCCGCACGTTCGCGTAGCCATCGTGGGTGCCCTGCGCGACATCGCAGCGCTCTCCCACGTGCGTCAGCAGGAATCTCGCGTCCGTGCTGCGGCTCCACTGGAAGGGACCGTTGACGCGGGTGTGCTCGTCGCCATCCAGCAGCACCGTGTTGTGCATGCGTCCTGATCGAAGCCGGTCCCGAAGCGCCGGATCCATCGTGTATGTGCCGGTTCCTGGATCGATGAGCAGCGGGCTGGCATCCCGCGTGGTGACGACCGCGAGCGCGTCCGCGTGCGCATGACCTCCGTTGAGGTATCCGTGCGCACCGGCGTCGAGGATCGCGAGTTCGTCCTGGGCGCGCGACACGAAGTAGCCAGTGTCGGGCAGCAGTCGCGATCCCCACCGCTCACGTGGCGCGACGATCGATCGGACGCCTGCCCGGCCCTCAGCTGCGGATCCGGCGACCCAGCATGCCTCTTCGGTCATCGGCGAGACGGCCAATGCCGGATCGGCGAGGGTCTCCGCGGCGATCGCGAGCGTGGTCCGCACGTCGGCCGGCGGCGTTCCGCATATCGCGAACAACTGCCCGCCATCGTCGTCGCCGATCGTCTGCAGGCCGCCGTGGTCGTCGGCAAGCGTGCGCAGGACGACAGCCTGGGCCCTCGCGGCGGCTGCGAGGTCGACCGCGACGGGATCGTGCGCCTTGCGTGCGACGATCGCCGCGAACAGGTAAAAGTCGGTGGAGTAGCGGTGATAGTGAGTGGAGCGCTCGGCGTGCCCACCATCGGGCAGCACTTGACGCCGCGCCTCCTGCAGCAGGACATCGCGGCCGAGCGCCGCGCGGGCCGCGCTCGCGCGGAGTTCGGGCAGGGCGAGCGACACGACGTAGAGCGCGAGCGCTTCACCGGTCAGATGCGTATTCGGACTGAAATACCGCGAGAGGTTCTGCGCGATATGCGCCAACTGCCGGTCGAGCGCGACGAGCAAATCGGTGCGCCACGGCCGCCGGGGCGTGTGTGCGTCATCGAGAGTTCCAAAGAACTCGAGCGCCCACGTCCAGGAGATCGAACGAAATGCCAGTTCCAGCATGCTCGCCCAGTTGACGCCGGTGAGCGGCGGATTTGCCTCGAGCCACGAATACAACTGATCGATGAAGGCCTGCGCGTAACCGGCGTTGCCATCGAGCCAGAACGCGCGGCCGAGCGCCAACCAGTGCTGGTGACGGTTCAGTTCCCAGGTGATCTTGTGGTCGCCGAACGACGGATCGAGGTACGAAACGTCGGCCCAGAAACGACGCGGCGCCCGACGGCCATGGACAGCATCGCGATGCCAGTCGGGGACGATGCCGTAATGGACGTTCCGATATCCGAGAAGGTCGTAGGTTCCGGAGACGATCCGATCCGCGCGGTCGACCGCGTCGGATCGGGCAGCCGGAAAGCGGGACGCGATGGCGGCGGTCACGGTATCGCGATCTCGAGCAGACACCGGCCAGGCGGACGGACGCGCCGAGAAATGGCGCGCGAGTGTCTCTTCCGCCAGCTCCCACGCGCCTTCGCGAATCAGCCGCGCTAGATTCTGCAGGCCGGGGACATCTTGTGAAAGGCTGGATGCGAGAGCGCTCCGGTTCCACACCGGCTGCCGCATCCGGTGCCGTACTCGGTCGCGCAGAATCCGCGACGCGCACGCGCTCCGGAACTCCATTTCGGCAACCGTCATCCGCCGAGCCCTGCGGAGAGAACCGATTGCGGTCATGCTGCCGACGGCGCGGGCAGCGCGGGGATCCGCGCCAGATCCCTGTAAAGCGCCAGCCACTGCGCCCGGACGCTGCTCCATTGGTAGAGGAGGCAGCTCTCGAGTGCCTGAGCCGTCAGATCGCGCGCGAGGTGCGGGTCGTCGAGCAGTCGAAGGACCGCGGCCGCGGCGGCCGCATGATCGTTGCGCGGCACCAGAAGCCCCTGGCGTTCGGTCGTGAGAATCGCAGGAACGCCTCCCGCGTCCGTGGACACCACTGCACAGCCGCTTGCGAACGCCTCCAGCACCGAAGAAGGCATGTTGTCGATCTCCGGCGTCTGTAAATAGATGTCCGCGTCCGCGTAGTAGCGCCAGATCTCGGTCGGCGCCACGCGTCCCGCAAACGTCACGTTCCGCAATCCGAGCTCGCGGGAAAGACTGCGCAGCGCGCCCTCCTGCGAACCGCCGCCGACGAGCGTCAGCGAAGCGTCAGGCGCGCGCTCCTGAACGATCCGGAACGCGCGCAGGGTGCACGCGACGTTGTAGAGGCCCTCGAAATTCCTTGTCGACACGAGGCGCGGCCGCAGCCGGCCGCGCGAACGGAATCGGAACCGCTCGACGTCCACGATGTTCGGGATGACCTCCGCGGGGATGTCGAATCCGGCGAAGACGTCCCTGAGAAAAGCAGACGGCACCGCGTTTCGCTCCACCCACCGCAGCGCGGTCCGCGCGAGGGCGGATCGGCGCAGATGATCGGGCGCCTCGCCACTGCGGTAGTTCAGGACGACCGGCCTGCCGAGCAGCTTCGCGATCAGCACCGCCGGCAGCGGCGCCAGCAGGAACGAGAAATACGAGGCTGAAAACACGTGGACGATGTCGGCTGTCCGCAGCTCCCGCAGCAGCGTCGGCCAGTATGTGAGTTGCGTCGCCACCGTGCGGGCGTATTTCACCCGGGTCAGATGGCGAAACAGGCCGGGGGGGACGGGGTTGATCGGAACGAGGCGGGCTTCGACGTCCGGATCGTCACGCCAGCAGGTCAGCAGGCGGTCGGCCTGGACGGCCTGCCCGCCAAGAATGCCCATTGAGGGCGCCACGATGGCGACACGGATTCTCTTCACATCTAATAGAAGAGCAGTTGTGCAATCCGTGCGCCTGACTCAATTCCGTATTTCGGGTTTCAGAACCGCAGCGCCTCCCTGCTTTGTCGCCATTTGCTGCACGTCCGGTTGCGAACGGCCTGCCTGAACCACCAGGCTGAGGCTTCTGTCGTCGTTCACAACTCATCCATATAGCCGACACCGCAGAATCAGGCCAATTTCCACGAAAGCATGTAAAACCTACAAACGGCTGAGTTGTCACATGGGTCCGCTGATGAGTCTGGTTTTCGTGCGCTGAACTGTAAAAACCTGTAAATCCGGCGCTTTCACGACTTGGTCGCGTGTTTGCCTGAGCGTGAGCACGCCGGCCTCACGTGCGCCGGCGAATCAACAATCCAAACGTCACGCTTGCTCACGGGCGCCTCGATGCGCTCGACAGCCGGAGCGTGCGCCTGTCGAGCAGACGACACGCTGAAGGCTTCGTGTGCGTTCGCCGGCAGCTCTTTCGCACGGAGAGTAGATGAATTTCCCGAGCCTCCGACGAGTAGCCGTTGTTTCCGGTCTCGCCCTCGCGACCACCATCCCCGCAGCCGCCCAGACGCTGGTTCTGAACGACGCAAACGCGACCACGTTACGTGGCGGAAGCTATGCGGCAACGAATTACGGCAGCCAGGGCGTTCTCGAAACGCGGGCGAGCAGCGATCCGTCCTACCTTCGACGTGCGCTCTTCAAGTTCGACACCAACAACACCATCGCGCAGGGAACGCCGATCAAATCCGCAATCCTCACGGTGACCGTCGCGAGCGGCAGCAACGGTGAAACGCGGCAGATTTCGGCCTATCAGGAGCGGTCGTCGTACGACGAATACTCGGCCACCTGGACATACCGCAGCGGCAGCACGACGTGGGGAACGTCGGGCGGAGACCTCGGGGCCCGCTACGCGACGGCAACGGTTACCGGCACCGGCGGCACGAAAGTCAGCTTCGACGTGACGGCGCTCGTCAACGCGATCGTCCGGGGCGACTTCGGCACGTCGCGCTATACCCGAATACTGCTGATCGACGAAGGACCGTCCGATCGGCTGTCGTACAAGCAGTACTACTCGGACGAAGCGTCCGACGCGTCCACGCGCCCGACGTTGACTGTCGTGATGGGGACGTCGTCGACCACGAGCAGCGGGACGACATCCACGCCTACCACGACCACGAGCGGCGGCACGACGACCACGTCGGGCGTGAAACTCCGCGTGCTGCAGTGGAACACCCACCACGGCGGCTACGGGACAGACGGCGTCTACAGCCCCGATCGTCTCGCAACATGGGCCGCGAAGTTCCAGCCGGACATCGTCATGTTCAACGAGATCGAGAAGTACACCTCGTGGGGGAACCAGGATCAGCCGGAGGTGTACAAGAATCTGCTCCAGCAGAAGACCGGCAGGACCTGGTACTACGTCTTCGCGCAGGAGTTCGGTCAGTGGAGCTCCAACGGCAAAGGCAACCTGATTCTGTCGACGTATCCGCTGACGTGGACCGGGCGCTACGAGCTCGTTCACAATTACGACCGCAGCATCGCGGCCGCGATGGTCACGGTGAACGGGCGGAACATCACCCTCATCTCGACGCACCTCGATCCCTACGATCAGACGCTCCGTCTGACGCAGGCGACTGAAGTCACCGGATGGGCGGGCTCGGAGCCGGAGAACCGGATCATCACCGGCGACATGAACGCGTGGCCCGATCAGACGTCGATCGCGCAGTACGACAAGTACTATTACGATTCCTGGGCGGTCGCGGCAGCCAAAGGGACGGCCGTCGCGTTCTCGGGCAACAACGGCGAAACCAAGAGCGGCCGCATCGACTACATTTTCTCTTCGAAGAGCTCGTCGAGCCTGTCCGTCTCCTCGTCCCAGGTGTATGACACCCGCGACGCGAACGGTGTGATGCCATCCGATCACCGTCCCGTCCTGACCACCTTCATCGTCAAGTAATTCAGACCACCGCTTTAACCGGCGCACATTCATCGCCTGCTCCATGACGCGCAAGGATCCGAAAGGATCTTTGCGCCGCAGGGAGCACGCCAGGGAGGACGCATGCGCATTGCTGCACTTGGTGCTGCAGTCCTGCTGACCGCCGTGCCGGCCGTCAGCGCTCAGACAACACTCCGCTCCGCCAAGGACGCGACGATCCGCGGCGGCAGTTACGCCAACACGAACTACGGCAGCGATCCCATTCTCGAAACCAGGCAGAGCGACGACCCGACGTACGCCCGCCGGGCTGCCGTGATGTTCGATACCGATGCGTCATTTGCCGCGACGACATCGATCGCGTCGGCGCAGCTGGTGCTCACCGTCAAGAGCGGGAATGCCGAGACCCGCACGCTCGCGGCGTGCGCCATGTCGATTTCGTTCGACGAACCGGCGGTCACGTGGACGCGGCGGAACAGCTCGTCGTACTGGCAGTCCGCCGGGGGCGACATCGTCGCCTCCGACTGCTCGTACGCGACGGTCACCGCCACGGCCGGATCGCGCGTGACCTTCGACGTCACCACGCAGGTGCGGAAGGCGGTCGCCGGCACGTACGGCACCCGGTACGCGCGGTTCCTCGTCCAGGACAGTGGGGGTTCCAGCCGCGATTCCTACAAGCAGTACTATTCGAACAACACGCTCGACGCTTCCGTGCAGCCTGCGCTGATTGTCGCGACCGGCAGTTCCAGCTCGACGTCATCGTCGTCGTCATCCACCGCGTCATCCTCGTCATCGGCGTCGAACATCGTGCTCTGGGCGGGCAACGGCCGGATCGCGGGGTCAGCCTGGCAGCTTGTTTCGGACTCGAGCGCTGCGGGCGGCGCGCGCTTGTGGAACCCGGACCGCGGCGCTGGCAAGCTCTCGTATCCAGCGTCATCGCCCTCGAGTTACGTGGATTTCACGTTCACGCCCGTTGCGGGCGTCCCGTACCGGCTCTGGTTTCGAGGCAAGGCCGACGGCAACGACTACACGAACGATTCGCTCTACGTGCAGTTCTCCAATTCGGTGACATCCGGCGGCAGCGCGCAGTTCAGGATCGGGACAACCAGCGGCGCCGTGTATTCGCTCGAAAGCTGCAGCGGCGCCGGCGAGAGCGGCTGGGGCTGGGAGGACACCGAGTACTGCGGTAACGCCTCGCCGATATATTTCTCGTCGACCAGCGCGCAGACGCTCCGGATTCAGCAGCGCGAGGACGGGATTTCGATCGATCAGATCGTGCTGTCGCCGTCGACGTATCTCTCCTCGTCTCCGGGATCGCTGAAGAGCGATACGAAGATCCTGGCGCGCACGACGACGACGGCGCTCGCGACGCCCTCCGCGCCGGTATCGAGCTCCACCGGTTCCACGAGCACGTCAGGATCGTCGAGCGGCAGCACCACGACCACATCGTCGACCACGCTGCGCGTCCTGCAGTGGAACCTGCATCACGGCGGCTACGGTACCGACGGGGTCTACGACCCGAACCGCGTCGCCACGTGGATGGCGAAGTTCAACCCGGACGTGATTCTCGTGAACGAGATCGAGAAGTACACCTCGTGGGGCAATCAGGACCAGCCGGCGGTCTACAAGAACCTGCTGCAGCAGAAGACCGGTAAGACGTGGTACTACATCTTCGCGCAGGAGTTCGGCCAGTGGTCCTCTAACGGGAAGGGCAACGCGATCTTCTCGACGGTCCCGTTCAGCTTCAGCGATCGATACGAACTGGTGCACAACTACGACCGGAGCATTGCGGAAGGCTCGATTACGTGGAACGGGCGGAGCATCACGCTGATTTCGACGCACCTCGACCCCTACGATCAATCGCTGCGCCTGACGCAGGCGACGGAGGTCACGACCTGGGCGTCGAAGGAGCCGGAAAACCGCATCATCACCGGCGACATGAACGCCTGGCCGGACCAGACTTCGATCGCGCAGTACGACAAGTACTATTACGATTCGTGGGCGGTTGCGGCGGCCAACGGCACCGCGACGGCATTCTCCGGTAACAGTGGTGAGACCAAGAACGGCCGCATCGACTACATCTTTTACTCGAAGACCAACACGAATCTCAGCGTGAAGTCCTCACAGGTCTACGATACGCGCGACGCGAATGGCGTAATGCCATCCGACCATCGCCCTGTGCTCACGACGTTCTATGTGAAATAGGCATTCCGGCCGCCGGCCGTGTCCGGGTCCGCGCCTGCCGGCGGGCCCAGACATAGCCGGCGAAGTACGCGAGCATCATCTGGTGCCTGAACGCCGCGGCGGGCCGCCGCGCGACCAGCGCCCGGGCCCACGCCACGGCATCCCGTAACGCGGAACCATACATGTAACGCGGCACGTCGAACAGATGCGGCGTGCGCGCGAGATCGATTCCCATGTCGGTCCGCGGCTGCAGGCGTTCCAGGGCGGAACGCGAGACACCCTTCCCGAACCACCATCGTCTGAAGTAGCGCCGCGTCAGGCGGGCTGCGGGCACGTGGTGATGCACCTCCATGGCCGGGAGGTACATCCCGCGAAACCCCGCGTTGCGCGCGCGGATCAGGAACTCGGGTACTTCCTGGCCGAGAACCAGACGCCCGTCGCCCGTCCGCCCGAGATCCGCGCGGAAGAGACCCGCCCGATCGAACACTTCGCGACGCACCGCCATATTCGCGCCGAGCGGCACCTTTCGACGCTCTTCGTACACGAATGGAGCGCCGCCGTGATCCTGGATCGCGATCGTTCCCCAGAGATCGCCGCGCTCCAGGTCGAGCCATGCCGGGGGTGAAGTCTCCCACCGCGGCCGGACCGGTCCGCCAGCGAAGCCAA
Organism: Vicinamibacterales bacterium; assembly: GCA_035492775.1. Lineage (GTDB taxonomy): Bacteria > Acidobacteriota > Vicinamibacteria > Vicinamibacterales > 2-12-FULL-66-21 > DATJFQ01. The sequence continues at coordinate 41,182 of DATJIW010000065.1, forward strand.
TCGAGGGATCGATGGGAGAGGCAAGAGCCTCGTGGGCGGCGTCGAGCCAGCCGTCCGCGGCGCGCACGTCGTCGTCCGTGAACACGAGTACGTCGCTGTGCGCGGCAGCGATGCCGCGGTTGAGCGCGCTCGATCGTCCCTGGCGGCCTTCGAATAAATATCGAAGCGGTACGGGAAAGTTTGTCGCACGCCGTTCGAGAACGTCTTTGGTTCCGTCCGTGGAGTTGTTGTCGATGACCAGGCACTCCCATTCGAGGCCTGGCTTGACCGCCATGCGGGCGAGCGACGCCAACGTGTCGTCCAGCATGTCCGCACGATTGAACGTGGCAATCAGCACGCTCGCCGCTGGCCGTCCGGTGTTCATCAGTTCGCTCTCCGGGGGACCGCGGCGGCGCCCCGCCCTGCTGCCGTCGCCGGCACGCCGAGGAGTTCGAGCACCAGCGTCATTGCGCGTTTGGTCGCCGTGCCGGGCTCGTGGAACAGGTCGGCGGCGACCCGGCGCCGTGCGGGCGACAGCCGTCCGGGTTCCGAGAGTTCCGAACCGACAGCCGCAACGAGGTCCTCGACGTTTCGAACGACCTCCGCGGCACTTCGAAGCAGCTGCACCTTTTGCGGATTGATCCGCGCCTCCCGCGCGAGATCCGGAGCATCGAACACGAGCAGCGGCCGGTCGAGCACGAAGTATTCGAAACCAACGGAACTGTGGTCCGTCACCATTGCATCCGCGGCCGCGAGCCATGGGCTCGCGTCAGCTCCCTCGACGAAGACGATGCGTCCGGGGCGCTCGATGGCCCGCATCCGTGCGCGCCAGTCGATCCCGCCGTTGTAACGCGGATCGCCGTCGAGCGACCGGTCGTGCAGCTTGACAATGACGTTGAACCCGGCCGACGCAAGCCGGGTCACGATGGCTTCGCCGGCCAGATGAAGCGACGACGCCGTCGAGTAGGTCGGCGCATAGAGCACTGTCGGTGCTCCGACCGTCAGGCCGACCTGCGCTCGCACATGCGCGGCGTCCCATTCTCCATTGGCAAGGCGATCCAGCTTCGGGTAGCCGACGAGAATCGCCTGGGCCGCCGACACGATCCCGGCGTCGAGATAGCGGTCCATCCGATCGCGGTTGATGAACGCGACGCGATCGTAGTACTCGAATCCCATGGGCAGGCCCGAGGGCGCATCGAGGTCGTATTTGCCGGCGACGCCGTGAAAGAAATTGATCCGGTGGGAGCAGCGCCGAAGCCGGGCTGCCGCCCATGGATCGCCGTTCGCGTACAGATCGAAGTGGCGCCATTCGACCTGCTGGTGGGTGAGAAACGAGCCCGTGGGCACGAGCGGCGCGATCCGGGCCGGGTACTCGCTCGTATACCAGACCCGCACGTCATCGCGGACGGCCAGCGCATCTGCGATCGGGCCCAGCACCGCTTGGTAGACGGGCGTCCGAAGCTCGAACAGGACATCCCGCGACGCTTTCAGCCTGGCGATCGTGTCGTCGAGGCGGTGAATGGCTGGCGTCAAACGTCGAAGCATGGCTAGGAGACCGGACGGAGCAGCGCGTTCGTTCTCGTTCCGTGGCGGTCCTTCCAGCGCTGTAGGACGATGCCGGCGAAGAACCAGAGCCAGAGTTCGTGATCGAATGCCGCGAATGCGTCGCCGCGCAGCGCTGCGCCGATTGCCGCGAACGCGTGCCCAACCGCGCGTCGAAACAGATACCGAGGTATGCCGGCGATGTGCGGAACCATGCGGAAATCGAGCGACGTCTCTTCCGGCGCTTCCATGTCGAGGCCGGACCGCTCGTAGAGCAGCGCGCGGCTCACGCCGCGCCAGTAAAACCATCGACGGAAGTACGACTTGTTCAGCCGTGCCGCCGGAATCACGTGGTGCACGATCATGCCGGGAGCGTACACGCCGCGCACGCCGGCCGCCCGCGCGCGGATGCACCACTCCCGGACTTCCTGGCCGAGCAGGGTCCCCGCCTTCCTGCCCGTGTTCGGGTCCAGCAGTCCGGCGCGATCGAATGCGCTGCGCCGGAACGCCATGTTCACACCCAGCGGTACTCGCGCTCCGAATTCGATCGGCCGCGGGCCGTAGTCGAGAAGCGCAATCACCGCCCAATGTTTGCCGCCGTGGTCCGGCAGCCAGCCTGGACGCGGTCCGCCCCAGATAGGCAGCACGCGTCCGCCGACGTAGTCGCAGCGAAGTTCGTCGAGTGCGTCCACGCTGCGGTCCAGCCAATCCCGCTCGACACGCACGTCGTCGTCTGTCGTCAGAATCACGTCGCCGGTGACGGCTTTGATCCCGGCGTTCAAGGCCGGACTCCGCCCCTGCTCGCGCTCGAACAGGTAGCGGAGCGGCACGGGGAAGGTCTCTGCCACGCGAGTGACCACGCCGCGAGTGTCGTCCGTCGAGTTGTTGTCGACGACGATCACTTCCCACCGGAGAGCGGTCTCGAGCGCCGCCAGGCTCGCGAGCGTCTCCTGCAGATCCGCGGCGCGATTGTAGGTCGCGATGACGATCGAGCAGGTCATGCTGCGGCTCTGGCGGCCCTGCGCCGGGCGAGCCGGGCCCGATTCCAGCGATACAGAAGCGGGAGCAGCGGCGGGGCGCACCTGGCGACGACGGCTGCCACCGCGATTCCGAGTCCCGGCTTTCGCGACTTCAATGCTTTCAGCCGCTCGGCTGCTGTGGCGCGATTGCCGGCATCGATTGCCGCCCGTGCTTCGGCGGCGAGAAGCTCGGTCTCGAAGCGAGAGACCTGCGAGTCCAGGATCGTCAGTTCGGCCGGGCGGTCGGCGAGCGCCGGACGAAGTTTCCGATAGACGCCGAGCAGGCCCGTGAGCATGCGGACGTCGCTGGCGGACAGGCTGTCGTCGCGCCGCCGGTAATCGCCCAGCGGCCGATCGGTGCGGGCAAAGCGGAACCCCGCCGCGGCCGCGCGCAGCCAGTAGTCATAGTCTTCGTTCGAGCGCATGCGCTCGTCGAAGTCGCCGATCGTCTCGTACACCGATCGGCGGAAGACGGACATGATGAAGACGGCCTCCTCGTCGCGGAGGATTTCAGCCAGATCGGGTTGGGGACGTTTGTCGGGCCACGGCCGCGCCGGTTTGCCGTCCCAGACGCCACCAAGATTCCGCGCGTTGCCGGACACGATCTGCGCCTCAGGGTTCGAGGCGAAGGTCGCCATCTGCGCCGCGAGGAAATCCGGATCCCAGAGATCGTCGCTGTCGAGCAGGGCGAAGAAGTCGCCGCGTGCGTACCGCATTGCGGTGTTGCGCGCCGCCGACAGACCGCCGTTCATTTGGTGGATGACCTGGATGCGCGGGTCGCGCTGCGCGTAGTCGTCGGCGATGTCAGCCGTTCGATCGGTCGACCCATCGTCGACAATGACGACTTCCCAGTCGCGGAACGTCTGCCCGCGCACCGATTCCAGCGACGCGGCGAGATATTGCTCGACGTTGTACGCCGGCATGATCACGCTGACCGCTGGCACGACGCCTCCGGTGATTCGAAAACGGGCTGCGATGCGGCTGCCGGGTCGAGATCGATCGCTTCATACAGCGCTTCGATCGACCGCGTTGTCGCCGATCCCGGGCAATAGAACAGGTCCTGCGCGATGGCGCGCCGCGTCGACGAATTCGCGGCCGGATCGGCGAGGCCCCGCTCGACGGCGGCGACGGTATCGTCCACGTCCGTCGTGGAGCTCGAGGCCGCGGAAAGCAGGTCGACATATTCGGCGTGGATGTTCGCTTCGCGGATCAACTCCGGCCTGTGAATCCGGACCAGCGGCCGGTCGCGCAGCAGGTACTCGAACCCGGCGGAGCTGTGGTCGGTGATCATCAGGTCTGCGGCGACCAGATACGGCGAGATATCGTGGCCGGGCGCGAGTGTGCCCCGGCCGTTCGAGAGCAGCGGCTGGAGTGCCGCGATCCAGTCGACGCCGCCCGAGTAACGCAGCCTGATGTCGCGCGAGCGATCGTGCAGCTTCACCACGACGTTGATCGGGAGCTCGGTCAGCCGCCGGACCAGATCGAGGCCAACGCTGTTGAGCGACGACGCAGGCGACCACGTCGGTGCGTACAGCACCACCGGGCGCGCGGAATCCAGACCGAGCGCGGATACGACCGCGTCGCGCGAGTGGGATCCATCGACGACGGCGTCGGCCTTGGGCATGCCGACCAGACGGATCGCCGGGCTGTTTGCTTCGATCGCGCCTGACGTCACGTAGTTCCGCAGGCGCCGGCGATTGATGAAGAAAATCCGGTCCCACGGCCGCATGTGTCCCGTCGGCGCGTCAAAGCCGTACTTCCCGGCGACGCCGTGAAACACCTGGATGCGGCAACCGCCCCGCGGCAGCGTCTGCCACATGAAGTCCGACGCGACATACGCGTCGAACCGCATCAATGCGGCGCGCCTGGGATGCACCAGACGCGTCTCCGGCGGCGCCTCACGGTAAATGTCCCGCAGACGCCCCGGCTCCTCGCTCGCAGTGAAGAAGAATTCCACGCGCGGGTCGCTGGCCATCGCACGCACGACCGGCGCCACCATCGTGTAGTTCACCGGCGTCCGCGAGTCGACGAGGATCCGCCGCTTGTCGGACCGGCGGGCGATCGCCCGGTCGAGGCGCCGAAGCATTCGCACCGGCGCATGGAGGACCTGGCGCGCGGTCATGCGTGCGCCACCTCGATCGCGCCGGTCGGCACCCTCGACGCCGCATGGCGAGGCTGCCGATCACGCAACATGTCCCGTGGCGTCGCTGCGAGTGCGACGAGGTAATAGAGCGTCCAGGTGTAGGCGACCGAGGCAAACACGGCGCAGATGAGCCAGCCACAGAGCGAGGCCAGCATCGCTGCCGAGTGCGCGTCGAGCAGCTCGGCCTCTGCGCTCGTGATCTGCGGCGCTGTCGGATCGACCGCGTTCCCGGTTCGGCGCGCCGCTGCGGCGCGGCGTGCCCGGCGCACGAGACGTCTTGTCGCGAAGACGGCCTGGAACGCACGGCCCACGATGAAGAAGAACACCGAGAGTCCGACGATGCCAAGCTCCGACGCGACCTGAAGGATGACGTTATGGCTCTCATGCCATGCAGCGGAGCGTCCGTTGGGATTCCAGGCTTTGAAGTTGCCGGCGCCCACACCGACCAGGGGATTCTCGGAGAATGCCTCGATCGATTCCTTGATCAGCGTGCGGCGTTCCTGCGCGGACCCGAAATCGTCCTTGCTCTCGTCCGTGATGCTGGAAATGCGGTGCCAGTAAGTGGACGGAACGAGCGGCAGGGCACAGAGGCCGGCGAACGCGGCGGCCACGACCAGGCCGGGGCGCTTCCGCACGGCCATCGCGCCGAATACCGCGATCATCACGATCATCCCGAGAAAACCGCCGCGCGATCCCGACGCGACCGCAGCAGCCAGCATCAACACCGCACATCCGGCGGCCGCCGCCCGCTTGAAGATGCCGCTCGACCGCCGCAGGACGGTAAACGCCGCCAACGGCAGGAACGCGACCATGTTCGTCGCGAGGTCGTTGGGATTCCCCATGATGCCGCCGACGGCCCCCTGGGCCCGGGTCCCGTGGCCGACCATGTGCGTCCCATGGAGGTAATCGACCATCGTCAGCAATGCGACGTACCCGACAACGAGGACCAGCACCCACGTGATGCGTTCCAGCCGCTTCGGTGTCGTGATCGTGTTGACCGCGAGGATGTAGACGAGGATGACCTTCGAATACATGTCGCGGAACACTTCGATGGCGCCGCCCATCCAGATCGAGAACGGAGCAGTCAGCACGATGACCGCGCCAAAGAGGACAACGCCGACGAGCTCGGGCGTCATGCGACTGATGGCCTGCCCCCGTGCGAGGCGGGACGCGATGAGCGACCCGAGGCCGAGCGTCGCGGTCAGCTCCGCCAGGTGCAGGAAATCGAGCGGCGGCAGGAGATCCTGGGGGCGCAGGAACAGCACTGCCGTGAAGAGCAGCATCCACGTGAACGCGCGGTCGCGCGGCTCGACGAACGAGACGGTCGTGCCGTCCGGCGGCGCAGCGTCGACTGGCGGTGCCGTGCCGGCGGACAACGCTGCGCCGGAGGGCACCGGAGCGTTGAACGTCAGACGCTCGCTCACCGCCAGACCTCACGGCCGCGGCGCAACGCCATGAGGCCGGCGATGGCCGAGAAGTTCAGTAAAACGAATGTGAACGCGACGCGCGACATGCGTTGTCGGGCTTCGAGCGCGGCTCCTGCCGCCGCGAGCGCATAAAACACCAGCTGCGCGCCGAGCGCGGCGACGTAGACCGCCCCGGATCCGATGAGCGTCAGGCTCGACAGGAGTAAGGCCATGAGGGCCCACGGCACGATCAGGCGGCCCACTTTGTGCGATAGATACTGGAGCCAGACCGGATTTACCACGGGCAGCAGCAGACGTGGCTCCTGCGCCAGGATCTGGTAGTTGCCGGCGAGCGTCCGTTTCTTCCGGCGCGTTTCCGTGGCTGCGTCGGTCGATGCGCGATCGAATGCCCGCGCCCGGTCGTCGAACACGACGCGATACCCGCCGAGCACCGCCCGCATCGGCGCGAGCACGTCGTCGAGAAGCGTCACCGCTGGAAGCGGACGCCACAAGCTGCGGCGCAGTGCGTAGATGGCGCCGGTCGCCCCCAGCGTCGACCACACCCGGCTCTCATTGCGCCGGATCCATTTTTCGTAGCGCCAGTAGAGTCCCAGTCCCTCGCCGACGGGCGAGTCCGGCCCTGGCTGCTGCTCCGCGTCGAGGATCAACTCGCCGGTCACGCCGCCGACGGACGGATCCGACAGATTCTCGACCAGCGCCTGCAGCGTTCCGGAAGCGAAGCGCTGGCGCGCATCCACGAAGATGAGCACCTCGCCGCATGCGGCGGCGACTCCCGCGTTGAGCGCCGCTGGCTTTCCGCCCGACGGCAGTTCGATCAGGCGGACCTCCGGGGCGAAGGGCGCGAGGGCCCTCGCGGGGTTGTCCAGGGACCCGTCCGAGACGACAATGATCTCGCGCTGGCCGGGATAGTCCTGCGACAGGAGATTGACGACGCGGGCCGGCAGCCGCCGCGACTCGTTACGAGCCGCGACGATGACCGAGATCGACGGCCAGTGCCCGGGCGCGAACGGCGCCCGCCGGGGCTGCCGGTCGACCAGCCGCGCCCATGCCGCTACGAGAGTCGGATAGCCCGCGTACACGTAGAGCACGAGCGCCGTCGAAATCCAGAACACCGTCGTCATGTCGCATGGCAGGGCGCGATTCAGACGATCGCGACCTTCTGTCCCTCCGAAGGCGCGCGCGGCGCGCCGAGCTTGAACACGTTGGGGTGCGGCTGCTTGATGGCGTTGCGGGTATCGACGATCACATCCGCTTCCTCCAGCAGCGCCGCATAGTCGAACGCCTTGTGATCCGTCACGATCACCACGCAGTCGTACTGCGCGATCGATCCGCGCTTGAAGTCCACCGCCTTGATGTCGTACCCGCCGGACCATTCGCGGCCGTGCACCACCGGCACGAAGGGGTCCGCGAAGGCGACCTCGGCGCCGCGTGCGAGCAGCAGCCCCATGACGTCGAGCGCAGGCGACTCGCGCATGTCGTCGATGTCGCGCTTGTACGCCACGCCCGCGATGAGCACTTTCGAGCCGTTGATCGCCTTACGCCGCGTATTCAGGGCCTCCCCGACCTTGTCGACGACGTAGTGCGGCATGCCGGCGTTGATGTGGCCGGCGAGTTCGATGAACCGCGGATCGAACCCGGTCTGCTTCGCTTTCCACGACAGGTAGAAGGGGTCGATCGGAATGCAGTGACCGCCCAGTCCAGGTCCGGGATAGAAGGCCATGAAGCCGAACGGCTTCGTCTTGGCCGCATCGACGACTTCCCAGACGTCGATGTTCATGCGATCGCACATGAGCGCGAGCTCGTTGACGAGCCCGATGTTCACGGCGCGGAACGTGTTCTCGAGGAGCTTCACCATCTCCGCCACGCGGGTCGAGCTGACCGGCACGATCGTCTGAATGGCGCTTCCGTACAACTCCGTCGCCAGCTCCGAACACATCGGCGTGAAGCCGCCGACGACTTTCGGCACGTTGTGCGTCTGGAACGTGGGGTTGCCGGGATCCACGCGCTCGGGCGAGAACGCGAGGAAAAAGTCCACTCCGGCCTTCAGCCCCGTCGCCTCGAGCATCGGCTGCACGACTTCGTCCGTCGTCCCCGGATACGTCGTGGATTCGAGGACGATCAGCATGCCGGGGTGCAGGTACTTTGCGATGCCCTCAACCGCAGAGACGATGTAGGACATGTCGGGGTCCTTCGTCTTGCGGAGGGGTGTCGGCACGCAGATGTTCACCGTATCGAGCTCGCGCACGATGGCGAAATCAGTCGTGGCGTCGAGCTTTCCGGCGGCGTGCAGTGCCTGGACGTCGCTCGTCTTCACGTCGGGGATGTACGAGCGTCCGTCGTTGATTGCATCGACCTTGCGGGCGTCCAGATCGATGCCCGTTGCGTGGAACCCTGCTTTCGCCAGTTCCACCGCGAGCGGCAGACCGACGTATCCGAGACCAACCACACCCGTCCGCGCCGTGCGCGCACGCAGTCTGTTGCGAAGCGTTTCCGAGAGCTGTGTCATTCGAGTGCAACTCCTAAGCAGAAACGCCCAGCATAATCCGTTTCAACCGTCCCCACAGGCCGATTCGCCGTCCCTCGTCCTGCGCCGTCGACGCATTGCGGCCCAACGTGCCGGTTGGCGCCGCCATCGCGGCCTGACGCTGCTGGCGAAGCAACCGGTATTCCTCCGCGAGTACGCGCCGCTGTTCGGCCAACTCGCGCTCGCGCTGTCGGAGCGCCTGCTCCCGCTGTTCGAGCGCGCTGGCGCGCGCCTCGTCGTTGAGTGCGCTGGCCGCCCTCGTTGGCGCCGGGGGCCAGTTCCGTGCGTCGAGCAGGCGTCCGGGGGCGTGCGTCTGCGACGCGACCGCAGTCCGGGGCTGTTCGGGACGGTCGTCCGCCGAGGACGCGGTGAGCGCTGTCGACGACGGCATGGGCCGGGCGGCACCTGGCGCGCCTGCCACGGTTGCGGCGGCCGCGGGCACCGCGGCAGGGACGGCGGCGGCAGCCTCGGTCTCGGCGTTGCTGCCGGGAAGCACCCCCGTCGTTTCGAGTTCCGCAAGTACTTCCGCGATCAGTCCGCGATCGATCTGGTGGCGCTCCTCGGCGTAGCCGAAGACGAGTGCAGCGTCGCAGACGATGTTGATGATGCGCGGCACCCCGCGGCTCCGGCTGTGTACGAGCGCCGTTGCCTCACGCGGAAACTCGAGCGGGGCGCCGATCGACGCACGGCGCAGTCGGTGATTGACGTAGTTCGCCGTCTCCTGCTCGTCGAGCGGCGCGAGATGATAGCTCACGGTGATCCGCTGGCGGAGCTGTTCGAGTTCCGCCGTCGCGAGCTTGTCGCGCAGATTCGGCTGGCCGACGAGCACGATCTGCAGCAGCTTCGACTTCTCCGTCTCGAGGTTCGAGAGCATCCGCAGCTCTTCGAGTGCCGCGAGGCTCAGGTTCTGCGCCTCGTCGATCACGATCAGCACCATCCGGCCCGCCAGCCGCTGATCGACGAGATACTGCCCGAGGTCGCGCAGCAGCTGCGGCTTGGTGCGACCGGCCGCCTCGAGGCCGAAGTCGAGCATGATCGTCTCGAGCAGCTCGCGCGGATCGAGCATCGTGTTGACGATTCGTCCGACCGTCGTATGCGTATCGAGATTGCGCAGGACCGCCTGGAGCAGCGTGGTCTTGCCCGATCCGATGTCGCCGGTGATGACGACGAATCCGGCGTGGCTTTCCAGCCCGTAGCGCAGGTAGTCGAGCGCCTCCTGATGCACCCGGCTCGGATAGAGATACTCGGGATCCGGGCTGAGAGCGAACGGTCGCTCGCGGAGCTGGTAGAAACGTTCGTACATCTCAGAGACCTCCGACATCGGCGCGGCCGCGCCAGGCGCCGAGCTTGCGCTGCGCAATCGCGGTAATGGCCGCCGCGAGCCGTTCCGGGTGGTGGCGGATCTTGCCTGGCGGATGCTCAGATACGAGCGGCACGCCAAGCGGCCGGACACCCAGCCGTTCGAGCGTGGTGAGATCGAACGGGGTCGCGATGACCGGGACCGCTCCGCTTTCGCGATACCGATCGGCGAGAGCATCCGGGATCGGCGTGGTGTTGTAGATGACGCAGTCGAACAGCTGCCGTCCGAGGTGGCGTTCGATCGCGAGGACGTGCTCCAGCACGCCGTATTCGTCCGTCTCCCCCGGTTCCGTCATCAGATTCGCGACGAGCACGCGGAGTGCCCGCGATCGCTGGATGGCAGCCGACACGTCGGGCACCAGGAGCGGCGGCAGGATGCTCGTATACAAACTGCCCGGACCGGCAACGATGACCGTCGCGCGCTCAATCGCGTCCACGACGCGCGCCGCACAGCGCGGCCGTTCGGGCAGCAGCATCAATCTCGCGATGCCGCCACCGGCCGTCGCGATCGCCGTTTCGCCGCTCAACACGCGGCCATCCGCCATTTCGGCGACGAGGGTAACGAGCTCCGTTGTCGCCGCCAGCACGGTGCCGCGCGCCCCGATGAGGCGGGCCGCGAGATCGACGGCGATCGTGAAATCCTGCGTCACGTCTGCGAGGGCGGCGAGCATCAGGTTGCCGACCGCGTGGCCGTTCAGGCCATCTCCGCCGCCGAACCGGTACTGGAAGAGATCAGCAATCTGCGCGCGGTTGTCCGAGAGCGCCGCCAGGCAGTTGCGGATATCTCCCGGGGGAATCATGTTGAATTCCGCCCTCAGCCTCCCCGAACTGCCCCCGTCGTCTGACGTCGCGACGATGGCCACGAGATGCTCACGTGCCGATTCAGGGGCGTCGCTGCCGACGATCGTCGGCTGAAGACCCCGAAGCACGTTGGGAAGCCCCGTACCGCCGCCAATTGCAACGACGCGCAAAGGCGACGCCAGTGAATCGGCCTGCGCTAGGAATGGTTGGGCGGTCGGCAGCATCACAGCCCTCGCCCGTACTCGGTTGCCGGCTCGCACGCGCCCGTTTCATCGAGCGCTTCGATTGCGGGAAGCACCTCCCGGACGGCCCGCTGATAGTCGGCGGGGAAGTCGATCTCGATCCATGGATATCCCCGAGTGCCTATCGCGTAGAGGGGCCGCTCGGCTGCGTACGCGCTGAAGGCCTTCGGCGCCCAGTCGCGTCGGCCGCCCGCCGCCACCAGACCGTCCATGATCTCGATGAGCCTCGGCGCACTCACGGGCCCGAACTTGACGACACCGAGATTCTCGGCGTCGGCGTGTGCCGGAGCGAGCGTCTTGGACATTTCGAGCACTCGTCCGCCGCGCACCCGGACCTTCATTTCCTCGCTGCCGTATTCCGGCTGTGATGGCGTGCGGTAGTCGACGAGCAGCGCCGCGTCATGCCGCGATGCGAGCAGCGTGTCGAGCAGCACGGGAGGGAAGAGCACGTCACAGTTGAGGACCACGAAACCCTGATAAAGCAGAGCTCGTGCCATCCATAACGAGTAAAGGCTGTTCGTGTGGGCGAACTGCGGGTTTTCGACGTAGGCGATGCGGGCTCCGCACTTCGATCGAACGCGATCTGCTTCGCAGCCGACAACGACGACGATGTCCTCGATGCCGGCGTTTTCCAGGATGCGAATCTGCCGCTCGACGAGCGTCATACCGCCGAGCTCGACCAGACACTTCGGCCGGTCGGCCGCCGTGCCGTTCAATCGCGATCCCTTACCCGCCGCCAGTACGATGCCACGCATGCTCGAAGGTCCCGGTTACCCTTTCATGCCGCCGGCGCCAACCCGTCGCGCCTGCCAAGCAGTTCCATCAGCTTTGCTGCATATTGCGCACGATCGCTCCTGCCGACCGCCACGCTGAACAGCACGAGGTACAACAGACCCGCGACAGCCGCCTGCAGCGCCACCATCACGAACGTGAGGGGCGCGATCGCGCTGGTGAACACGAGCGAAAATCCCACGACCACGCCCGGCCACAGCGCGGGCCACACGGCATGGTGAAACGCCCGCCCGAGCGGCAACCCGACACGCCGGCATGCCGCCGGCCACAGGACGAAGATGGAAGCGAACGCGACGGGCACCACCGTTCCGAACGCGACGCCGGGAAGCCCGAATGGCTTCACGAGCGCGGCGCTCATGAAGAGATTGACCAGGCCGGTGACGATGTTCACGCCGGCGAGATAGCGGATCCGCCCCGCGCCTTTCAGCAGGGTCGTCGAGGTGGCATTGCCGACGCGCAAGGCGACGGCAAGCGCGAGGATCTGGATGATGATGGCGCTCCCGATCATCTTCGGCCCCACCCACACGAGTACCAGCGGCTGGGCCAGGACGATGAGCGTGGCCGCGATGGGTATCACGGTCGCGAGCGAGAGGCGCGTGCCCTCGAGCAGGACCTGCTGCAGCCGCTCGTTCCGGTTCATGGCATCCGAATCAACGACCACGGGGAAGAGCACGGCGTTGCTCTGGTTCGTCAGCCGCTGCGTGCCGGAGATGATCCGATCCGCCACCGCCCACACCGCCACCGGCACCGGCCCGAGAAAGATTCCGATCACGACTTCGTCCAGCTCGTAATTCAGCTTGTTGGCCCAGTCGATGATCGACGAGTAGACGCTGAAGCCCGTCACCTCACGTAACCGCGTCTTCCTGAACAGGGACGGCCGTACTCGCAGCGCAGGATAAATGGTGTACGCGTTTCGGCGATAGACGAAGTAGGTGAAGATCCGCACAGCGGTCGTGGCCGCCACGAGCGCGATGACGCCGCGCCCGGCGAGGAGGACCAGGATGTTGGCCGTTGCCACGCCGACGCTGCTGACGATCGCCACGACGTTGTTGATGTCGTAGCGCTGGAACCCGCCGATGATGCCGCCGTAGATGCTGAACGGAAAATTGGCCGCGACGTTCAGCCCGATGATGAGGAGGATCCACTGGCCGGTCTGCGCCTGTTCCGCCGAAATGCGGAAGACGTGATCGAGGTTGAACGCCAGGCCGACGATGATCAGGTACGCCAGGATGCCAAAGGACGCGAACACGAAGAACGTCGTGCTCGCGATCTCGTTCAGGGCGGCCGTATCGCGGTGCGCGCGGTAGCGCGCGATGAAGTTCACGAGCGCGCCGCCGAAACCCATGTCGAGGATCGAGAAGTGGATGGTCACCGACGCAGTCAGCATCCACAGGCCGTACGATTCCTGACCGAGGTGGTGCAGGTTGAACGGCAGCATGACGAGCCCGATCACGAGCTCGACGGCGATGGCGATATAGCGCGTCGTGATGTTGCGGGCGAGCGTTGCGAACGGCCGTTCGTCCGCCTCGGTCCACGTGGCGTCGCCCGGGCGGGAGCTCATGCGGCCCCCTTCCGGAACAGGACGACCTTCACGGTATCGAACACGATCGTCAGGTCGAAGAATACGGACAGGTGCTTGATGTAATAGAGGTCGTAGCGCAGCTTCTCCATCGCGTCTTCGAGCGACGAGCCGTAGCGGTACTTCACCTGCGCCCATCCGGTGAGACCGGGCTTCACCGCATGGCGCTGCTGGTAGAACGGGATCTGCTGCGACAGCTCTTCCACGAAGAAGGGGCGCTCGGGCCGGGGGCCAACGAAGCTCATGTCGCCGCGCAGCACGTTCCAGAGCTGGGGCAGCTCGTCGAGCCGGGTTTTACGGATGAACCGCCCGACACGGGTCACACGATCGTCGCCGTCCTTCGCCCAGACCGGCTGTCCGGCGATTTCGGCATCCTTGCGCATCGAACGAAACTTCGACAGCACGAACGTCCGGCCGTTCTCGCCGACGCGCTCCTGGCGATACAGCACCGGCCGCCCGTCGTCGATCCAGACGAGCAGGGCGGTCAGCACCATCAGCGGGAGCGAGGCGATCGCCATCAGCAGCGACAGGCTCAGGTCGATGGCGCGCTTCATCAGCCGCGCCACGCGCGAGACGCGGAATCCGTCGGAGAAGATCAACCAGGACGGCCGCAGGTCGTCGATCAGAATCTTGCCGGTGACACGCTCGTAGGTGGTGGTCGCGTCCTCCACACGGACCCCGGCCATCTTCGCGCGCAGGAGTTCCTGGATCGGCAGCTTGCCGCGGCGGTCGGCGAGGCCGACGACGATACGATCGATCTGGTGAGCCGACACGAGGCGATCGATATCGGCGGGCGTGCCGATGATCCCCGGATTCACGATGCGCTCGCCGATCCGCGACGCGTCGTCGTCGATGAACCCGATGACGCGGTACGCGAAGTCGTGCTGATCGAGGATCTGGCGCGCGACCTTCCGCGCCGTCTCGCCCGTGCCGACCACGAGGACGCGCTCCTCGAGACGGAGGCGGCCGAACAGCTGATTGAACGCGACGCGCCACGCGAGGATGGCAATGAGAAAGACGAAGAGCGAGGAGACGAAGATGCCGTTGCCGATGATGAGGCCGGGCAGGAGGAAGTAGAGCGCGGCCAGCAGGATCGACGCGGCGCCAGCCGCCTGCAGCAGACGGACGACCAGTTCGCGGTTCGAATGGACGACGGTGAGGTCGTAGAAGTCGTTGTAATAGAGGCAGAGCTGGCAAATAACGGTGACGAGCGCGATTTTCCAGATGTTCGCCACGAGGTCCTGCGCGTGCTGGAACGACGCCGCGAGCGCCACCGATCCGAAGATCAGCAGCAGCTCGCCTGCGAAGACGGTCAGGCTGCGCGTCGAGACGTGACGGTTGAACACCTGCATGGCGCCGCCGCTTACCCCGCGATGTACCCGTAGCCGTAGCCGTTGTAGGCGTCGCCCGAGCTGTCGGACGCCGCCTCGTTCAGGACCAGGCCGAGCACTTTGGAAACGTCCAGCCCGTGAAGCGCGCGATCGATGGCCGGCTTCTCGGTCAGACCGGCACGGACGATCATCAGCAGCGCGTCTGCGAGCGGCGTGAGGATGTGCACGTCCGCCAGCGGCTCGACCGGCGGCATGTCGATGATGATGCGGTCGAACCGCGTGCGCAGCGTGTCGAGCGTGCGCCGCATGGCGGCAGATCCGAGAAGCTCCGCAGGGTGCGTCGGCGGCAACCCGGCCGGCAGGATCGAGAGGTGATGGTCCTCGACGTGGACCAGCGCCTCGTCGATCGTTGCACCGCCCATCAGCACGTCGGAAAGACCAGGCGTCTCGCTGATGCCGAAGAGCGAATGGAGCGACGGCCGCCTGAGGTCCGCGTCGAGGAGCAGCACGCGCGGTTGAAATTCCTGCGCCATCGTGAGCGACAGGTTCGCCGCCGTCAGGCTCTTGCCGTCCCCCTTGCCGGGGCTGGTGATGATGATCGTCCGCAGCGCCCGGCCGTTCTCGGCCTGGCGCACGCGCGTGCGCAGCGACCGGTACTGTTCGGCCGCGATTGAGCGCGGTGCGAGCGCCGCGACGAGGCGATGGTCGAATGCGCCCGCGCCTGCCCGGCGTGCCACCGGCGGCGCAAGGTCGTCGCGATCGACCTGCATGTCGCGCGGGGTCGAAAGCGGCATCGGCGGCGCGATGGCTGCCGCGCCGCTCGAGACGGCGGCGTCGCCGAGCCCCCGCGTCCGGCGGACACCGCCCTCGCGCTCCGCTTTCTTGAGGATCTCCTGGATGCGACTCATCTCATCTCTCTCCTACGCGGTGATCCGCGGAATCTCGCCGAGCACCGGCACCTGGTACTGACTCTGGAGCGCGCGCGCGTCGTAGACCGAGCGGTCCATGAACTCGCGGCCGATCGCCGCTCCTGCGCCGAGCACCAGACCAGCCACGATCGCGAGCCCCATCACTTTCAGCGCGTTGGGCGAATCGGGCCTGGTCGGCAGGTTGGCCGGGTAGAGGACGCTGAACCGCTCTCCGCCCTGCTTGCGGACCGTGTCTTCTGCCAGCTGGGCCTGCTGCAGCTGTTTGTTCAGGTCGTTGTAGCGGTTGCGTTCGAGCTCCTGATCGCGCGTCAGACCCGCGAGCTCCTGCTCGACCATCGGTGAGGAATCCACGCGAGACTGATAGGTCGCAATCTGCTGTTGCGCGCTCTCGGACGCGCGCCGCAGTTCGTTGATGCGCAGCTTCGTCTGATCCCGTTCCTGAAGCTTGCTGCGATAGACCGGATCCGCGCGCAGGAGCGCTTCCTGGTTGGCAGGTTCCTGCTGTTTGGCACTCGCGAGATCAGCCTTGGCCTGCTTGATCTCCTCCTGAAGACGGATGACCTCGGGGTGCTTGTCCGTATAACCGAACGCGCGGCCCTGGGCCAGCTGGGCTTCGAGGTCATCGATGTGCTTTTGTGCCGCCTGCACCTGGGCGACCGAGGTCGTCGTCATGCCTTCGGCACCGACACCCTGGCGCAGCTGCGAGATCTGCGACTCGACGAGGTTCAAGTGATCCTGCTCGGTCCGCAGCTGCATCGAGAGCGATTCGAACTGGCTGCGGGATCCGTTCAGCATCTGGACGTTTGCCTGCGCCTGTTCAGGGAGGCGGCCCATGTAGTTCTGTTTTTTCGCGCGCAGCTCGTCGTCGATCTTGTTCAGGCGCGCCTGGCTGTCGGCGAGCTGCTGGGCGAGCAGCTCGGAGGTGTTCTCCGCCATGACGGTCTGCTGCTTCGAGTTCTCCTCGACGAACACGTATGCGAGCCGGTTGGTAATCCGCTGGGCGCGCTGCGGTTCGTCGTCGCTGTACCCGAGGTAGAAGAGATCGATGCCCTTCTCGGGATCCGGCCGCGTGAGTCCGATCGGGTTCGGCACCGAGACGTTTTCCATGACGTTCGTGCGGAGCCACGCGGCGACGTCGGAGACCGGCTTCGAGGGGTTGATTTTCTCTTCGCGCACGACGCGCTCGAGCACCGCCGGGCTGAGCAGAATCTGTGAAATCGCGCGCTGACGCTCGCTTGGATCCATCGAGCTCACACCGCGCATCAGTTCCGGGGACAGCGTCGGCGACGCGACCGCGATGGCCGCCTGCGAGACGTACTTCTTCGGCAGGAAGAGCACCGCAAGAACGCCGGCGAGCACGCAGACACCGAGCGGGACGATGAACCACCACATGCGCCGTTTGACGACGCCGACGTAGTCGAGCGGATGAAAGCTCTGTTCTTCCATCATTGTTGGAGCCTCACGGGACGGGCGACCACGAACTGGACGCCGATGATGTTGCGGTTGATTTTTTGTCCGGCGGCCAGCTGGGTGTCCTGACGCGTGAACGCGTGATAACCCTCGACCCGGAACCAGCGCACGAGCTCGTACCCGACGGTGGTGTGAATCCAGATCGAGTTGAGCGGGATTTCCAGGGTGAGCAGCGGGTTGGTCCGCCGCCACGCCGCGGATTCGTCCACATAGAGCCGGTTGTGGTTGAGCGGCATCGTCACGTTGCCGCGAACCTCCTCGCTCTGGTTGGAGCCGCCGAACGCGAACGACGGCACGTAACTGCGGTCGTAGCTGGCGCCGAGCGTCGCGCGCTGAAGCCGGTGGGTCAGCCCGGCGTGCACGTACGGCCCGGTGCGGCTGACGTCGTTGAACCTGTCGATCAGATACGCGAGTCCGGCCGACGCTTCGAACAACGTCCGCTCGCCAACGCGGTACCGGTAGACACCGCCGACGTTCTGGAACGACAGCTGCCGCAGCCCCTGGTCCAGATCCGCCCAGCGCACCGTGTATTCGGCGCCGGCGGAGGAGCGGGAGCCGATCGCTTCCGTGACATCACCGTGGATGCCATTCACGAAGCCGCCGTTGAGCAGCACGTCCTTCTTCTCGAAGTCGACCCAGGTGAACTCGTACCGCGCGCTCGCCGTGATCGTGCGGCTGACGCGGAATTCGAGGCCTCCGTACGCGGAGTCGTATCGCGACCCGTTACGTTGGAACGGCACGCCATTGAGCTCGACCTGATCCGTCGTCGGCGTGCGCAGGTACGCTTCGCCGGCCGACAGCGTGAGCCGCCGGGTGATGCGGTGGCGGAGCGACGCACTCGCGCGGTTCTCGAGGCTGTCCAGCTCGTTGAAATCGGAGTACCGACGGAGGAATCCGTGATAGCTGCTCGAGAAATCCGTCCGCGGGCCGTAGAACTCGAGCAGACCGAACGGCTCCATCTGGAACAGGTTGTCAGCCGCCGTCTTGCCGGTGTCGACGGGCGGGTAGGCGACGGCGACGTTCGAGTCGTACAGCCACCCGACGGTGACACCCGGCGTGAACGTCCAGCCAGGCAGCTGCCACGACTCGAATTCGGTCGGCTGCTCGGACTGCGCGTGCGCGCAGAGGGGTACTGCGAGCGCGGCGCCGGCCAGCAGTGCGGTTACGAGCGAGCGGAAGCGTGCTGCCTGCATGACCGCCTCCTTACTTCACGATGACCGTATCGCCGGGCAACAGCTGCAGCGGCTCGTGCGTGTCGTCGAGCGCTTCCTTGTAGTTGAACCGCAGCGTCTGCATGCCGGCCTTTCCATGCCGCAGAATCCGGATGTCTTTTTTGTTCGCGAAGTCGGTGAAGCCGCCCGCCATCGCGAGCGCCTGGAGGATCGACAGCCGGCCTCCCATCAGCGGCAGCGTGCCCGGCTTATTCACCTCGCCCATCACGTACACGACCTGGGGCGTCGTCTCGAGCACCATCACCGTCACGACGGGGTTGGTGATGTAGTCCTTCAACGAACGCGCGATCTGATCGCGCAACTCGATGGACGTCTGACCGGCTGCCGGGATGTCCCCGAGCAACGGCAACGTGATTTTTCCGTCGGGCCGAATCTGAAGCGACGGCGAGAGATCCTGGTCGTGGTACACCTCGACGTGAATCTTGTCGCCCGGCTGCAGGCGGTAGTCCGGCGACGTGTTCGCTGGAAGCGACGGCACCGTCGACGTCGTCGACGCATGGTCCTGTGGCGCTGCGGGCCGTGCCGGCGTCGGCGTCTGCGCCGATGCCGTGCTCAGCAGAATCAGAGAACAGAGGGCCGTGAGCGTGGCTGTTTTCATAAGCGCACCTATTGAGCGTTGGAGGCGCCGCGCGCGGGCGGACGCGACGTGGACGTCCGGGCCTCGGCGGCTCGTTTCAACGTGCCCGGATCCGCGCCGTGGGTCGGGCAGCACGCCGCACCAATCTCCAGATCGATGGGCGTCGTGAACTGGTAGTGTTCCAGCCGGGCCCGTACGCGTTCGATGACGCGCATCGAGCTCTGGAGATCGGCGTCCAGCAGAACGAGCGAGAGACGTCCTTCCGGGCTTGCCGAAAGCAGGTCGGTTTCGCGGACTTCCCGGCTCACGACGCGCGCGACCTCGCGCATCGCGTCGACGGCGGGAGCGCCCGCGCGCGGGTCCATCAGCACGAGCGTCAGGAAGTTCTGGGAGCGCACGGCACGCTTCAGCTCGTTGTTCAACACGAAGTCGAACGCCTCGGGCGTGAGAACACGGAAATCCTGGTGGACGAAGTGGTCTGCCGTCACGACGCCCTGTCCAGCTCCGCTTCCTTGATTTTGTAAAGGAGCGCCTTGTAGCTGATGCCGAGGATCTCCGCTGCTTCGCGACGGTTCCAGCGCGTCTGCTGGAGCGTCCGGAAGATCAGCTCGCGTTCCGCTTCACGTGCGGCGTGCCGTCCGATGTCCTTGAGCGAACCGGTGAAAACCGTGGCCGGCGCGGGCACCGCAGCGGGAGGAGGCGCTGCGGGCACCGCGGCGGGGGCCGTGCCGGCGCCCGCCGCCGTGACAGTCCCGGCCTGCAGCGCGGGTATCGGCCCGACGTGCAGATTACGGCCGGCGATCGCATCCGCCAGGTCGCGCCGGATCTGCGCGTCCGTTCCCAGAATCACCATCCGCTTGACGAGGTTCTCGAGCTCGCGCACGTTGCCCGGCCAGTCGTACTCGGCGAACAGCCGCAGCGCGTCGGTCGCGAGTGCAAGCGGGGGCTTGTTGTAGTGCTCCGAGTACCGGCGCAGAAAGTACTCAGTCAGCGCAGGGATTTCATCGCGGCGCTGGCGCAGCGGTGGCAGCGTGATGCAGACGACGTTCAGCCGGAAGAAGAGATCCTCGCGGAACTTTCCCTCGGCCACCGCCGAATCGAGGTCGCGGTTCGTCGCCGCCACGACGCGGACATCGACGCGCACGTCCTGCCGCCCTCCGAGTCGCGCGAACTCGCCGTCCTGCAGCACCTGGAGCAGCTTGGACTGCAGCGGCGGCGTCATTTCGCTGATCTCGTCCAGGAACATCGTTCCGTGGTTGGCGAATTCGAACTTGCCCGGCTTGTGCTGGATCGCTCCGGTGAACGCGCCGCGCTCGAACCCGAACAGTTCCGATTCGAGCAGCTCGCTCGGCAACGCCGCGCAATTGACCTTGATGAAGATCCGGTCGCGCCGCGGAGAGGCCGCGTGAATCGCGCGCGCGACGAGTTCCTTCCCCGTGCCGCTCTCGCCTCGCAGGAGCACCGTCACGTCTGTATCCGCGACGCGCGAGATGAGGTCGCGCACCTCGCGCATCTTGTCGCTGGTGCCCAGCAGCTCGTTTGGCTTTCGCCGCACACCTGCGTCGTGCGGTTCGGGCGACGGCAGCCGATCGATGGTGAGGAGGTCGCGGTTCATTGGAGAGGGGCCCTGATCCACGTGTGCAGCTGAGAGCAGCACTCCACGGGGCGCAGTTCAGCAAGGCAGGTGCCACGAGAGAAAAACTTTGGCGAAGATGGCGAAACCCGGGGAAATGGGTGGGACGACAAACGAAACGGGCCGGCTCGACACCGGCCCGCAGAGTAGCGTAGTGCTTAGAGTGGGTAGTGGAGTCGCTGCCGGCCGCCGTTACGCTCGGCTGATTCCA
Organism: Vicinamibacterales bacterium; assembly: GCA_035492775.1. Classification (GTDB taxonomy): domain Bacteria; phylum Acidobacteriota; class Vicinamibacteria; order Vicinamibacterales; family 2-12-FULL-66-21; genus DATJFQ01. The sequence continues at coordinate 61,972 of DATJIW010000065.1, forward strand.
CACTCCTTGATCTTGTTGAGCAGCGTTTTATAGCTGACCCCGAGGATCTGCGCGGCCTTGCGTCGGTTCCAGTGCACCTGCCTCAGCGTTTGTTCGATGGCGGCGCGCTCGGCCTTCATGGCGGCTGCCTTGGCGACCGTCGCGAGCGATCCGCCGCCCACCTCCGCTCCTTCTTCCGCGACCTCTTCCGAGTCTTCGGTCGCTTCCGCCTCGGCGGGTGGCGACGGCGGCGTCGCATACGGAAGTGGCGGCATCGGAGTGCCCACAGGGGGAAGAACACCCGCCATCGAGGCGATCGCGAGCTGTGCCGCAACGGCGGGCGCTGCTGCCGCTGCCGCGCGCTGCATGTTCCGCTCGATCTCGCGGACCACGAGCTGCTCGTCCTGAAGGATCACGACCCGCTTGATCATGTTCTCCAGCTCGCGGATGTTTCCCGGCCATTCGTACTGAAGGAACAGCTGACGCAGATGATCGGAGATCGGACGCGCCGGACGGTTGTACTTGCGCGAGTAGCGCGCGACGAAGAAGTCCGTCAACGTCGCGATTTCATCGCGACGCTCCCGAAGTGCGGGCACCGTCAGCTCGATGACTTTCAACCGGTAATACAGGTCCTCCCGGAATTCCCCGTGGAGCATCATCTTCTCGAGGTCGCGGTTCGTCGCAGCGACGACGCGAACGTCGACCTGGATCCGTTTGTTGCTGCCCAGCTTCGTGAATTCAGCGTCCTGAAGGACGTGCAGCAGTTTGGCCTGCAGCGCCGGCTTCATCTCGCCGATCTCGTCCAGCATCAGCGTGCCCGTGTCGGCCTGTTCGAATTTTCCGATGCGGGTCGTCGCGGCGCCGGTGAACGCGCCTCTCTCGTGTCCGAACAATTCGCTTTCGAGGAGCTCGGCCGGAAGCGCCGCGCAGTTCACTTTCACGAACGGCCGGTTGCGGCGCGTGGAGCGCTGGTGGATCGCGCGAGCGACGAGTTCCTTGCCGACGCCGCTCTCGCCGCGGATGAGCACGGTGACGTCGCTGTCCGCCACCTGTTCGATCACGGTGGCGATGGCGCGCATCTTCTCGCTGTTGCCCCAGACGGCCCGGTCCTCGTCGTCGCTCAGCTGCTGCCGCAGCTCGCTCAACTCGGACACGAGACGGTTCTTCTCGATGGCGTTCTTGATCGCGACATCAAGTGCAATTTCTCCGAGGCCCTCGGGATCGTCGGGCTTGACGACATAGTCGGCGGCGCCCAGCCGCACGGCCTCGACAATGGTCGAGGCCTGGTTGCGTCCCGAAAGCATGATGACCTGCGCTTCGGGACGGGAGGCCTTCAGCGCGCGCAGCGTCGCCATCCCATCGAGGCCGGGCATCATCACGTCGAGGAGCACAACGTCGGGCGGTTCGGCCTGCTTCATCGACGCCAGCAATTCGTCGCCGCGGGTGTAGCAGCGTGCCTCGTAACCGCGAAGCGATAAAAACGTTCTGAGGTACGCGGCGAAGGCCGCGTCGTCGTCGACGATTGCGACGTAGTGTTTCTTCATTGAACTCCCGCGGGCGATACAAAACCGCCCGGCTGTCTGATTTGATTACGCAGGACCGCGAGTGTCCATTCCGTTTCACACTGCATTCAAGACCTGTACCTCAACAGGGCGGAACGTCGGTAAGCACGTTCCAATGCGGCAATCTTAGGAAACTTTTTTCCGTCCCCAATTGACGCGGGAGGGCACATTCGCGTTTCTCGACGGAATCATTGAGAAAAACCCATCGCGACGCGTGGCACCCCGCTTGAAGTTCAGGCGCACGTCGCGCGCTGCAGTTCCAGCGCTCGATCGCGTCGGGGGTTCGTGTCATGCGCAGGTTGGTGGGTACCGCTGTTTTCGTTGGATGCACGCTTGTCGCGGGGTCGATCTCGGCAGCAGCGCCTCCCAAGCAGGATGCTTCGAACGTTCGCCCCGAGCAATCGGCGGTCGCCGTACAGCAGGTCCACTTGCCAATCCCGGGAGTGCGCGATGAGGCTGCGATGGTGCTGGTCGGCACAGCCCTGATCGCGCTCGGCACAGTCGTCCGTCGATCCGCTTGACTCTCACGTTCGCGACGGACACGATGCCCGCGGCGTATGTCCGCGCCACGCATCACCCGTCCGAAATGGGCCCGCAGGGTTCTTTCCCTGCGGGCCATCGTTTTGTACGGGCGCGATTTCAATTCTGAGATCATGCGCGAGGACCGTAACTGCCTGCGGCGTGACTCTTCCGTATATCTTCAGCTTATTCTATAACTTACGCAGATGTTGCGCTGGGCACTGCCATTGCCTGCTGGGCGGTCATCCTCTGGGAGCCTGCGTTGACCCATTCCATTCCGAGCGGCCGGGTAGCCGCCGGCATTCTGACCCTTTCACTCGCGATCTCCACCGTCGCCTCAGCCGCGACCGTGCGATACGTGCACGCCAGCGATAACCTGCAGAGCGTCCTCGACACCGCAGTTGACGGCGACGACATCAGACTTCAGTCGGGAGCGACGTTCTCCGGCAATTTCGTGCTGCCCGTCATCGCAAGCGCCACATCGGGCATCACAATCCGAACGGATCTGCCAGACGACCAACTGCCAGCGGACGGCGAGCGTGTCACGCCGGCGCGCGCCGCGAGCTTTGCTCGAATCGTTTCGCCGAATTCCGCGGCGGCGATGAGAACCGCAGCGGGCGCGCACAGCTGGCGTCTGGTGTGCCTCGAATTTCGGAACAACAAAGATGGCTTTGGCGACATCCTCCAGATCGGCGATGGCTCGTCCGCGCAGTCGTCCCTCAGTCAGGTGCCGTACGACATCGTCATCGATCGCGTGTACCTGCACGGTGATCCTCTGTATGGGCAAAAGCGCGGCATCGCTCTGAACGGACGAGACGTCACCATCCGGAATTCATATATCTCCGACATCAAGGCGGTCGGGCAGGATTCCCAGGGCATCGGCGGATGGAATGGTCCCGGACCATTCACCATCGAGAACAACTACATCGAGGCCGCCACCGAGAATTTTCTGCTCGGCGGGAGCGACCCGGCGATCCCGAACCTGGTCAGCGAGCACGTGACCGTGCGCTACAACTACATGTCGCGGCCGATGGCGTGGCGAGATCCCATCATCCCGTCGCCTGGCGGCGTATCCGCGGCTGCGGCCGGCGGCGCGCTGCCGCCGGGTACCTACGGCTACGTCGTCGTCGCGGGACGCCTCGTCGGGCAGGGGACGGCGGGTCATTCGTTGCCGTCCGTCCAGGTGACGTTCGCGCTCTCGGCCACAGGCGGGGTTCATCTGTCGTGGACACCCGTCACCGGTGCGACCGAGTACTACGTCTACGGTCGGACTCCGGGTCATGAAAGTCAGTACTGGAAGGTCAGCGGCACCAGCTTCACGGATTCGGGCGGGACGGGATCAGGTGGCGCGCCGCCGACCAGCGGCACGATCTGGCAGGTCAAGAACCTGTTCGAGTTGAAGAATGCGCGCGACGTGCTCGTCGAGAACAACGTCTTCGAGAACAACTGGAAAGAGGCGCAACCCGGTTATGCCATCGTTCTGACGCCGCGCAATCAGGATGGAGCCTGCACCTGGTGCACCATTGAATCCGTGATGTTCCGACACAACATCGTCCGGAACAGCGCGGCCGGAATCAACATTTCAGGCCGGGATTACCCGAACCCCAGCCAGCAGACGAACGGCGTGACGATCTCGGACAATGTCATTTACGGGATCCACCAGTCGCTTGGCGGGAATGGGTGGGGAATACTCGTGGGCGACGGTCCGCGCAACCTCGTCATCACGCACAACACGTTCGATTTCGACGGGACAACGCTGTTGTACGTGTACGGCGGCAGTGCGAGCTCACCGACAGTCGTGAACGGCTTCTCGTTCACGTACAACGCCGCACCCAACGGACAGTATGGCGTCAACGGTGCCAGCGCGTCGCCGGGTGCGCTCACGCTGCAGATGTATTTCCCAGGGGCCAGTGTCACGGGGAACTGGCTGAGCGGCGCGAACGCGTCGAAGTATCCGAGCGGCAATCGAACGGAATCGCCGTTCGCGAACTACGTTGCCGACATCGCGAATGCGGACTACCGGCTGACGGGAGCGTTGTCGGTCAGCGGTGCCGACGGCCGTCCAGCGGGAGCCGACATCGACGCACTTGCAGCGATGCAGACGATCGCCGTCGGCAAATCAGCGGCGCCGATGATCAAGGCGCCGGCGAACGTTCGAATCATTTCGTCAGGCGGATAACGCGGATCGAAGCGTAACGGCGGAGCGCGGGCACTCCGGCGAGCAGTCGGCGGTCCAGCGAGTAGAGCGTTCGCCAGTAATTCTTCACAAAGGGAAGCACCTGTCCGATCTGAACGTGGGGAAGGGCGAAGGCGCGCATCGAAACGGAGCTGAACCCCTTCGCAAAGCGCGCGAGCTCAGGGTCGGTCAGAGGCCGCTCAAACGGAGAAATGTCCGGCGCCCGGTAAGGGATCAGCCTGCGCGCGAAGCGGATCACAGCCGAATTCCTGACCGGCTCCTGGAAAATCGCCATGCCGCCTGGCTTGAGGACCCGGCGCACTTCCTTCGAGACGAGGTCGAGATCCAGATGGTGGAGGATCGCGATCCCGAACACGACGTCGATCGACGCATCAGGGAACGGCATGTCGTGCGCGGAACCCGCGATGAAGGTCGCGCCGCCTGCCCGGCCGCTCGTGTCGAGTCTCCTCTGCGCGAGCCGCAGCAGGTCTTCCGAGATATCGATTCCCCAGACGTGAGCGCCGCGATTGGCAAGCAGCACCGAATTAGCGCCTGAGCCGCATCCGAAATCGACGACACGCCTGCCGGATACGTCGCCAAGCAGGTGAAACGCGTATTCCAGCGGATACGCCGTATCGGACGGAGGCGCTGAATACCGCGCGAGCGTTGCCGCACTGACGCGGAGTGATTCGTCCGGCGTCAGCGTTGCTTCAACGGAGCTGCGCTCGATTTCGGCGCGCTCCCACCGTTGGAGCGGCGCCCGCGCCACGCGCTGCGTGGTCGTTCCCTCGGTTGCACTCACGGTTTGTGTCAACACGTCGCGGCACGGTTGCAACACACGCGCCGTTGAGCTGAGCCCCTGCGGTAAGAGTTACAAACAGCTCAGTTGCAATTTTGTGCACTGAGCCGCGACAAGACTTTTTCCATCAACAAATACGCCCGTTTGTTCGGCGGATCCGAGGCGGCCTCGTCCTTGCCAGCACGTCCGGCGCACATCCCATCAAGTTCACTCTTCGAGAAGGAGTCCGCCGAAAGTGCGTACCCGTCGTTTCCCATTCCTGATCCCGCTCTTCCTTTCTCTCCTTCCCGCCACCGCAGCTGCCGCGACGAGGACCGTGTGCGCGAGTGGGTGCATGTACAGCGACCTTCAAGCTGCAATCGACGCCGCGGTGCCCGGAGATACACTGCTCCTGCGGGCTGGGGAGACGTTTCACGGCAACTTCACGCTGCCGGCGAAGAGTGGCACGAGCTGGATCACGATTCGGTCCGACGCTTCCGACTCCCAGCTGCCGGCGGATGGAGTGCGTCTAGTACCGTCGGACCGGAGCGGCGGCAATACGTCCCGATCGCTGCTGCCGAGGCTCGTGGGTCTCGGTGGCGCCCTCATCACGACGCCTGTCGTGGAGACCAAACCAGGGGCGCACAACTACCGGCTCGAGTTTCTCGAGATCGACGGCAGCGCAAACCTGGGGTTCGAAACGCTCGTGCAACTGGGGGACGGCAGCGCAGCCACCCCGCCCAGCGACATCATTCTGGACCGTGATTACCTTCACGGACATCCGACCAAGGGTATGAAGCGTGGTGTTTCGCTGAACGGCGTGCGTTGCGATGTAATCAACAGCTACATCGCCGACATCAAGGCCGTGAACGCGGACTCGCAGGGGATTGCCGGATGGAACGGCGCGGGACCGTTCAAGATCATCAACAACTATATCGAGGCGGGCGCCGAGAACATCCTGTTCGGCGGGTCCGATCCGGGCGTCGCCAATCTGATTCCGTCCGACATCACGGTATCGCGCAATTACCTGACGAGACCAATCGCCTGGCGTAATCCCATCATGGCCACGCCGGCGTCGGTCTCGGCTTCCGCCACCACAGGGGGTTCACTGACCGCCGGCGCGCACTACTTTCGCGTGGTCGCCGTTCTCTATACCGATTCCGTCTCGGCTGTTTCGGTCCCGTCCAAGGAAGTTTCTGCAACGACCGTGGCCAGCGGTGCCGTCCGCGTGTCATGGGCCGGTGTGTCGGGAGCCGACAATTACCGCATTTATCACGGAACCGCCGCGGGCGCCGAGTCACGCTACGTGGAAATCGCCGCCTCGTCGACCGCGTACACCTACACCGGCTCGGCCGAGAAGTCGGGCTCTCCCCCGACCACCGGCACGCCATGGGTCGTCAAGAACAACTTCGAGTTGAAGAATGCGCAGCGCGTCACCGTCGACGGCAACGTCATGGAGAACACGTGGCTCGCCGGCCAGTACGGCTACGCTGTCGTGCTGACGCCCCGCAATTCGGAAAATCGCGCGCCGTGGTCGACGGTCAAGGATGTGACGATTACGAACAACATCATCCGGCACGCTGCCGGCGTCTTCAACATCGCGAACCGTGACGACGTCTACCCGAGCGGTCCGACGACGAACGTATCGGTCCGGAACAATCTCTTCTACGACATCGACAACTACACATACGGTGGCGGCGCCAAGGCAATCCTCATCGGAGGCGGACCGACGCCGGTCACCTTCGACCACAACACGTTCGTACACGTGAACAGCTCGTTCCTGTATGCCTACGGGCCGTACACCATGAACAGCTTCACGTTCACGAACAACCTCACGCGCCATTTCGAATACGGCATCATGGGGGAGAACACGTCGCCGGGGAACCTGACCATTCAGACGTTTTTCCCCGGCTCCAACATCACCTGCAATGCGATCGCAGGTGCGAATCCAAAGGTCTATCCCACGAAGAACGCCTATCCGACCGTTGATGCGTGGACGGCGTCGTTCGCGAATTTCGCCGGCGGCGACTACCGGGTGGTCAGCACATCGGCCATCTACACGCCGGGATGTACCGACCCGATTCCCGGCGCAGATGTGGACAAGGTGAATGCGGCGATTGGCGGTGCATCCACACCGACACCTCCGCCTCCGTCGGGGAACAACGTGCCGCCGCTCGCCAACCCTGGCGGTCCGTACAATGTAGCTGCCGGCGGGTCCGTCACGGTCAACGGGTCCGGATCGACCGATCCCGACGGGTCGATCGCATCGTACCGATGGGCGTGGGGCGACGACGTTCTCGTCAGAGCCGCGGATCTCGGTTCGAGCAACATCATCGGAAGCGCATGGGTCCGCAGCAGCATGAGCGACGCGGCCGGAGGGGCGGCGCTGACGAACCCCGACCGCGGCGCGCCGAAGATAGACCCGCCCTCGGCATCGCCTTCCAGCTATGTCGAGTTCACGGTGAATGCCGCCGCTGGAGTCCCATATCGGCTTTGGATCCGCATGCGCGCGGCCGGCGACTACTACGGCAACGATTCGCTGTCGGTCCAGTTCAGCGGCGCGGTCGATGCCAGCGGCAACGCCGTCGATCGCATCGGAACGACATCCGCAGCGGCCATCGTGCTCGAGGAGGGCAGCGGCGCGGGTGTGAGCGGCTGGGGATGGAATGACGCAGCCTACGGTTCCGTTGCACCGCCCGTCTACTTCGCTCGAAGCGGTCCGCAGACGATTCGCATCCAGCAGCGTGAAGACGGCGTCTCGTGGGATCAGTTCGTCCTCAGCGCGGGTGCCTATCGTGCTGTCTCGCCCGGTGCGTTGAAGAACGACACGACGATTCTGTCGGCGGCGACCGGAACCGGATCGGGAATCACTGCCGCTCATACCTATGCCGTTGCCGGCGCCTATCCGCTGGCGTTGACGGTCGTGGACAACGCCGGAGCGGCAGCAACGGCTCTCGGCGTCGTCAACGTCGGAGGAGCGTCGTCGACGCTCTCGGCCATCGCCGGCGGTCCCTACAGCGGCAGCCCCGGGAGCGCCGTCGCGTTCAATGCCGGCAAGTCGATCGTGCCGAGCGGATCCTCGCCCGACTACACCTGGACCTTCGGGGACGAGATCGTGCTGCACGCCAGCGACGTTCGCACGTCGGACCTCCACGGCCGCTGGGCGATAGTCCAGGACTCGACAGCCGCCGATGGCGTCGCGATCGAGAATGCCGATCGCGGAGATGCGAAGATTGAGACACCGCTGGCCTCACCGGCCAATTACGTGGAGTTCACGTTCAATGCGGCGGCCGGCGTGCCATACCAGCTGTGGCTTCGGATGCGAGCCGCCGGCGACAGTTATACGAACGACTCGTTGTGGGTCCAGTTCAGCGGCTCCATCACGTCCTCCGGGACCGCGACGAATCGGATCGGGACGACGTCGGCGATGGGTGTCGTGCTCGAGGAAGGATCCGGGGCGGGAGAATCCGGCTGGGGGTGGAACGACAACGGCTACGGCACACTGGGCGTGCCTGTCTACTTCGCGACGAGCGGACCGCAGACGATCCGCATTCAGCAGAGGGAAGACGGAATCCGCGTCGACCAGATCGTGCTTTCGGCGGGACGGTATCTCGCCACTTCACCTGGGGTGTTCGTTCAGGATCGAACGATCGTGCCGATCGTCGCGTCCGATGCGCACGGCGCGCAGGTGTATCACACCTATACTCGAGCGGCGACGTATCCGGTTACGCTGACGATCAAGTCGACGGTGGGCACCGCCGCGGATACCACGAGTGCGGTGATTCGCTGAGGGGTTGTCTGCCGTTTGCCTTCAGCCGTTTGCGGCAGGCCCCTGGGGTTCGCCGCGAAGGGAGAGTCCGACGACGGCTGCCGGCACGGCAATTGATGATGCCCGAGCTCGTGAACCGCTGGAGGACGAGTTGGGAGTAATCGGCGGCACTCTGGGTATTCGTCTGCTCAACTATGCCAGCAGGGGAGGGACGGTCAGCGCCTACCCTGCGGTAGCCACCGCCTACGCCAACAAGAGCAAGCTCGAGGTGCTGTTCGGACCAGGCGTCTGGCGCGCAATCGAAGGCAAGGATGTGCTGGATTTCGGGTGTGGCGAAGGCAACGAGTCCGTCGACGTCGCGCTCCACGGCGCGAGGCGCGTCATCGGCCTCGACTTGTATGACAAGTGGATCAACGCATCCAGCGAACAGGCGCACGCGCGAGGCGTCGCCGACAAATGTTTTTTCGGCAAGGAATGGCATGAGCCGGTCGACGTGATTCTGTCGATCGACTCTTTCGAGCACTTTGCCGATCCCGCCGACATCCTGCAGAAGATGCGCGGGCTGCTGAAGCCCGACGGTTGCGTTCTGGCGTCGTTCGGGCCCACATGGTACCACCCGCTCGGCGGACATTTCTTTTCCGTGTTTCCGTATTCGCACCTGCTGTGCTCCGAGTCGGCGCTCGTTCGCTGGCGCTCGCTGTACAAGACGGACGGCGCGCGAAACTTCACCGAGAGCGGGCTCAACCGGATGACGATTAGCCGGTTCGAGACGCTCATTGCCAGCAGCCCGTTCCGATTCGCCTCCTTCGAGGCGGTGCCGATCCGTCGGATGCGTCCCCTTGCCAACCGGCTGACCCGCGAATTCACCACGGCCGTCGTCCGGTGCACGCTCGTCCCGCGATAGGCGTTACGAAATCGAAATCAGCGGAGCCGTGTGCCGCCGCATGGAAGGTCCTTGCCCAACGTCGGCAGCGAAGGCGCATCTCCGAGCGATCCGCGGCCGGCTCATTAGGGTCGCCCCCGGTATTCCGATGATGTATCCGGTGTCATTTCTGGCGATGCGGTTGCAACGTGTGACACCGTGCGCGTGCTCGCCTTCGTGGAGGCGCTGGGCGTCACTGGCCCGGCTCGGAACCTGTTCGCGCTCGCTCCCTACGTCGATCTTCATCTCGCGACCTTCCGACGCCTTTCGCTCGGCTCGGCGCACTGTGCCGGCGTAGACGCTTTCGCTTCAGCGGCGCGCGTCCATGGAGTGCCGGTCCGTGTCATCGACGAACGGTCGCGGTTCGACTGGCGCGTGCTCGACGGCATCGTCAAGCTCGTTGGTGGCGTGGCTCCTGACGTCGTCGAGTCGCACCACCTGAAGTCGCACGCGCTGCTCGCGCTCGCCCGACGGCGCCTCGACGTGTCGTGGGTGAGCTGGCATCATGGGTATACCCGCACCGATCTGAAGGTCCTCGCCTACAACCATGTCGACAGGTGGTCGCTGCCGAAGGCAGACCTGGTCTTGACGACATGCGAGCCATTCTCCCGGGAACTCGCGCGTTACGGTATTGCTGCCGACCGACTCTGCGTCGTTCACAACGCGGTCGCGCCGCCGCGGTCGATCGCGCGAACGTGGGCGCGCGCTCAGCTCGGACTCGGGAACCAGACGGCGATCCTGTCCGTGGGGCGGCTCTCGCGCGAGAAGGGCCACGACGTGCTGATCGAAGCGTGTGCGCGCGTCACGGGGCCGTTGCGTGATCGCCTCTTGCTGCTATTCGTCGGGAGCGGACCCGAGCGCAGCAGGCTGGAACGGCTGGCGCGGCGGCGAGGCGTCGCCGCACGGTTCGACGGACACCGACTGGACCTCTCGGCGTATTACACGGCCGCTGATGTCTTTGCGCTGCCATCGCGCAGCGAGGGTTCGCCGAACGCGCTGCTCGAGGCGATGGCCGCCGGCAAGCCGATCGCCGCCTCCGCGGTCGGCGGCGTGCCGGAGATCGTCGACGCGAAATCCGCGATGCTCGTGCCGCCAGAAGATCCCGTCGCGCTCGCCGCCGCGGTCGTCCGGCTGATTGGCTTTCCGGATCTCGCGCAGCGGCTCGGCGCGGCGGCGCGGTTCGCCTCGGCGCGATTCTCGCCGGGAGCGAGGGCCGCGCGGATTCTGGAGATTTACGGCCGGATTCCGGAACCGATCGCGCGTCACGTCGCACGATGAAGATTCTGATGGTCTTTCACGCGCCGCCTTACCCGCCCGACATCGGGCCGTCGCGCCGGCACTATCACGTGCTGATGGAAACCGTCGCCCGCCACGACGTCACGGTCCTATCGCTCGGTTCTCCCGTTGACCGGACCGCGCTGCTGGATCACACGCGGCTCGATCCGTCGCGCGTGCATTTCGTTCGCGGCGATCGCACCCCAACGCGCAAGGCGCTGCGGGCGGCAACCTGTCTGGCCACCGCGCGCAGCGATTTCTGCCGTCTGCGACGGAAGGGCGTCCAGCGCCGGCTCGATCGGCTGATGGCCGCTGAGTCGTTCGACGTCGTGTACTTCTCGACGGTCATGCTGGGCTGCTACCGCCTCCCGCGCGGAGTGCCGCTCGTAGGCGATACGCACAACGTCGAGCATGACAACCTTGCGCGTGCCGCATCGACCGCACCGGAAGGCTGGCGCCGCCTCTATTACCGGGTGCAGGCGGCGCTCACGAAACGCGAGGAGCGGGTCCACCTTCGCAAGTTCCAGATCGTCTGCGCGACGTCCGCGCGCGATCGGGACGTCCTGAAGCGCCTGGCGCCGGAGGCGTCGGTCCGCATCGTGCCGAACGGGATCGACCTGCAGAAGTACTCGCTGCGCGGGGATACGGGCACGGAGCGAGGGCTCATCCTGTTCACCGGCCTCATGAGCTACTACCCGAACGTTCATGCGGTTCTGCGGTTTGCGAAGGATGTGTTTCCATTGATCGCGCGCCGGGTGCCCGCGGCTCGTTTCGTCGTCGTCGGCGCGAACCCGCCAGCGACGATCCGGGCGCTTGCCAGCGACCGCATCGAAATCACGGGGCGGGTTCCTGACGTGCGGCCATACTACGCGCGCGCGAGCGTTGCCGTCGTACCGCTCTCCATCGGCGGCGGAACTCGCGTAAAGGTGCTCGAATCCATGGCCACGGGAGTGCCCGTTGTATCGACGGCGCTCGGCTGCGAAGGCCTCGACGTCGCGCACGAACACTCCGTTCTGCTCGCCGATTCGGATCAGGCGCTGGCAGACGCCGTGGTCCGCGTTCTCCGGAGCCCCGTCCTGGCGTCCTCGCTCTCCAGTCATGGACGCGAAGTCGCGGTGCGATACGACTGGAAGCGGATCGCCCCCGTTTTCGACGACATCGTCCACGCTGCCGCAGCCCGGGGGGCGCCGACCATGCAATCCACCGCTGGAGCATGCCGTGCGTATTGAGTGCCGCCACTTCACGGGGAGTGCACCGTGCGCGCCGCACAAACACGACGGCCGCCCCTGTGAGAGCTGCGACGTCTGCGAACCGGTTGCCGAGCGCATCCTGATCGTCAAGCTTGGGGCCGCCGGCGACGTCCTTCGCACGACCTGCATCCTGCCGGCGCTTCGGGCGCAACATCCGAACGCGCAGATCACGTGGATTACCGGGCGTTCGTCCACGCCGCTCCTAGACCACAACCCTCACATCGATCGCGTCGTCTCACGCGACGAGGCCATCGAGCGCCTGATGGTCGAGCAGTTCGACATCGTTTTCGGACTGGATGCAGACGAGAGCGGCGCCGCGCTTGCCTCGCTGGCCCGCGCCGCAGACCGCGCCGGATTTGTCCTCGACGCACGCGGCCGCGTCGTTCCGGCCAATCCTGCCGCGCGGCGCTGGTGGATGATGGGTATTGACGATGGCCTCAAGCGAGCGAACCGAAACACCTACCCAGAAATTCTCTACGAGATGTGCGGGTTGCACGGTCCGGTCGAGGCGCCGCAGTTCGTCGTCTCTCCGAAGGCACGAACGGCGATCGCCGGGCGGCTGCGTGAATCGCTCGCACCATTCCGTGTGGTGATCGCATTGAACACCGGCGCAGGCCAGCGCTGGGCGCAGAAGAAGTGGACCGCAGGCCATTTCGCCGGTTTCGTCCGTCTTGTGCGCCGGGTGCATTCCGACTGGGCCGTGATGATTGCCGGAGGCCCTGACGAGGTCTCAGCGAACGCGAGTCTCCTGACATCAACGCGGGACCCGGGCGTTTTCGATGGTGGATGCGATCACTCCCTCGAGGCGTTCGGTGCACTACTCGCCCTCGGCAGCGTGGTGGTGACGGCCGACTCGCTCGGGCTGCACATGGCGCTGGCGCTCGGCGTGCCGGCAGTGGCGCTTATCGGGCCGACATCTCCGTGGGAGCTGGAGATGTATGGCCGGGGAGAAGTCGTCCACGCCGACGTTCCATGCCTGGCGTGTTACCGACGACGTTGCCCGTTGCCTGTCACCTGCATGGATCTACTGGATCCGTATCAGGTGCTCGAGGCTGTCGAACGGCAATTGACTCGGCCCGGAATTGAGACCCGGCGGTCCTCAGCCGGCGGGCAGCACGATCCGCGCTCCGGACTTATGACCCTCCGGGGCTGACCAGATCCGGCCGCCGTGGCCGCCGATGATCCGGCGGGCGATGGCGAGACTCAGTCCGGAGCCCCCGCGCCACTCATCGAAGATCGGGAGCCCGTCCTGCTTCGACTTCTCGAGTGCCTCGATTGTCGGTTCGTCACCGATCAGGATTTCATGGACCGGTCGGCCATCGAGGCGCGCGGGGTGCTGACGGACGAAAAGCCGGTCGCTCGTCACGATCTCGCGGCGGAGCGCCGCCATCACGCCTGCGAGCGCCGCCTGCAACCGCTGCGGGTCGGCATTGACGGAGGCCGTGCCGTCAGCGGTCTCGAGCGTTACGGTGACCCTGCGGTCGGGCAGATCAGGCAGCTGCTCGACCGCGGCGCTCAGCAGCTGCTTGAGATCCATGGGCTGGCGATTGAAGGCCACCGTGCCCGCTTCGAGGTTCGACAGCTCGCTGACCTCGGCCAGAAGCGCCGACAGCCGAGCGCAGGATTTCTCGGCCTCCTCCAGCAGACGACGCTGTTGATCCGTGACCGGACCCGCGCGATCCTTGAGGAGCATGCGGATGTATCCGGCGACGACCGTCATCGGCGTCCGGAACTCGTGGACCGACAGCGACAGCAGCTTCGGCCAGCGGGGATCGATCGCGGAATCGGCCATGGCTGATTCTATATGCTAGCTAGCTAGAGGGAATCTTTTGAGGGGTTTCGGGGTTCTCTGGTTCATACGATGCTGATCAAAAAGCCGTCCGACATCCCGTCCTCTGAAATCACCGACGAGCGCTGGTACCTGAAGCGCCGTGATTTCCTGCGCGTCACCGGAGGTGCGGTGCTAGGCGCCGCTGCGGCCGTCGCCGCGTGCGGCAGCGGCACTTCGGCCGAGTCGCTGGAGTCGGCCGCGCCAGCGGGGCCGACCGCCGGAGTACCTATCGGCAACATCTCGAAACGCGTCGTCACGACGAACGAACCACTCAACGCGTTCCAGGAAATCACGAACTACAACAACTTCTACGAGTTCGGGACGGGCAAGAGCGACCCGGCCCGCTATGCCGGCCGCATGACCACCCGGCCGTGGACCATCAAGGTTGACGGCCTGTGCAACAAGCCGGCCGAGTACCATATCGAAGACCTGCTCCAGTCGAACGAGATCGAGGAACGCGTCTATCGCTTCCGGTGTGTCGAGGCCTGGTCGATGGTCATTCCATGGGACGGCATTCCGCTGGCGTCCGTTCTCAAGCGGGCGGAACCGACGTCGAAAGCAACGTTTGTCGAGTTCACGACGCTGGCGCGGTCTTCCGAAATGCCCGGCCTGAGCGAGGGAGGATTGAACTGGCCCTATCGCGAAGGCTTACGCATGGACGAGGCGATGCACCCGCTGACGCTCCTTGCCGTTGGCCTTTACGGCAAAACGCTTCTGAACCAGAACGGCGCGCCGTTGCGGCTCGTCGTCCCCTGGAAGTACGGCTTCAAGAGCATCAAGTCCATCGTCCAGATTCGCTTCGTGGACAAGATGCCGCACACGGCGTGGAATGACGAAAACTCCGGAGAGTATGGGTTCTACTCGAACGTGAACCCGAACGTCGACCATCCACGCTGGAGTCAGGCCACCGAGCGCCGCATCCCGAGCTACTTCAAGACAACGAAGACGCTGATGTTCAACGGATATGCGGACCAGGTCGCGTCGATGTATTCCGGGATGGACTTGAGAAAGTGGTACTGAAACGACTTTCCAAGGTCTTGCTCTTCATCCTCGCGCTTGCGCCAGCAGCCTGGCTGGTGCGCGGGATGATGACGGGCAATCTTGGCGTCAACCCTGCCGAGACGATCCAGCTGCAGACGGGGCGGTGGGCGCTGAAGTTCCTGCTCATCACTCTGGCCGTTACGCCCGTACGCCGCATCTTCCACTGGAACGTCGTGATTCAGTATCGGCGGATGCTCGGGCTCTTTGCCTTCTTCTACGCATCGCTCCATTTCGCGTCGTACATCGTCCTTGACCAGTATTTCGCCTTCGACGCGATGGTTGCTGACATCGCGAAGCGTCCTTTCATTACGGTCGGCTTTGCCGCATTCGTTCTGATGCTCCCTCTCGCGCTGACCTCGACGAAGGGGTGGATTCGCCGTCTCGGGCGGCGGTGGCAGCTGCTGCACAGGCTCGTGTACGTCTCGGCGATTTGCGCCGTCGTCCACTTCATCTGGAAAGTGAAGCTCGTCATTGGCGATCCCGTTCTCTATGCCGGCGTCCTGATGGTCCTGCTCGGGTTCCGCGTGATCAGAACCGTCCGCGCACGGATGAGTTCCCCGCCGGTCCGCGTCCGCGTTTCCGCAGCAGCCCCACGGACACCGGACTTCCATCAGACGCGCACCGAACTGCCGAAATAGGGACGCTGGCGCCGTACCTCGCCTTACATTCTGCGGTGGAGCTCGGGTAAGGATGTTGCAACCCGTGGCGCGATGCTCCCCCAGGCGCTTACGGTGCCGCCCCGGCGAGTGCTGGACCGGCTTCTGCCGGGAACTGCGCCTGCCGGCAGCGCCGTGGAATCCAAGGGACTGGGGGCGGCAATCTACGAGCGGCTGCAACGGCTGTACGAGCTGCCGCAGGAACGACAGCGCGCCCCCGCCGTGGAGGGGCTGCGCGGCATCGCCGTCGCGCTCGTGTTCGGTGTCCACTACCACGCGCTCTTCAGCCATTACGTTGCCCGCACATCGCTGACGTATTACCTGTCCGCGCTGGCGTGGAACATCGGTCATTCGGGCGTCGATATCTTTTTTGCGCTGAGCGGCGCGCTCATTTACGAGGTCGTGCTGCGGCGGAACGCGCCGTATGGCGAATTCCTTCGGCGTCGCGCGCAGCGTATCTATCCGGCATTTCTCGCGGTCTTCGCAGTGTACGTGGCGCTGCTGTTCGTCGATCCCGCAAGTCATCTCCCGGCGGGGCCTACGCGGGCCGGACTGTTTCTCGCCGCCAACGTTCTGCTGCTTCCCGGGATCGTGCCGATCGAGCCGCTGATCTCGGTTGCATGGTCGCTCAGCTACGAGTTCGCTTTTTACATCCTGCTGCCGCTGCTCGTTTACAAGCTGGCGTTCCGTCAACGATCGGCGCGAAGCCGGATCCTCTGGATGCTGGTGCCGGCGGCGGTGCTGATTACGGCAGCGCTCATCCATCCGATGGCGCACAAGCGCATGCTGATGTTCCTCGCCGGCATGTGGGCCTTCGAGGCGCGCAATTCGACGTGGTTCCGATCGCAGCTGACGCGGCGCGCGGAACTCGGCGTCGTGCTCCTGTTCGTCCTGAGTTTTCCGGCGATGGTCGCCTGCTCGGCAACCCCGTCAGGCCCGGACATCTGGTCGTGGTCTGCGCTCGGCGTGCTGATCGTGACCGACTTCTGGGTCGTGCTCTACGTCACCGGTTTCGAGGGATGGCTGAAGTCCGTCTGTTCGCTGGCGGGGCTGCGCTGGCTGGGGAACATCAGCTATTCGTTCTACCTCCTGCACGGTCTGACCTTGAAAGTCATCGCGACCGTCCTCGGCGTCGTGCTTCCTTCGACTCATTACGGCGCGCTCGTCTACTGGGGCGTTCTGCCGCTCGCATTTCCCGCCGCGTTCGTTGCCTCGACCGTGCTCTACGCGACCGTCGAGAAGCCCCTCTCGTTGCGGCGCCGCTCGCCGGCGGCGGTCCCGGGCGCGGTCGTCTGACTCGGCTGTTAGCGCCGCTCGCCGGAGCCTTGTCCCGTTCACCCCTTCAAATTGCCAGTTCACTGTAAATCCCTTTCTAATCAGTCGCTTGCAGATAATCTTCTAGGATATGCACAAGCCGATTAAGTACGCCGAGAAGGCATTCACTTACGCTGCACGCGGCGCCTGGCATGTCTACGACGGTTTGAACAGCATCCGGCCCAACGGCACGTTCACGCCGAAGTGGTCGGACCTTCCGCTGCAGAAGTCGTGGCAGAAGGTGAAACCGCCGCTCGGGTGGCCGCGCGAGACCGACTCGCTCTGTCCGAAGTGCGTCCGCGAGGCGCGCCAGGCGATTGTCGATGGCAAGCAGGACTACAAGATCCTCCTCAACGAAAAGGTCGGCGAGATCAAGGCAACGATCCTCGAGAAGGACGGGAAGATCATGATGGTCAAGGATTGCCCGATCCACGGGCACTTCGAGGACGTCATGGCGATCGACCCGGCGTTCTTCAAGCACCTCGAGGAGGCGTTCCCGGGCAGCGACATCCGCGCCCACAACGACGAGAAGCTCCACAACCACGGCAGCAGCACGATCAAGTACGGCCGCGGATCGGTCCTGACGATCGATCTGACCAACCGCTGCAACATGATGTGCGATCCGTGTTTCATGGACGCGAACCAGGTCGGCTTCGTCCACGAGCTCACCTGGGACGAAATCAAGACGATGCTCGACAACGCGATCACCATCAAGCCGAAGCGGCAGATGTCGGTCCAGTTCTCGGGCGGCGAGCCGACCATGTCCCCGTACTTCCTCGACGCGGTGCGGTACGCGAAGAAGGTCGGCTACAACTCGGTGCAGGCGGCGACCAACGGAATCGAGTTTGCGAAGAGCAAGGAGTTCGCGAAGGCCGCATTCGAGGCCGGGCTGCGCTATGCCTATCTGCAGTTCGACGGCATCGGCAACGCGGCGAACTCGCATCGCCTGGTCGGCAACCTGTTCGACGTGAAACTTCGTGCGATCGAGAATCTGTGGTCGGCTGGCGTGGACATCGTCCCGGTCATCACGATCGTCAACGGCATCAACAATGAGCAGGTCGGCCGCGTCATTCAATTCGCGCTCGACAACCCGCGGAAGATCAACTTCCTCTCGTTCCAGCCTGTGTCCTTCACGGGACGCGACGAGGAGATCACCGACGAGCGCCGGACGGCACAGCGCTACACGCTGTCGCACCTCGCGCACGACGTGAAGAAGCAGACGGGCATCGGCGAGCCCACGCGCGACTGGTTCCCGATCTCCTTCATGGGTACCTTCACCGACTGGGCCGACCTCGTCCACGGGCCATCGGCCGAGTGGGGCAATCTCACGTGCGGCTGTCACCCCAACTGCGGCGTCGGCATGGCGGTGATGATCGACAAGGAAACGAAGGAAGCAGTGCCCGTGACCGCGTTTCTGAACGCCGATCAGCTCGCGAAGGACCTTCGCCGTGTGAACGATGCGGCGCGCGGCCAGAAGCTCTCGGTGATCGGCATGGCGTTGTCGCTGGCGCGGAACTACGACCCGTTCAAGGCGCCGACCCATTTCAAGCTGACCGACTTGATGAAGAAGTTCGACAAGACGTTCGGCGCGACGAAGAAGGCGAACGAGGGCGCGTACGGCAAGGTCGGACGCGAGCGAACGGCGGAGGACCAGGACAAGCGTCGTTCGGACCGCTGGAACTTCCTGTTCATCGCGGGCATGTGGTTCCAGGATCTCTTCAATTACGACTTCCGCCGCACGGAGCGCTGCATCATTCCCTACGCGACGCAGGAAGGGGAGATCAGCTTCTGCGCGTACAACACCGGAATCGGCTGGCGGAACATCATCGAGAAGATGCACATGACGGCCACGCTGACGAAGTGGTACGAGGAGCACGGCCGCCATCAGATCTACGCCGGCGGCAAGAAAGTCGAGCTGTCGTCCGCCGAGCATCACCTGGTGCTCGATCCGGAGGCGGTCGCCAAGGGTAAGCAGACAGACCTCGACGAGCTGGGTGTTGCGAAGAACGCGCGCGAGGAGAAACTGCGCGCGAAGAAGCAGCAGGCCGGCGTTCACGCGCCCGAGGACGACAAGATGGCGGAGCTGTATCGCCAGCACGTCCTGAAGGAGCAGCCGACGATCCAGATCGCGGGCCTCGGTGGCAAGAAGAAGCCGGTGCAGGAAGTACTGCACAAGAGCCAGGAATGAGTTCTTAGTCTTCAGGTTCGAATCGGTTCAGGTGCGAAGGGCGCGGGGAGAAAATCCTCGCGCCCTTCTTTTTCGACCGGCAGCGGACCACCGGCGATCGCAACGCAAAACCGCTCGATGCCTTGACATCCTACATATGTATGTGTAGATTGTCATAGCATGGCGCCGGACGGTGAGAAATCGGATCTCCTGCAGGGCACGCTGGACGTGCTGATCCTCAAGGTCGTTGCCCTCGGTCCCATCCATGGCTACGCCATCGCCCAGCGGCTGCAGCAGATGTCGCGAGACGTGCTGCAGGTGCGGCAGGGCTCGCTGTACCCTGCGCTCCATCGGCTCGAAAAGCGGAGATGGGTACGCGCCGAGTGGGCGGCGTCGGAAACCGGCCGCGACGCCCGCTTCTATACGCTTACGCCGCTCGGCCGGCGCCAGCTCGAAGACCAGCATGCGAACTGGACCCGCCTGTCGGCGGCCGTCACCGCGATTCTCGAAGCGAAGTAGCCGTGCGCTGGTACCGCCCGCATAACGCCCGCATCCGCGACGAGCTGCGCTTTCACCGCGACCGGATGATCGACGACTTGATGGCCGCCGGCCTGGACCGAGAGGCGGCCGAGCGGCGCGCGTTTATCGAGTTCGGCAACGTGGCGGGTCTCGAAGAAGAAATCAAGGACGTACGCGGTCGCTGGCTGGAGGATCTCATCCAGGACCTGCGCTACGCCCTGCGCATGGCCCGCCGCGCGCCCGGATTCGCCGCTGTCGCGGTCCTGTCGCTGACGCTCGGGATCGGCGCGAACGCCGCGATTTTCTCCGTGATCAATGGCGCACTGCTTCGTCCGCTGCCGGTCGCGCGCCCCGATCGTCTCGTCATGCTGGCTCGCTTGAGCCCGGATGGCCGGCCGCTCTCGCTCCCGTATCGCTTGTTCGAGATGTTGCGCGGCCGCATGAGATCGGCGTCAGGAGTGCTGGCCGTCGCGACCCGCGAGCAGACGGCCGTGATCAACGGAAACGACGATCTCGTGAGCGTCGACATGGTTTCCGGCGCGTACTTCGACGTCCTCGGCATTCGTCCCGAGTCCGGCCGCACCCTCGTGCCGGCCGACGACGTACCGGCGCCGGCCGCGCCGGCGGCAGTAATCAGCGACGCAGTCTGGCGCCGCCATTTCGGTCGCGCGCCGAACGCTATCGGCGCGACGATTACGCTGCCGAGCGGCGTCTTCACGATTGTTGGCGTCGCGCCTCCGTCCTTTCACGGCGTCACGCGAAGCAGGGCCGCGGACGTGATCGTTCCGCTGCAACCGACCTTGAGCGATGACGAACGGCAGTTGCCGGATCTCAACAACTTCAGGGTTCTTGCGCGACTGGCGCCGGGCGCGACCACGGCGCAAGCCAGCGCGGAATTCCAGGCGGTGTACGGCGCTTTCGTCCGGACGCAGGCGGCCGAGGCGCGAGACAGAGATCGCGCGGAGATCCTGCAGCAGCGCGCAGCCGCGCTGTCCGCGCCGGACGGGTTCAACCCGTTTCGCGACGACTACGAGCGTTCCCTTCTCGTGCTGCTGGGCAGCGTGGCGCTCGTGCTGCTGCTCGCGTGCGTAAACCTGTCGGGCCTCCTGCTCGCCCGCGCGGCTGCGCGCCAGCGCGAGATGGCGCTGCGCCTGGCGATTGGCGCGGGCCGGGGACGCCTGGTCCGTCAATGCCTCGCAGAGACCCTGCTCCTCTCCATATCCGGCGGTGCTGCGGGGCTTCTCATCTCGGCACCGCTGGCCGACCGGCTCTTCCGCCTCTTCGTCAACGGCCGCGACTTCGACCTCTCCGTAGCGCCCGACTGGCGCGTCGCGGCGTTCGCCCTCGCGACCGCGATGGCGGCATCCCTGCTCGCGGGCTGCGCGCCGGCGGCTCAAGCGTTCCGCATCGCTCTCATCCCTGCACTCAAAGAAATGCGCGTGCGAGGTGCGGGCCGCTTTGGAAAGGCGCTCGTAGTCGCACAGATCACGATCTCGATGGTGTTGCTGGTCGGCGCGACGCTCTTCATAGGAACTTTCATCGAGCTGCAGAAGGTCGATCGCGGATTCGACGCGGACAGCGTGCTCGTCGTCAATGTCAGGTCGACCGCGGTGTACCCGCCAGCGCGCAGCCAGGCCGTCGCATCGGGGATCGTCGAGCAGTTCGCGTCCCTCTCGGGGGTGGGGAGCGCGAGCGCGACGCAGATGCTTCCGCTTGCCGGCAGCCTGTGGGACCGCACGATCGAAGTGGAAGGCTATCGCTTCAGCGGAAACGAGGCCGACAGCGCCGGCTTCAATGCCGTCGCACCGGGGTATTTCGCGACGCTGGCGACGCCACTCATCGCCGGGCGGGATTTCCACCGCACCGACACTTCCGACTCGCCACGAGTGGCGATCGTGAACAACAGCTTCGCCGTGCATTTCTTCGGAGGCCGCGCGGCGCTCGGCCGGCACGTCACCACGCACGGCACCAGCTACGCGATCGTCGGCATCGTCGGTGATGCCAAATATCAGCGGCTTCGCGATCCCGTGTTGCGCACGGTATACATTCCGTGGACGCAGCGGGATGGGAATCAGCCGTCAAGTTACAGCTACCTCGTTCGCGCAGTGGACCGCGATCCCCGGGGCGTGTTGATGGACGTTCAACGCGCGGTGCACGATGTCGATCCGTCGCTGCGCGTCCGCAGTGCGCGCCTGTATACGGAGATCATCGACCGGTCGATAGGCGTGGAACGGACGATGGCGATGCTTGGTGCGGGATTCGGCGCGCTGGCGCTGCTCGTGGCCACCCTCGGCGTGTTCGGACTGATGGCGTTCCAGGTTGCACGGCGAACCAACGAAATCGCGGTGCGCGTGGCCCTTGGGGCCAGCCGGAACCGGACGATGGCGCAGATACTGGCCGAGACGGGCCGCATGACGGCCGGCGGGATCGGAGCGGGAGCGGTCGTGGCGCTGCTCACGACTCACGTCGTCCAAAATCTCCTGTTTGGTCTGACGCCGACCGATCCGATGGTTTTCGCGATCGCGGGGTCCACGCTGGCTGGCGCCGCCGTCCTCGCTGCGTGGCTGCCCGCGCGCCGCGCGGCGCGCGTCGACCCCATCGTCGCACTGCGACACGAATAGAACGTTCGATCTACGATCGGACATGCCTGTTCGTTGTGCGGCGGTGCTCCTCGCTCTCGTGATGCTCTCCCCGCAAGCCGCTACCGTTCCCGCCGACGCGCGCGCCACGATTGCGGCCGCGAATGCCGGCTGGATTCCGGCGCTGAAGCAGCACGATGCCGAGGCCATCGCGGCGCCGTACGCAGACGATGGTGTGTTCGTGACGGCCACCGGTGACGTGTTCAAGGGGCGCGATGCCGTCGCGAAACTCATGCGCGACCGGTTGTCGCAGATGGGGAAAGTGCTGGGCGGCTCACTGGTGCAGGACGGTCTTACACGACAGGGGAGCCTGATCTACGAGTGGGGGCAGGCGGACGTGGAGCTGGCGCGCGACGCCGCGCCGGCCGCGCACTCCCGCGGGCGTTATCTGACCGTCTGGCGTCAGGGGACTGGCGGCCGGTGGCAGATCGTCCGTAACCTGTCGCTGCCGGAGTGACGTTCGTGGGCGGCGATCCAGCCCGTGCGGCACTTTTCCCCGCCGCCGCCGTAAAGTAACGAGAGGAACATGATGACCGAGAAGACGTGCTGGGAATCCGTGAAAGCCGAGGGCGGCGCCCTCATGGACAAGCTGGCGGCGATCGTCCGCGAAGGAAATATCAGACGCGTGCGCGTCCGACAGGGCGAGCGGGTGATCGCGGAATTCCCCCTGACGGCCGGGGTCGTCGGCGCATTGCTGGCGCCGGCGCTCGCCGGCATTGCCGCTATCGTGGCGCTCGTCGGGGACTGCACGCTGGAGGTCGAGCGAGAGACGCCGCCCGCTGAAACGTCGAAGACCCCGGCGGCGTGATGGAGACGGACGCGCGGGTCACGGCGGGCGTCGAGCCCGTCGACCTGCTGGTGTTCGGTCCGCATCCCGACGACATCGAGATCGGCCTTGGCGGCTGCATCGCGCGCCACGTGGACCTTGGCTTCCGGGTCGGTCTTTGCGACCTCACGGCCGGCGAGATGGGCAGCAACGGGACCGTCGAGGAGCGACTCGCCGAAGCCGAGGCCGCGCGGCGGGTACTCGGCGCCGTCTGGCGACTGAATCTCCGCTGGCCCGATCGGTCCCTGGGCGGGCGCGCGCACGTGCGAGCCGCGGCGGTCGTGATTCGTCAGGCGCGTCCGCGCACGATAGCGATTCCTTACTGGGCCGACCGGCATCCCGATCATGTCGCCGCAAGTCAGGTACTCACGGAAGCGGCCTTCGACGCGGGACTGCGGCGCACGAATCCCGAAATCGAGCCGTGGCGCCCGACGCGCGTCTGCTATTACTTCATCAACGACTCGGCACCCCCATCGTTCGTCGTCGATGTGTCGGCGCAGTACGACCGCAAGCGCCGGGCGCTGGCGTGTTACGTGTCGCAGTTCCGTCCGGCGGGCAGCGATGCCGTGGCGACGCGCTTGACCTCGCCTCGCTTCCAGCAGCTCGTTGAAAGCCGCGACGCGCAGTTCGGCGCCGTCGCCGGCGTCGCCTTTGCCGAAGGCCTGGTCGTACGCGATCCCATCGTGCTCCCGACGCTGTTGGTCGACGCCCGCAGCGAGTGACAATGCACATCGGAATCGTCTGCTACGCGTCGATGGGCGGCAGCGGCATCGTTGCCGTCGAGCTCGGAAAGGCGCTCACGTCGCGCGGACACGAAGTGCACGTCATCAGTGCGGACCAGCCGTTCAGGCTCGGGCCCTTCGAGTCGGACATCGCGTTCCACCGCGTGCAGACCCCGAGCTACCCGCTTTTCCACGAGCCGCAGTATCTGCTGTCTTTGACCAACACCGTCGTTCGCGTTGCGCGCGAGCACGGGCTCGACCTGGTTCATGCGCACTACGCCGTGCCGCACGCGACGTCCGCCATCCTGGCGCGCCAGGTGCTGGCGGCATCGCCGCCCGGCCGCGCTCCGCGCGTTGTCACCACTCTGCACGGAACGGACATCACGGTCGTGGGCGCCGACCCGTCGTATTCGGAGATCGTCGCCTTCTCGATCGATCAGTCGGACGGGGTGACGGCTGTCTCGGCGAGCCTCCGCGACACGACGTGCCGCGAGTTGTCCGTTCGCCACGCGATCGAAGTGATCCCGAACTTTCTCGACTGTCAGACCTACCGCCGGATCGACGCGGCAGCGCTGCGCCAGCGGTATACGAAAGGGGACCCGGAGACGCGCGTCGTGATGCATTTGTCGAACTTCAGGCCCGTGAAGCGCATCGACTGCGTCGTCGACGTCTTCGCGCGCGTGGCCGCGCGCGTGCCCGCGGTGCTGCTGCTGGTCGGTGACGGACCGGACCTTCCGCTCGCGCGGCGGATCGCCGCGAAAATGGGTGTGTCCGATCGGATGCACTGTCTTGGCGCGCACGAGAACGTGATACCGCTCCTCTCCGCGGCGGACGTTTTCCTGCTGCCGTCCGAACAGGAGAGCTTCGGGCTCGCCGCCCTGGAAGCGATGGCGTGCGAAGTGCCCGTCGTCGCCTCGAACGCCGGCGGGCTTCCGGAAGTGATCGAGCACGGCGTCAGCGGTTTCCTGCATCCGGTCGGCGACGTGGAGGCGATGTCGGAGAGCGCGATCCAGGTGCTGACAGACGACACGCTGCGCGATCGGATCGTGCGGGCGGCGCTGCGCACCGTCCGCGAGCGCTTCTGCGCCGATCGGGTCGTGCCGATGTACGAGGCGTATTACGAGCGGGTCCTGGGCGCGACGCAATCGGCGTAGAATATAGTTGCGTGAAGCAACTATTATCGGCGCTGACGGTTCTGAGCCTGGCAATGTGCTCGGGCGCAGAGCCGCCGGTCGGCGGCCCTGTCGTGATCGACACCGAAGGGGCGCGACTGGCAGGAACGATCTATCTGCCGGAGGACGCCCATCCCCCGGTCGCCGCCGCGGTGCTCGTGCACGGCTCGGGACGCACCACGCGGGAAGACATGCGCGGCGTGCGCGCCCACCTGAACGCGATGGGCGTCGCAGTGCTCGCGTACGACAAACGGGGCGTCGGTGAGTCGACCGGTGAATACGACAACGTGGGCGTGCGCACGAGCCCGGAACGCATGCCGCTGCTGGGACGCGATGCGCTCGCCGCGCTGCGGATCCTCGAAGGACGGCCGGGTTTCGACCGGACACGTCTCGGCTTCGTCGGCGTGAGCCAGGCCGGGTGGATCATTCCATCGGCGATGGCGGCAGCGAGGAGCGGAGAAGTGCGCTTCGCGGTGATTCAGTCCGGACCGGCGGGCAGTGTCGGACAGGAATATGCGTACAGCGAGGCGACCGGCGACGGCTTCAGGCCCCACGAGGCGCTCACCACGGCGGAAATCGACGCGCGTGTCGACGCGTATTCGGGGCCGCCCGGTTTCGACAATCTGCCGAGCCTTCGCGTCGATCGGATACCGATTTTGTGGCTGCTCGGAGAGGACGATGAGAGTATTCCGGTCCGCCACACAACGCGGAATCTCCAGCAGCTCGCGCGCGATGGTGTTCCGATTACCATCCGCACGTATCCCGATGCGAACCACGCACTCTTTGTGGCATCCCGGCCGGTCGGATTCTGGGCAGATGTCCGGACCTGGCTCGAAGACCAGGGCGTGATTCCGCGCGCGCCTCACACCACGAAGTGAATCGCATTCAGGCGATAGAAGAGCGTCTGATCGAAGCTGCCTTCCAGAACTCGCGTCAGGAGCGGCTCTGAGCTGGACGCCATGATCCGCCGGCGCGACCGCCGGCCGCGTGTTTCGTTCGACGCCAGTTCGAGGAGGTCGCGCAGCTTCATCTGCGCGATCGGGCTCAAGCGGCCGACTTCCTCCAGGAACAGGGTGCCGGGCTGCAGCAGCCGGAGCACTGGCAATTCCGATTCGACGGGCCACAGATCGTCCTGGAGACGGGCGAACAGAACGCGATCCATCACCGCGTCGCCAGCCCCGCAGTTGATGACCTCGAACGGTCCCCATCGCCATCCGCTCTCCTGATGAATGCGCTCCGCCAGCGTGATGGCCGTTCGGATGCCGCTGAACAGCACACACGCCGTGGTCCGCGCTGCGCACGCGATGTCCTCATTGTCGAGTGCGAACGTGGAAAAGCTGAGGGAACCGCCGCCGCGGCGTTCCACCGCGCGAAGGCTGTAGTGGACGTCCATCGAATCCTCCAGTGACACGTCCCAAAATACGCCGATATCGGCGCCCGGCCCACGAGCGGACGATGAGGATTGGCGGAGCGCTTCATGAGCCTGGAACTGGTGTTGTTGCAGCACTTTGCAGCCGTCGATGTGTGCCGCCGCCGGGCTCCGTGATAACGTCAGGAGGGCTCAGGTGCCGCATCCCGTGGTTCGCTCATCACCGTCGCAGAAGTTTCGGTTCGGAGAATTCGAGCTGGACGTCGACTCCGCGGAACTTCGACGCGCCGGCCGCGCCGTCAGGCTGCAGCCGCAGCCGATGAAACTGCTGTCCCTGATTGTCCGTAATGCCGGTGCGATCGTCACGCGCGAAAAGATACGTGCCGAACTCTGGGAGGACGGGACCTACGTCGATTTCGACCAGGCGGTCAACTTCGCGATCAAGCAGGTGCGCGATGCACTGGGAGACTCCGCCGAGCGGCCCGTGTACCTGCAGACGATTCCCCGTCGGGGCTACAAGTTCATCGCTCCGGTCGACCGTCCGGAGGAGGACGACCATATCCGGCAGCCTGGGACGACGACGATCCGGCTGCAGAAGGCGCTGTGGTCCAACATTGCGGATCTCAAGCTCGCCCAGCGCCGCCAGCGGCGCATGACCACGATCACGGCGGCCGCCGCCATCGGCATCATTGCGGGACTTCTGACTTACTTGCTCGTATTGAAGTGACGTATGCGTCCGCTGCCATTTGTCTGGCCGTTCGCGCTCGTGTTTTGGGTCGTCTATGTTTGGGCGTTTGCCCCTGAGTTCGGAATCATACGGCGAGCCCAGAAGGCCGACCGCGCCTCAGCGGGGTCCCAGGACTCCAGATCGATGCAGGTCATCATCATGGGCATGTGGCTGGGGCTGTTGATCGCCTTTCCGATTGCGTTCCGACGTTCTTTCGCGATGACGGGGTTCGTCAAAACCTTGGCGTACTGGGGAGGGACGGCACTCCTGGCTGCGGGCAGTCTGTTGCGCCGGCATTGCTGGCGGATGCTGGGCGAGTACTTTACGGGCAACGTTCAGACGGTTGAGCGCCAGCCGGTGATCGACCGGGGTGCCTACGCCTACGTGCGTCATCCTTCCTATACGGCCGGTGTGATGATGTTCTCCGGCATAGGCCTCGCGCTGGGCAACTGGCTGAGCCTTGCCATCACGTTCCTCTCGGCCGCCGCGGTGTACGCCTATCGAGTGCGCGTGGAAGAACGCGCACTCGTCGCGGCGCTCGGCGTTCCCTACGTCGACTTCATGAAAACGCGAAAGCGGTTCGTGCCTTTTCTTTTCTGAAGCAGCCGCTTGCCGTCATGATCCGCGACACCGTCGTGCCTGCCGGTTTCAGATTGAGAGCAGCCGCTCGAAAAACGAGCGGTAGCGACGCATCGCGATCCGCAGGTCCTCCGTCGAGACCTTCTCGGATCGTTCCCATTCGGCCTCGAGCTTGCGACGTTCCTCGGCGAAGCTCTCGGCCAGGCGCTTCATCAGTTCGGCGACGAGCGTGTCCGCTTCCTCCACCGCCTTCCGCGGCTCATCTACGAATCCGGTCTGTATGCCGCTCCAGCGCGTGCGATAGCCGGTGAGTTCTTCGTCCGCAAACAGCGGTCCGGGGCGCGCATCAACGTCGCGCGGCGCACCTTCGATAGCTCGTGCGTCCTCTACGCGCGCGCGTTCGCCACCCGCCGTGTCGTTCCGGTCCATCGCGCGCGCGATCTCGGTCGTGGAAAGCCTGTGTTCGTCTGTCATGCGCTCCTCCTGGCGGCACTGCTCGTGCCGAGCAGGTCCGCGAACAGCTCGCGATAGTGGACGAGCGCCTGGCGCAGATCCTCGGTCGTCGCTTCGTGTCGCGAGTGACGGCCCGCGATCGCACGCGCGGCCCGGTAATGATTGACAACGTTCGCGTGCTCGACGGTGAGATCTTCAGCGCGGCGATCGAAGTCGGCCATGGGATAGCCGCGCGCGGTCATGACTTCGTTGACGAGCAGGTCGCCGTCCGTCACGGCCCCCGCAGGGTCATCGACGAAACGCGCCTGGACGCGCCGCCACGCCTCCGAGTAACGTCCGCGCTCCTCGTCTATCAGCGGACGGATGTGGTACGACGAAACGCGCTTCTCACGCTCTGCGAGCACCGCCTCAGCACGGCCGGTCGTACCAACAGCCTGTACGGTACGGTCGTACTCGGAACCGAACCGGGTGCGGAGCCGTTGACGCCGGTGCCGCTGCCCGTACATCCAGACGATCGCGAGCACGGCAATTACCACCGCTACGGCAACAATCACCATCGGCGGGTTTGTCACATTTGGCATGTGTGCACCCCTTCAATCAGCACGGATGGACGCTACGCAAGCGGAGTGCCGAGCAGAACGCCGCGCGCGTTCGATCTCATCGCAGACCGCTGATCGAGTTCGGTCGCGTCCGGAATGGCAGGCCGATCGTTTGGACTAGATGAGGCCGGACAGAAGAAAACCCACATGCGTCAAAGCATGAGCCACCATTGCCGATTCCAACCCGTATTTCCAATACAGCACGCCGGCAACGACTCCGAATATCGAGTTGGCAAACACGACGTAGCCGACGAGAGCAAGGCTGGGCCCGCCGTTCAGTGCGATCGCGAGTGGAAGGTGACCGGCGCCGAAGACAAGAGCGGAACAGACGATCGCGCCGACCACGACCGTCGAGCGTGGAGCACCCGTTCCACCCTGCAGGCCCTTCCATCCCGACCAGACGACCAACGTCATGAAGCCCCATCGAAGGAGCACTTCCTCCGTAAACCCCCCATAGAGGAGACGCGTGGCTGGAGGCAACATGCGACTGAACTCCGCCGCGGTCTCCATGAACGAGGGTGTCAGGAAATGCTTCCACAGCAGCCAACACCCGATGATTGCGGGCGCCGCAACGGCTGCCCCCAGCAACCCAGGGAGAAGTTGGGGACGCAGCGCTGGCAGGACCGGACGCCTGTCGGCCACGGCCTGTGCGGCGGGAGCCGTCAGACCCACCTTTGGAGCAAGCATGACTCCGATAATGGCAGCGACCCCGACGAGCACACCAGGCTGCATAACACTGAGCAGCCGGATGACCGCCATGGGTAACGGCAGGGGCTTGTTTGCCGCACCCGGCAATTTCGCAATCAGCCTCGGAAGATCGACCAGCTGGAACGACAGGACCCCAGCAAGGCCTGCCAGCCAGAGAATCAGAAACAAGCGCGCCCGAGCGCTCATGTGAGCTCCTTCGCACGGCATGCAGCCGGATGCCTGGTCACGCGCCGCAGCGCCTCGCGGCCGGTAAGGATAGCGGATCGTCAGCGCGCTGCGCAGCCCGACGCCGGTGCCGTCCAGATTGGCAGGCCCAGCTTCGAGGCCGTCGGCTGGATCGCGCGAATTGCCGCGAGCGCCTCGTCCACCGATGTGCACGGTCCATCGACGCCGGCCACGATGTTCGGCGGCGGCGCCATGTCCGCGATGAGCTGATCGTTCAGCCGTCTCGATAGATCGCGGTGCGCCAGTCCGAACACGCCCGAACTCCCCATCAGCGGCGCGAGCGTCTTCTGCAGCGAATCCAGATCTGCAGCGTTCTTCGACGCCCGGCGTGCCTTGTCAATCGCCGCCTTCAGCGCGTCGACGTAGTTCACCGCCTCGTACGTGGTCGTAATGCCCGCCACCATCCGCTGCTGCAACTGGAACTGCGCCTCGAGGCCAGCCTGCGGCACGTCGATCCGCGGATCCTGGACGACCGTGACGGGTCGCGAGTACCGCTGGCCCCCAGCGGTCAGGGTGATCGTGTACGTTCCCGGCACCACCATCGGTCCAACGAGCGTACGGCGGGGAGTCTTTCCGTAGATTGCGTGCCAGTTCAGCGTGTATTCGCGATAGTCGAGCAGCGTCCCCGAGTAGCCGTAATTGAGCGTGGGCGGATCCGGATAGCGCAGGTCCCAGTTGACGCGATGCATCCCGGCGCTCGTCCCGAGGACCGTGGGCGGCATGAGCCAGTACTCGGGGACGTTGGGCATCACCGTGTCCACGGGCGGTTCGACATTCGAGTACTCGCGAATGACATGGCCGGATGCATCACCGATCGTCAGCTGCAGCGGCCCGCTGATCGCCGAAGGGAGGTAATAATCGATCACGACTCCTTCGAGAGGGTTTTCGCCGACGACCATCTCGGGCGGAAGCGGCGTGTCCTGCGTGTTGTCCCACCGCGCTCGTGATGCCTCTTCGGGCTTGAAGAGGAACGCCGGTCCCTTCGAGGCGAGCGCCTCACGCGCCTGTCGCAGGGGCGAGACGTTGTCGAGGATCCAGAACCCGCGTCCGTACGTCGAGATCACCACATCCGCGTCCTTCAGCGTGATGTCGCTGACGACGGTAGCCGGGAGATTGAGCTGCAGCGACTGCCAGTGATCGCCCCGATCGAACGACGTCCAGATGCCGGTCACGGTGCCGGCGTAGAGGATGGACGGATCGGCAGGATCCTCGCGGACCACACGTGCCGTGCCGGCGTCTGCGATGCCCGTGACGATCTCGCGCCAGCTCTGTCCGAAGTCGCCTGTGCGATAGATGTGCGGGTGCGAGTAGCGGGACAGCAGCGCCATGTACGCCGTGCCTGCGTCGTGATGCGAAGCGTCGATGATGTTGATCGCGCCTGCCGGAAGATCCTTCGGCGTCACGTTCGCCCACGTCTTGCCGCCGTCGCGCGTCACATGAACAAGGCCCGTGCTTGCGCCGGTCCAGATTACGCCGGGGTCCACCGTCGACAGCGACAGTGTCTGAATCGATCCTCCCGCGGCGGGTCCGCTCACAGTACTGCCGCCTGCGAGCGCGTCGCCGGACAGAGAAACGTTGGGAGGCGCTGCAAGGTCTGAGCTGACGGTTCGCCACGTGATGCCGCGGTCGTCTGATGCGAGGAGGTGCTGCGCGGCCATGTACAACGTCCGCCCATCCTTCGAGAAGGCCAGGGGAGGCGCGCCGCCGAAACGATCGCCGGGCGCGGGCTGGTAGAGCACGACATCCTGGCCGGTCTCGAGGTCGTACCGACGCAGGACGTGATACCAACCCTGCGTGTAGAGATACCGAGGATCGCGGGGATCGGCAATCAGGAAGCCGTTTTCGAAACCGCCGCCGGGATACCAGTCGTTCGGGCGGATTTGCCCGAAATCGGTGCGGCTCGCGACGCACGCGGTTCCGGAATCCTGCTGCGGGCCGCAGACGTGATACGGGAAGCGATAGTCGGTCGCCACGCGGTAGAACTGCCCGTTGACGAGCCCGTAATACGGCGTCCACGAGGCTCCGCCATCCACTGAAATCGCCGCACCCTGATCCACGCCGGCGATCATGTGGCGCGAGTTGGTCGGGTCGATCCAGAGGAAGCGCGGGTCGGCGCCGCTCGGCGCGCCCCAGAACGCCCTCACACTCCGTCCGCCATCGGCGGACTTGTAGACCGCCGTTCCCATCAGGTAGACGACGTCCGGATTCTGAGGATCCGCATACATCTTTCCCCCGGCGCTCGCGAGCGCAGCGGTGCCGAACGTCCACGTGTCGCCGCCGTCGTCGGAGCGATAGAGCGCGCGGCCTTCGTCCCCTCGCGCCGCATCGCGGCCCCCTCCGGTCGCGACCGCATACAGGCGCCGGCCGTACGTTCCCGACGCCACCGCAAACGCGGCGATGCGAGCTCCGCCGGGCAGCCCCTTGCTGCCGACCGGTTGCCAGTTCGCTCCCTCGTCCGAGGATTTGTAAAGGCCGGTGCTCGCCGGCGTCTGCGTTGGCGCCTCACGACCGCCGAAACCGCCGGCCACGAGCGCGAATGTCATTCCGGGATCGCCATAATCCTGATAGACATCCGATACACCGCTGTTCGCCTCGAGCACGCGCGTCCACGTGCGTGCGCCATCCGTCGATCGATACACTCCGCGTTCCCCATCCGTGGTGTCGGTTTGCGCGCCGCGTGCTCCGGCCGGCGCCCCGCGGCGCGCGCCGAGCACCGCGACGAGCAGCGTGTTCGGATCGTGCGGATCGACGACGATTCCGCCGATGTATTGGGACCGTTCGAGGCCGGCGTTCGTCCACGTGCGCCCGGCGTCGGTCGATTTGAATACGCCTTTTCCTGGCGTGAACGACCAGCTGGACTGATTGCCGGTACCGACATACACGACCGACGGGTCCGAGGGCGCCACAGCGACCGCGCCGATCGACGCGACGCGCTGCTCGTCGAAGATCGGCTTCCAAGTCGTGCCGCCGTTCGTCGTTTTCCAGACGCCGCCCTCTGGAAGCCCGACGTAGTAGGTCGTGAGATCGCCGGGAACACCGGCAGGCGCGGAGATATAACCGGAGCGGGGAGGTCCGATGGATCTCCAGTGCAGATCGGCAAAGACAGAGGGGTCGAGTTGCTCCGTTGAAACCCCGGTGAACGCGCAAGCAAACAGGGCCACGGCGGCAAAGAAGGTTCGCATCGGGCACGAAGTGTAGCGCACCCGCTCAACGACGATGCACTCGCCGGCGCGCAGGAGACCGCATTCCGGGATTGTCTCTCGATACTGAACAGGGGTATAAAGCTGCTGACGTCGGGCGGGAGGAGGGGACGGAGCAGCCGGCGCGGTGAGCGCCGTGTTGCTCCGCCGTCATGGCCGTGCGGCCGGCGGGCTCACTCGGCGCGCAGCGCGGCGAGCGGATCCATCCGCGACGCGCGGCGTGCGGGGAGATAGCCCGCCAGGAGCGCGATGGCGATCAACATCGCCATCATCGACGCGAAAGTCACGGGATCGGTCGCCGCGACGCCGAAGAGCAACCCGCCGAGCGCGCGTGCCACGACCCACGACGCGACGATGCCGAGCGACACCCCGGTTATGGCAAGCCGGAGTGTCTCTCCGATGATGCGAGCCCGGACTCTGCGGGCCGATGCGCCGAGCGCCATACGAATCCCGATTTCCTGCCTGCGCTGGCTGACGGAATACGAAATCAGACCGTAGATGCCCAGCGACGCCAGCACGAGCGCGAAACCCGCGAAGGCAGCGAGTATCAGCACGACGAACCGGCGCGGCGACACGGATCGATCGACGAGTTCCTGGATCGTTCGCACGGTGTTGCCGGCCAGGTCCGGCGCGATTGGCGCGAGCGTCTGCCGCAGCGCCGTGACGAGCGCTTCCGTCCCAGTCGAGGAGCGAACGACCAAATCTGTCGAGGAGAGATCGTCGCACTGCCGCAAGGGGATGTACATCTCATTGCCGGACCGCTGTTCGAGCGCCAGATGCCGGACGTCGCCGACGACGCCGATCACCGTCCGCTCCGGAGCGCAGGCGTTGAGCACGACCTTGCCGATCGGATCCTGTCCGGGCCACATCGTCCGCGCCATCGTTTCATTGATCACGATGACCGGTTCGCTCGTTGGCGTGTCGAATTCCGAGATGTCGCGCCCCGCCTTGATCGGGATGCTCATCGCGGCAGGGTAGCCGTCGCTGACTACCCTGACAAAGGCGGATACGAAACGACCGCGGTCGTAGGACACGCCCTTCGCGCGAACCCCCCACGTCCGGTTCTTGCCGAGGGGGAGGGCATCGGTGATGCCGGCGCCGTCCACACCCGCGACTGCGCGCGCACGCCTAAGCACTTCGTCGATGTATGCGAGTTTCTTCTCGCGCGTGTCGTGCGACGCGTCCGGATCGACGCGCATCGTTACGGTATGCGCGGCGCGGAACCCGAGGTCGACATCGAGCACGCGGAGGAAGCTTCGAAGCAGCAGGCCTGCGGCAACCAGGAGTACCGATGCGAAGACAATCTCGGACACCACGAGTGCGCTCCGCATCCACGTCCGGCCCGCCGAGGAGCCGCGGCTCGCGTCCTTCAGCGTCTCGTGCAAATCGCGCTCGGGCGCGCTGATCGCGGGTGCCAGACCAAACAGAATTCCGGCGCCGATCGCGAGCGCCAGTGTGAAGGCGAGCGCGGTGGGATCGGTGTGGACCTCGGTCAGCAGCGGGATGCTCACGGCGTCGAGGTGCGCCAGCGTCCGCGTCCCGACAATCGCCACGGCGACGCCCATCAATGCGCCCATGCAGGAGAGGACGATCGACTCGGTGAATACCTGCGCGACGAGCCGGCGGCGCCCGGCGCCGAGGGCCATTCGGATCGCGATGTCCTTGCGGCGGGCCGCGCTGCGCGCGAGAAGCAGGCTCGACACGTTGGCACACACGATCAGCATTACGATCGCGACAGCGCTTGCGAGCACCCAGAGCGCAAGCCGCATACGACCGTTGACGTGATCCGCAAGCGGCGTCACGAATCCCTCGAACGTGTTGCGGTCCGTGTGCTCCCGCGTGAGTTCTGTCGCGATGGCCCGCGTGTCTGCTTGCGCCTGCGCAGCCGTCACGCCGGGTTTCAACCGGCCGATCATCGCCATCGTGTTGCCCCAGCGGTTCGTTTCGGGGCTCAGCGGAAACGGGAAATACAAGTCGAAATGCGCGCCGGGCGCGAACACCGCCGCGAAATCGAACGACTGCGGCAGCACCCCGACGACCGTGTGCGCCTCGTCATTGATCGTCAGCACCGTGCCGACGATGCGGGGGTCGGAAGCGAACCGGCGCTGCCACAAGGCATGACTGAGCAGAACGGCCTTCGGACCCTGCCATCGATATTCCTCGGCGGTGAACGTCCGGCCGAGCGCCGGGCGGATGCCGAGGATCTCGAAGAAATTGTCGGACACAGGCACGCCGCTCACGCGCTCCGGCTCACCATGACCGCTCAAGAGCGCGTCGCCCACGCCGTAGAACGCCATGTACCCCGCGATTGCGGATAGCGTGTGCGTTCGTTCGCGGAGATCCAGCATGTGGCCGACCTGCGTCGTCTGCCCCGAAAGCCCGCTCGAATCGTGATTCGTGATCCACACGAGACGATCCGCATCTGCAAAGGGCAGCGGCCGGAGCAGCAGGGCATTGACGACGGTGAAGACCGTCGTGCTCGCGCCTATGCCGAGTCCGGCGATGCAGACGGTGAAGGCGGCGAACGTCGCATCCCGTCGGAGCGTTCGAAGGCTGTAACGCAGATCCTGAACGAAGTTCGAGAAGCGCATCGCGTGCTTGGACGGGGTCGGAGGCCGAAGGGTTGCGTGGAGGATGGAACGGAGCACGGCGCTCGCCAGCGCGGCGTGCTCCGTCGTTCTGCTGTGGGACGGGCTAGCCGCGCTCTGACCGGTGTTTGGAACCGCTGTGGCTGCGATGGCCCCCGCGCCGCATCGGCTCATGGTTTTCCGGTTTGCCGTAGCCACCGCCGCCAGGCTTTTCACCGCCGCCGTGCACTTTGTTTACGGTCGCCCATGCGCGGCGTTCGGCTTCTGTGTGCGAAACGCCGCGGTCTTCATAGCCTTCTTCGATGTGCTCGGCCTGGCGCTTTTCCTTGCTGGTGTATTTGCTCTTGTCTCCTCGCGGCATGACACGCTCCTTCCGCTCAGGATCGTGCAAACAAATTGCCAGTAACCGGTTTTCGGTGAGCAGCTGTGAACGTGGAACTGATCAGTACACGTCGAGTTTCAACCGGTGGGTTTTCTTCATCTCGGCAAGATACGCCGCTGCGGCGTCGGCGGGGAGCCCACCCTCGGTTTGCAGGATGTTGAGCAGCTCTTGCTGCACGTCTGCCGCCATCTTGCCCTTGTCGCCGCAGATGAAGACCTCCGCGCCGTCCCGGATCCACTCGTGGAGGTCGCGCGCGTTCTCGCGCATGCGGTGCTGAACGTAGATCTTGTGAGCTTGATCGCGGGAGAACGCCAGGTCGAGGCGCAGGAATCCGTTTCGCTGCCACGCCGTCATTTCGTCGCCGTAATAGAAACCCCAGGCGCGGGATTGCTCGCCGAAGAACAGCCAGTTACGACCGCGCGCGCCGGTGGCTTCGCGCTCCTGCAGGAACGCGCGGAACGGCGCCAGGCCCGTGCCCGGACCGATCATGATCATCGCCACCGACGGATCGTGCGGCATCGCGAAGTGACGCTGTGCATCGTGGATGTAGACGGGTGCGGTCTCGCCAACCGGCCAGCGATCGTTGATGAAGGTCGAGCAGATGCCGTAGCGCCGCCGCTGCCGCGACGGGTACTCGACCGACAGCACGAGCAGCTGCGCCTCGTCGGGCGCCGCGAGCAGGCTCGACGCGATCGAGTACTGGCGCGGCTGCACGGTCCGCATCGACGCCGCGAACTCGGCGGGCGTGAGCCGGGTCGCGGGCGCGTCTTCCAGCACGTCGAGCACATCGTGGACGTCGTCCCACGCACGCAGGTAGTGCTTCAGCGCCTCCTCATTTCCTTTTTCGAGCAGTGGAGCGAACCGATCGGGATGAGCGGCGACGCACGCCTCGAGCAGGCGCCGGCTCGGCATGCAGAGATCGAAGTGGGACGTGAGGGCCTCGAGCAGCGGGACGGTTTCCCCGTATCGGCCGGCGACGGGTTCCTCGCCGCTCGCCTCGAGACGGCGCAGCACCGCCGCCACCAGATCAGGATGGTTCCTGGGAAACACTCCGAGCGAGTCGCCCGGCTTGAACGTCAGTCCCGAGCCGGCGAGTGAGACCACGTGATGGAAGGTGTCCTTCGGCGCCCCCGGCGGCGTAAGGCGAAAGCTACGGGTTATCGGCGCGGAGAAGGGGTGGCGGTGGCTATGTGTTCCCGACGCGGTCCCGGTCACGGCGCCAGCATACAGCAACGTGGCGCGATGGCGGGTCCCTGCTACCCTCCATCCTCGCCACTCCATCCTCCCTGCTGAAGCAGTTTCGCGACCAGTGCGGTCCATCCGGTCTGATGCCGGGCGCCGAGGCCGGCGCCGGTGTCGCCATCGAAATATTCGTGGAACTCGAGGAGCTGCCGCCAGTACGGATCCCGCTGGAACAGCGTCGATGCGCCGTGCAGGGGTCGGCGTCCCGTATCGTCCTGGAGGAAGATCGTCACGAGGCGGCGCGAAATTTCGGCGGCGACCTCGTCAAGCGTCATGTGCACGCCTGAACCGGTCGGACATTCCACGGTGAAATCCGCACCGTAGTAGTAGTGGAAGCGCTGGAGTGCCTCGATCAGCAGGAAGTTGATCGGAAACCACACCGGTCCGCGCCAGTTCGAATTGCCGCCGAACAGACTCGTGGTGGATTCGGCAGGCTCGTAGTCGACGCGATATTCGACGCCGTTTGCCAGGAGGGTGTACGGACGGTCGCGGTGAATGGCGGAGATCGAGCGGATGCCGTGCGGCGAGAGGAACTCGCGTTCGTCGAGCATCACTTCCAGGACGCGCGCGAGACGGTCACGGTCGAGGATCGCGAGGAGGCGGCGATCGCTCCGGCCTCGCGTTTCCATGCACGCGACGTTGGCGGTCAGGTCCGTGCGATGACGGATGAACCAGTCCATACGGCGGTGAAATCCCGAGAGCCGCTCGATCAGGTCCGGCTCGAGGGTCTGCACCGCGAGCAGCGGAATGAGGCCGACGAGCGATCGCACGCGCAGCGGCGACCGGCTGCCGTCGGCGCCGTGCAGCACGTCGTAGAAGAACCCGTCGTCGTCGTCCCACAGGTCGGGAGCACTGTCGCCGTGCATGCGCCCGCCCGCCATCGCGTGCGCGATGCCGAGGAAGTGCTCCCAGAACTTGCTCGCGACGTCTTCGTAGACGTGGTTGCCCGACGCCAGCTCCATCGCGATGGCGAGCATGTTCAGGCAGTACATCGCCATCCAGCTCGTGCCGTCCGACTGTTCGAGGTAGCCGCCCGTGGGGAGCGGCTTGCTGCGATCGAACACGCCGATGTTGTCGAGGCCGAGGAATCCGCCCTGGAAGACGTTCATCCCGTCGGCATCTTTCCGATTCACCCACCACGTGAAATTGAGCAGCAGCTTCTGAAACACGCGCTCCAGGAATCCGCGGTCGCCGGATCCGCGGCGTTTCCGCTCGATCTGGAAGACGCGAAGCGCGGCCCACGCGTGCACCGGTGGATTGACGTCGCCGAGCGCCCACTCGTACGCCGGCAGCTGGCCGTTCGGGTGCATGTACCACTCGCGCAGCAGCAGCAGGAGCTGTTCCTTGGCGAAGTCCGGATCGACCACCGCCAGCGCCACGCAGTGAAACCCGAGATCCCATGCCGCGTACCATGGGTACTCCCACTTGTCCGGCATCGAGATCACGTCCGCGTTGTAGATGTTCATCCACTGCGCGTTCCGACCCAGACGTCGTTCGGCGGGAGGCGGGGGCTGGCCGGGATCGCCATCGAGCCACGTCTTGACGATGTAGTGGTAGTACTGCTTCGACCAGAGCAGTCCCGCGAGCGCCTGCCGCATCACGTTCCTGGCATCGGGAGAAAGCGAGGCCGGAATCACCGACGCGTAGAATTCATCGGCCTCCCGCCGGCGCGCGTCGAATACGGAATCGAATTCAGGACCCAGCAACCCGGTCGTGCGCGGCTCGCGATCGTTGAGCCTCAGTTTCAGCGTGACCGTCTCGCCCGGGCCGATCGTCAGTGGCACATGGATCGCGGCCTTGGTGCCCTCGCGCGCCGGGTTGATCGCATCCTGCTCGCCGCCAATCAGGAACCGGTGGAACGCATCCTTGGTGAATCGTGACGCAGACGTCTTTCCGAACAGGCGTTCGGCATTCGACTCATTGTCGGTGAACCACACGTCGGGCGTGCCCTCGAAATGGAGCCAGCGGTGCCCGTACGCCCGCTCGGTCAGCGCGATTGCCGAATCCGTCGCGCGCGCGTTCGGGCGTTCGAATCCCGGGTGCCACGCCCAGATGTTCCGAAACCAGATGGTCGGCAGGATGTGGAGCGGCGCGGCGTCGCGTCCGCGATTCGCGATCGTGATGCGAATGAGGATGTCTTCAGGGTCTGCCTTCGCGTACTCCGCCTCGACGTCGAAGTAGCGGCCGTCGGCGAGCACGCCCGTGTCGGCGAGCTCGAATTCGGGATCGTGCCGGGTGCGCCGCGCGTTCTCCAGCACGAGCGCGTCGTACGGAAACGCGGCCTGTGGATATTTGTAGAGGAACCGCGAATACGAGTGCGTGGGCGTGCTGTCGAGGTAGAAGTAAGACTCCTTGACGTCCTCTCCATGGTTGCCCTCCGCGTTCGAGAGGCCGAACAGGCGCTCCTTCAGGATCGCATCGCGTCCGTTCCAGAGCGCAATGGCGAAACAGATTTTCTGATGGCGATCGGAGAAGCCGGCGAGCCCGTCCTCGTTCCAGCGATACGCCCGCGAACGTGCGTGATCGTGCGGAAAGTAGTGCCAGGCGTCGCCGTTTGCGCTGTAGTCCTCCCGCACGGTTCCCCACGCGCGCTCGCTGAGATACGGTCCCCACCGGTTCCAGTGGCGTGTGCGACGACGTGATTCATCG
This sequence comes from Vicinamibacterales bacterium, assembly GCA_035492775.1. Taxonomy (GTDB): domain Bacteria; phylum Acidobacteriota; class Vicinamibacteria; order Vicinamibacterales; family 2-12-FULL-66-21; genus DATJFQ01. Next base: position 101,810 of record DATJIW010000065.1, read on the forward strand.
AGACGGAGGTCTTCTGCGGTGGCCACGTCGTTCACTATATCGATTCGGCCCTCCGACGATACTCGGGCCGGGTACCTGATACAATCGTGTATCCGTGGAGTTCCCGTCGTTCGACCGCCGGACGATTGTCGGTCTCTCGATCGGCGCGCTGATCCCCGCCTTCGCCCTGACCCACACCGTGGTCGCACGCTATCGCGTTTCGCGCCATCGGCTTGCCGAGGAATGGAGCGCACGCGGCGAACGCGATCTGTCCGATGCCCCGGAAGCCGCCGTGGTCGATTTCCAGACGGCGCTGTCGTTCAGTCCCGATCGGAACGACGATCGGCTGCGTCTGGCTGAGGCGCTGATGCAGGCGCATCATCCAGCCGAGGCGCGGGCGCAATTACTCACCCTCTGGGCGGAGCAGCCAGGCAACGGACGCATCAATCTCGCGCTCGCGCGACTCGCGGCGGAAGATGGCGATGTCGGGCACGCGGTGCGCTACTACCACGCAGCCGTCGACGGTTCCTGGGACAGCGGCGCACAGGCCGCGCGACGCGAAGCCCGCATCGAATCAGCGAAACTGCTCCTCGCTCACGGCCAGCTGGTGCGGGCGCAGTCGGAGCTGATCGGAATCATCAGCGACCTGCCTTCCGACAGCGGAACGATCACGAGCGTCGCCGCGCTCCTCGTCAGTGCCGGCGCGGACTCGCGTGCGCGAGCGCTGCTCGACCGGGCCCTCGCACTGGACCCGGGCAACCGCGACGCGGCGCGGCTCGCCGGGCAGATAGCGTTCCGAAGCGGCGATTACCACGGAGCTCGAGAGTACTTTCGCGTCGCCGAGGTGTCGGACGCCGAGTCGAAGGAGATGCTTGCGATATCGGAAGACGTCATCGCCCTGGATCCCTTCGCGCGCGGCCTCGTCCATACCGATCGCGTAAGCCGCGCACGTGAATGCCTCGAGATCGCCGCTGAACGGCTGCATCGGTGTCAGCTGCCGGCGACGGCACCGCCGGGCGCTCCGCTGCGATATCCGGATCAGGCGGCGCGGTTGGAGGCTGCACGCAAGCTTTCAGTACGGCAGCTGACGCGCGACGCCGAGGCACTGGACGACGTCATGACGCTCGCGTTCGATATCGAGAAGATCCAGGACGCGCAATGCGGTCCGATGGACGCCCGCGACCGCGCGCTCCTCATCCTGGCGCAACGGGGAGTCCGGTAGTGAACCTTCGTCTCCGGCCATCGCTCAGCGAGGAACAAGTCCTGCTGATCGTTGCCGTCATCGTCGGCATCTATTCAGGCCTTGCGGTCGTCTGCTTCAGGATTGCGATCGAGTGGTTCCATCTGCGCGCGCTCGGTTCGACGCTCGTACCTTCGTTCCCGCGCGTCGTTGTCGTTCCGGGGGGCGTCGGCCTCGTCGTGGCGTTGCTGGTCATCCGTTTCTTCCCCGCGGTCCGGGGGAGCGGCGTCAATCAGACGAAGGCAGCGTTGTACATCTACGATGGATTCATATCGTTCCGGACCGTCGTGGGGAAGTTCATCACCTCTGCGCTCGCGATCGGCAGCGGCCAGTCACTCGGGCCGGAAGATCCGGCACTGCAGATCGGCGCGGGTATCGCGTCCGCGCTCGGCCGCCGGCTGAAGCTCTCGCGCTCGCGGCTTCGGTACGTCGCGCCAGTCGGCGCAGCCGCCGGGCTCGCTGCCGCCTTCAACGCGCCGATTACGGCGGTGCTGTTCGTCATCGAGGAGGTCATCGGGCGATGGACCGCCGGCGTGCTCGGAGCCGTAGTGCTGGCAGCTGTCTCCAGCGTTGTGACCGAGCAGTGGTTCCTCGGCGATCAGCCGCTCTTCCGCGTGCCGCCGTATCACCTGGAACACTCGTCGGAACTCCTCGCGTACGCAATCCTCGGCGTGATCGGCGGCGGCGTGTCGATCGTGTTCGTCAAGCTGGTGGCCACGCTCCGTCCACGCCTGCGCGCGCTGCCTCCGTGGACCTGGTATCTCCAGCCCGCGATTGCCGGCGTGTTGATCGGGATCGTCGCGCTGTGGTTCCCGCAGGTCCTCGGGGCAGGGTACGACGCGATGGATCAGGCGATGCACGACGCATTCGGCTGGCGAATGCTCGTCGCCCTGTGCGTGCTGAAGCTGCTCGCGACGACAGCGTCGTTCGTCGCCGGCACACCAGGCGGGCTGTTCGCCCCGACACTGTTCATGGGCGCAATGCTGGGCGCAGCTGTCTGCGCCGTCGAACGGCAGGTCGCTCCGGGAATGACCGGACCGATCGGCTCGTATGCGCTCATCGGAATGGGGACGCTGTTCGCCGGGATTCTGCGAGCGCCGATGACATCAGTGTTCATGATCGTGGAAGTCAGTGGCAACTATTCGATCATCCTTCCGGTGATGATTTCGAACACCCTGGCCTACGTCGTGTCGCGCCAGTTCCAGCGTCATCCACTCTTCGACGTGCTGAGCCGTCAGGACGGCACCGACCTGCCGTCGATGGAAGAGGAGCGTGAAGCGGAGGTCCACACCGTCGAGGATGCGATGCGCACCGTGGACGGCATCATGCTGAACGGCGCAGAGCCGATCGAGCGCGCGATTGCCGCGGCGGAGCAAGCGTCGGGCGAATTCTTTCTCGTCCGCCTGGGCGGAGGAGCGTGGGGCGGGATCTCGCGCGCCGCGCTGCTGGCCCTGCATTCCTCGGCGGACGGAGCCCGTCCGCTCACATCTGCCGTGGCTCCGTTTGCGCGGCCGTATCTTTACCCGGATCAGTCCATCGAGTCCGCGCTGCGTGCACTGCAAGAGCGCCCACTGCTGCCGGTCGTTCATCGCGCGGATCCCGGACGCGTCGTTGGCCTCCTGACACTCGACGACGTGCTCCGGTTGTATCGCGTGGGCAACGCCGTCGCGTGACCGGGCGGCGCGCGGTCAGCGCCGCCTGTTCTTGTCCCAGATCCCTGCGATGATGCAGACGAACGCGACCAGACGAATGACGTAGAAGTAGTGGCGGGTCTCGGCGACGGGCCGGATCAGTTCGAGCGCGACCCAGTTGAGCGACAGCACGAACAGTCCGAGCGCGAACATCAGGAACAATCGATCGCGCGTGTCCCGCCAGAACCGGAGAAAGAACACGGCTGCGCCCCAGCAGCCACAGACGGTGATGCCGGCGAGGAAGTCGTTGAGGGAGGCGCCCATCAAACCCCGTCCCAGATGAGGCCAAAGAGCAGCAGCACGAGTGCTGCGGCGGCCGAGATGCTGCGTAACAGCGAGAAGTCCAGCGCCGGCGCGACGACGAGATCGTAGAACAGCAGCAGGTTGTTGACGACGAGACCGCAGAACGCGAGGGCGACCCAGAGCAGGACACGCCCTCCGCTCCTGCGGTAATGCGAGAGCACGAGCGCGGCGCAGAACAGGCTTGCGGCCGCACACAGGCCGTAGACGATGCTAGGCATCGGGCTTCCTGCCAATCCTGAAGGCGTCCGCAATGCGCCGGGCGGCGTCGCTGGTGCGTCGAAGACCAGTGACGCGTGCGATCAAATCGTCGCGCGAATGATAGTGCGCGTCGGTGATTTCATCCACCACTCGCGCGAGGGCGGCGTCGACCGGCGCATACCGATAGGAGAGATGCGCTCCGACCCGCACGTCCACGACGTTCGAACGTCCGAGCGCTTCGAGAGCGGCGGCGGCCGCCGCCTCGGTGGCCCGCAACGCGGTCGCCATCGCCGGCGTCGTCCACCAGCGGTTTCGGTCGCTCGTCAATACGCTGAGCGCGTCGAGCTGCAGCGCCGACGAGATGCAGTCCGTGAGGAAGCGTTCGGCGGCGGGGGAGAGCGGGTTGTCCAAGGAAGCCCATCATATATACTGGCGTACAGTATCAGCAAGCCAGAAAGGTCAGCCGCCGCGCGTGTGCATCTCGAGATGCGAGTCCTTTCTGAGCGCTGCAATCGGCACGAATGCGTCGCGGGACGCCGATAAGCGGCGCTCCTCTGCGCCGCGATCCGCGCGCATCGTCCAGACGGCCTCGATGAGGCGCTCGAGGTCCTCGGCGGACGCGCCTTCGCGCAGCGGGCGCCGCAGATCCAGGCCGCCGCGTGCGTAGAGGCACAGGAGCCAGAGACCGTCCGCCGTCAGCCGGCTGCGGTCGCAGTCCGCGCAGAACGGTTCCGTTGTCGATGCGATGATCCCGAACGTCGTGCCGTCTGGCAGACGAAACCGCTCGGCCGGCGCCGAGCCGCGGCCGCCCACGGGCTCGACGGCGCCGTACAACGTTTCGAGACGCGCGATGACTTCCGCCCGCGGCACCACCGCGTCCATCGACCAGCGGGTGGCGCCGCCCACATCCATGTATTCGATGAAACGCACTTCCGCGCCGACGGAGCGACCGAACTCGAGGAGCGCGGGGATTTCGTCGTCATTGCGTCCGCGGATGACGACCGTATCGATTTTCAGCGCATCGAAGCCCGCGTGGACCGCCGCGTCGATCCCGCGCAGCACGGAAGGCAGCTCGTCGAACCGCGCGAGCTGACGAAAGCGCTCGCGGTCGAGCGTGTCCAGGCTGATCGTGAGGCGCCGGAGTCCTGCAGCGCGCAAAGATTGCGCCTGCGCGGCAAGGAGCACGCCATTGGTCGTGAGCGCAAGATCGGCGACGGCCGGCATGGCGGCCAGCCGCGAGACGAGGTCCGGCAGGTTGCGGCGAAGGAGCGGCTCGCCCCCTGTCAGCCGGACGCGGTCGACGCCGCATGCCGCGAACGCGCCTGTCAGCGTCGCGGTTTCTTCGAAGGTCAGGATGCTCTCGCGCGGCAGCCAGACGTAGTCCGGCTCCGGCATGCAGTACTGGCAGCGGAGATTGCACCGGTCGGTGACCGATATGCGGAGGCTGCGGAGCGGGCGTTCGAAACGATCGACAGGACGCATGGGACCTGGTCCCATTATCGATCGTGAGCGGGTTCGGGTTCGCGACCTGACCGCGCCTTGATAAGATTTGGTGTGCCCAACACCCACCCGGCGCGGGGAATGCGCGATTTCCTCCCCGGCGACGTCCGGCGTCGGCAGTTCGTGATCGACGTCGTGCGCCGCACGTACGAGCGGTACGGGTTCGAGCCGCTGGAGACGCCGGCGCTCGAGAACATCGAAACGCTCACAGGCAAGTACGGTGAAGAGGGTAACAAGCTCATTTTCAAAGTGCTCCGCCGGGGTGAGCACGAGTCGTCTGGCGAGACGGATCTGGCGCTGCGGTACGACCTGACCGTGCCGCTCGCGCGCGTCGTTGCCGAACATCGCTCGGACCTCCCGAAATTCTTCAAGCGGTACCAGATCCAACCCGTCTGGCGTGCCGACCGTCCGGCACGCGGGCGGTTTCGCGAGTTCTATCAGTGCGACGTCGACGCTATCGGATCGCGCTCGCCGCTGGTGGAAGTCGAACTCTGCGCTGCCGTCAGCGACGTCATGCGCGAGCTGGGGTTCCAGGATTTCTCGTTACGGCTGAATCATCGGGCGGTTTTGACCGGCCTGCTCGACGCGGCCGGCGTCGAGCCCGCCCGTCACGGCGACGCGCTGGTGGTACTCGACAAACTGGACAAGATCGGACGCGATGGTGTGATCGCCGAACTCGGCGTGCGCCAGATTCCGCCTGCGACAGCCGGCCGCCTGCTCGACGGGTTCACGGAGCGAGGGTCGAACGACCTGACGCTGGATCGGTTGCGCGCGACGATCACGGACGACGGCGGGCGGGCGGGCGTCGAGAACCTTGCCGCCATCCTGCAGTTGGCCGCGCCAACCAGCGCGGGTCCGGCGCTGCGGCTCGATCCGAGTCTCGCCCGCGGGCTGTCGTACTACACGGGCGCAATCATGGAAATCGCGGTTGCGGATCTGGCCGGCAGCCTGGGTGGCGGGGGCCGCTACGACGGCCTCATCGGCATCTTCTCCGGCGAGCAGATTCCCGCGTGCGGGTTTTCGCTCGGCCTGGAGCGGATTCTCGTGGTGATGGCGGAGCGCGACATGTTTCCGCCGTCGGCGAACGCATCAGCGCCCGACGTGCTGGTCACGGTGTTCGAAGATCGCGACCCGGCCCGAAGCGCGCAAGCGCAGGAGCAGTCGCTCGCGCTCGCCTCCGAGCTGCGCCAGGCGGGCCTGCGCGTCGAGTTGTATCCCGAGCCCGACAAACTCGGAAAGCAGTTCAAATACGCCGCCGCGCGCGCCGCGGCCTTCGCCGCGATCGTTGGCAGCGATGAACTCGCCCGCGGCGAAGTGACGCTCAAGCAGCTGTCGACTGGATCGCAGGAATCGGTACCGCGCTCGCGAATCGCATCGTGGATCCGCGCGCACCAAACGTAGAACCCCGAACCCTCGAACCCTGAACGCCGACCCCCCGAACCCGCGTGAATCCTGTATTCCGCCCCCAGCATTTCGATTCTGACTACTATTCCTTATGCAGATCCAGCCCCTTCGAGACCTCGTCCGCACGCACACCTGCGGCGAGCTGACCGCCGCGGACGCCGGCGCCGACGTCGTCCTCATGGGATGGATCCATCGCGTCCGGGATCTCGGCGCGCTCGTCTTCTTTGATTTGCGCGATCGCCACGGGCTCACGCAGGTGGTTGCGCGGGAGGACTCTCCGGCGCTCGTGGAAGACGCCAAGCGGCTGCGGAGCGAATACGTCGTCGCGGTGATCGGCACCGTCGTGCGGCGCGCGAAAGACGCGGTCAATGCGAAGGTGAAGACGGGCGAGATCGAGGTCGTCGCGCGCGAAATCCGCCTGCTCAACGACGCCAAGGTGCCGCCGTTTCCGATCAACGAGGACACGGCCGTTGCCGAAGAGACCCGTCTCCGATATCGCTATCTCGACCTGCGGCGTCCCAAGCTGCAACAGAACCTGATCCTGCGGCACAAGGCGATGCTCGAGATCCGGCGCTACTTCGACGAACAGGGTTTCGTCGAAATCGAAACGCCGATTCTGACGAAATCGACGCCCGAGGGCGCCCGCGACTACCTCGTGCCGAGCCGCGTGCATCCCGGCGAGTTCTACGCGCTGCCCCAGTCGCCGCAGATCTTCAAGCAGATCCTGATGATCGCCGGGATGGACCGTTACGTGCAGATCGTCCGGTGCTTCCGGGACGAGGACCTTCGCGCCGATCGCCAGCCGGAATTCACGCAGGTCGACCTGGAAATCTCGTTTGCGACCGAGAACATCGTGTTCTCGACGCTCGAGCCGCTCATGGATCGATTGCTCGGGCTGATTGGCCGCCGGGCGCCGGGACCGTTTCGCAGGATGCCGTACGCGGAGGCTATCGCGAGCTACGGGTCGGACAAGCCCGACCTGCGCGCCGGCATGGAGCTGAGGGACCTGTCCGAGCCGTTCCGCGAATCGGGCTTCTCGGTGTTTCGCAGCGCGCTCGACGCTGGTGGAGAAGTGCGCGGGTTCGTGATTCCAAACGCGGCGCGCTACTCGCGAAAGGAGCTCGATCGTCTCAGCGACGAGGCGAAGCAGCTCGGAGGCGGCGGGATCGTGTGGGCGCGGCGGTCGGACGGCGCAATCCAGAGCCCGGCACTGAAGGCCGCCGGCGAGGACGTGATCGGCAGTGCGCTGGAACTGAGCGGCGCCGGCGCCGCGGACTTGTTGGTGATGTCCGCGGGCAGGCACGATCCGACCGCGCGCCTGCTCGGAACGCTGCGCCTGAACGTAGCCAGGCGCGAAAACCTGCTCGACCCGGATCGGTTCGAGTTCCTGTGGGTCGTCGACTTTCCGATGTTCGAATGGCTTGACGACGAACGGCGGTGGGAATTCATGCACCATCCGTTCACGTCACCCCTCGAATCGGACGCGTCGCGGCTGGAAACCGATCCCGGCAGCGTGCGGGCCCGCGCGTACGACCTCGTGCTGAACGGCAGCGAAATCGCGGGCGGCAGCATCCGGATCCACGATCAACGGCTGCAGCGGCTCATTTTCAAGCTGCTCGGCATGAGCGACGAAGAGGCAAAGCTGCGCTTCGGCTTCTTCGTCGACGCGCTGGAGTACGGCACACCCCCGCACGGCGGCATCGCCATCGGTCTCGATCGCACGATCGCGATCCTGGCAGGCGAGTCGTCTATCCGCGAGGTCATCGCGTTCCCGAAGACAGCCCAGGCGGTCGACCTGATGGCCGGCGCGCCCTCGACCGTCGACGCGAAACAGTTGCGTGAGCTGAAAATTCGCACTCTGCCGCCCGCCTAAGCGGCCGGAGCGCCGAGGGCCGGGGCCTGGAAATGGGGCCGGGATGGTGAAATGTCTCCGGTCGACGCGGTGTACGGTCCCCCATTGCGGCAGCCGGGTTGACGTCGCGCCGCGCGAAAGCGCCGCCTATGCTACGATCGCTGCTGCGTAACTCAACGGCATAGAAGGAGTTATTCGTATTCCTACCTCCGCCATGCGCAAGATTGCGATCCCCGACGAGGGGGTCGAATCCCTCTTCGGCACCTTCGACGAGAACCTGAAGCACCTCGAGAACCTCTTCAATGTCCGCATCCGTACGACGGGCAACGAGCTCATCGTGGAAGGCGACACCGCGGACGTCGCCCGCGCGGAGAAGGTGCTGGATCAGCTCTCCACTTTGATCAGGGGCGGGTACCGCCTCGCGAAGGGCGACGTCAAGACCGCGTCGCAGCTCGTCGCGCAGGACGACTCCGTCGAACTGGCCGACTACTTCCTCAAATCCGCCACACGGACGTCCGGCAAGCGTCAGGTCGTCCCCAAGAGCGTCACGCAGAAGAAATACCTCGACGCCATCGAGCAGCACGACATCGTCTTCGGGATCGGTCCTGCGGGAACCGGCAAGACGTATCTCGCGATGGCGCAGGCCGTGTCCTATCTGCTCGCGAAGCGCGTCAACCGGATCATCCTGGCGCGTCCGGCGGTGGAGGCGGGCGAAAAACTGGGCTTTCTCCCGGGCGATCTGCAGGAGAAGGTGAATCCGTATCTGCGGCCGCTGTACGATGCGCTGTACGACATGATGGAGCTCGATCGTGTCGAACGTCTGATCGAGCGCGGCACGATCGAAGTTGCGCCGATCGCGTTCATGCGCGGTCGCACGCTGAACGACGCGTTCGTGATCCTCGACGAAGCGCAGAACACCACGTCCGAGCAGATGAAGATGTTCCTGACGCGGCTCGGGTTCGGCTCCAAGGCCGTGATCACCGGCGACATCACGCAGATCGATCTTCCGACGGGCCGCACGTCGGGGCTCGTGGAAGCCATGAAGGTGATCGGACACGTGGACGGCATCGCCTTCATTCACTTCGACGACAAGGACGTCGTCCGCCATTCACTCGTACAGGCAATCGTGAAGGCGTACGAAGCCTACGGTGGCGGATCCCGATAGGTGGTTTGAGGTCACGATCACGGACGGGGCGGGCCGCCGCGTCCGCGTGCCCGGCCTCGCCGCCTGGCTGCGGCGCGTCGCACCGCCAACCGTGCGCGGCGCTGTGGCCATCGCGCTCGTCAGCGACGCCCGGATCCGCGCGCTCAACCGCGCGTATCGCGGCAAAGACACCGCGACCGACGTTCTCTCGTTCCCAACCGACGACGAACCACGAATCCCCGGCCGCCGGCCGCCGGCCGCCGGCCGACGGCCCGTGGGCGACATCGCGATCGCGACTGGCGTGGCCCGCCGTCAGGCGCGAGCCGAGGGACACTCGTATGCGACGGAGCTCAAAGTCCTCGCGCTCCATGGCCTGCTCCACCTGCTGGGGTACGATCATGACGATCCCGGCGACGCCGGCCGCATGGCGCGGGTCGAACGCCGGCTACGGGCCCGCGGCGGGCTGTCATCGGGTTTGATCGAACGAACGTCGTGATTCCGCTGCTGCTGTTTCTGCTCGGCGCGGCCGCCGTTTACGTCGGCACCATCGAGACGGCCTTCAGCGCGCTCATGAAGCTGTCGCTGCGCCTCATGGCGGAGCGGAGCGGCGAAGACCGCCTGCGGTACTACCTCGACGATCCGATTCAGCTGTTCGTTCCCGCCCGCCTGCTGCTCGGAATCATCTTCTCGTGCGCAACGGTGCTGCTCGCCGTGCTGACCGGTCGGTCGGGCATCAGCATCGCATCCGTGTCCTTGCTGCTGGCGTGTGTGGCCGTCTACATCCTCGTCTGCGAGCACCTGCTGCCGTCGCTCATCGTCCGGCGCAATCCGGAAGCGGTGCTCTCGGCATTGCTGCCGCCGTTCTCGCTGGTCGCCCGCGCGCTGTCGCCAATCTCGAAACGCCTGCTTCGCCGCATCTCGGCAGACGGCGACCGCGACCAGCTCCCGGCTCCAGCGACGGAAGACGCGGCGGGCGACGTGGCGCACGCATACCTCGAAGCGGGCGAAGAGCAGGGCCTGATCGAACGCGACGAACGGCGGCTGCTGCAATCGATCGTCGACTTCGGCGACACGCTCGTCCGCGAGGTCATGACGCCGCGCCCGGACATCGTCGCCATCGAATCGGATGCCACGATCGGCGCCCTGCGCGCGTTGTTCTCCGGGCAGGAGTATTCACGCTTTCCGGTGTACACGGTCAACCTCGACAACATCGTCGGCGTGATCTTCGTGAAGGACTTGATCGTGCTGAAGGACGCGTCGGACTCGGGTCCGATCGTCCCGCTCGTCCGGCCCGCGACGTTCGTGCCCGAGACCAAGCGCGTGCCCGAGCTGCTGAAGGAGTTCCAGCGCAAACAGGTGCAGTTCGCGATCGTCGTCGACGAGTACGGCGGCACCGCCGGCCTCGTCACGATCGAGGACCTGCTCGAGGAGATCGTCGGCGAGATCCGCGACGAGTACGACGTCGAAACGGAGCCGATCGTCGACGAAGGCAACGGCTCATATGTGTTCAGTGCAAAGGTGAGCTTCGACGAAGTGCGGGAGCGGCTCGGCGTCGACGTCGAGCCGGACGGCTTCGAAACGGTCGGCGGATACGTGCTGACACGCCTCGGCCGCGTCCCGAGCGTCGGTGAAACGTTCGAACTCGACGGGATGCACGTCGAAGTGCTCGACGCAGAGCGCCGCCGCATCCACAAGGTCCGTTTCCGAAAAGCCCAGCCCGCCCGCGCGGAGGTGTGATGCTCCAGGCGGTGTGACAGCCGCTTGTATAGTGATGGAGTGCCCCGCGCCGGGTTCGTAGCCATCGTCGGCCGGCCCAACGCCGGCAAGTCCACGCTCCTCAACCGCATCGTCGGCGAGAAGATCGCGATCGTCTCCGACAAGCCGCAGACGACGCGCACGCGGATTGTGGGCGTGAAGAACTATCCCGGCGCTGGCGCGACGCAGGTCGTGTTCGTTGATACCCCTGGTATCCACCGTCCGCTGCATCGCATGAACGTGCGCATGGTGGACGCCGCGGTCGACAGTCTTACTGAAGTCGACGTCGTCCTGCTCGTCCACGATGCATCGACGGCTCCGGGGCACGGCGACGAATACGTCGCGAAGCTGCTGACGAGGGTGCACGTGCCCGTGCTCCTCGCCCTGTCGAAGATTGACCTCGTGGCCAAGCCCAGGCTGCTCCCGCTCATCGAGCGCGTTCGAGGCATGTACGATTTCGCTGAAATCGTTCCGATTTCTGCGGTCAGCGGCGACGGCGTGGATCGGCTCGAACGGCTCATCGTCGAGCGAATGCCGGAAGGGGAGCCCCTGTATCCGGATGATTACCTCACGGACCAGCCGGAGCGGACGCTTGCCGGCGAAACCGTCCGCGAGAAGCTGCTGCAGCACACGCACGCCGAGATTCCGTTCTCCACCGCCGTCGTGGTCGATCAGTTCGAAGAACCCGACCGTCCTGGCGGGCTCCTGCGCCTCTTCTGCACGATCTACGTCGAGCAGGAATCACAAAAGCCAATCGTCATCGGCCGCGCCGGCGACATGATCAAACGCATCGGCACGGACGCGCGGCAGGACCTCGAACAATTTTTTGCCTGCAAGGTCTTTCTCGACCTGCGGGTGAAGGTGAAACCCTCCTGGCGCGACGACGAGAGGACACTCGACCAGATAGGGCTGCCGCGACGCAAGCGCGGCAGATAACGTCCTCATCGGGAACTTTTCCCCGTTCAAGACTGAATAGTCAGTGTGTGCGTCAAAGCGGGCAGCGATGGAGCCCAGTGACGACGATCTGATGGCCGCCTCTGCCCTGGGCGACCGTGATGCGTTCGGCGCGCTGTATCGCCGGCGGCGGCCCGACATCTATCGGTTCGCGTACCACATGACCGGCAGCCGCGCGGCAGCAGAGGACATCGCGCAGGAGGTGTTCCTGATCGTCATGCGCGAGGCCGGACGGTATCGCGCCGGGACGTCAGGTGTCGTCCCCTGGCTGCTGGGAATCGCGCGCAACCTCGTGCGCCGGCACGGCGCGCAGCGAGGCTGGGAACCGCTCGAGGCGGCCCACGAACCGCCCGTCGTACCGGGCGATCCGGTTGTTCGGGATGAAGAGATGATGCGCCTGCGCGCGGCGTTGCTGGCGCTGCCGCGTCGATACCGTGAACCGCTGGTGCTGTGCGATCTGCAGGAACTCTCGTACGCGGACGCCGCCAGCGCGATCGGGTGCGCCGTCGGCACCGTCCGCTCGCGGCTGCACCGGGCGCGGGCACGGCTTGCGGGCCAGCTACGGTGCCCTCCCGCGCGCGAATCACGTACCGTGGTGCCGAAGTGGATCTTATGACGCGAGAGCCCGAAGCGAACGACGATGTCGTAGCGGCGCTCCGACGGATGGCCCGCGAAATTCAGGTCCCGCCGGCCCCGTCGAACCGCGAAGCTGCGCTGATGCGCGCGTTCGATACAAGGATTGCGAAGCCGCGGATCGTTGAACGCACGGTACGACGGCAGAGCGGGCGGTGGTGGTTGACGGCGCTCGCCGGTGCGACGGCGGTGCTCATTGCGTTCGCCGCCGGACCCGGGTTCTCCGGGAGCCGCTCGTCATCCGTTGCCGGTCAGCGGTCGCGCGGACAGGAAAGTTCCGCTTCGAAAAGCGTCAACGCTTCTTTCCCGGTCGGAGATTTCATTCCGTGGCCCGGCGCCGCCACGCTGCCGCCGCTCGAAAGCGGCGAGCTGGTCAGGCTGGATTTGCCGGTCTCGATATTACCGTCCCTCGGCGTCGTGCCGCCGGCGGGCCACGTGACGGCAGTGAAGGCCGACGTCGTATTCGGACAGGACGGTCTCGCGCGCGCCGTCCGTTTCGTGGGTAACTAGGTCGCACGTCGAAGAGGAGAACGCAGATGATGAAGCACATCGCGATCGCCGGGGTCATCGCGGCGATGGCTGCCCCGGTGCTCGCACAGGATCCGCAGCTCGCCGAGGCCAAGGCGATGCTCGAGCGAAGCCCCGTCAGCGCACGAGTCGCGCTCGACTCCATTACCACCGGTGCGCCGTACTCGGCGCAGACGGTCACGGAAACTGCGCAGACGTTGGGCGATGGCAACCGCATCAGCCGGCGGGTCACCGGGCGGGTTTACCGGGACGGCGCTGGTCGTATCCGCCGCGAAGAGGATCGGCAGGACGGGTCCGTTGGAATATCGATCGTCGACCCCATCGCGGGAGCATCTTACCGGCTCGACCCCGAGACACGCATCGCGTGGAAGACGCCTTTGACCGCGGTCGTCTCGCTCATGAAGAGCGCCTCGGACAACGAGCAGCAGCGCGCCGAACTCGAACGCGGAGTGGCAGAAAAGAGGGAGGCGATCGCGCGCGCCGGCGCCTCCGGCGGATATGTCATCGCGCGTGAAAACACGCTCGAGAAAATGTCCGAGGGGTCGCTCGAGCACCGCACGATCGACGGCATCGCCGTCGAGGGCCGCTCGATGACCAAGACGATTCCAGCCGGAGAGATCGGCAACGAACGGCCGATTACGATCGTGAACGAACAATGGACGTCGCCGGACCTGAAGGTGCTGGTGATGACGCATCACAGCGATCCGAGAACGGGAGAATCGAGGTATCAGCTCACCAACATCGTCCGTGGCGAACCCGATGCCACGCTGTTCGCCGTGCCCGCCGGATACGAGATTCGCGAAAGCGGAGTCCGGCGCGAGCAGAAGTAGCGCTCGGTTCCCCTTCTCAGCTGCCCGCGGCCGGTCGAAGGCGCCCCTCGATTCGGGGGCGCCTTTTCGTCGTCGGCTTCCGTTTCCTTCTTCCTCCAGCTCATTTCAGTCTTCCGCCGTCCGTCGTCTGTCTTTTACAATGTTCTGTTTCCATGGCCCAGCGCAGGATTGACGTCGTCCTCGACTCCGTGAAGCGCCTGCTTCGCATGGGCGCAACGGCGAATCTCGTCAATCTGCTCCAGAAACAGCACCCCGCCGACCTGGCGCAGGTGTTCTCGGAGCTGGGCGACAGGGATCGCGCGTCGGCGTTTGCGCTCCTGCTCGAACGCAACAGCCGTCTGGCGATGGAGGGCCTCAGCGAACTCGGACCGGAAGCCGGCGCCGCGCTGCTCGCCGGCCGATCGGCGGAGGAGATCGCCCGCTACGTCCACGACCTCCCGTCCGACGATGCCGTCGCCATCATCGATCACCTGCCGGAAGACCTGTCCGCCGCAGTACTCGATTTGATCGAAAAGCGGCCGGGCGACGAAGTCGGCGAACTCCTCGAGTACGCCGAGCAGACCGCCGGCCGCATCATGAACCCGAAGGTCTTCGCGCTCGCCGAAGACATGACGGTCAGCGAGGCCATCGCGGCGCTTCAGGGCTCGCGCGACGTCGAGATGGTCTTCTATCTCTACGTGGTCGATTCCCGCCGGCATCTGGTCGGAGTCGTCTCCCTCCGGCGGCTGCTGCTGGTCCCGCCGGCCACGCCGTTGAAACGGATCATGACCGCGGACATCATCAGCGTTCGCGCGGACATGGACCAGGAAGAAGTGGCGCGCCAGGTCGCCTCGTACAACCTGCTGGCCATTCCCGTCGTCGACGAAGAGAACAAGCTGGTCGGCATCATCACCGTCGACGACGTCATCGACGTCATCAAGGACGAGGCGACAGAGGACATCTACCGCCTGGCCGGCGTCTCGACCGACGAGCGGGTATTCACACCGGCGCGCGAGTCGCTCTCCAAACGATTCCCGTGGCTGCTGATCAACCTCGTAACCGCGTTCATCGCCACCGGCGTCGTCGCGCTCTTCGATCGCACGATCGCCGCATGGGTGGCGCTCGTGAAGTTCATGCCGATCGTCCCCGGCATGGGCGGGAACGCCGCGACGCAGACGCTGACGGTGATCGTCCGCGGTCTCGCGCTCGGCGAACTCACGTGGGCGAATTCGCGGAAGGCGCTCTTCAAAGAGGTGCTCGTCGGCATCGGCAACGGCGTGGCGACCGGGATTGTGGCGGCGCTCGCGACCTGGGTGATCGCGGGGCAGCCATGGATCGGACTGCTTCTGTGCGGCGCGATGGTGATCAACCTGTTCGTCGCCGGCGCGGCAGGCACGCTGATTCCGCTTGGATTGAAGGCGCTGAAGATCGATCCGGCGCTGGCGTCGACGGTGTTCATCACGACATTCACCGACGTCTGCGGCTTCGCGTCGTTCCTCGGGCTGGCGGCCATCTACCTGAGAATGACGGTGCATCCGGGGTAATATGAACAGATCCGATGCCCGTTTATACCGACGATGCGCTGATTCTCCGCACCTACAAGCTGGGTGAGGCGGATCGCATCGTTGTCTTCCTGACGAAAGAACGCGGCAAGAAGCGCGGCGTGGCCAAGGGAGCGAGACGTGCACGGTCCAGGTTCGTCGGCACGCTCGAACCGCTGACGCGCGCGGGCGTCGCGTATTACGAGCGGGAGCAGCGCGATCTCGTCCGGATCAATTACGTGGAGCCGCAGCAGAGCCCGCTGGCGGCCGTGGGACGCGAAGGACAGGATGCGGCTGCGCTCGGACACGCGGAGTACTTTGCCGAATTGATCGACGAGTGGGCGCCGGAATCGCACACGGACGAACGGCTGTACCGGTTGGGCGCGTCGGTGATCGATGCGCTGGCCTCGAACGCGCCCGTCGGACCGCTGGCGCGGTATTTCGAGTTCTGGCTGTTGCGCCTGCAGGGTGTGTATCCGTCGCTGGCGAGGTGCCCCGACTGCGGCGGCGCCTTCGACGGCGGGGCCGTCATGCCGCCCCGCGAGCACCATTTCGTGTGCGGCCGGTGCGGTCCCGCGTCGGGTGGCACTCGCGTCTCGATTTCCGCGCTGCAGTTCCTGCGGACGGCGGCCGCGGCGTCGCCGGAGGGTCTTGCCGGTGCGCCGCTGGAATCGGCCGCGTCGCGCGAGCTCGAAACCGCGCATCGGCGTCTGATCGCGGTGCACCTCGAGAAGGAGCTGAAGTCCGCGCGAGTCCTGCGCGAGATCGCCCGAACCACCTGAGCATGGTCACGCTGCAGCAACTGATTTTCAAGCTGTCGGAGTTCTGGGGATCGCGCGGCTGCCTTCTGCAGCAGCCGCTCGACATCGAGATGGGCGCCGGCACGATGCATCCCGAAACATTCCTGCGCGTTCTTGGAACGGCGCCGTGGAACGTCGCGTACGTGCAGCCGTCGCGGCGTCCCGCGGACGGACGCTTCGGCGAAAACCCCAACCGCCTCTTCAAGCACCACCAGTTTCAAGTGATCCTGAAGCCTGCGCCCGACGAAGTGCAGCAGCTCTATCTGCAGAGCCTCGAGGCCTGCGGGATCGACCTTCGCGCGCACGACGTCCGGTTCGAGGAGGACAATTGGGAATCCCCGACGCTCGGTGCGTGGGGGATCGGATGGCAGGTGCTCTTCGATGGCCAGGAGATCACCCAGTTCACGTACTTCCAGCAGGCCGGGGGGATCGACCTATCGCCAATCTCGGTGGAACTCACGTACGGGCTGGAGCGCTTCGCGATGGCGCTGCAGGACGTCGACAATGTTTTCGATCTGCAGTGGACGGCCGGCGTGACCTATCGCGACGTTCGTCACCGCGACGAAGTCGAACAGTCGAAGTATGCGTTCGGGCAGGTCGATCTGGCCCCTGCAGAACTCAACCGCATCCATCGCGAGCTGTTCGAGCAGTACTACACGCTCGCAGAGACGCTGCTGCGATCGAACCTCGTGCTGCCGGCGCTCGACTACTGCCTGAAGTGCTCGCACATGTTCAATCTGCTCGACGCGAGCGGCGGCATCGGCGTCACGCAGCGGACGGCGTACATCCTCCGCGTGCGGGCGCTGGCCGTAAAGATCGCGGCCGGCTGGGTGGAGGGCACGGAGACGAGAGGGAATTAACTAAGAGGCCACGGAGGCCACGGAGGTAGGTGGGGGGCAGGGCACGAAGGGAGAGAGAGAGGAGGAGGGAGGGCACCTACAAGGGGCCAGCTAACTGAGAGGCCACGGAGGCCACGGAGGTGGGTGGGTTTCAGGGCACGAAGGAGCGGGGCGAGCAGTGAGAAGCGAAAGTGGGAGCCGAGGATCGACAGGCGAAAGTGAGAGCCGACGAGCGAGAGGCGCCGCCCTCTCTCCCTGAACTCTCCGGCCCCTACGAATCAATCTCCGTGGCCTCCGTGGCCTCTTAGTGAGTACCTCTTGATCTCTTGATCTATGGAAAGAGAACTACTGATCGAGATCGGCGTCGAAGAACTGCCGGCTGCCTGGCTTCCGGGTCTCACGAAGCAGCTCGCCGACAAAGTCGACGCGCACCTCCGCGCGTTGCGGATGCCGCCCGACGGCCCTGTCGAAAGCTATGCGACGCCGCGGCGGTTGACGGCGCGCGTCGGCGGCATGGCCGAACGGCAGGAAGACGTCGACGAGACGATCACCGGACCGCCGGTATCCACCGCCGTCACCGCGTCGGGTGAGCCGACGCCTGCGGCGCTTGGGTTTGCCCGGAAACAGGGTGTGGCGTTCGACGCCCTGGAGCGCGTCGAGACACCGAAAGGCACCTATCTCGCGGTCCGCAAGCATCTGCGTGGACGCAGCGCGGCGGACGCGCTCCCCGATTTTCTGACCGCCGTGCTCCGCGACCTGGCCTTTCCGAAACAGATGCACTGGGACGCCGTCCTGGACGATGGGCGGGGAGAGTTCGTCTTCGGACGTCCGATCCGCTGGCTCCTCTTTTTGTATGGCGGACGCGTGGTTCCCTATTCGATCGGCCGGACGCCGGTCGCGGCCGGAAGCCTGGTCCAGGACGTCAGCAGCGGCGCGGTCACCTACGGTCACCGGTTCCTGGCGACGAGCGGACGGCCGGGCCGCTCGATCAAGGTCCGCACGTTCGAGGATTATCGCGCGCGGCTCAGCGAGCACTTCGTCGTCCTCGATCATGCCGAGCGTCGTGATCGGATCGCTCGCGAGATCGAATCGAAGGCACGCAAGCTGTCGGGGCGCGTGATGCTGCGCGAGCACGCATCGCTCATAGACGAAGTGGCGGATCTGGTGGAGTACCCCGGTGTGGTGGCGGGCTTCTTCGACCGGTCGTTTCTGGAACTGCCTCACGAAGTGCTGATTACGACGCTGGTCCACCATCAGCACTACTTTCCCGTGCACGCGGAAGGGGGCGCATTGAAGGAGGCCTTTCTCGCGGTCGTCAATACGCAGCCGTCGGATGAACGTCTCATAGCCCGCAATGCCGAGCGGGTCGTCACGGCGCGGCTGCGCGATGCCAGGTTCTTCTGGGACGCGGATCGCCGCACGCCGCTGGAGCAGCGCCTCGAGCGGCTGCACACGATCGTGTTCCACAGGAAGCTGGGCAGCTACCGCGACAAGGCGGAGCGCATGGAACGCCTGGCGCGGGCGATCGTCACCGACGTTTTCGGCGGGTCCGGTGAGGAAGGCGCTGATGCCGCCAAGGCGGCGCGGCTCGCGAAATCTGATCTCGCAACCGACATGGTGTTCGAGTTCACCGAGCTGCAGGGCACCATGGGAGGCATCTACGCCCGCAACGAAGGCATGCCCGAGCGGGTGTGGAAGGCGATCTACTACCACTACCTGCCGATTGGAGTGGAGGCCGACGCGCCTCCCTCGAGAGCGCAGCTCGGAACGGCGGCTGCGACATGGGCAGCGGTGTCGCTGGCCGACAAAGTGGACAGCGTGGGCTCGCTCATCTCCGCGGGAGAGCGGGCGACCGGTTCGCGCGATCCGTTCGGCCTTCGGCGGCAGATGCAGGGCGTCGTGAAGATCCTGATGGATCTGCCGGAGCTGACGGGTGTCGGCCGGGAGGTATCCATCGCGGACCTGGTGGCGCTTGCGGCGACCGGCGCGATGGCTGCGTCCTCCGGGGAGGTCGTGAGCTTTGCGCATGACCGCATCCGTTTTGCGCTCGAGCAGCGCGGATTCGCGTCCGGCGTGATCCGAAGCGTGCTGGCAGCAAGCCCGGAGAATCCGCTGCGCGCGCGGCGGGTAGCGGAGGCGCTCGCGACGCTCGCCGGGTCGGACGACATGACGGCGCTCGCGGTGCTGTTCAAGCGCGTGAAGAACATCGCGCGCGAGCTGCAGGAGAGTCGGCCGCTCGATCGCACCGTGCTCGCCGAGCCGGCGGAAGCCGCGCTCCTGCAGGAACTCGATTCGCGTCAGCCGCGAATCGAGCGCGCCGCCGCGGCCGCCGACTATCGGCAGGCCCTGACGGAGATTGCTGCCCTGCGGCCCGCGGTGGACCGGTTCTTCAGCGAAGTGTTCGTGATGGCGGAGGACGAGCGCCTGCGTACCGCCCGACTCAGCCTGATGGCGGCATTGCGCGATCTCGTGCTTCGGATCGCGGATATCTCGGAAATCGTGCCCGAATAGGATTCGGCATCATCAATCGGAGTGAACGTACTGATGGCAAAGACAGCAGCTCGAACGAAGAAGACGGCCCCTGCGATGGCGAAAGCGCGGTCGAACGGACGCGCGGTGAAAAGTGCCGCGCCCCGCGCCGCCCGACGCACGCCTCGCGCCTCCGGTCCGCGCAAGTATGTCTACTTCTTCGGCAGCGGCAAGGCGGACGGCAATCGCGACATGAAGGACCTGCTGGGCGGCAAGGGCTCCGGCCTCGCGGAGATGACGAACGCCGGCCTGCCGGTCCCCCCGGGCATGACGATCTCGACCGAGGCGTGCACCCAGTACTACCAGTCCGGGCGGAAGACCCCGGCGGACGTCGACAAGCAGATGCTCGACACGCTGAAGAAACTCGAATCGGCCGCCGGGGCGAAGCTGGGCGACGTCAAAAATCCCCTGCTCGTCTCGGTCAGGTCGGGTGCCAAGTTCTCGATGCCCGGCATGATGGACACAATCCTGAATCTCGGGCTCAACGATCAGACGGTCGAGGGGCTGAAGGCGCGCACGAACAACGGCCGGTTTGCGTACGACAGCTACCGACGCTTCATCCAGATGTACGGCAACGTCGTGCTGGAGATTTCGAAGGAGACCTTCGAGCACGAGTTCGAGGCGGTGAAGCGTGCGCGCGGCGCGAAGCTCGACACGGACCTGGACGAAGCCGCCCTGCGCGACGTCGTCGAGCGCTACAAGAAGGTGGTGAAGCAGAAAAGCGGAAAGGCATTTCCGCAGGATCCGCTCGAGCAGCTGCGCGGGGCGCGCGACGCGGTGTTCCGCTCGTGGAACAACGCCCGCGCCATCGAATATCGACGCATCTACGAGATTCCCGATTCGATCGGCACGGCGGTCAACATCCAGATGATGGTGTTCGGCAATACCGGCGATCGCTCGGCCACCGGCGTCGGGTTCACCCGCAATCCCGCCACCGGGGCCAAGGAATTTTACGGCGAGTTCCTGGTCAACGCACAGGGGGAGGACGTGGTCGCCGGCATCCGCACGCCGCAGCCGATTGCCGAACTCGAGAACGTGATGCCGAGGGCGTTCAAGGAGCTGCGGCAGATCACCACGCGTCTCGAGAAGCACTACCGCGACGTCCAGGATTTCGAGTTCACGATCCAGGAAGAGCGGCTGTTCATGCTCCAGACGCGGAACGGCAAGCGCACCGGCTTTGCCGCGGTCATGATCGCGACCGATCTCGTGCGCGAAAAGCTGATCACGCCGAAGGAAGCCGTGCTGCAGGTCGATCCCGAGGCGATCTCACAGCTCCTCGCGCCGATCTTCGAGCCGAAAGCATGGAAGGCGCTGCCCGCTGCGACCAGGGGCCTTCCGGCATCACCAGGCGCCGCGTCAGGCCAGGCGGTGTTCACCGCCGACCACGCCGTCGAGTGGTCGCGCCAGGGGCGCAAGGTGATCCTCGTCCGCAAGGAGACGGTGCCGGACGACATCCACGGCATGTTCGTCGCGCAGGGCATCCTCACCGCGACGGGCGGCATGACGTCGCACGCAGCGGTCGTCGGACGCCAGATGGGCAAACCGTCCGTCGTCGGCGCGGGCGCGCTCGATATCAGCGAAAAGTCCAAGTCGTTTTCGGTCGGCGGTCAGACGATCAATGAAGGCGACTGGGTTTCGTTCGATGGCCTGACGGGCGAGGTCAAGCTCGGGCAGGTGGCGACGAAGCCGAGTGAAGTCCTGCAGGTGATTGCCGGCGAGATGAAGCCGGAGCACTCCGATCTGTTCCGGCGCTTCAACGACCTGCTCTCGTGGGCGGACAAGTTCCGCCGGCTGGGTATCCGCGCCAATGCGGATCAGCCCGACCAGGCGGAGACGGCGTATGCGTTCGGCGCGCGCGGCATCGGCCTCTGCCGTACCGAACACATGTTCTTCGGCGAGGGGCGCATTCAGCACGTCCAGCAGATGATCCTTGCCGACAACGAAGCCGACCGCCGGAAGGCACTGGAGCATCTGTTGCCGATGCAGCGGGGCGACTTCTACGGCGTATTCAAGGCGATGCACGGCCAGCCGGTGACGATCCGCACGATCGATCCGCCGCTGCACGAGTTCCTGCCCAAGCGCGAGGATCTGATGGTGGAGATCGCGCGGCTCGAGGCGACCAACGGCAGGAAGCAGGACATCGAAGAAAAGCGCACGCTGCTCCGCCGCGTCGAGCAGCTTCACGAATTCAATCCAATGCTGGGTCACCGCGGCGTGCGGCTCGGTATCACGTACCCGGAAATCACCGAGATGCAGACGCGGGCCATCATCGAAGCGGCGTGTCAGCTCGCGAAGGAAGGGCTGAAGGTCGTTCCCGAGATCATGATCCCGCTCGTGGGAACGGTGAAGGAGCTGAAGGACCAGAAGGTCGTCGTCGATCGCGTGGCGGCCGAGGTGATGAAGGAGAAGGGCATCAGGATTCAATATCTCGTGGGCACGATGATCGAGGTGCCGCGCGGCGCCCTGACGGCCGACGAGATCGCGAGCGAGGCGCAGTTCTTCTCGTTCGGGACGAACGACCTGACGCAGCTGACGTTCGGATTCTCCCGCGACGACATCGGCAAGTTCCTCGGCATCTACCAGGACAAGAAGATCCTCGACAAGGATCCGTTCGCGACGATCGACACCGTCGGCGTCGGCCAGCTCGTCGAAATCGGCGTCCGGAAGGGACGTGGCGCAAAGCCGAACCTGAAGGTCGGCGTCTGCGGCGAGCACGGGGGCGACCCCTCGTCGATCCACTTCTTCGAGCGCGCCGGGCTCGATTACGTGAGCGCCTCGCCGTACCGCATTCCGGTCGCGCGGCTCGCCGCTGCGCAGGCGGCGCTGCAGTCGAAGGCCGGCGATTGATCAGGGTCTACGTGCACGAGGGTGGGGAGACGCGCCGGTCCGAACGCGTCGACCCGTCGTGGTTCTCCCCCTCGAGCCCGGTCGTGTTCTGGGTGGACATGACCGACCCTGACGAGGACGACGGCCGCTTGCTCTCCGAGGTCTTCCACTTCCATCCGCTGGCGGTGGAGGACGCGCTCGCGGCGTCAAACCTGCCCAAGGTGGAATCGTACGGCGAATACCTCTATCTGATCCTGCACCGAATCGATTTCCACGCCCACGAACACTGCTTCAGGACGCATGACGTCGACTTCTTCCTGGGGCGCAACTATCTGGTCACGATCCACAGCGGCGAGTCGCGATCGTTCGATCAGATTCGGAGCATCTGCGAGCGCAACGCGCGCGCGCTGGGAGACGGCACGCCTGCGCTCATGCACCGCATCATCGACGCAATGGTGGACAACTACCGTCCCGAGATCGACGAGTTGTCGGATCGCCTCGACGCGATCGAGGAGGATGTCTTCCAGCGCACGAGCCCGAATCTGTCCAGGCGGATTCTCGATTTCAAGCGCGACGTCTCCTCGCTCCGCCGCGTAGTGCAGCCGGAGCGGGACGTCGTCGGCCGGCTGGCGCGGCGCGAGTTCCCGGTCATCGACGAGCAGACGTCGTTCGGCTTCCGCGACGTCTACGACCACCTCGTGCGCCTGACCGACGAATCCATGTTCTTCGCCGACCGCATCACGGGCCTGCTCGACGCGCACCTGTCGCAGGTGTCGAACAATCTCAACCAGGTCATGAAAGTGCTGACGGTGATCGCGACGATCTTCATGCCGCTGACGTTCGTGACAGGGCTGTACGGCATGAACGTCGATCTGCCGCATTTCGGCCTGAGTGGCACGGCGACCTTCTGGCTGCTGATGGGCCTGATGCTGCTGATCGTCGCCGGGATGATCGTGTACTTCCGACGCAGGAACTGGATTTAGATGGGCAGGATTCAGCGGCTGCCCGTGGATCTCGCCAACCAGATCGCGGCCGGCGAGGTCGTCGAGCGCCCCGCGTCCGTCGTCAAGGAACTGGTCGAGAATGCCCTCGACGCCGGGGCGACCCGTATCGCAGTTCGCGTCGAACTCGGAGGCAAGAAGCTGATCCGGGTGGAGGACGACGGGGAAGGGATGGATGCCGAGGACGCGCGGCTGGCGATCGAACGGCACGCGACCAGCAAGATCCGCCGGTCGGACGATCTCGGAGCGATCCGGACGCTCGGGTTCCGCGGCGAGGCGCTGCCGAGCATCGCATCGGTCTCGCGTTTCACGCTGCGGACGCGTGCGCGCGACGCGGCGACGGGGACGGAGATCAGGGTGAACGGCGGGACGGTCGAGTCCGTCCGCGAGATTGGAACGTCGACCGGCACCTGCATCGAAGTCGCCGACCTCTTCTACAATCTGCCCGCACGCCGCAAGTTCCTGAAATCCGATACCGCGGAAACCACGCAGATCTCGCGGCTGGCAACGCAGCTCGCGCTCGGATATCACGAGGTCGGATTCACGCTCACCAGCTCGGGACGGAAGCTGCTCGAGTGTCCGCCTGCAGCCACGCTGCGCGATCGATTCTTTCAACTGTTCGGCGACCGTCCGGACCTCGTGGAAGTCCGGAAGGACGCCGCGGGCGTTTCCATCGAGGGCTATGCCGCGGCGCTCGGGGATCAAGGTCCGGTTCGCGGCGCGCAGAACGTGTTCGTCAACCGGCGGATCGTCAAGGACCGCACGATCGCTCACGCGATCATCGATGCGTACAGCGTGGCAACGATCAAGGAACGCAGCCCGGAGGTGCACCTCTTTCTCCGCATCGCGCCGGAT
Organism: Vicinamibacterales bacterium; assembly: GCA_035492775.1. GTDB lineage: Bacteria > Acidobacteriota > Vicinamibacteria > Vicinamibacterales > 2-12-FULL-66-21 > DATJFQ01. Next base: position 126,191 of record DATJIW010000065.1, read on the forward strand.
CGAGTGGACGTGAACGTTCATCCGACGAAAGCGGAGGTGCGCTTTCTCGAGCAGTCGCTCGTGCATGAGGTGCTGCGCCGCGCCCTCGGGGACGCCCTCGGAGAGGGAAGAGCGCCGGAACTGCAGCTGGGCGCGGTTCAGATACGGCCGAGCGAGCCTGCGAACATGACGATCCCTGGTGTGCTCGGAGGCGCGTCGATCGGCAATCGGTGGAGCGCAGAGCAACTCCCGGCTCCCAATTCTCCAACCCCTTCCAGCCTGGGACCTCCAACCGCGAACGTCCACCCCCCGGCCTCGAACCCGGCGGACGAAGTCCGACCCATGATCCCGCTCGGCCAGTTCCGCGACACCTTCATCATCGCCGTGGACGATGAGGGGATTGCGATCGTGGATCAGCATGTGGCCCACGAGCGGGTGCTGTTCGAGCAGGTGATGGAACGGCTGACCGCGGGACGGCTGGAAAGCCAGAGACTGCTCGCGCCGATGATTCTCGAGCTCTCGGCGGCCGGACGTCAGGCGCTCGCGGAGCACGCGGCGACGCTCGAGCGGTTCGGACTGGAAGTGGAGGAATTCGGAGGCGACACCGTGCGCCTGTCAGCGGTTCCGGCAGTGCTCGATCGCGCGGACTGCGAGGCGGCGATTCGAGCGCTGGCAGAGGATCTGGAAGGCTTGGATCGCGGCGCGCGCGTCGAAGATGCCCTGCGCCGGATTGCCGCCACCATGGCGTGCCACGCGGCCGTCAAGGCCAACTATCCGCTGACGCTCGAAAAAATGCGGTTCATTCTCGACGAGCTGCGACGGACGGCGTATTCATCGGTCTGTCCCCACGGCCGGCCGGTCGTCCTTCGGCTGACGCGCCGCGAAATCGAGAAGAACTTCCAGCGGATCTGACCCGGGTGTGTAAGTTCTGCGTAGTGGAATCCCGGAAAAAAGTTGCGCCGACGCAGAAATTACACACAACTGCAGCCAAATTCGCTTGACTGCGGGGGAGTAACCATTTACTCTCGACTCATCCCAGCTTGTTCCAAGCGATAAAGGCGTTTCGGGGCGTGTCCCGGATCGCAAAGCTGCAGCACTACGCGGCGCCTTTCAGTGGCTGCGTGCAGTTGCCGAACTTGGAGTCATCTCATGTCTCGTGGTGTAGTTCCAACACTGTTATTCGTCCTGTCCGCGGTTCTCTTCTTCGGGCTGGGCAGTCTCTTCGCGGCGCGCCAGACGGCTGTCACGGAAGAAGACCAGATTGCCGCCCTCCGCGCGGAGGTCGGCGTTCTCAAACGCCAGCACACTGCCGATGCCGTCGCGACGGCCGGTCATCTCAACGATCGGAAGCCGGTCGGCACCATGGACGATCGGAGCCGGGCGGCGCTCGTTGACGACATCAAACGCCAGCTCCGATCGGAGATGGGCCTGCTGCCCGTCAGCCTCATACGCGAACGCCGCCAGAGTTTCGTCGAGCTGTACTCGTACGATACGACGGGCGCCAGCAACTACGGTACGGCGGGATACCTCGGTCACGGATACTTCATTACCGTCAAGCACGGAGTCATCGCGCTGGGAGATCCGACCGGCACCCGCAAGATCACGGCGGTGAAGCTGATGTACAACGGACACGCGATCCCCGCGACGATCGTCGACACGGGCGAGGCCGACGTCGAGGTCGATCCCGGCGACTGGGCGATTCTGAAGGTGAAAGAGGCGATCGATCTGCCGCCGCTCGACGTGGATCTGTCGTATGGCTTTGATTTCGCCGATCCGATCTTCCGCCTCGGCAACGACTATTCCCGCGGCATCATCGTCTCCACCGGCTATGTGGGGCAGCGGACGGCGAACAGCCTCGTGACCTGCTTGACCGACGGACATCCCGGTGTCTCCGGCGGCGGCGTGCTGAACACCGACGGTCAGCTGGTCGGCATTCCGATCGGCCGCATGCAGGGCGACTTCCGGTTCTCGTTCATCCTGCCGCTGCGCTCGGAGATGTTCCGCAAGATCCCGCAGCTCGTGACGAGCTCGACGGTCATCCCGTAGTCCCGCACGGCCCGTCAGCAGTTCCTAGGTTCTGCGGCGCCATGCCTCGAGGCGACGCCTCAGTTCCTGTTCGAATCCGCGGTCGGTAGGCTCGTAGAAACGCCGTCCGCGGTGCGCCGGCGGCAGGCACTCCATGTCGGCGATGCCCTGCGGTTCGTCGTGGGCGTAGCGATACTCCTTCCCGTAGTTCAGCTCCTTCATCAGACGCGTCGGCGCGTTCCGCAGGTGCAGCGGCACCGGTTCAGCGACCTCTTTCGCCGCGGCCTCGGCGGCATCGCCGTAGGCGCGATAGACCGCGTTGCTCTTCGGCGCTGTCGCCAGGTAGATCGCGGCCTGCGCGAGCGCCGTATTGCCTTCGGGCATGCCGATGAAATGCACGGCATCCCTGGCAGCCACCGTCATCGCCAGTGCCTGCGGGTCGGCGTTGCCGACGTCTTCGGACGCGAAGCGCACCAGGCGCCGGGCAATGTAGAGTGGATCCTCGCCCGCCTCGATCATCCGCGCGAGCCAGTACACGGCGGCGTCCGGGTCGCTGTTGCGCATCGATTTGTGCAGCGCGGAGATCAGGTTGTAGTGCTCTTCACCGGTCTTGTCATAGAGCAGCGATCGGTTTTGTGCGAGGTCCGCGATGATTGCGGCGTCGATCTGGCCGCCGCGTGCCACGTTTGACGCCGCCTCGAGCATGTTCAGCGCGATGCGCGCGTCGCCGTTCGCATATCTCGCGATGCCGCTGAGCGCATCGGCGGTCGCGGTGACGTCCGATCCGCCGAGGCCGCGCTCGGGATCCTCGAGCGCGCGCCGCAGGATACCGACGATGGCCTCCGCCGGCAGCGGGGCGAGGACGTGCACTTTCGATCGCGACAGCAGCGCCGAATTGACCTCGAATGACGGGTTTTCGGTCGTCGCGCCGATCAACACGATGTCGCCGGACTCGACCCGCGGAAGGAACGCGTCCTGCTGCGCTCGATTGAAGCGGTGAATCTCGTCGATGAACAGAATCGTGCGGCGGCCGGAGCGGCGGCGCGCCTGTTCGGCCTCCGACATGACCTCGCGGATTTCCTTGATGCCGGAGAGGACCGCGCTGAACGCGACGAAGCGCGCGCGCGTCGCGCTCGCGATGAGCCGCGCGAGCGTCGTCTTGCCGGTGCCCGGCGGCCCCCACAGGATGATCGATCGCAGCCGATCGTGCTCGATCGCTTCCCGCAGCGGACGCCCGGGGCCGATGAGCGCCTCCTGGCCCACGAGTTCGTCGAGCGTCCGCGGCCGCATCCTCTCCGCAAGGGGAGCGGATCCATCGCGAGCCGGTTCTGCGGGTGGTTCGTCGAAGAGATTCATCGCCGCTCCGAACGCTGTCGCCACGCTTCGTAGAGGACGAGCGCGGCGGCCGTCGCGACATTCAAGGATTCGGCGGACTCCCGCATCGGAATGGTGACGCGCGTTCCCGCCGCACGCAGCGCCGTGTCCGGCACGCCGGCGCCCTCGCCCCCGAGGACGATGGCGCAACCGCACCGCAGGTCCGCTTCGGGGAGAGGCGTTCCGCCCCGCGGCACGGTTGCCGCGAGCGGGATTTCCGCCTCCCGACAGGCGGTCACCACGTCGTCGATCGCGGCTCCCGTCGAGACCGGCAGGCGGAACGTGCCGCCCATTGCGCCGCGAAGCGCTTTCCAACCGAACGGGTTTGCCGAGTCCTCCGTCGTGACGATCGCCGTCGCGTCGAATGCGGCGGCGCTTCGAATGATGGCGCCGACGTTTCCCGGATCCTGCACGCCGGCCAGGACGAGCACGAGCGGTGTTCGAGACGCCGGCCGGAACACGGACCGAAGCGCTGCCGCCTGAACACGGGCGATCGCAACAGCGCCGGATGGCTGCCGCACGGGACTCATCGCCGACAGCACGTCGTCTGGCACGCTCAGGATGCGAGCCCCGGCGTGCCCGGCCCTGCGGGCGATCTCCGCGAACCGCCCCGTGGATCCATTCAGACCGGTCTGAGAGAACGCGGCAACGGCGATGGGAAGCCGCACGGCGAGAGCTTCGTCGATCAGGTGCTCGCCGTCGAGCAGGATCTCGCCGTCTGCCGACGGCCCCGTGCGGGCGAGCGCGCGGAACCGTTTCACGACCGCGTTCTGACGGCTGGTAATCCGCTCCACCTGCTCCATATTATTCATTACTGCCGCCGCGGAAGAGCCGTCCACGGCTGCACCGCGTGCGTGAATCTCTGCTACGATGGCGCCGTGAAGGAGAAGATCCTCAAGAAGTTCGAGGAGGAGATCGGACGGCTCGACCGCGAGCTCAAAACGGAACTGCCGAAGGAAATCAAGCGCGCGCGCGAACTCGGAGACCTGCGCGAGAACGCCGAGTACCAAGCCGCGAAGGAACGCCAGCGCCTGGTGGAGGCGCGCATCAGCCAGCTGCAGAAGCGCGTCAGCGAGATCTCGCTGATGAACCTCGATCGGATCCCGAAAGGGAAAGTCGGCTTCGGTTCGACGGTGACGCTCCACGACGAGACCGGCCAGACGATCGTCTATACGCTCGTGATGCCCGAAGACGCGAACGTCGAGGACGGATTGATTTCCACCGCGTCGCCCATCGGCCGATCATTACTGAACAGGGAACAGGGCGACGAAGTCGTCGTCCGTACGCCGAACGGCGCTGAGCGGCGATTCGAAATCGCCAAGTTGTCCACGATCCACGACTGACTCATGAGGGGTGACACCCCGGATCGCGCGTATTCCACACGGCTCCGCACGGCGGTCGTGCTGACGGGCGTCGGTACGGCAGGGGCGTATCACGCGGGCGTCCTGCGGGCGCTCCACGAAGCTGGCGTGCGAATCGACCTCGTCGCGGGTCGCGGCATCGGCGCGATCGGCGCGCTGTTTGCCGCCGTCGACGGCGGCGCGAAGCTCTGGGAGCAGGGCGGCATCTGGAAAAGCCCCGCCATCGGCAATGCATATGGATGGCGTCCATCGTTGAAAGCCGCCGGATGGGCGCTCGTCGCCACCGGCGCGCTCCTGGGAGTGCCGCTGGTGCTGTTTGCCGCCGGGGTCGTCCTTGCGATCGTCGGCGTGCTGTTGTGGCTCGTGGGACTGACCGGAGCGCAGGCCGCGCTGACCGCCTGGTATGCGCGGTCGCTGGATGCGCTCTTTGCGCCGACGGCCCTTCCGACCGTTCTGCCGCGCCTGGTGGTGCTGAGTCTGGTGACGGCGCTCGCCGTCTGCGCGGGCATGCTCATCATGCGCGCCAGACACGCGCCCGCTCGGCGCCGCGTCGGCCGGGGGCGGCTCTGGCGGCTTCTTGGCGCGCCGCTCACCAGCCGCAGTCTGGAAGATCGATCGGTCGCCGAACTGTGGAACCTGATTCGCGGCGCCGCTCCCATCGCCGCACCTTCCGCGCCTGAACTCGGGCGGAAATATGCAGAGCTGCTCGCGGAGAACCTCGGACAGCCAGGGTTCCGCGAGCTGCTGCTCGTCGCGCACGACATGGACGCCCGACGCGACGTCGTCTTCGCGCTCCTTGCATCTGCCCACCGCAGCCGGTTTTTCGGACGCGCGAACGATCCGGTCCGCGCCGCCGAGACCGTCGACATCGGCGGACTCGGACGAGACCACGTCGTCGACGCCTTGGCCGCGGCGCTGGCGCTGCCGGTCGGCACCGAAGCTCACCTGGTGAGGTATGCGATCGACGGTCCGTGGCGCGGTGAGGCACACCGGCTGTGCGATCGGCCCGGCGCGCTTCCGCGGCTGCTGGAAGAGGTGGCCGCCGCGGGTGCGGAACAGGTGATTCTGCTGTCCGCCGCACCGCAGCCTCTTCGCGCTCATGAACTGAGCTCCGGTCGCGGAGATCTGCGGGGCCACGCGGGTGAACAGCTCGGATCGTTCGATACCGCGGCGCTGCGCGATGCCGCGGAACTCGCAGCGGGCCGCTTTGCCGGCTTTTACGTCATTCGTCCTTCCCACAATCCCGTCGGACCGCTCGACTTCCGCGGAACGCTCGATGAACGATCGGACCGCCGGTTCCTGCTGTCAGAACTCGTCGATCGCGGCTACGAAGATGCGTACCGTCAGTTCATCGATCCGGTCGTGGGCGCGAGCGGCGAGCGGATGGAAGCGGTCCAATCCTGAAACAGCGTCTGAGTCGATGACGCCATTACGGGATTGGCGTCAGGGCGGTTCGTGGCGACCCGTCATAATAGGTGGCCTATGCGCGCTGCGACTGAATTGATCCATCTGGCCGAGCCGGCGGGCCGTGACGTCGATCCGCTGACCACGCCCATCTACGAAACGACAACGTTCGTGTTCGAGAACGCCGAGCAGGTGAAGGCGTTCAACGCGGGCACGTCGTCCAAGTTCCTGTATTCACGCTATGGGAATCCGACTGTCGCGGCCGTAGAACATACGATCGCGGCGCTCGAAGGGGCCGAACGGGCGCTTCTCTTCGGCAGCGGCATGGCGGCGACGTCGACCGCGCTGCTCGCGCTGCTCGAATCGGGCGACGAGGTCGTCTGCAGCGCGGCGATCTACGGAGGGACGCTGCACCTGCTGGCCGACCTGTTTCCCAGGTGGGGCATCAGCGCGCGGTTCGCAAGCCTGGAGGAGCTCCGCAACCCCGCGGCGATGCTGGGGGATCGGACGAAGCTCGTCTGGTTCGAGTCGCCGATCAACCCGACGCTCAGATGCGTCGACATCGCCGCGATCGCCTCCGCCTGCCGCACGCGCGGCGTGACGTCGGTCATCGACAACACGTTTGCGAGCCCGCTGAACCAGCAGCCGATTTCGCTCGGCGTCGACGTCGTCATGCACAGCGTCACCAAATATCTGAATGGCCACAGCGACATTACCGCCGGTGCGATCGCCGGCCCGGCGAAGACGCTGGAGCGAATCGACAAGACGCGGCGCCTGCTCGGCGGCATCATCGATCCGCATGCGGCCTATGCGATCGGACGCGGCCTCAAGACGCTGCCGGTGCGCATCGAACGCCACAACGCCAATGCACTCGCCGTCGCGCGCTGGCTCGAGCAGGACCCGCGCGTCGCGAGAGTGCTGTACCCGGGGCTCGCGACACATCCCGATCACGAGCTCGCGCGGCGTCAGATGCGCGGGTTCGGCGGCATGGTCTGCGTCGACGTCGGCGGCGGACAGTCGAACGCCGAGCGCTTTTTCGATCGCCTGAAAGTCATCAGGCGCGCCGCAAGCCTTGGCGGGGTCGAGAGCCTGTGCAGCCTCCCGGTGCTCACGTCGCAGTGGGGCTGCAGCGACGCGCAGCTCGCGGAAGCCGGCATCACCCGCAGCATGGCGCGGCTGTCAATCGGCCTCGAAGATCCGCAGGACCTCATCGAAGATCTCGATCAGGCGCTCGGCCGATGATCGTGATGAACGCCGCGGTCCTGTTCGCCGCGGCAGCGGCGACGGCGATGCAGCCGACCGCGCTCCGTGCAGGCCTCGATCACATTCTGGTGGGCATCCGCGACCTCGACGAGGGGATTGCGGCGTTCGCGCGTTTGTCGGGCGTGACGGCCGTGAAAGGCGGCCGGCATCCGAACGCGGGGACCGAGAACGCGCTGGTGTCGCTCGGGTCCGGCCGGTATCTGGAATTGATCGCTCCGCGCGAGGATGCGGCGGCGTCGACGGAGATCGACGCGATGCGGGCACTCGAGAAGTTGACGGTGATCGGATGGGCCGTTGGCGTGAGCGACCTTGCGTCGGCCCGCGAGGCACTCGCCGCCCGCGGCATCACGCTGGATCGGGACGCACCGGGTTCGCGGCTCACGCCATCCGGCGCAACGCTGGAGTGGTCGACCGCCCGCCTGTCGGCGCCGGCGATGTCAGCTGCGCCGTTCCTGATCCAGTGGAAGGCCGGCACCCCGCATCCATCGACGACCTCGCCGTCCGGCTGTACGCTGGCGGCGATGGAGATCCACGACCCGGCGGCAACGGACCTGTCGCGTACCCTCGATGCGCTGCGCGTCAGCGGAGTGACCGTCCGTCGCGGGGATTCACAAGTGCGGGTGACGCTGAAGTGTGATGGCAGATCTCTGACCCTCGCTGGTCGTTGACGCGCCCGCGCGCCCCCCAAACACGCGCACGCACACCCGAACGCGCTAACGGCTGATGGCGAGTTTCTTCTCGGCGGCGGGTTCGTGGAGGAATTGTTCGGCGAGGCTGGCGAGATGCGCGGTCATCGCTTCGGATTCGAGATTCCCGAACTTCGCGCGGAAGCGATCGATGGGGACGACGGCCTTGGCCATCGCACGATGGCCGCCCGCCGACCCGATTTCGGCGAACCAGCGCTTCACGAACTCGCCGGCGTTGCGTGAGTAGCCGAGATTCCTGACGCTGACGATCAGGTTCGTGCCGACGATCCCCGCGACGATCGTCCACTTCACGTCTTCGAGCTGAAGGAAGAAATCGGCAGTGTAAGGGATGAAATCCTCGCGCGGCGCCTCGCCGACGAAAGCCGTGAAGACCTGCTCCCGGAGGCAGCCGCTTCGCGTGGCGCGGTTCACGTACTCGAGACGCTCGAGCGTGATTTCAGCCCCTTCCATCTTCCGGATCAGCGCGGCGTCAGCCAGCGGGTAGAGGAACGTGAACGCTTCGAGATCGACGCGATTGGTGTGGCGTGCGAAAAAGAGCGTGTCGGATTTGATCGCGTAGAGCATCGCCGTCGCGGTCCGCTCGGAGATGTTGACGTCGACGGCCCGCAGGTGCTCGGTCAGGATCGTCGACGTCGAACCGTAGTCCGCGCGGATGTCCTTGTAGACGGCGCTGTACCCGGGCTGTTCGGGATGATGGTCGATGACGAGATCGGCCCGCTCCAGCGTGCCGCCGAAATAATGCGGCTGGACGTCGACCGTGGCAATTCGATCGAAGCTCGAGAAATCATCGGGCGTGACCTGCTCGACATGAATATCGAGCATGTTCGCCATCCGCAGGTTCTCGGGCCGCGTGACGCCCTGGCTCGCTGCGATGATCGCCGTCGTTTTGGTGCGGCGGAGGAGGTTGCGCAGCGCGAGTCCGCTGGCGAGGGCGTCGGGATCGGGATCGTTGTGGAGCAGAATGAGTACGCGATCGGCGTCGGCAAAATATCGCTGATACTGCTGGACGCGCGCGCGCGTCATGGAACGGCTCAGCTCGGTGATGAGTGTCGGCCGGAGCAGCTCGCCCAGCTCCAGGTGCGTGACCTCGGGACTCTCGACGGCGTCGTTCTTCCCGTTGCCGGCGCGCTTGCCCGTGTGCAGCACGTAGACTAACGTTCCACCGGCATCGCGGACCGCGTCCAGAATCTTGCGGATGCTGCGGCGTCCGTTGTCCTGGATGATGAAGCAGGTGGTGGGGGTGATGTCGGCTTTGAGGTAGGTGTCGAGCCGCCGGGGGTCGCCGGTGGTGGTGGCGATCCCCGCGTCGTGGAGCCGTCGTGCGAGCGGCCGGCTTTCGACCAGGAACTCGACATCGAAGCTCGGAAGCAGCACGTCGTCGAGCGATCGGATGACGAGTTCGTCCTGGCAGACTGCGAAGACGCGCACGTCAGATTCCCGCCCGTGCGGGGATTCCGCCCGACGCTCCGACCGCACCGCTTGAGCGGAGCATACACATGCCCAAACCCCCATTATACGCCCCTGTCCGCCTGCCCTCACGGCTGGCGACGGCGGCCCTGTTGGTGTTGACGGCGGCGTACCGCGCCGACGCGGCCCCGCCGTGCGCCCCCTGTTTGCGCGCGAGCGTGACGCCGGCGGAGGCGCTCACCGCGACGGCGCCGTTGAACGGGGCGTCGGTGTTCGTACGCGTTCCGGCCGCGGCGGCAGCCGACGCGGCCCTCGCCCTGCGCCACATCGGCGCTCTGGGCGGACAGGCCGGCTTGCACCTGGTCGGCGTGCCACAGGACGCGGCGCGCGTGTTCCCGGCCGATGCCACACAACTGGCGATCGAGATCGATGCGCCTCTCGCCAACGCCGGAGTGGCGGCGTTGAAGCGTGCGCTCGCGACAGCCCGCGGCCTGCACCCGGGCGCGCCGATCTACCTCGCGCTCGGAGACGGCGCGAACGACATGGCGGATGCACTCCGCCCCTACGTCGACGGCATCCTCCCGCCGTCCGTGCCCTTGGGCGATCCATTGTCGGCACTCGAGCAGGACGACGGGCGTCTGCGTGTGCTGCCACCGGATTCGGCGGCCGCACTTACCTGGCTCGGACGCGTGCAGCCGCTCCTGCCACGCGATCTTGCCGCCGTTCCCGCGCGCGCGGTCCGCTGCGCACACCATGCGCTCGACACGTACCTGGATCCCTCGACGCTCATGGTGATCGCCGTGGGCTCCTGCCCCGCCGCGCCGGAAGTACAGTCCGACGTTCCAGGAGCGCGGGTGGAGATTTCGAGGTTCGGATCGTTCGACGTGGTCCGCCTTTCGGAGGAAACCGGCGGGCGGCTTCATGACGACGTCGCCGTGTCTGGAATGCGCCATCTCTCGGCAGAAGAGATCGTCGCGCGACATCAGGCATTCGTCGCGCAGCAGTCGGCAGAAACGGATACGCGGATTTCAACGGCGGCATTCACGCTGACGTTCGAGGCGCCCGGATTCCCCGCTCCGGTCAGCGTGACTGCCCGGACGGTCTTCTATACAGCGCGCGACCGAACGGAGCTGCAGCAACGCGATTTGCGCGTCAACGGCGTCTCGTTCAATGCGCACGGCGGCGTCCCGCGGCTGCCCATTCTGGAGCCGGAGCGCGTCGCGGCGGCGCCGCTGACGATCACGCTGACGGATCTCTATCGCTACCGGCTGGGGGGCGAGGACGTGATCCGCGGACATCGCTGCTATGTCATCGACTTCGCTCCTGCGGCCTCGCAGCCGCTTGCGGCGGGGCGCACGTGGATCGATGAACGGACATTTGCGATGGTGCGCGTGCACGCGGTGCAGACGTCTCTGCGGGGTCCCGTCACGGCCTCCGAACAAACCGACGATTTCGAGCCGGACTCGATCGGTCGCTGGCTTCCGCTTCGGACCGAAATGAACCAGACCTATGAATCGGCAAGCTTCAGGACGCCGATTCATCGCGTGCTCGAGTACGAGTCGCATGTCGTCAATGCAGAGGACTATCAGGACCGCCTCGACGCGGCGCACGCGTCCGACGATGTGATGCTGCGGGATACGCCCGGAGGCTACCGATACCTGCGTCGGGCGAGTGACGCCGTCCGGCCGGAAAACGGTGCTCCAGGTGCGGCCAGGATCGAAGTCGGCCGTATCGAACGTGTCCGAACGCTGGCGATGGGGGTGCTCGTCGATCCCGACATCTCGCGTCCGTTGCCGTTTGCGGGCGTCAGCTACGCCGACTTGAACCTGTTCCGCCACGGCGGGCAGTTGAACGCATTCCTGGGGGGCAGCTACGGGGAAGCCGCGTTCGTGTCGCCGTCGCTCGGGGACAGCCGGTGGCGGATCGCGGCACGCGCCTCTGCCATCGCCGTGTCGTACAACGATCGAACGTTCAGCGACGGCGTCGAACGGTACGAGCGGGACATCCGCCAGCGTCCCGCGTCGGCGTCAGTCGCACTGCTGCACCCGCTTGGCTCACGGCTGGCCCTGCGCACACAGTACGAATTCGATTACGTCGCATATGCGGCCGGTGACCAGACCTCGCCGTTGTTTCGTCTGCCGGCGCCGCAGCACGTTCACGGACTGCGTTTCGAGCTGGATGGGCAACGTGGAGGCTGGCAGACGTCGCTCTGGTGGAGCGGATCGCGGCGGGTCGGCTGGCGTCCCTGGGGGGCGGCTGTGCAGGACGACTATCGCTCTTCGCAATCGGACTTCCAGCGGTTCGGGGCAGGGATCGTGCGAGCCGCGGCGGTCTCGCCGAGCGTGTCCGCGCGCATCGAAGCGGCGGGGGCAGGCGGCACCGATCTCGACCGGTTCAGCCGATTTGCGTTCGGCACCTTCGACAACCGCCTGCACGGGTACCCGTCGGCGCTCATCCGGTACGACCGTGGTGTTGTCGTGCGGACGGCCGTCGCCTGGTCGGCTGGTCACGGCGTCAGGCTCGACGGTTTTGCGGATGCCGCGGACGTCCACGATCCGGATTTCGGGCGCGGGCTGCGGAACTACAACGGTGTCGGCGGCGCCGTCGAGTTGCCGGCGCCCGGGCACACGCTGGCGGCGCTCGAATGGGCGTATGGACTGCAGGGGCGCGACACCACTGGCGGCCGCGGGACCCAGGTGGTCCGTATCACGGCGTACAAAGTGTTCTGAACGGCTCGTTTTTGGGGGCGCCATTTCGGCGGCGCGGAGTTATCATCCGGCAAGAGCACGGGAGGTCCTCGTGAAAGCCCTGGTGATCCTGACCGCGTGCGGCGCCCTGGCATCGCCGCTCCTCGCGCAGCAGACGACGTTCCGGGCCGGTATCGATCTCGTTCAGTTCGGTGTCTCCGTCGTCGACAAACAGGGGCAACCGATTGGCGGTCTCACGCGCGATGACTTCGAGGTCATCGAAAACGGGGCGAAGCAGTCCGTCCGCTTCTTTGCCGCTGGAGAACTCGAGGCGGCGCCGCCCCTTCACCTCGGGCTCCTCCTCGACACCAGCGGCAGCATGGCTGACGATCTCAAGGACGCGCGAACCGCCGCGCTCGAATTCGTCCGCGATGTCACGCCGGTTGCCGACGTGACGCTGGTCGACTTCGATACCGAGGTGCGCGTCGCGCGCTTCATGCCGGAGAACTACGCGCGTCTCGTGGAGCGGATCCGCGGACGCCGAGCCGACGGCATGACCGCGCTGTACGACGCCATGGGCGTCTATCTGCAGGGAGTGCAGACGCTCGACGGACAAAAAGTCCTGCTGGTGTACACCGACGGCGGCGACACGACGAGTTCGCTGACGCTGCAGGACGCGCTGGACATGCTGAAGGCGTCCGACGTCACCGTTTACGCGATCGGCTACATGCAGCATCAGGGCAGCGCGTCGGGACAGCAGCGCGCCGACCTCGATCGCTTCGCGAGGCTTACCGGCGGCCTCGCGTTCTTCCCGACCGAAGCCAAGGACGTGGAGAAAGCCTTCGACAGCATTCGCAAGGAAATCTCGGCCCGCTATTCGATCGGATACGTCTCCTCCGACCCCACCGCCAACGGCGCCTGGCGCAACGTTCAGATCAAGCTGCTGCGGAAGGATCTGAAGGGGGCGCACCTTCGCACTCGCAGCGGATACTACGCGCCTTACAAAACCCAGTAGGCACGAGCCAGTTCCAGATCCCGGTTGCCAGTTCCCCGTCCCGGTTGCCCGCAAATCGCCGGGCTCGCTGGCAACCGGAACGGAACCTCGAACCGGGAACTGGAAACTGACTACCGGCTCTGTGCGCGCCATGTGGTACGATCAAGGGTTGACATAAGGCGCGACCAGCCTCGCATGGCGTCCAAATACGACCGATTCAATCTCGTTACCGATTTCGAGCTGCGCGGCGACCAGGCCCGTGCGATCGACGAGCTCGTCGACGGCCTGAACCGCGGCGACACGTCCCAGGTGCTGCTCGGAGTGACCGGGTCCGGCAAGACGTTCACGATGGCGCAGTGCATCGCGCGCGTGAACCGCCCGACGCTGGTGATGGCGCACAACAAGACGCTGGCCGCGCAGCTTTATCAGGAGTTCCGGCGGTTCTTCCCTGACAACGCCGTCGAGTACTTCGTCAGCTACTACGACTACTACCAGCCGGAGGCGTACGTTCCGACGACCGACTCGTACATCGAGAAGGAAGCGACGATCAACGACGAGATCGATCGCATGCGGCTGTCGGCGACGCGGTCGCTCTTCGAGCGCCGCGACGTCATCATCGTCGCCAGCGTCTCGTGCATCTACGGCCTCGGTTCGCCGGAAGCGTATTACGGCATGTTGCTGCCGCTCGAAGTGGGGCAGCGGATCGATCGCGACCAGATCCTGCGCAAGCTGGTCGAGATTCAGTACGAGCGGAACGATACCGAGTTCGGACGCGGCACCTTCCGCGTGCGCGGCGACATCGTCGAGGTCGTGCCGTCCTACGAGGAGCATGCGCTCCGCATCGGCCTGTTCGGCGATGAGGTCGATGAGCTCGTCGCGTTCGACCCGCTGACCGGCAGGGAAGTCCGGCGGCACGAACGGGTTGCCGTCTATCCGAAGTCGCACTTCGTCACGGGACGCGAGCGGTTGAAGCAAGCCGTGGTGACGATCAAAGAGGAACTGGAAGTCCGGCGCACGCAACTCGAGCACGAGGGCAAGGTCCTCGAAGCGCAGCGCCTGCACCAGCGGACGATG
>DATJIW010000066.1:0-33796 GCA_035492775.1 Vicinamibacterales bacterium
GCTTCGCGATACCACTTGCGCCACGCATCGAGGATCTCGCCGGTGGCTCCCTGGCGTTGTTCGAGCGCGAGTCGATCCGTCGCGGCGCGAAGAATCAGCGCTGTCGTCGGCTCGATGTCGGTCGACGATGCGGACGCGAGAAACCACGCGCTGGTCGCCACCGCGACGCCGACGTTGACCATCTCGGGCGTGCTTGTCTTGTCGGGCCGATCGAGATTGGTGTGATAGTAGCGGTCGGTGAAGTGCCAGTTCAGAAGCGCGGGAATGCCAGCCTCTCCAAATGGCGAGTGGTCGCTCCCACCCTCGTACGGATTCGTCCGGACGACCCATCCGGTGTCTCGAGCGCGCCGGAGGCAGACGGCGAGGTGCAGATCGTTCAACAGGCTTCCTTTCAACATCTCCGCCTTCACCTCGGTGCCGCCCCAGAGCGTGTGGGGATCGGACGGCCGCGTCCACACCGCGGACGGATCCGGCTGCTTTTCGATGAGAAACGTTCCGTCCGTTTTCGCGGTGTCCTCCCCCGTCATGTCCAGTGCGAACATGTACTGCGTCGCGCGCGCCTCGTCGGCGTGTGTCGTCAGCCAGTTCCGGCTGCCGGCGGTTTCGTCCGCCCAGATGAACGTCAGCGTACGGCCCGGCGGCGGCAGCACATGCGTCGCAATCGCTCGCTGCAGCGCAACGGCGAGCGCCAGCAGCGTTCCGCAGCCACTCGCGTCGTCATTGGCGCCAGGCTCCTGGATGTGCGCGACCATGACGATGCGTTCGGCCGGCTTCGTCGCCCCCGGGATTTCCGCGACGAGCATACGGTTCGGGCCAGGCGAAAAAGACGATTCGATCGCAACCTTCAGGCGAACGGGAGCGCTTTTCAGCCGCTCGCGCATCCGCGACGCCGCGCGCCAGCTGGCCTTGAAACCAAACCCCTTCCGCGCTTCGTCGTACGGAATCGCGCTCCACTGGAATACGTCCTGCTGGTCCGCCGCGGTGAAACGGGCCGGATCTTCGGGACGGATGTACGACGCAACCGCTGTCGAGATGACGCCAAGCGCGCCCCGCGCAACGACCGCTTCACGCCATAAGACGCTCGCGCTCGCGGAACCGAGCACGATCGCGCCTTTCACGTCCTTGCCCGTGTAATCTGCGGGGGCCCCGCCGCCGGTGACGTCAACGAGCGGCGCCTCGACGCCCCCGGACGGCGTCGAGAAGGAGTTGATACACAGCGACACGCGATCGCGCTCGCGCGACAGCAGCACTTCACCGGAGTCGGCGAACGTCACCGTGCCGACGCTGTAATCCCAGCCTTTGCCGCGATTGGGGAACTCCTCCACGCGCGGCTGCAGGCCTGCGGCCCGGATTCGATCGCGGATGTGATCGAGCGACGCGTTGAAGCCGGTGTTCCCGGCAAGCCTCCAGTACTGGTCCATGAAGCGGACCACTTCCATCGCGGACTCCCCGTCCACGAGCGGTGCAACCGCCTTGTAAGCCCGTTCAGCTGATGGGGGGAGCGACGTCGCGGCAGGCTGTGCGGCGACGAGGAGGATTGCCGTGAGCCAACGCAGGAACCGCATCGGCCCTACTCCCGCCGAACGCCGGACAAGTCGAGGAGCAAGTCGACGCCCGTGTCCTCGTGCGCTGAAACCGGGGCGCGGCGGCCCTCACACTCGACCTCGCCCGCCGTCTTGATCGATGAATAGTACGCGTGCGAGAGATCGGCGGGCAGATAGCCGACCTTCGATCCTCCCGCCCATACCGAGATCGCGGTGAAGTTGACGCTGTTGTCCGCGTCGGGCCTGAGCGTCGCCGTGAATTTTGATGGCAGACGGTTGATGTGTTCGGCGTAGGCCGGACCGGCCGCCACCGGGACGTGAGATGCTGGCGATTCGGGCACGATTCATTCTAGTGCTGACCGTATGGACGACGCGATTGTCAGGCTGCGAACGCTCCTCGATTCGTCGAAGCGAATCACCGTCGTGACGGGATCCGGCGTCTCGGCCGCGAGCGGAGTGCCGACGTTTCGCGGCGCCGGCGGCTTGTGGCGGAACTTCCGGGCAGAGGAACTGGCGACGGCGTCCGCGTTCCGACGGGACCCGCAGCTCGTGTGGGACTGGTATGACTGGCGGCGCGGGATCATCGCACGGTGCGAACCGAACGCGGCGCACCTGGCGATTGCCCGCTGGAGCCGCCGGCCGGGCTTCACGCTGGTCACGCAGAACGTCGACGGCCTTCACGAACGCGCAGGCACGTCGAACGTCGTGCGCTATCACGGATCGATCTGGCACCTGCGATGTTCGGCTTCGTGCGGGCAGCCGGACTGGGAAGATCGACGCGTGCCGCTGCCGGATCTCCCGCGCTGTTCCGCATGCGGCGCGCTCGCGCGACCGGCAGTCGTGTGGTTCGGTGAAGCGATCGATCCGGCCGTTGCCGCGATCGCCGACGCAGCCTGCGCCTGCGATCTGTTCCTGTCGATCGGCACATCCAGCGTCGTCTATCCGGCGGCAGGCCTGCTGGGACGGGCGCGGCTGCACGGCGCTACGTCGGTGGAAATCAACCCGGATGCCACGCCGTCGACGTCCAGCGTCGATTTCGCGATAGCGATGGCGGCCGAGCAGGCGTTGGAATCGATGGACTGAATTCAGATCCTCGGAAGCGTCACGCCGCGCTGCTTCAGATACTTCCCCTTCTTGTCGGCGTATGACACGTCGCACGGCTCGTCGCTCTGGAAGAACAGCACCTGCGCGATCCCTTCGTTGGCATAGATCTTCGCCGGCAGCGGCGTGGTATTGGAGATCTCCAACGTCACGAAGCCCTCCCACTCCGGCTCGAAGGGAGTGACGTTGACGATGATGCCGCACCGGGCGTACGTCGATTTTCCCAGGCAGACCGTCAGCACGTCGCGCGGAATGCGGAAGTACTCGATCGTCCGCGCCAGCGCGAACGAGTTCGGCGGGACGATGCAGACGTCGGTTTTGATGTCCACGAACGACCGCGGGTCGAAGTTCTTCGGGTCCACGACGGTGTTGTTGATGTTGGTGAAGACCTTGAACTCGTCCGCGACACGGATGTCGTAGCCGTACGATGACAGGCCGAACGAGACGATCCCCTCCCGCACCTGACGGTCCTCGAATGGCTCGATCATCCCGTGCTCGAGCGCCATCCGCTTGATCCACCTGTCGGGCTTGATTGCCATATGCCTCGCTATCGCCGGAAGATCGCCATCACCAGCGTGAGCACCACGCTCAGCAGCACGCACGTCGTCAACGGGAAGTAGAACGTGCCGCCGCCGCGCCGGACGACGATGTCCCCCGGGAGTCGTCCGAGCGGCACGCCGAGCATGACGAGGAGCCCGGCGCCCGTCACGATCAGGCCGATGACAACGAGCAGGCGACCCACTTACCGGGAGAATTGAATGCCGGGAAAGAAGTAATTCAGTTCGTACGTCGCCGTTTCCGGAGCATCGGAACCGTGCGTCGCGTTGTTCTCGATCGAGCGGCCGAACTCCTTCCGGAGCGTTCCCGGCTCCGCTTTCGCCGGGTCCGTTGCGCCCATGAGCGTCCGCCACTTGCGGATCGCATCGGGAGCTTCGAGTGCCAGGACGACGCAGCGGCCGGACGACATGAATTTGGTCAGGCTGGCAAAAAAGGGCCGTTCGCGGTGCACGGCATAGAAGCCTTCGGCCTCGGGTTGCGTCAGGTGGACCATCCGCATGGCACGAATGGTGAATCCGTCCCCTTCGATGCGCTGGATGATCTGTCCGGTATGACGGGCCGCGACGGCGTCCGGCTTGATGATGGCAAATGTCCGTTCCATATCCGGTGAATTATATGTCGAAGCATGAGCCGGAATTCGACGAGCACGTCGGCGCGGTGGAAGGCGATCGGCCCACCGACCATCCGCAGCAGGGCAACGACAACGCGCCGGCGCTCGACGACCAGGGGCTGCCGAACGACGACGCCAAGATCGCGCAGGACGTCATCGGCGCGAATCTGGACGAAACGGAGGGTGGGTAAACTCTAAACTGTCAACTCCTAATTCCTTGTCGGAGCGGTCGTCGTCTTCGACGTTCCCTTCAGATACTTGTCGTACCAGGCAAGGTACCGCTTGAAGCGGTCGACCTTGTAGCTCGGCACCGTGATTCCGTGGAACTGATTGGGATAAATGATCAGTTCAGTGTCGATCCCGAGGCTCCTGAGCGCCTGATACATCTGCTCGCCGCCAACGAGGGGAACGTTGTAGTCCTTGTCGCCGCCGAGGAACAGCGTGGGGGTCTTGATCCGATCCGCATGGAAGAACGGATACGAGATCTTGATCCAGAGATCCTGCGATTTCCACGGCGGACCGATCTCGTTTTCATACTGCGTGATGTACTCGTCCACGCCGTACATCGCGAGCTGCAGGGCGCTGCCGGCGCCGCAGGTCGCGGCCTTGAAGCGCTGGTCGGTGGCGTTCGTGTAGTCGGTCAGAATGCAGCCGTAACTCCACCCGCCGATGCCGAGCCGGTTCGCATCCACGTACGGCTGCTGCTGGGCGTAGTCCATCGCACCGAGCAGATCGACGACCTCCTTGTCGCCCCAGTCGGCGAAGATCGCTTTCTGATACTTCTCGCCGCGGCCGTTGCTCCCGCGGTAATTCGCCGCGACGACGACATAGCCGCTTGCGGCGAGCAGCTCGCGCTCGAAGCTGAACGCGTGCTCGTCCTGACCGTTCGGACCGCCGTGGATCCTCAGGACCGTCGGATATTTCTGCGACGGCTGGAACCCGGCTGGCTTGAGGATGAGACCGTGGACCTCGGTGCCGTCCTTGCTCGTGGACGTGAACTCCTCGGTGGTCCCCAGCTGCACCTGCGACAGCCAGTCGTCGTTCTGGTGCGTCAGGCGGCGCAGGCTTCCCTGTTCGAGCGCCGATACCTCCGGCGGCTGCGTGTCGGTCGCTGCAAGCACGGCGAACGCGCCATCCGGCCCTGGGGAAACGTTGTCGACGACGATCTTCCCCGGAAGCAGCCGCTCGACTCGCCCGTCCGGAACGGAAATCCGCATCGGATAGCGAGACCGATCATCGGTGGCGAGAGCCGTCAGCGAGGCGCTGTCCGCCGCCCAGATCGCATTCCGGAGCGGCCGGTCGAAGGACGCGCCCAACACCTTCGATTCACCGCCGGAAGCTGGAATAATCGCGAGTTTCCCCTGAGTGTAGGCGGAATACTTCAGCTCTTCGCCGATTTGATAGGCGATCCACTTGCCATCCGGGCTCCACGCCAGACGCCCCTGATCGGGCCCCGGCGCCGTCGTCACCTGCCTCGGCTGCGCCCCGGCGCGAGCGTCGATGACGTACACGTCCGTATTGTTCGTTTTGTCGAGATCGCCGCTCCCGCGCTTGCTGACGAATGCGATCTTCGTGCTGTCCGGCGACCACACCGGCGCTTCATCGTCGAACTGACCGGGAGTCAGGATTTCCGCCTTCTTCGCCGCGACGTCGAACAGATACAGGTGCGACCGTGCGCCGCGAAGATACCCCTCCACGTCCTCCTTGAAGTGATAACGATCGATCACGATCGGGGGTGGCGTCTTCTTCTTTGTCGGATCCGTTCCCTTGTCGTCGTCCGGTGGATCGTTCGGATCCGGAACCGCCACGGCGAAGACGATCTTGCTGCTGTCGGGCGACCACGCGTACTCATTAATGCCGCCCTTGACGTCGCTCACCTTCATCGCCTCGCCGCCGAGACGATTCATCAGCCACAACTGGCCGCCCTTTGCGCCCTGGCGCGACGACACGAACGACAAGTATTTGTTGTCCGGACTCCAGCGCGGCTGAGACTCGCTGTCGGCCGAGGACGTCACCTGGATGTTCTGGCTGCCGTCCCAGCTCACCATCCAGACGTCCGCGTCGTTCTTGTCGGTGTCCTTGATCGCGCGGGACACGACGTAGGCCACCCACTTGCCGTCGGGCGACCGCTGCGGGTCTCGGACGTCCTTGATGTTATAGACGTCGTCCGGCGTCAGGCCGCGCTTCTGCTGGGCCGACGCCAGGGGAGAAATGCCGGACGCGAGCAGCAACGCCGCCGAAAGAAGACGTGTCCTTCGCATAGAAGCCCTTGAAGCTTTGGAAGTTGCGAGCTGGAGTTGTGTTCAGCGAAGACTTTCCATGATCTCGTCGAGCACTTCAGGCCCCGGCCGCACCATGTCGAGCGGCAGGCTGGCGAGCGGCTCGTCGACGAGATTGAGCATGGTCGTGAAGTCGTCTTTGTCCGGCTCGATGTAAATGACGCCGGTGGCGAACTCGCCGCGGCGCGACGTTTCGTGCAGCAGCCGCATCGCGGACAGCTTGTCCGTGGGATCGTAGTCCTCCGCCAGCTTCTTCAGATACAGCTTCGACCCGTCGTGCATCTGCACCTGAGTGGTGGTGCCAGGCTCGTAATCGACGGTGATGTCCTCGAAGTACGGCACGAAGCTCACCTCGCCGAGCGGTTCGTCGTGATCTTTGGCATACGCGTAGCTCTTCGTCGATCCCTCGTGGTCGTTGAAGGTCACGCACGGCGAAATGACGTCGATCATGGCCGTGCCGCGGTGGCTGAGCGACGCCTTGAGGATCGCGGACAGCTGTTTCTTGTCGCCGGAGAACGAGCGCGCGACGAACGACGCGCCGAGCTCGATCGCCAGCGCGCAAGTGTCGATCGGCGGCAAATCGTTGATGACGCCGTTCTTGAGCTTGGACCCCACGTCGGCCGTCGGCGAGAACTGCCCTTTCGTCAGCCCGTAGCAGCCGTTGTCCTCGATGATGTAAACGATCGGCACGTTGCGGCGCATCAGGTGCACGAACTGGCCGATGCCGATCGCGCCCGTGTCGCCGTCGCCGCTCACGCCGATGGCGAACATGTTCTTGTTCGCGAGCAGCGCCCCGGTCGCAACGGAGGGCATGCGTCCGTGCACCGAATTGAACCCGTGCGCGGCGCCGAGGAAGTACGCCGGCGTCTTGCTGGAGCAGCCGATTCCCGAGAGCTTCAACACCTGCTTCGGGTCGACGCCCATCTCGAAGAATGCTTCGACGATGCGTTCGGAAATCGCGTTGTGGCCGCAGCCGGCGCACAGCGTCGTCTTGCCGCCGCGATACGGCTGCAGTTCGAAGCCGATACGATTCGTTTTCACTTCAGGCATGATTTTTCAGTTCCCGGTTCCCGGTTTCATTCGCCGCCGACCGCAACGCCGGCTGCGATCTGTGCCTTTGGCGGCGCAGCCGCCTTCAATCCTTCCTGAACGAGGATCTCGTCGCTGACGGAGCGCGCGTCGATCGGCAATCCGTTGTAATGCAGAACGCTTCGCAGGCGGGCCGCGTGTTCGTTCGGCAGGTCGAGCTTGAGCAGGGATCGCAGCTGGGCATCGCGGTTCTGTTCGACCACATAGACCCGCGCGTGGCGTTCGATGAACTCGCAGACCTCACTGGTGAACGGATACGCCCGCACGCGAAGGTAGCTGGTGGATACCCCGGCCTCGCGCGACAGCTGCTCGCGGCTCTCCTCGATCGCCCAGTGGCTCGTGCCGTAGCCGATGATGCCGACATCAGCGCCACCCTCGTCGACGATCGGCTTGGGCACGTATTGCTTCGCGGTTTCGAACTTACGGGCCAGGCGGTCGACGTTGTGCTGATAGTCGTCCGGCCGCTCGCTGTACTGCCCGCGTGCGTTGTGGCCGGAGCCGCGCGTGAAGTACGCAGGCATGCCCGTGCCAGGCACCGTCCGGTACGGAATCCCGTCGTCGTCCACATCCTGGTAGCGGCCCCACTCGCCCCCCAGCCGCTGCAGCGCCGCCGCGTCGAGGACCTTGCCGCGATCCAGCGCCTTCTCGGGATACTTGAACGGATCCGCCATCCAGGTATTCATCCCCAGGTCGAGGTCGCTCATCACGAACACGAGCGTCTGGAAGCGCTCGGCGAGATCGAAGGCATCCATCGACATCGTGTAGCACTCCTCGACCGAGCTCGGCATCAGGAGGATGTGCCGCGTATCGCCGTGCGAGAGCAGCGCCGTCGAGAGGATGTCGCCCTGCGCCGTCCGCGTCGGCAATCCTGTCGAGGGGCCGACGCGCTGGATGTCGAACACCACGCCCGGAAGCTCGGCGTAGTACGCCAGTCCGGCGAACTCCGACATCAGGGAGATGCCTGGACCCGACGTCGAGGTCATCGCGCGCGCGCCTGCCCATCCGGCCCCGACGACCATACCGAGCGCCGCGATTTCGTCTTCGGCCTGCACGATCGCGAACGTCGCCTTCCCCGTCGACTTGTCCATGCGATACCTGCGCATGTACGAGATCAGCGTTTCGGGCAGCGAGGACGACGGCGTGATCGGATACCACGCGACGACGGTGACGCCGGCCATCATGCAGCCGAGCGCGGCGGCGGCGTTGCCCTCGATGAGGACCTTGCCGGCCGTCCTGTCCATCCGCTCGACCCAGTACGGATCGCGCTTCTCGAGGTGCTCGTCGGCGTGCGCGTAGCCCGCGTGCAGCGCGCCCAGGTTCAGGTCGGCCGCCTTGGCCTTTTTCCCGAACTGCTTGCGCAGCGCCTTCTCCATTTCCGGCATTTCGATGCCGAGCAGGCGGGAGAGGACGCCGTCATAGATCATGTTCTTGACGAGCCGGCGCAGCTTCGCGTCGGTGCAGACTGATGCGACGATCTTGTCGAAGGGGACCGGGTAAAACACCAGGTCGGATCGCAGCGTGTTCAGGTGCAGCGGATCGTCGTACAGCACCGCCGTTCCGGGATCGAGTGCGAGGACGTCCTCTTTCGCCGTCTCCGGGTTCATCGCGACCAGGAAATTGACTTCCTTCCTCCGCGCGATATAGCCGTGCTTGTTCGCGCGGACCGTGTACCACGTCGGCAGGCCGGCAATGTTCGACGGGAACATGTTCTTGCCCGATACGGGCACGCCCATCTGAAAGATTGAGCGAAGCAGGACGAGATTGGCCGTCTGGCTGCCGGACCCGTTGACGGTCGCGACCTGAATGCTGAAGTCGTTGACGATGCGCGACGGCGCGGCGTGGACCTCGTGGTCCGTCGATGTCATGAATTCCCCTGTCAAGTGCTGCTACCGGAGCGGCGGGCACGAAGGGCCGACCAATTCCGGATTATACGGCATGGCACTGACGCAGGGACCCGAGTTCATGCGGCTTGCGTCGCGCCCGGGCTACGTCGCCATCACGGCGGACCTATGCGCGCAGGAGTTCCTTGACGGCGGCGCCGATGTCGGCCGGGCTCTTCACGACGCGGACGCCGCCCTGGTCGAGCGCTTCCATCTTCTCGGCGGCCGTCCCCTTGCCGCCCGCGATGATCGCACCCGCGTGGCCCATGCGGCGGCCGGGCGGCGCCGTCTGGCCGGCGATGAAGCCGACGACGGGCTTGTTGAAGTGCTGCTTGATCCAGGCGGCCGCGTCCTGCTCGGCATTGCCGCCGATTTCGCCGATCATCACGACCGCTTCGGTCTCCGGGTCTGCGGCAAAGAGCGACAGCGCATCGATGAAGCTCGTCCCGATGAGCGGATCCCCGCCGATGCCGATGCACGTCGTCTGGCCGAGGCCGTTCCTGGTGAGCTGGTGGATGGCTTCGTACGTGAGCGTACCGCTCTTCGACACGATGCCCACCCGGCCCTTCTTGCAGATGTGCCCTGGGATGATCCCCGCCTTCGCCTGTTCTGCGGTGATGAGGCCTGGGCAGTTCGGGCCGATGACGCGTGTGCGTCCGCCGCGGATCGCGGCAAAGACCCGCATCATGTCGAGGACGGGGATGCCCTCGGTGATGCACACCGCGAGCGGCAGTGCCGCATCGGCGGCTTCGAGGATCGCATCCGCAGCGCCGCCTGGCGGCACGAAAATGACGGAGGCATTGGCGCCCGTTTCCCGCACGCAATCGGCCACGGTGTTGAACACCGGCCACCCTTCGTGCGTCGTTCCGCCCTTGCCCGGTGTGACGCCGCCGACGACGGTGGTCCCGTATGCCGCAGCCTGCTTCGCGTGGAAGGTGCCTTCGCGCCCGGTGATGCCCTGCACGAGCAGCCGGGTCTGACGATCGATGAGTACGGCCATTAGTGTCCCAGGGCGACGACCTTCTGCGCCGCTTCGTTCATGTCGTCTGCGGTGGCGAAATTCAATCCGCTGTCACGCAGCATCTGCTTGCCCTTTTCGACGTTGGTCCCTTCCATCCGGATCACGATCGGGACCGGAACGCCCAGGTCCTTTACTGCCGCGATGACGCCTTCCGCGAGCACGTCGCATCGCAGGATGCCGCCGAAGATGTTGATGAGGACCGCGCGGACGGCCTTGTCGGCCATGAGGATGCGAAAGGCGTTCTTGATCTGCTCGGCGTTGGCACCGCCTCCGACGTCGAGGAAGTTTGCCGGCTCGCCGCCCGCGAGCTTGATGATGTCCATCGTCGCCATCGCGAGGCCGGCGCCGTTGACCATGCAGCCGATGGTGCCATCGAGCTTGATGTAGTTCAGCGAGAACTTGGAGGCGTCGATCTCGAGGGGATCTTCCTCGGACAGATCGCGCAGCTCCGCGACGTCCGGATGGCGGTAGAGCGCGTTGTCATCGAAGTTCATCTTCGCGTCGAGCGCGAGGAGTGTCCCCTCTTCCGTCACGATGAGGGGGTTGATTTCGACGAGCGATGCGTCGGTCGCCTTGAACGCGTCGAACACCGCGGTCATCAGCTTCGCCGCCTGACCGACTTGAGCCCCTTCGAGCCCGAGCGCAAACGCGAGCTGTCGGGTCTGATACGCGCTGAGGCCGATCGCAGGATGGATGAACGCCTTGAAGATCCGCTCCGGATGTTCTTCAGCGACTTTCTCGATCTCGACGCCGCCGTCGGGGCTCGCCATCATGACGGGGCGCTCCGTCGTCCGATCGAGCACGAGCCCGAGATACAGCTCGCGCGCGATCCTGAGACCCTGCTCGACGAGCACGCGCTGGACTTTCTGTCCCTGCGGTCCCGTCTGATGGGTCACCAGCTGCATCCCGATGATCTTCGCGGCCGCCGCGCGGGCTTCGTCCGGGTTCTTCACCACTTTCACGCCGCCGCCCTTGCCGCGTCCGCCCGCGTGGATCTGCGCCTTGACGACGACCGTTCCGCCGCCAAGTCTCTGCGCGGCGGCTGCCGCGTGGTCGGCGTCGAAGACGATCTCGCCCTGCGGCACCGGCACGCCGTAGCGCGCCAGGATCGCCTTCGCCTGATACTCGTGGATTTTCATCGGCACCTCGCGCGCGGAGATCGCCGCGCGCACAACCTGATCATCATACGGTACAATTCGAAGGATCGGAGCCGTCGAATGTCCAGTTTCCGTCGGGTGTTCTCATCGAGCGTCGGCACCAAGCTGCTCATTGGCCTCACCGGACTTCTTCTCTTCGCATACCTGCTGCTGCATCTTGCAGGCAACCTGATCATCCTCGCCGGCCGCGACACGTTCAACACTTACTCACACGCACTCATCTCGAACCCTCTGCTGGTTCCCGTCGAAATCGGCCTGCTGCTCATCTTCCTGCTGCACATTTACAAGGCCGTGACGAACTACGTGCGCAACCAGCGCGCGCGACCGGTGCAATACCAGAAGAAGGAGTGGGCGCACTACACCAGTCGCAAGAGCGTGTCCTCGACGACGATGATCTGGACGGGACTGGTCATCCTCTTGTTCGTCGTCATACACGTGTCCCAGTTCAAGTACGGCGCGTATTACGAGACGGGCAGCCCGCCTGTGCGCGATCTCTATCGCACGGAAGTCGACGTGTTCCATCTGCCGGTGTGGGTCGCGTTCTATGTCGTCTGCGTGGTGCTGGTGGCGCTGCATCTGCGCCACGGAATCGCGAGCGCGTTCCAGTCGATCGGGTTGAGCCATCCGGTGTACACGCGGCGGATCGTGGTCTGGGGCACCGTCCTCGCCGTCGTCATCGGCGCGGGGTTCGCGATGATCCCGATCTGGGTGTACTTCGCGAGGTAAATGATGTTGGATTCCAGAGTCCCGGGCGGCCCGCTGGCCGAGAAGTGGGACCGGCACAAATTCGATTCGAAGCTCGTCAACCCGGCCAACCGCCGCAAATTCACCGTCATCATCGTCGGGACCGGTCTGGCCGGCGCCTCCGCCGCGTCGTCGCTCGGCGAGCTCGGGTATCACGTCAAGAGCTTCTGCATTCACGACAGCCCACGGCGTGCGCACAGCATCGCCGCGCAGGGCGGCATCAACGCCGCGAAGAATTACCAGAACGACGGCGACAGCGTGCAGCGGCTGTTCTACGACACGATCAAGGGCGGCGACTATCGCTCGCGCGAGGCGAACGTGTTCAGGCTCGCGCAGGTCAGCGTCAACATCATCGACCAGTGCGTCGCGCAGGGGGTGCCGTTTGCGCGGGAGTACGGCGGGCTGCTCGACAACCGCTCGTTCGGCGGCGCGCAGGTGTCGCGAACGTTCTACGCGCGAGGCCAGACCGGACAACAGCTGCTGCTGGGCGCGTATCAATCGATGATGCGGCAGGTCGAGCGCGGGAGCGTGACCATGTTCCCGAACCGCGAGATGCTCGACCTCGTCATCGTGAACGGCCAGGCCCGCGGAATCATCGTCCGGAATCTGATCACCGGTGCGCTGGAAAGGCACGCCGCGCACGCGGTCCTGCTTTGCACCGGCGGGTACGGAACGGCCTACTACCTCTCCACGAACGCGGTGAATTCGAACGTCACGGCAGCGTGGCGCGCGCACAAGCGCGGCGCGTTCTTCGCCAACCCCTGCTACACGCAGATCCACCCGACCTGCATACCCGTTTCCGGGACGCATCAGTCGAAGCTGACGCTGATGTCGGAGAGCCTCCGCAACGACGGACGGGTCTGGGTGCCGAAGACGCAGGGTGACAAGCGGCCGCCCAATCAGATTCCCGATTCCGAGCGCGACTACTATCTCGAACGCAAATACCCCAGCTTCGGCAACCTCGTCCCACGCGACGTCGCGTCGCGGAGCGCCAAGTTCGTGTGCGACGAAGGGCGCGGCGTTGGAGACAGCGGCCTCGCTGTTTACCTGGATTTCGCAGACGCGATCAAGCGGCTCGGCAGAGACGTCATCCGGATGCGATACGGCAATCTGTTCGACATGTATCGCAAGATCACCGACGAGGACCCGTATCAGGTCCAGATGCGGATCTTCCCCGCCATCCACTACACGATGGGCGGATTGTGGGTCGACTACAACCTCATGTCGAACGTTCCCGGACTGCACGTGCTCGGCGAAGCGAACTTCTCGGATCACGGCGCCAACCGCCTCGGCGCGAGCGCGCTCATGCAGGGGCTGGCCGACGGGTACTTCGTGATTCCTTATACACTTGCGGCGTATCTCGGCGGGACGCCGCTTCCGGCGGTCGACGCCGACATGGAGCCCTTCACCGAAGCCCAGGCGTCGGTCCAGGCTCGGATCGACAAACTGCTCAACGTGAAGGGACACGAAACGCCGCGGCAGCTGCATCGCCGGCTCGGTCAGCTGCTCTGGGACAACGTCGGCATGTCGCGCAACGACGCGGACCTGCGGAAGGCGCTGGACGAAATCCCGAGACTCCGCGACG
Organism: Vicinamibacterales bacterium; assembly: GCA_035492775.1. Lineage (GTDB taxonomy): Bacteria > Acidobacteriota > Vicinamibacteria > Vicinamibacterales > 2-12-FULL-66-21 > DATJFQ01. Next base: position 13,569 of record DATJIW010000066.1, read on the forward strand.
AGTTCTGGCACAACCTGTCGGTCCCGGGCGAGCCGAACAACGTCAACAAGAATCTCGAATACGCCGGGCGCGTCGCCGACTACCTCGAGTTCGCCGAGGTCTTGACGCTCGACGCGCTTCACCGAACGGAATCGTGTGGCGGCCACTTCCGCGAGGAAAGCCAGACCCCCGACGGCGAGGCGCGGCGCGACGACCAGCGCTTTTCGTATGTCGGCGCGTGGGAATTCAAAGGGGTGGGCACTCCGCCGGCCCTTCACAAGGAGCCGCTGGAGTTCGAATACGTGCATCCGTCGCAGCGGAGCTACAAGTGAGAAGGGACGGAGGATCGATGTTCGATGTTCGATGTTCGATCTGTTTCAATGCGAATTAATCTGAGAGTCTGGCGCCAGGCGGGTCCCGACAAGCCCGGGCGCCTCGTGGATTACTCCGCGAACGACGTGTCGCCCGACATGTCGTTTCTCGAGATGCTCGACGTCGTCAACGAAGGCCTCATCATCAAGGGCGAGGACCCCATTGCCTTCGATTCCGACTGCCGCGAAGGGATCTGCGGCACCTGCGGATTTCTGGTCGACGGGCTGCCCCACGGACCCGTGCGCGGCTCGACCGTCTGCCAGCTGCACATGCGCAGCTTCCGCGATGGCGACACGCTCGTGCTCGAGCCGTGGCGTGCGAAGGCGTTTCCGCTGATCAAGGACTTGATCGTCGACCGGAGCGCCTTCGATCGGATCATCCAGGCGGGCGGCTACACCTCTATCAACGTCGGCGGCGCGCAGGACGCCAACAGCATCCTCATCGCCAGGAACACGGTCGAGCGGGCGATGGATTCGGCCGCGTGCATCGGATGCGGCGCCTGTGTGGCCGCATGCAAGAACGCGTCGGCGGCGCTCTTTACCGCTGCGAAGATCACCCACCTGTCGCTGCTCCCGCAGGGGCAGGTCGAGCGCGACGCGCGCGTCATGGGGATGCTCGGACGCCACGATGCCGAGGGCTTCGGCAGCTGCTCGAACGAAGGGGAATGCGAGGCGGTCTGCCCGAAGGAAATTCCGATCACCAATATCGCCCGGATGAATCGCGAGTATTTCCGCGCGGCGCTCGTGCGCGGACGCTGAGCGCTATCCGCCGCCGCTGATCGGAACCGCGGGCTGGCCGCGGTGGCAGCTCCAGCAGCTCACCTTGTTCTGCCCGCCGAACTCGTCCTGGTTCAGCCGCTTGATCATCGCGAAGTGGGCCCGGGCCGTGCGTTTCGCAGGCTTGTCGTCGCTCGCGAAGTCACCTTCCACGTGGCAGTACGTGCACTCCACGCCAATCAATCCCGTCAACGCCTGCATCATGCCGGGCAGGCGCTCCGCCGGCTTACCTTTCAGGATCGAGATGTTCGTGAAAAAGGTCTCCGCCGGCTCGTTCTCGTGCCCGGCCAGGCGGCTGCGCAGATCCGCCAGCGCCTTGGCATTCGCGCTGACACCGCCGGTCGCCTGACGCGCCGTCGCGATCACGCCCGCACACACGAACAGCACCAGTCCAACGGTAATGAGGCGCATACGCCGCGTACTACGGCATCGCCAGAGTGGATTGTCAACTTTATTGGGGCGAGTCGGACGGTTCCGGCGGTTCCGCATCGACGGCCGCGCGCCGCGCAAGCGCCAGATACAGCGCCCCTGCGACGCCGAAGCCGACAAACCAGCCGTAGTCGAACAAGGGTCGGAGCGGGTGCACCACAAGGCCGATCCACGCCGCCCCGCAGCCCGCAAGCGTCGCCACGACACCGGGGATGTGCCAGCCGGACGAATACCGGTATTCACCGTCCGGCAGGTAGAGGTCCTCGAGTTGCAAATGAGTGCGTCGCACGATCCAGTAATCCGCGATGAGCACTCCGGCAATCGACCCGAGTCCACCGGAATAGCCGAGCAGCCACACGAAGATGTAACCCGACGGATCGGCCAGGAGGCGCCACGGCTGGATCAGGATGCCCAGAATGCCGGCGATGAGGCCGCCCGTCTTGAAACTGACCGCACGCGGGAAGGCATTGGCGAAATCGTTGGCCGGCGACACGACGTTCGCGGCAATGTTCACGGCAAGCGTTGCGATCACGGCCGTGGACATCGAGACGGCGATGATGATCGGGTCCTGGAACCTGGCGACCAGCTTGATCGGGTCCCAGATGACTTCGCCGTAGATCAACGCCGTCGCGCTCGTGATGAGCACACCCATCGCCGCGAACACGAACATCGTCGTCGGCAGCGCCACCACCTGGCCGATCATCTGTTCGCGCTGGCTGCGTCCGAACCGGGTGAAGTCCGGCATGTTGAGCGACAGCGTCGCCCAGAATCCGATCATCGCCGTCAGCGAGGGGACGAAGACCTTGAAGAACGCGGGGCCGGTGTTCAGTTTTCCCGGCTGTGCGAGCAGCGGACCCAGGCCGTGCGCGCGCGATACCGCCCAGACGAGCAGCGCGGTCGTCATGACCAGGACGAAAGGCGCCGCCCAGTTCTCGACGCGCCGCAGCAGATCCATGCCGCGGTAGATGACGTACACGTTGAGACCCCAGAACAGCAGGAACGACAACCACTCCGTCGTCGTGTGCCCGCCGATTCCCGATCCGAGCAGCGTCCTCCATCCCGGGATGACGCTCCCGAAGAACGTGTTCAGCGCCTCGCCGCCGATCCACGCCTGAATGCCGAACCAGCCGCATGCGACGAGCGCCCGCATCAACGCCGGAAGGTTCGACCCAATCGTGCCGTACGCCGCGCGCGCGAACACCGGAAACGGGATGCCGTACTTCGTGCCCGGATGCGAATTCAGAAGGATCGGAAGGAGCACGATCGTGTTCCCGAGCAGGACCGTCACGAGGGCCTGCCACCAGTTCATCCCCGATGCGATCAGGTCCGACGCCAGCATGTACGTGGGGATGCAGTGCGCCATCGATATCCATAGCGCCGCGTAGTTGTAGGTGGTCCAGGTGCGCCGGGCGAGCGGTACCGGCGCGAGGTCGTCGTTGTAGAGCGGGCTCGCCGAAATGCGCGCGGGATCGTCGAGTTGGACGCGGCCGTCCGGGCGTTTTGATGAAATGGCGACCTGGTGAGTCGATGAGTTCATCCTGTCCTCGCGGCTGTCGGCCTCCGATTCACGAATTCACCGAGGTCGTCAGAGGCTACCGGCGAGGCTTGGCCCTCTCTTCACGAACTGCCCCGTTCCCTTCCTGCCGACGAACCGATCGTCCTCGATGATGACGCTGCCACGCGCGATCACGTGACTCGGCGCACCGCGGACGACGGTGCCCTCGTACGGGTTGTAGTCGACGCGCATGTGCAGTGACTTCACCCCCAGCGTCTGTCGTTTCTCCGGGTCGAACACGACGATGTCGGCGTCGCTGCCAACGGCAATCGTGCCCTTCCGCGGGAAGAGACCAAACATCTTCGCCGGCGTCGTCGAACACACTTCGACGAAGCGATTGAGCGAGATCCGCCCCTGCCGCACGCCGCCGTTGTGGACGAGCGTCAGGCGCGTCTCGATGCCGGGGGCGCCATTCGGGATCTTGCTGAAGTCGTCGCGCCCCATCTCCTTCTGCCCGGCCATGCAGAACGGGCAATGATCGGTCGAGATCACCTGGAGATCGTCTTTCGCGAGCCCTTTCCACAAAACGTCCTGGTGCCACTTCTCGCGGAGCGGGGGCGACATCACATACTTCGCGCCGTCGAAACCAGCCTCCTCGTAGTTGTCGTAGGACAGAAACAGATATTGCGGGCACGTTTCGGCAAAAGCCGGCAGCCCCATGTCTCGCGCGTCACGGACCTTCTGCAGGGCATCAGCCGACGAGAGGTGGACGATGTAGATCGGGACCCCCGCCATCTCGGCGAGCGCGATCGCACGCCCGGTCGCCTCCCCTTCCGCGCGCGGCGGGCGCGTCAGTGCGTGGTACTTCGGCGCCTTCTCGCCTCTGCGCAGCGCCTCCTGGACGAGAAGATCGATGACGCCGCCGTTCTCCGCGTGCATGCATACGAGGCCGCCGTTGTCCCCCGTGCGCCGCAGCGCTCTGAAGATCGTCGCGTCGTCCACCATGAAGACGCCGGGATAGGCCATGAACAGCTTGAAGCTGGTCACCCCCTCGTCTCTCACCATCACGTCCATGTCGCCGAGTCCCGCATCCGGCAATTCCGTGACGATCATGTGGAACGAGTAGTCGATGACGGCCCTTCCCTCGGCCTTCTTCATCCACTCGTCGAGCGCGTGCCGCATGGTCTGGCCGCGATACTGGATCGCGAAGTCGACCAGCGACGTCGTCCCGCCGAACGCCGCGGCAATCGTGCCGGTCTCGAAGTCGTCCGCCGAGGTGGTGCCGCCGAATGGCATGTCGAGGTGCGTATGGACATCGATGCCGCCGGGCAGGACGTACTTGCCTTTGGCGTCAATCGTCCGGTCCGCGCGGAATCGCGATGCGAGGTCTACACCGATTGCTGCGATGCTGCCGTTGTCGCAGTAGACGTCCGCAACGTAGTCGTCCGACGCGGTGATCACCCGGCCGTTTTGAATGAGCAGTGACATCCGGCCCCCGGAAACTGGAAACTACAGCGAAGTGATCGACCCATACGTTTCGGGCCGCCGATCGCGATAGAACTGCCAGGTATCCCGCACTTCTTTGATGAGATTCAGATCGAGATCGGCAACGACCAGTTCGTCCCTGTCGCGGCTTGCCTCGGCGACGATCCGTCCGCGCGGATCGCAGAAATAGCTCTGCCCGTAGAACTCGCCGATATTCCAGGGCGCCTCCAGGCCGACGCGATTGATCGCGCCGACGAAGTAGCCGTTCGCCACCGCATGAGCCGGTTGTTCGAGCTTCCACAAGTATTCGGAAAGGCCGGCGACGGTCGCCGATGGATTGAACACGATTTCGGCGCCGTTCAATCCGAGAATGCGCGCACCCTCGGGAAAGTGGCGGTCGTAGCAGATGTACACGCCAATGCGGCCCGCGGCGGTCTCGAACACCGGGTATCCCGTGTTGCCGGGCCGGAAGTAGTATTTTTCCCAGAAGCCGGGCGCCACTTGCGGGATGTGATGCTTCCGATATTTGCCGAGGAAACGCCCGTCGGCGTCGATGACTGCCGCGGTGTTGTAATAAACGCCGGTGTTTTCCTCTTCGTACACCGGGACGATCATCACCATGCCGAGCTGTTTCGCGAGATCCTGAAACCGGCGAATCGTCGGACCGTCGGGCACGCGTTCAGTCAGCTCATACCAGCGCGTCTTCTGTTCCGCACAGAAATACGGACCGTAGAACAGTTCCTGTAGACACAGGACCTGGACGCCGCGCCGGCCGGCCTCCTCGATGAAGGGCATGTGTTTCTCGATCATGCGCGCCTTCACCTCGTCCATGGAACCGTCGAGCGAGACGTCCGCCCTGGTCTGGATCAACCCTCCGCGCACCACGCTGGCCATGGGTTCGCCTCCGGAGGCTGGAAGGTAACACATTTTCTCGCGGCTGCCGGCGGTCCACGCGCCACAGAGACCCCGAGTTGTACCTCATGCCGATCAGCGCTGCGGAGGCGATAAGGGGCTTTGGGGGTATCATTCGCTTTTCCGCAACTCCGGGAGACCTGATGGCCGCGAACCTGTCGACCCGTTTCACCGGCATTTCATTCGAAAACCCGTTCCTGCTCGCATCGGCGCCGCCAACCGAATCCGACTCGAACATCATGCGGGCGTTCGAGGCCGGCTGGGGCGGCGTCGTGGTCAAGACGATCGGGATGCATCCCGTCATCAACGTCAAGGGTCCCAAGACGAAATTCCTCCGCGCGTCGCACGACAGCGCGCGCGTCTCTATGGAGAAGCAGCCCAACGCGACACTGCATTCGTCGTGGAACTGGGAGCTGATTTCCGACAAGCCGCTCGACTGGTGGCTGCCCCGGCTTCGCCGGATCAAAAACGCCTTCCCCCACAAAGTGCTCGTCGCATCGATCATGGCCGGTTCGGCGGACGAGCGGGAGTTGAGCCACTGGCGCGAACTCGCCACATCATGCGAGGCGCAAGGGGTGGATGCGCTCGAACTGAACCTGTCGTGCCCGCACATGGATCGGGTCGACATGGGGTCGAACATCGGCAAGAACGTTCAGCTCATCGAGACCGTCGTCCGCGCCGTCAAGGACGCCGCCAAAAAGCCCGTCTGGGTGAAGCTCACGCCGACGACGACGAACATCGCCAAAGAGGCGGAGGCAGCGTTCCGCGCGGGTGCTGACGCGATCACGTCGTCCAACACGTTCACGTCACTGCCGCCCATAGACCCGGCCACGCTCGAGTTCGAGTGCAACGTCGAGGGCCAGGTGTCGTACGGCGGCCTCGGCGGTCCCGCGATCTTTCCGCTGTCGCTGGCGAAGGTCGCGCAGATGACCACCGCGTTTCCGACGGGAAGCTTCTCCGGAATCGGCGGGATCTCGGACTTCACGCAGGCGGTCGCTTATTTCCTGCTCGGCTGCGGGACGGTGCAGGTGTGCACCGCCGCGATGCTCGATCATGCGATCGGTCCGAACGTGATCAAGGCGCTGAGGTCGGGGATGGCACAATTCCTGGACGCCCACGCCGCAGACGGGTGGACCTGCCTCGACGATTTTCGCGGCATCCGCCGCGAACGCATCGTCGCGCACAGCGACATCAAGAGGCCAGGGGAAAAAGAGTACTTCGGCGGGAAGGACGCGCCGGAAGGCTACGCGCCCCACGCCGCCGGTCTCTGACGCGCTCGTCGATCAGCGCGTGAACGGGATTGGCGCACTCCGCCCGATTCCGTGATCTCCAATGGCGTCCACGGTCAGTTGATAGGCGCCGGTCGGGAGGGCGCTGAAGAAATCGGGAACCGTCACCGTGATTTCGTTGTTCGCATCGGGCGCGGGCTTGCCTACGTCAAGTGTTGTGATCGGTGCCGCCGTCGCGGGGTCCGCGCTCGCCGCAAATACGTCGAGCCGGTAGCTGTGTACGAGCGTCGCATTATCGGCCGACGCCTGAAAGACCACGCCTTTGGGGCCCGTGGAATCTGACGGAATTTGCGTCACGCCCGGGGCCGACACGGAGAAGCCGTCTACCGTGCTCCTGGAGTACGCCGTGGCGTTGTGGCTCGTCGCGGCGATTCCGACGTATACCGCGCTCGCCATCGCGATGCTGTCCGATCCGATCGCCTGCCACGCCTGTCCGTCGGCCGATACGTACGCGGTGAAGACATTCCCGACGCGCGTGAGCCGCACCCATCCCGGAGGAGCCGACGCCGGACCCGCGGTGTGTTCGCTCAGTCCGTTCGTCGTGACGCGGCGCTGAAACGCGTATCCCCGCCCGGCCGATGCCAGCGCGAATGCGTGCCTCGACCCCGCGTTGAGCGACTCCCGGATCATCACGCCAGCCTTCGACCACTGGTCGGCATAACCGATCGAGGACACGTGCGCCCGAACGTCGATGTCGCCGGCCGCAGGCTGAAACAGGAACTGGAACTGGTCGGCCGTGTCCCAGATGTCGCGGCCAGCGGCCGTTATCGTGTACGTGCCGGCGCTGTAGCTCGTCGTGCCTGCCAGTGCCGGACTGCCGATGTCGCGGGCGGCCTGCCCTTTTGGCAGGATGCTGACGTTCGACACGACCGCGGTCGTTGGAGTGAACTCGTTGTGCGATGTCACCGCGATGCCTACATAGGCGGCGGATCCGAGGGCGATCGTCGCGCTGCCGACTGCGGTCCAGGTCGAGCCATCGGCTGACAGGTAGGCCGTCACAGCCGCGCCTGCCCGCACAAGACGCACCCACTGCGGCGGCGCCACTAACGCGCCGCTCGTGTTTTCGGAAAGACTACCTGCGGCCGGGCGGCGCTGAAACGCTGCGCCCTTCGCCGCGGACACGAGCATGTATGCATGAGCTGACGACGGGTCGAGCGTCGCGCGGATCATCACACCCGCCTTCGACCACGCGCTCGCCGCGCTTATGCCCTGGACCCTCGCCCGCACGTCGATGTCGCCGGTCACGCGCTGATAGACGAACTGAAAGTGATCCGCGGTGCCCCAGATGTCCGTGCCGCCCGCGGTAATCGTGAAGCTGCTGCTGTTGCCGGTCGCTTTCCCGGGAATGACGGGAGCACCGATATCGGAACCGACCCACGGGGCGGGAACGTTCGTCTGGGCGCCGGCGGTGCTACCGACCGCCGCTAGAATCACAAGCGTAAGCCACGCCGTCTGGACGGCGCGGCCGCATCGACCGCGATGCAGCAATACCTGACTCCTCTCGGGTTCGCAGTGGGGTGTGGCGCGCGAAGGAGCAAGAGCGTTGCCCGAGTTTCGTGATGATGCGAGATCTCGAGTGTCGGATTTTTCGAGGAAACGAACTATCGCCGCGGTGCCGTCAGCGGAGAGCCGGCGCAAGATCGTGTAATCGTGTAAACCTTACTTCCTGCCGCCGCCAGCAGTCAGTCACATCGCAGCGTGACGGCAGGATCGGTCAAGGCCGCGGCCCTTGCGGGAACCCACGTGGCGGCGAGAGCAATCGTCGCGAGAATAATGGTGACGACGCCGTACGTCGGGACATCTGTCCGGGACACGTCGACGAGAAGCGCCTGCAAGGCGCGCGTCATTGCGATGCTTCCGGCGAGGCCGCCCGCGATTCCGGCGCCACAAACGGCGGCTGCGCTGCTCATCACAAGCCGCAGCACGTCCGCATTGGAGGCGCCAAGCGCGATGCGGATTCCGAACTCGCGGGTACGCTGCGCCGTGGCATATGCGAGGACGCCGTAAAGACCGGCACACGCGATCGAGAGCCCGATGAGGGCGAACGTGCCCATCAGCCAGGCATAGAACCTCGGCAGCGCGAGGAATTCGGCATATGCGTCATCCAATGTCTGCAGATGCGCAATCGGCTGCAGTGCATCCACTGACCACACAGCGCGTTTGATCGATGACATGACGGAGGACGGGTCGGCGGCTGCCCTGATGACCAGCATGCGATAGCCGCTCGGATACCGGTCCTGCGTCAGAGGATAGTAGACACAGTACTCGTCTCGAACGTCTTCCGGACGGAATTGATAGACGTCGCCGACCACGCCGACGACCGTGAGCCACGGCTCGTCGACATCGAGCCGCATTCGCTGGCCGATCGGATCACCGTCCTTCCAACCGCGCCTGGCGAAAGATTCGCTGAGAATGACGACTTTCGGTGACGCAGCCGTATCGGCTGAGTTGAATGAGCGCCCGCGCCGCAGCGGAATGCGCATCACGTCGAAAAAATCTGGCCCGACAGTATTGAATGGCAGAAGCAGCCGCGGATCGTCGATCACCAGACCCTCGCGCTCGGTCGCGATCTTCAATGCGAAGCTGATCCCGCCGCCGATGGGTGGCGCACCTCCCTGGACCGACGCCCGCAGCACGCCCGGCACTGCGGAGACGCGCGCCAGCAGGTCACGGTCGAAGGCGGCGCGAGCCTCAGGTGTCGGATAGCGGTTCTTCGGCAACGAGATCTGTGCCGAGATCAGGCCCCGCGGATCGAAACCAACGTCATGGTGTGTCACGTGGACGAACGTCCTCACCAGCAGGCCGGCTCCTACGAGCAGCATCAGCGAGAGCGCGAGTTGCGCGAAAACGAAGATCTGCCGCAGCCTGTCCTGGCGCGGCCCTCCTGTTGCGGTCCGCGACCCCTGCGTGAGCGTCGTCAACGTGCTCTGCGTCGACCGTCGAACTGCCGGAACGGCCCCGAACAGCAGGCCTGTCACCAACGTGAGCCCGACGGCGAAGATCAGGACGCGGCCGTTGAGGGCGATCGCATTGATGGACAGAAACGTCATCTCCGCGGGCGTGAACGCCGCAAGCAGATCGACCGTCCACTGCGCCAGGAGGAGTCCCGCCAGTCCGCCGAAGAAAGCGAGGAGCACCATCTCCGTGAGCGCCTGTCGCGCGATGCGCGCGCGCGATGCACCCAGAGCGGCGCGGACGGCCACCTCGCGGCCCCGCGCGGCGCCCTGAAGCAACAGCAGGTTCGCCACGTTCGCGCATGCGATCAGCAGCACGAGCAGAACCGCCGCTGAAAGGACATACAGCGCGCGCCGCACTGGCGGATTGAGGTGCATCGCGGTCAGCCCCTCGAGCCGTATCCGCCACCCATCGGGATGAAGGTGTCGGTTCACGAGCGCGGCCGACACCACATCCATGTGGGCCTGCGCTTCGGTCATCGGCACGTCCGGACGCACACGGCCTACGATGCTTACTCGCATCGCTGCCGGCGCATGGTCGAGAGTCAGTGGTACCCAGAACTGGCGCTGTCCGTACGGGAAGTTGAACACCTGCGGCATCACGCCGACGACGGTTACGCGCCGATCATCGAGCGTGATCGCGCGACCGATGATTTGAGGATCGGCACCGAAGCGGCGGCGCCAGAGGCTCTCGCTGAGCACCACCACGTCGTCGCGGCCCGCGTGAGCGTCGGAGTCGTCCAGCGTGCGCCCGAGCCGCGGACCGACGCCAAGCATCCGCATCATCCCACCCGTCAGAGCGCCGCCGACGATCGTTTCCGGTTCACCGACGCCGGCGATTGTCGCCGCGCGGTTCGTATAGGCTTCGAGCTGTTCGAAAGCGCCCGCGCTCTTCTGCCAATCGAGGTACTCGCGCGCGGTGAAATACGCATCCGACACACCGTCGCGGGTGAGCCCCGCGAGTTCCATCAACCGCGCGGGATCGCGGTACGGCAGCGGCCGGAGCATCAGTGCGTCGACGACCGAGTAGATTGCCGTGTTCGCGCCGAGCGCGAGCGCAAGTGTCAGAAGCGCAATACCTGAAGAACCGGGCGATCTGGAGAGCTGCCGGAGTGCGTAGCGCACATCGTTGATCAGGCTGTCCATGCGACGCCCCGACAGCACGGGTCGTGCCTGTGAGTGGCGTAACCGCAACCGCCCGTCCGTGCATGATTTGCACCGACGGGCGGACGAAAGGTGTGGCGAATGGCTGTCCGGTTACGAACGCTATCGACCGCTTCCGGCCACTACACTTTGATGACGTCGACGAGTTCCCTCACGGCGTTCGCGGATTTCTTCAGCGCCGCGTCTTCTTCCGCCGTCAGCTTGATCTCGATGATCTGTTCGACACCGTTCGCACCAAGCTTTACCGGCACGCCGACGAACAGGTCGCGGACCCCGTACTCTCCCTGCAGGAACACCGAGCACGGCACGATCTTCTTCTTGTCCTTCAGGATGATCTCGACCATCTCTGCCGCCGCCGACCCAGGGGCGTACCAGGCGCTCGTTCCAACGAGCTTGGTGATCTCCGCGCCGCCGTCCGCGGTCCGCTTCGAGATCGCGTCGATCTTCTCTTTCGTCATGCCCGGATAGTCGGGCAGCGGAATGCCCGCGATGGTCGAGTAGCGCGCCAGCGGCACCATCGTGTCGCCATGACCGCCGAGCACGAACGCGTGGATGTTCTCCACGGAGACGCCGGTCTCCATCGCGATGAACGTCCTCATCCGCGCGGAGTCGAGCACGCCGGCCATTCCGATGACGCGCTCGCGCGGGAACTTGCTCAGCCGGTAGACGGCCTGGCACATCGCGTCGAGCGGATTCGCCACCGGGACGATGATGCAGTTGGGCGAGTACCTGATGACCTGCTCGGTCACCGACTGCATGATCTTGTAGTTCGTCTGCAGCAGGTCGTCGCGGCTCATGCCCGGTTTCCGCGGCACGCCGGAGGTGATGACGACGACGTCGGAGTCTGCGGTTTCCTTCCAGCCTGAATCGTCCGCTCCCGCGCCGATGATCCGGCTGTCCGATCCCTCGATCGGGCACGCCTCATAGATGTCGAGCGCGATCCCCTTCGCCTTCTGGTCGGCGATGTCGATGATGACGACATCAGCGAGTTCCTTGTCGGCGACCGCGCGCGCAACCGTCGCCCCGACGTTGCCCGCTCCGCCGACCACCGTGACTTTACGATTCATGAATACAACCTCACATGTTCGCAATGATGGCATCGCCGAACTGCGACGTCTTGAGCTCCGTTGCTCCTTCCATCAGCCGCGCGAGATCGTAGGTGACCTTTTTCTGGCGGATGGTCTTTTCGAGCGCCCCGTCGATGAGGTTTGCGGCCTCCACCCAGCCCAGATAGCGAAGCATCATCACGCCCGACAGGATGACGGAACTGGGATTGATGACGTCCTTGCCGGCGTACTTCGGGGCGGTGCCGTGGGTTGCCTCGAAGAAGCCGATATCGTCTCCGATGTTGGCGCCCGGCGCCATGCCGAGTCCGCCGACCTGGGCGGCGCAGGCGTCAGAAAGATAGTCGCCGTTCAGGTTCGGCGTGGCGAAGACGTCGTAATCGGCGGTTCGCGTCAGGACCTGCTGGAAGACGCTGTCGGCAATGCGATCGTTGATGAGAATCCGGCCGTCGCGCGGCGCGCCGTTCGTGACTTCGTCTTCCGTCACGATCTTGTCGCGAAATTCCGCCTTCGCGACTTCGTAGCCCCAGTCGCGGAACGCGCCCTCCGTGAACTTCATGATGTTGCCCTTGTGGACGATCGTCACCGTCTTGCGGCGATTCTCGATCGCGTACTGGATCGCCATTCGAACCAGCCGCTTCGTGCCGGTCTCCGAAATCGGCTTGATGCCGATGCCGGAATCGGGGCGGATCCGTTTTCCCATTTCGCTGGCCAGGAACTCGATAATCCGTTCGGCCTGCGGCGTTCCCTTCGCCCACTCGATCCCGGCGTACACGTCTTCCGTGTTTTCGCGGAAGATGACGACATTCATGAGGTCGGGCCGCTTGACGGGCGCGGGCGTGCCTTCGAAGTAACGCACGGGGCGGACGCACGCATACAAATCGAGCACCTGGCGCAGCGTCACGTTGAGCGAGCGGATGCCGCCGCCCACCGGGGTCGTGAGGGGGCCTTTGATGGCGACCTTGTAAGCGCGGACCGCCTCGAGCGTGTCGTTCGGCAGCCACTCGCCGTACTGGTCCTTGGCTTTCTCGCCGGCGGGCACCTCGAACCAGACGATGTGGCGCTGGCTGCCGTATGCCTTGGCGACGGCGGCATCGAAGACCCGAACGCTCGCGCGCCAGATGTCCGGGCCGGTGCCATCACCTTCTATATAAGGAATGATGGGATCGTCGGGCACGATGAGCCGGCCGTTCTTCCGCGTGATGGCGGTGCCGCTCGTCGGCGACTTCAGAATCGTAAAATTGGGCATTAGGTCACGTCCCCATCCAGCCGTTTCACGTTCTTCACAGAAACTGTGGAAAAGTGTGTGGAAAACCCTCTCGATAAGAGCGGTTCGGCCGCATCAAATCAGATGTTTCGACCGGTTTGCACCATCGTGGTGCGTGCGAACGCGTCGAACAGGTCATTATACATAGCGTCATGCACATCGTAATTGCCGACAACCTGCCCGAGAGCGCTGCCGCGCCATTTCTTGAACGAGGATGGACGGTCGATGCGAAAAGCGGTCGCACGCCGCAGGATCTGGCACGCGATCTCGCACGCGCGGACGCCTTGATCGTCCGCAGCGCCACGCAGGTGACCGCCGATCTGCTCGCCGCCGCGCCACGCCTCCGCGTCGTCGCGCGCGCGGGCACAGGCGTCGACAACGTCGATCTCGACGCGGCGAGCGATCGGGGCGTGCTCGTGTTGAATGCGGCCGGCGCGAACAGCATCAGCGTTGCGGAGCTGACGCTCGGGCTGATGATCTCGCTCGCGCGAGGGATCGCGGCGGCGGACGCATCGATGAAACAGGGTGCGTGGGACAAGAAGCGGTTCACCGGCATCGAGTTGCGCGGCAAACTCCTCGGCGTGATCGGATTCGGGCGCATCGGCCGCGAGGTTGCGGCGCGCGCGCGCGCCTTTGGCATGGACGTCGTCGCGCACGACCCGTTCATCGGATCGCGCGCGGCGGAGTCAGCCGCCGTACCGCTCGTGCCGCTCGACGATCTGCTCGGACGCGCGGACTTCGTGACGCTCCACGTTCCGTCGCTGCCGGAAACGCGTCATCTCATCAACGCCGAGCGGCTGTCGAAATGCCGGCGAGGCATCCGGATCGTGAACACCGCGCGCGGCGAACTCGTAGACGAGGCGGCGCTTGCGGATGCGATCGAGCGGGGGATCGTCGCCGGCGCGGCGATCGATGTGTTCGAGCAGGAGCCGCCCGTCGATCGGCGGCTGGCGAACCTGCCGCAAGTCGTCGCGACGCCTCACATCGCGGCGTCGACGCGTGAAGCTCAGGAACTCGTCGGCGTGGAAGTGGCCGCGGCGGTCCGCGACTATCTTGCGGAAGGGGTCATCCGAAACGCTGTCAATTTTCCGGCGGTACCTGTCGAAGAGATGCCGGCTGTCAGACCGTTTCTTGACGCGGCGGAGAAACTCGGGCGATTCGTCGCCCAGCTTGCGCCGGAGCGGCCGCAGGCGATCGGCATCCGGTATTACGGCGAGATCGCCTCGCGCCACGAAACGATCCTCGGGAGCGCCGTACTTGCGGGCGCGCTGTCGCCATTTGTCGACGGCGCCGTCACACAGGTGAATGCCCGAAAGTTGGCTGCAGATCGCGGCATCGAAGTCGTCGAATCGCGTAGTACTCGTCCGCGCGACTTCGTGAACGTCATTTCAGTGAAGCTTCACGGCTCCAACGGCGAGCGATGGGCGGAAGCCACGGTGCTCCACCCGGGGCGGCCGCGCCTGTGCTCGCTGGAAGGGATCGACATCGAAATGCCGCTCGCCGGCACACTGATCGTCATCCGGAACGACGATACGCCCGGCGTGATCGGCAACGTCGGATCGATCCTCGGCCGTCACGGCGTGAACATCGGCAGCTTCGGACTGGGACGCGCGGACGGCAGCGCGATCGGCGTGCTCGCCGTGGATCCGGCGCCCGGCCTTGGACAGGCGGTGGAAGAATTGAAGACGCTGCCGAGCGTCAAGGACGTGCGCCTCGTGGCGCTGTCTTCCTCTGCGGCGGGACGGGTTTAAGCGAACGACCGCGGTCTGATTGCGGCCGGCGGACTATCTAAGGGCGAGGCGCCGGAAACCGCCCGTCGCGAGATCCTTCAGTTCGATCGCATCCACACCGATCGCGGTGACGCTATATCGCGCGGCGATCGTCTGACCGACCGTCACCATGTAGACATCGTCGCCCGAGCCGCCGAGAATCGCCGTGCGCGCCGGACCACTGGCGGACGCCTGTTCCGCGATGCCCATCAGCGTGAGCGGGAGCGGCGGTGGAGGCACCTCCGCGACCGCGGATTCGGCCGCCGCCGTTGGGCGCGGCGCAGAGGCACGCGGCGCGGGTACGGAAGCGAAGCCAAAGAGGTTCCGTGAATTGACCTGAGGTGCCGGAGCGTGAGTCAGCTGGTCCCTGAGCCGCGCGCCATCCTGCTGGAGATCGATGGCGATCTTTTCGACGGGATCCGCGTTCTGCGGAACGGGTGCGGGCAGCGGCGGATCGGACTGACGCGTCGTGTTCGCAGCGGCGAGCCATGCGACGAGCAGTGCTCCGCCTCCGAAGTAAACGGCCGCTCGCCGCGAGTTCATCGACAGCACCTGTTGCTCCGCGACTGGGCGATGGTAACACGCACGGCTGTGCAATTGTGGTAAGATTTGTCGTGCCCCCTGTTTCCAACACCGGGCCTTCCAGTTTCCAGGATCCAGTCTCCGCAGTCGCCATCATCCCCGCGAGATTCGAGTCGACCCGTCTCCCCGGCAAGCCGCTGGCGGAGATTGCCGGCCGCCCGATGATCGAGCACGTCTACCGCCGCGCAGCCCTGGCGCGTTCGATCTCGCGCGTGATCGTTGCGACAGACGACCAGCGTATCGCGTCGGCCGTTGCGCAATTCGGCGGCGAGGCGGTGATGACGTCGACAGCCCATCAGAGCGGTACCGACCGGCTCGCCGAGGTTGCGCGCACCCTCATGGCGGACATCATCGTCAACGTGCAGGGAGACGAGCCGCTCCTCGAGCCTGCGATGATCGACGAGGCGGTCGCGCCGCTTGCGGCCGATCCGTCGACCGAGATGAGCACGTTGCGCCGGCGCGTCGACGATCCGGCCGACCTCGTGGATCCGAACGTCGTCAAGGTCGTCGTCGATCGAAATGGATTCGCGATGTACTTCTCGCGCGCGGCGATCCCGTTCTTCCGTTCCGGCCAGCGCACGACCGACGTCTGGCGTCATATCGGTCTGTATGTGTACCGCCGCGAATGCCTGTTGCGGCTGGCGGCGCTGCCGCAGACGGCGCTCGAACGTGCTGAAAACCTCGAACAGCTGCGGGCGCTCGAATACGGCATCCGCATTCGCGCCATTGAAACCCGCTTCGACTCGATCGGCGTCGACACCCAGGCCGATCTGGACAAGGTCCGCCAGCTGGCGGCCGCACCTGCACGCGTGTAGAGACCATTACCGATGCCAACATCATCCAACCGGCCCGTGAAGTACATCTTCGTGACCGGCGGCGTCGTGTCGTCGCTCGGCAAGGGGCTCGCCGCGGCGTCGATCGGTGCGCTGCTCGAGGGCCACGGCTACAAGGTCGCCCTTCAGAAGTTCGACCCGTACATCAACGTCGATCCGGGGACGATGAGCCCGTACCAGCACGGTGAAGTCTTCGTGACCGACGATGGCGCGGAGACGGACCTCGACCTGGGCCACTACGAGCGCTTCACGAATCAGGTCACCACGCGCAACAACAACTGGACGACCGGCAAGATCTACCTGTCCGTCATCCAGAAAGAGCGCCGTGGCGAATACCTCGGGCGCACCGTGCAGGTGATCCCGCACATCACCAACGAAATCAAGGACAGCGTCCGGGCCGTCGCCCAGGGCGTCGACATCGTCCTCGTGGAGATCGGCGGCACCGTCGGCGACATCGAAAGCCAGCCGTTCCTCGAAGCGATCCGGCAGCTCCGCCAGGACGTCGGCCGGGACAACACGCTCTACATCCACCTGACGCTCGTTCCCTTCATCGGCGCCGCTGGCGAGCTGAAAACGAAGCCCACGCAGCACAGCGTCCGCGACCTGCGCGCGATGGGCATTCAGCCCGATATCCTGCTCTGCCGAACCGATCGTTTTCTCGATCAGGATCTCAAGCGGAAGATCGGCCTCTTCTGCGATGTGGACGAAGGCGCGGTCATCACGGCAAAGGACGTCTCGAGCATCTACGAGGTGCCGCTCGTGCTCGAGGCCGAGGGGCTCGACCGCATCATTCTCGAACGCCTGCACCTGCCGCAGACCGCCGCGCGGATGGATGACTGGCGCGATCTGGTCGACCGCATCAAGAATCCCGTCGACGACGTCACGATTCACGTGGTCGGGAAGTACGTCGGTTACGAGGATTCCTACAAGAGCCTCAACGAAGCGCTCTACCACGGGGGCTTCAAGCATCGGCTCAAGGCGAACATCCGCTGGGTGGAAGCTGAAGCGCTCGAGCAGCCCGGTGGCGACCAGCTGCTCGATGGTGCCGACGGCATTCTCGTCCCCGGCGGCTTCGGCGATCGCGGCACTCGCGGGATGATGCGGGCGGCGCAGATCGCCCGTGAACGCCACATCCCGTATTTCGGTATCTGCTACGGTTTCCAGTGGGCCGCCGTCGAATACGCGCGGCAGGTCTGCGGGCTGGCGCAGGCGGATTCCACGGAGTGCGCGCCGGAGGCGCCGGACAAGATCATCTACAAGCTGCGCGATCTCCTTGGCGTGGACGACCTCGGAGGTACGATGCGCCTGGGATCGTATGCATGCCAGCTACGGCCCGGCTCGAAGGCGCACGCGCTCTACGGCAGCGACGTCATCCACGAGCGCCATCGCCATCGCTACGAATTCAACTGCCTGTACGAGAAAACGCTGACGGAGAACGGTCTCGAGATCGTCGGGCGGTCGCTCGACGGCAAGTTCGTGGAGATGATCGAACTGCCCTCGCATCCCTGGTACATCGCGGTGCAGTTCCATCCGGAGTTCAAATCGAAGCCGCTCAGACCTCACCCGCTCTTCGCAGGATTCGTCGAGGCCGCGCACCGTCACAAGGCCACAACGGCCCGTCCGCACGCCGCATCGGTGGTAGGGTAAGCACGTGACCCCGGTCCACGTCGACGGGACGACGATCGGCGGCGGGTCGCTGGTACTCGTCGCCGGCCCGTGCGTGATCGAAAGCGAATCGCACGCGATCGACACCGCGATCGCGGTCCGCGACATCTCGCGCGCGGCGGGGATCTCCGCCATTTTCAAGGTTTCGTTCGACAAGGCGAACCGCACCTCGGTGAAGTCGTTCCGGGGACCGGGACTCGCGGAAGGCATCCGCATCCTCGGTCGTGTCCGCGAACGGGCGGGGTTGCCGATCCTGACGGACATCCACGAACGATCGCAGGCCGCGCCGGTCGCGGAGGTCGCCGACGTCCTGCAGATTCCGGCGTTCCTCAGCCGCCAGACCGACCTGCTCGTGGCGGCCGCGTCCACCGGCCGCGCGGTGAACATCAAGAAAGGCCAGTTCCTGGCGCCGCTCGATGTGCGGCACGCCATCGAAAAGGTCGCATCGACCGGCAATCAACGCATCATCGTGACGGAGCGCGGCGTCAGCTTCGGTTACAACAATCTCGTCGTCGACATGCGCGCGTTTCCCATCCTGCGATCGCTCGGCTACCCCGTCGTCTACGACGTAACGCACAGCCTCCAGCTGCCAGGCGCCGGCGACGGCGTCACGGCAGGTCAGGCGGAGTTCATCGAGCCGATGGCGTCCGCAGGCGTCGCGGCCGGGATCGATGGCATCTTCATGGAGGTTCACGAAGAACCGTCCCGCGCGCGCAGCGACGCGCAGAATGCGCTGCGCCTCGACCTGCTGCCTGCTCTGCTCGAGCGGCTGGTGCGCATTCACGCAGTCGTTCGTGCCGGACAGCCCGATCCGGCGGGAACCGTTCGATGAGTCAGGAAACGACGACGTCGCTCGAGCTTGCGCGGAAAGTTCTGCGTATCGAAGCGGCTGCCATCCTCGGCCTTGTCGAACGGCTCAACGGAGCATTCGAGGACGCGGTCCAGCTGCTCTACGACTGCCGCGGCCGCGTCATCGTGACGGGCATGGGCAAGTCGGGGATCATCTGCCGCAAGATCGCGGCGACGCTGTCGAGCACCGGCACGTCCGCGTTCTTTCTGCATCCGGCCGAAGCCATCCACGGGGATCTGGGCGCCATCCGCGAGGACGACGTGGTGGTCGCGCTGTCGCACAGCGGCGAAACCGAGGAGCTGATCCGCCTGCTCGAGTCGATCCGGCGCATCGGCGCGAAGCTGATTGCCATCACCGGCTCGCCGGCGTCGACGCTGGGGCGTGCGGCCGACGTGACCCTGGACTGCGGCATCGCCAAGGAAGCCTGCCCGATGAACCTGGTGCCGACCGCGAGCACGACGGCGTCGCTGGCGCTCGGCGATGCGCTGGCGATGACGCTGCTGGTGCGCAAGGGCTTCCGCGAAGAACAGTTCGCGGCGTTCCATCCCGGCGGCAAGCTCGGACGCAAGCTGATGACCGTCGACAGCGTGATGCACGCCGGCGACGCGGCGCCGAAGGTCGCACGCGAGACGGCGATGCCGGACGTCATCCACGAG
This sequence comes from Vicinamibacterales bacterium, assembly GCA_035492775.1. Lineage (GTDB taxonomy): Bacteria > Acidobacteriota > Vicinamibacteria > Vicinamibacterales > 2-12-FULL-66-21 > DATJFQ01. The sequence continues at coordinate 33,110 of DATJIW010000066.1, forward strand.
ATGTCGAGCAAGCGCCTCGGCATGACCTGCGTCGTCGAACGCGACGGGCGGCTGGCCGGCGTGTTCACCGACGGCGACCTGCGGCGCCTGATGATGACGCGGCCGCCCAACGCCGTGCTCGCGCTCACCGCCGCCGAGGCGATGACCGGCAACCCGTTGACGATTCCGCGCCACCTGCTCGCCGTCGAAGCGCTGCGCGTGATGGAAACCCACAAGATCACCTCGGTCGTGGTCGTCGACGAGGGCGGCCGCATCGAGGGCGTCGTGCACCTGCACGACCTGTGGCGCACGCAGATGATCTAACTCTCTCGTTGCGTTCGTCGACGCGACCATGGCCACGGTGGCCCCGTTCGCCGAGGACCGCGCTGCCGTTTGAGATAGGCTCTAAGGGATGCGCGGGCTCAAACTGCTCCTTTTCGACGTGGACGGCGTCCTCACGGACGGGACCATCCTGGTGCACGGCGACGGCGGCGAGTCGAAGCAATTCAACATCAAGGATGGCGCCGCGATGGTCTGGGCGCAGCGCGCCGGCCTGCGCATCGGGCTGCTCTCGGCGCGGTCCGCCGATGCCACGGCGATCCGCGCGGCGCAGCTCGGGCTCACGGTGGTGGTCCAGGGCTCGGCCAACAAGCTCGCCGGGTACGAGCAGATCCTGGCCGATCACGCGTTGAGCGACGCCGAGGTCGG
>DATJIW010000067.1:0-7865 GCA_035492775.1 Vicinamibacterales bacterium
CATCTTCGGCATGGCGCCGCTGCTGCACCTGCGCGAGCAGGTCGTATCGATGTCCTTGAAGGAGAGCGGACAACGGTCGACGGCCGGTATCGCGCGGACGCGCGTGCGCAGCGGACTCGTCATGGCTGAGGTCGCGCTCGCCGTCGTCCTCGTCGTCGGCGCGGGACTCCTGCTCAGGAGCTTTGAAAAGCTGATGCAGGTGGACGCGGGCTTCAATCGCGTGAATCTGACGACGTTCGGCCTGGTGCTCCCTGCCGCGAGCTATCCGAAAGCACAAGACCGCGTGGATTTCCTGACGCGCGTCGTCGATCAGATCAAGCAGCTGCCGGGCGTCACGGGCGCGGCGTCGATGACCGGGCTTCCGCCGATTCGTGACGTCAACGCGAACGACACGGACTTCGACGGCTACATGAGCCCGGCGGATCCGAAAGACGGACCGGTGGAAAACGTCGACTACTATCAGACCGCGTCGGTCGACTACTTGAAGGTGATGGGGATCCCGGTGGTCGAAGGCCGAGACTTCCAGCCCTCCGACGTGACGGGCGGCGGCGTCGCACTCGTCAACGAGACGCTGGCCAAAACCTTCTTCGGATTCCGGCACGTGGACCCTATCGGGCAGCGCCTGAAGCCAGGCTTCGGCGCGAAATTGCCGTGGCTCACCATCGTCGGCGTCGTCCGTGATGTGAAGCAGGGAGGCATCAACAAGAAGGCGGGCACCGAGGTCTACTTCCTCAACGATCAGGGGCCTCGGCTCGTCGGGTTCTCACCACAGTCGATGAACGTCGTGGTGCGGTCCTCGGCGCCGTTCGATCAGTTGGCGGCCGAACTCCAGCGAATCGTCCAGAAAGCGGATCCATCGCTCCCGATCGTGAAGATGAGGCCGATGGAACAGGTGTTCGAAGATGCGGCGTCGCGGCCGCGCTTTCTTGCCGAGCTGCTCGGTATTTTTGCCGCGCTCGCGCTCGCGCTGGCGGCGATCGGCACTTACGGCATTCTTTCCTACGCCGTCACCGAGCGGACGCGCGAGATCGGCATTCACATGGCGCTTGGCGCGACGAAGGGCAGCGTGCTCGGCATGATCCTGGGACAGGGCATGCGCCTGACGATCATCGGGCTCATCGGCGGCCTCGTCGCATCGTTCGGACTGACGCGTCTCCTTCAGACACAGCTCTTCAATGTGAAGCCCACGGATCCGCTCACGCTCTCAGCCGTGACCGTGTTCATCGCCATGGTCGCGCTGCTCGCATGCTATCTGCCCGCGCGCCGCGCGACAGGCGTGGATCCGATGGTCACGTTACGCGACGCGTAATCGGCACGTGTCGTGATAGTCCTCTGCGCAGGAGGACTCATGGCAAGGGAATACATCGGCTCGGACTGGTTTTTGGAAGAGCCGGACATCGAAGAAGAACAATACGAAGGGCGGCCCCGGCGTGCAGCCGAGACCATTCCGCACCTGCTCGGCCGCGCGATCTTCGGCGGCTTTTTTCTCTATAACGGCATCAACCATTTCGTCCAGCGGCGCAATCTCGCGAGCTACGCGGGAATGAAAGGAGTACCGAAGCCGGACCTGGCGGTCGAACTGTCGGGTGCGATGATGCTCGCGGGTGGTCTCAGCCTGCTGACCGGTTACCGGCCGAAGATCGGCTCGGCGCTCATCACCGCGTTCCTCGTGGGAGTGTCGCCGCAGATGCACGCGTTCTGGAAGGAAAACGATCCGCAGCGCCGCCAGGGCGAGATGGTGAATTTCATGAAGAACGTCGCGCTCGTCGGCGCGTCACTCCTTGCCGCGGGTTCGCGTCAGCCGTGGCCGCTGGCTGCGGGTCAACACCAGACCGCCGCGTGACACCATGCGAAGAATCATTGCGTAGCCTCGATCCGTCGCGGATCCAAACGCCAGACGAGGCCGGCGCGGAGGTGGGTCAGCCACACCCAGCCGCGACCGGCCCGCACCGAGTCGCCGCCGTCGCCGAAGAACTGTTGCGCGACTTTGTTCGTCGCCGGGTCGATGCGCGTCAGCGGGTATTCCATCGCCGTGACCCACACCGAGCCCTCACCGGCTGAAATCTCTCCGCCGCCGCCAGGCACTCCCAGTTCGATCGTTCCCGCGACTTTATTGGTCTTTGGATCGATGCGCGAAACCGATCCGTCGCCCTGATTGAGCGTCCACACGCCGCCTTCGCCGACGGTGAGGAACCGCGGCTTGGGACCCACAGGGATCGACGCCTCGATGACGTTCGTGTATTGGTTGATTCGTGTGACGACGCTGCGTTCGGTGCTGGTGACCCACACCGCGCCTTCGCCGAATGCCACCGCGAAGGACCCCGGAGGCACGTAGATTTCAGCGACGACCTTGTTCGTGTCCGGATCGATTCGGGCGAGCGTGCCGCGGGTGTCGGTCAGGATCCAGAAGCTGCCCGCTCCGGCGGAGATGCCGCCTTCGGAATCCGCGATCGTGAGCGGGAACGTCGTCTGCACCTTCCCATCTTTCAGGCTGACGCGCGTAATGGTCGAGTCGCCACAGTTCGGTACCCACAAACTTCCAAACGCTGCCGCCAGGCCGGAGCACGGCTCCTTTCCAACGTCAACCGTTACGAAGATGTTCGATTTCGGATCCATCCGCGAGACGCTGTTTTTCGGCGAGTTCGACACCCACGTTTCATCGTCGATCGCCATCCAGTCAGGGGCCCCCCCGATGCTATACACCGCGTCGGGTTTCAATTTGGTGATCGGGATGCGAACGCCCGGCGTGGAGACGCCCGGGCGAGGAGGACGGGCCGATTGGCTTTGCGTCTGCAGCGCCAGCGCGGCCAGGAGAACGAGCGTCATTTTGCGCATGGGGGCTCCGGGATTCCGGCGATAATAGCCTCTTCCGAACGTGTCGTCATGCAGATCTCTGCGCGGCCATGGCCGCTCATCGCCGCCGGCGCTTTTCTGCTGACGGCCGCCACGGCAGACCGCCTCCGCGCGGCACCCCAGGCCACGCCCGCTCCGTCCGCTCCACAATCCGCCGACGTGTTCGAGTCGCGCGTCCGTCCGCTGCTGTTGACGATCTGCGGCGACTGTCATACCGACGATGAAAAGGGCGGGCTGCGCATCGACTCCCGGGCGGCGCTCCTCAAGGGCGGTGAGCACGGTCCGGCAATCGTGCCAGGCGACGCCGACAAGAGTCTGCTGATGCGCGCGGTTCGCCAGGAGGCCGGCGTCGTGAAGATGCCGAAGGGCGGAACGAAACTGAGCGACGCCGACATCGCCGCGCTGGCCGACTGGATTCGCGCCGGTGCGCCGTGGCCGGAACCGAAGGCCGCCGCGACGCCCCCGGCGAATCCGACGGCGGTCGACAAACCGTTGACCGCGGAGCAGCGAGCCTGGTGGTCGTTTCAGCCGCTCGCCAAACCGCCGGTGCCATCGGTACAGACGCAGTCGTGGCCGAAGACCGACATCGATCGATTCGTACTGGCGAGGCTCGAGCGAGAAGGGCTCGCGCCCGTCCGGGCCGCAGATCGCCGGACGCTGATTCGGCGTGCAACGCTGGATATGACGGGGCTGCCGGCGACGCCGGAAGAAGTGGACGCCTTCGTCACCGACACTTCCCCCGATGCCTGGACGAAAGTCGTCGACCGGCTGCTGGCATCGCCCCACTACGGCGAGACGTGGGGACGTCATTGGCTCGACGTGGCGCGGTACGCCGAAGACGATCCGCGCAGCCTCGATCCGATGGGCCGCGGCTACAACCCGTATCCCAACGCCTACCTGTATCGCGACTGGGTCATTCGTGCGTTCAACGAGGACATGCCGTACGACCAGTTCGTGAAGGCGCAGCTCGCGGCCGACTCGATGGACGAACGCGTGCGCGTGCGCATGCTCCCGGCGCTCGGTTTCCTCGGTCTCGGCCCGTGGTACTACGACAACGGGTCGGTGGAGGTGACGCGCGCAGACGAACGCCACGATCGTGTCGACGTCGTCTCACGAGGTTTCCTCGGACTCACCGTCGCGTGCGCCCGGTGCCACGACCACAAGTACGACCCGATTACGCAGCGCGACTACTACGCACTGGCGGGCGTGTTCCTGAACTCGGCGTATCACGAGTACCCGCTCGCGCCGAAGTCCGTCGTCGACGAATACAAGTCGCTCGAGCAGAAAAAGAAGAACAAGGAGCGGCTGCTCGACGACTTCATGGGCACCGAGAGCGACCAGCTCGGACAGACGCTCGCGCTGCAGGCTTCCAAGTACATGCAGGCGGCCTGGCGCGTGACGGGCGAGCCGAAGGAGGACGCCGAGGCTGTCGCGACGAAGGAAAACCTCGACTTCGAGCTGTTCCAGCGATGGATCCGCTTCCTGGCAAAGCCGCCGAAGTTCTATCCCTACCTGAAACCATGGCAGGAGATGGTCAAGGAGGGTGGCTCGGCCGATCGCGCGAAGACGCTTGCGGGCGATTTTCAGTCGCTGCTGCTCGATGTCATGTTCGAGTCCCGCGAGATCAAGGACGAGAACGACATCATCCGCGCCAAGGCGCTCCCCGGCACGAAGAAGAAAGAGAAAGCGAATCTTCCGAACGAGTTCATCACCAACGACGACTTCTGCCCCGGCTGCGGTCTCGAGCTGAAGAGCCTCCAGGGTGATCGCGTGTTCCTCTACGCGGACGTCTTCCGGCGCGATCTCGTCGACAGCGCCGACCCCGCGAACGCAAAGGACGACGACAAACCGGGATTGCTCGTCTTCCGCGGCAGTGCACTCGATCGGTGGCTCGGCGCCGACAGGCGCCGCTACATCGACGATCTTCGTGAAGACATCAAGACGTCCGAGAAAGCGATGCCGCCGAAGTACGCCTACGTGCACGGCGTCCAGGATCTGGCGGTGCCGCAGAAGAGCCACGTCGCGCTGCGCGGCAGTCCCTTCAGACTGGCCGACGAGGTTCCCAACCGCATGCCGCTGGTGCTGTCCGACGGTGTGGCGGTCCCGTTCACGAAGGGCAGCGGACGCGCGGAGCTCGCTGACGCCATCGTCCGCCAGCCGCTCGCGATGCGGGTGATCGTCAACCGCGTCTGGAAATGGCATTTCGGCACGGGGCTCGTCAATACGGCAAGCAACTTCGGCAAGCTGGGGGAACGCCCCACCAATCCCGAACTGCTCGACTACCTGGCGAGCTGGTTCGTGGAACACGGCTATTCGATCAAGAAACTCCATCGCGAGATCCTGCTCAGCGCCGTGTATCAGCTCAGCACCGCCAACGACCCGGAGGCGTACGCGAAGGATTCCGACAACCGCCTTTACTGGCGTGCGAACCGCCGCAGGCTTTCCGCGGAGGAGATCCGGGATGCGGCGCTGTTCGTTTCCGGTTCGCTCGACGAGAAGGCAGGCGGCCCTTCCGAGGAGCTGACGCCCACGGCGGCCCGCCGCACGGTGTACGCGAAAATCAGCCGGTATCGTCTCGACCAGTACCTGCAGTTGTTCGATTTTCCGGCGGCGACGATCAGCGCCGAGCAGCGGTTCACGACGAACGTTCCGCTGCAGCGCCTGTTTCTGATGAACAGCGACTTCATGGAGCAGCAGGCAGAGGCGCTTGCCCGCCGGATCGGCGATCAGCCGGACAACGGCGCCCGCGTCACGGCGGCGTACCGGTTCCTGTTCGGCCGCACGCCGGATGCACGGGAGCTGCAGGCCGGCCTCGACTTCCTCGGCGCGGAGCCGATGCGGGCTTATGAGGAACGTAAGGCGAAGCGGGAGCAGGACGAGAAGACGGCAAAGGACGGCAAGTCGAAGGACACCAAGGCCGCCGGCGACGACCAGAAAATGGGTGAGGGCATGATGGCGGGCGTGACCATGCCGTCGGCCTCGGAGGCGGACACGAAGAAGCTGCTGCCGGTCACGCCTTTCGGCCGCTATCTGAAAGTGCTCCTGAGCTCATCTGAGTTCCTGTTCGTGGAGTAGAACGATGAAACATCGAGCAGGGCAGCCTGTAACGCGGCGCGAGGCGCTGTGCCGGATGGGCAACGGCTTCGGGATGCTCGCATTCGCGAGCCTCGTCGGCGAATCGCTGACCACGGCCTCGCTGCTCGCCCAGTCGAAGACCACGGATCCAGCCATCGCGGCGGCCGGAGGACTCCATCACCCCGCGCGCGCCAAACACGTGATCTTCCTGTTCATGAACGGCGGCCTGTCGCAGGTCGACAGCTTCGACCCCAAGCCGATGCTGGAGAAGTACCACGGGCAGCCGCTTCCAGGCGGCGAGATCGCGACGGAGCGGAAGACCGGCGCGCTGATGAAGTCGCCGTTCTCGTTCAAGCGCTACGGGCAGTGCGGCATGGAGGTCAGCGAACTCTTCCCGCTGGTCGGCGCGCAGGCAGACGACATTTGCCTGATCCGCTCGATGTACACCGACATCCCGAATCACGAACCGTCGCTGCTGATGATGAACACCGGTCACACGCAGGTTGGCCGGCCGTCCATGGGGTCATGGCTGACGTACGGCCTGGGGACGGAGAACAAGAACCTGCCGGGCTTTGTGGTGCTCTGTCCGGAAATGCCGACCACGGTCGGGCCTCCGCTCTGGAACAACGCGTTCCTGCCGGCCGTCCACCAGGGCACGTTCATCCAGAACAAGGTCGCGAAGAAAACCGAACTCGTCGACAAGGATTTCGACCCGCAGAAGCTGGTCGCCTATATCCACAACGACAAGTTCACGCTGCCGGAGCAGCGGCGCGAACTCGATCTGCTCGCGTCGCTCGACAACATCAGGGACACGCGCGAACAGATCCGCGATCCGCAGCTCGATGCCTCCATCCAGTCGATGGAGGTCGCGTACCGCATGCAGACGGAAGCGCCGGAGGTGTTCGACATCCGCAAGGAGTCGGCAGCAACGCTCGAACTCTACGGGCCGGGGTCGACGGCGCGGAGCTGCCTCATGGCCGTCCGGCTCATCGAACGCGGCGTCCGGATGGCGCAGGTGTATTACGCGGCCGGCGATCCGTGGGATGCGCACGCCGACCTGTACTCGCAGCACCGCAAGCCGGCGTTCGATTCCGACAGGCCGTTTGCGGCGGTCATCAAGGACCTGAAATCACGCGGCCTGCTCAAGGACACGATCGTCGTCTGCGGATCGGAATTCGGCCGCACGCCGGTCGCGGAAATCGGTGCCGGCGCCGGCGGTCTCAACGCGGGACGCGACCACAACCCGTTCGGGTTTTCGATGTGGCTGGCCGGCGGCGGCATCAAGGGAGGAACGATCTACGGCGCGACGGACGACTTCGGGTTCAAGGTCGTCGACAAGCCCGTCCACGTGCACGACCTGCACGCGACGATCCTGTATCTGCTGGGGCTCGACCACGAACGGCTCACGTATCGCTACGCGGGGCGCGACTTCCGGCTCACGGACGTCGCGGGCAAGGTCGCGCGCGCGATCGTGGCCTGACACCGGTCGCGGGGACGCCGCGGCTCAGTGACCCGAACGCTCGCGCACCTTGGCGCGGATCGCGGCGAGCCGTTCCAGCAGGGCCTTCGCCGCGATGCGCTCCGCCAGCGTCTCGAGCGCGTCCGGATCGGCGTCGCGCGGCCGGCGGTCGCGGCCCTCGCCGTCCGGCCGGTCGAACATGCGGCGCAGCGCCGGCGGCAGCTCACCGCGAGGCATCGCCGCGACCAGACGTTCGGCGGCGTCGACGATGCTCTCCAGCTCGCGCAGGGCCTCGTCGTTGCGCCGCTGCTTCACGTAGATGCGGAACAACACGTGGCGCAGCTCGACGGCGAGCAAGGACGTGCCGGCCCTGGTGTCCGCGTCGTCGCCACTGAGGTCGGCGAGGGCAGCGCGGGCGACCTGCTCCGCTTCGCGCAGGCGAAGCTCGCGCTCCGCTTCGGGCAGGGTCCAGGAGCCG
>DATJIW010000068.1:0-35077 GCA_035492775.1 Vicinamibacterales bacterium
GATCTTCGAATGCCGGCCCTGGCAGAGCCCGCGCTTGGTCACGAAGTTGTAGATCCCGCCCTTGCCTTCCTTGTCGCCGGGATACCAGTTCTGAATCGTCGAGTACTTGATCGTCGCGTCGTCGTGCGCGACGAGCTCGACCACGGCGGCGTGCAGCTGGTTCTCGTCGCGCATCGGCGCGGTGCAACCCTCGAGATAGCTGACGTGGGCTCCCTCGTCGGCGATGATCAGCGTCCGCTCGAACTGGCCGGTGTCCTTCGCGTTGATGCGGAAGTACGTCGACAGCTCCATCGGGCACCGCACGCCCTTCGGCACGTAGACGAACGATCCGTCGCTGAAGACGGCCGAGTTCAACGCCGCGAAGAAATTGTCCGTGTGCGGCACGACGGAGCCCAGATACTTGCGCACCAGGTCGGGATGGTGCTGGACGGCCTCGGAGAACGACATGAAGATGATTCCGAGGCTGCCAAGCTTTTCCCGGAACGTCGTCGCGACCGAAACGCTGTCGAAGACCGCATCCACCGCAACGCCGGCAAGGAGCTTCTGCTCCTCGAGGGGAATGCCCAGCTTGTCGAACGTCCGCTTGACCTCGGGATCGACTTCATCGAGGCTGTTCAGGGCTTTCTTCTTCTTCGGCGCCGAGTAGTAGACGATGTCCTGGTAGTTGATCGGGTCGTACTTGACGTTCTGCCAGGTCGGCTCCTTCATCGTGAGCCACAGGCGGTACGCCTTCAGCCGCCACTCGAGCAGCCACTCCGGCTCGTTCTTCTTCTGCGAGATCAGCCGCACGACGTCTTCACTGAGGCCCTTCGGGATGGTCTCGGTTTCGACGTCGGTGTAAAAGCCGTATTTGTATTCGCGTGTTGCGAGTTCTTCGATGGTTTCAGTTGAAGTGGACATAAAATCCCGGCGCGCCATGAAGGGCCGCCCTAATGCCGCCCTCGGCCGCGAGCAATCTCAATCTGCCGCAAGTTACTGATCGGTCGCCGCTGACCAGCGAGCGGCCAAAGGCCGCTGGCGAATCACACACTGAACGACGTCCCGCAACCGCAGGACGACTTGGCGTTCGGGTTATTGAAAATGAACCCCTTGCTCACGAGGCTCGTGTCGTAATCGAGGATGGTGCCTTTGATGAACCGAAAGCTCTTGGAGTCGACGAACACCCGGGCGCCATCGGCGGCCTCGAAGACGTGATCGGACTCGCGGGGCCCCGCCTCCCACGCAAACGTATAGCTCAGGCCCGAACAGCCTCCGGCCTTGATTCCGATCCGCAGCCCTCCACCGGGCAGGTGGTGCCGGTCCGTCATCTTCCGAATGAGTTGTGCCGCGTTCTCGCTGATTCGAAACGCGTCCCGTTCCTGAACGTCTGACATCGCTATAGGCCCGTGTTAACTACGACCAGAACAGTCCTATTTTAGCGTAAACGCCGTCTGGCGGGATCTTGAATCGGTGGATTTCGCCCTTGCGGGCCTTCAATACCGGGGGAGAGTAGGGTCCACCTCATCAATCCAAGCCAGAATCCCACCGCTGAGGTTGCGGACGTTCGAAAAACCCTTCTCACGGAGAATGGACACGGCCCGTGCACTTCGGCCGCCGGACTTGCAGAGCACCACGAGCTCGGCACTCCGGTCCAGCTCGTCCAGTCGTCTCGGCAGCTCCCCCAACGGGATGAGCGTAGCGCCTGTGATACAGCAGAGCTCTGCTTCGAAAGGCTCCCGGACGTCCAGAATTCCGGGCGGGCGGCCCTGGTCAATCAAGCGTTTGAGCTCGCGCACGGTCATGTCCGTTGCTCCTGGCGCTGACGGCGCATTCGTGCAGTACTCCTCGTAATCAAACAGCTCGTGGATGGTCGGGTGCTCGCCGCAGATCGGACAATCCGGGTCCTTCGCCAGCTTGATTTCCCGAAACCGCATCCTGAGCGCATCGAACATCAGGAAACGCCCCGCGAGCGTCTCGCCCACGCCGAGCACCAGCTTCAGCGCCTCAGTCGCCTGGATCGTCCCGATGATTCCCGGCAGCACACCCAGGACGCCCGCTTCGGCGCAGCTCGGCACGAGTCCGGGCGGCGGCGGTTCCGGGTGGAGACACCGGTAGCAGGGCCCCCCTGGGACGGCGAACACCGACGCTTGTCCCTCGAAACGGAAGATGCTGCCCCAGGCGTTCGGCTTGCCATAAAGCACGCAGGCGTCGTTGACGATGTACCGCGCTGCGAAGTTGTCGGTCCCGTCGATCACGACATCCCAGTCTTCGACGATCTCGCGTGCGTTGGCGGCCTTGAACGGAGCGTCGATGGTCTCCACGCGGACCTCAGGGTTCAACTCCGCGATGCGCTCGCGCGCGGAGACGAGCTTCGAGCGCCCGACGTCGGACGTTCCGTGGATGATCTGCCGCTGCAGGTTGCTGAAATCGACGACGTCGAAATCAACGATGCCGATGGTGCCGACTCCGGCAGCCGCCAGGTACAGAGCCGCTGGAGATCCGAGGCCGCCCGCACCGACGCACAGGATTCGCGCGTTCTTCAGCCGGCGCTGTCCCTCATCGCCAACCTCCGGGAGCAGGAGGTGGCGGCTGTAGCGCTGCAGTTCTTTCGTGGTCAGCGCCGGAAGGACCATGAAATCGACTATAGCACCGCAAATGTATTGAGAGATGGCGCGGTTTCGCCTAAACTTCGACTACCGTGATCATCGCTGTCGTCCTCGGCCTTACCGCGCTGTGGGGCACGGCCGTCGTGTGGGCGCTCCGGGCGGAGCGCCGTGCGGCCATGCTCCAGGGAACGCTGGACGCCGAGCGGCGCGCCGCGGCGGTCCGGCTGGCCGAGGCGGAGAGCGCTCGCGAGGCGCTGAAGGACAGCTTCGCCGCGCTGTCCTCGGACGCCCTGCGGCGCAACAACGAATCTTTTCTGCAGCTCGCGAAGACCTCGCTGGATCCGGTGAGAGATTCGCTCGACAAGCTCGGTATCCATCTGCGGGAGACCGATCGCGAACATTCCACCCTCAAGGGCCACCTGCACTCCGTCGTCGAAACGCAGCAGCTGCTCCGCCAACAGACACAGTCGCTCGTGAACGCGTTGAAGTCACCCAACCAGCGCGGCCGATGGGGCGAGGTGCAGCTGCGCAACGTGCTCGAACGGGCCGGAATGCTGCCCTACTGCGATTTCGCCGAGAAGAGCGTCGTCAGCGACGACGGCCGTCGTCTCATCCCCGATGTCGTCGTGCGGCTGCCGAACGACGCCTGTCTCGTGATCGACTCGAAGGTTCCGATCGACGCCTATCTGCGCGCCGCAGAAACGGACGACGGCGGCCAGGAGGCGCTTCTGCGCGAGCACGCGCGGCAGGTGCGGGACCACCTTCGCGGACTTGCCGCGAAGAGCTACTGGTCGGCGTTTCAGCCCGCGCCGGAGTTCGTGGTCATGTTCCTGCCGGCCGAGCCGCTGTTCAGTGCCGCGCTGCAGCACGATTCCGCGCTCTTCGATTTCGCGATCGATCAGCGCGTGATTCCCGCGTCGCCGCTCACGCTGGTCGCCCTGCTGCGTACCGTCGCGGCTGCCTGGCAGCAGCAGCGACTCGCCCAGAGCGCGGAAGAAATCCGCCAGCTTGGCCGGGATTTATACGAGCGGCTGTCGACGATGGCGGACCACATTGCCGACGTCGGAGATCATCTGAAGAAGGCCGGCGCATCGTACGACGCATTCGTCGGGTCGCTCGACTCGCGCGTGCTCGCTTCGGCGCGCCGCTTCAAGGATCTCGGGGTGAGTGCGTCGAAGGAGCTGCCGGACGACCTTCCGTCGACGCACCTCGACGTCCGCGAACCCCGCGCCCCCGAGTTGCGGGTACCCGTGCAGCCGTCGCTCGTCGGTGAATGACGTGGTGCGGCGAACCTCGACCCGTTCTTACTTGATCCCTACTGTCAGGACCACCCGCGCGCGGATGTCGATCTGGCCGGCTTCGACCGGAACGGGTGTGCCTACGTCGGCGGACTGACGCGCCATCATCGCGATCGGACGCGGCTGCGGCACCGCGAACTCGCGCTGTTCCTCGATTCTCAGGATTCGATCAATCGAGACATGCGCGCCGGCGGCCGCGGCCTGGGCGCGCGCGAGCGCGTCGGCGACGGCATGCGACACCGCCTCGCGTTCGACGGCGTCGCGATCCTTGAGGTCGAAGCGGATGCCGCTGACGTTGGTCGCGCCGCTGGCGACGGCGGCGCCGATCACTTCACCGACGCGGTCGAGCGCGTCGACGCGCACCTGGATCTCGTTCCGCGCGAGATAGTCGCGCAGCGACTGCCGTCCGTTTGCAAAGTCGAATTCCGGCTGCAGGTTGTAGCCGACGGTCTGGATCGCGTCGGATGGGACCCCTGCCGCGCGCACTTTGGCGGTGACGGCCGTCATCGCGGTCGCGTTCGCGCGCTGGGCCTCTTCGGGCGTCCGCGCGCGGCTCTCCGCCGCAATGGTGACCCACGCGCGATCCGGTGCACGCTGCACGTCGGCTTCGCCCATCGTCACGATTACCGGCGCGTTCGAAGGCGCCGCCATTGTCGTCACGTCCTGGGCCGCAGCAGTCGCCGCGAGCCGCAACATCACTGTCACGAGGATGCCGAGTTTCACGATCCACCTCATTGCTGTTTCAACTCCCTTGGCGCCGTTCAACGCGAACGGCGCAGTCCCGTTACTGGAGGCTCTCGACGCTTGCGGCCGGACTGCAGGAGATGCGGAACCCGATCCCATACGAATACGTGTCGGGTGGCACCTTGTGCCGATGGCTGCACGTGAGCATGCGTTCGTCCGCCGAGAGCCATGCTCCGCCGCGAAGCACGCGCAGCTGGCCGCGCGGAGGTCCGGTCGGATTGCGAGGCGGCGAGGCACCGTAGTACGTCGGCGAGTACCAGTCCTGGACCCATTCCCAGACGTTGCCCGCAGCGTCGTACACACCGAATCCGTTTGCCTGATACGTCTCGCATCTGGTCGTGCCAGCGGCCTCCCGTGCGGCAGGATCGCGGAGGAAATTCGCCATCTGCGTCTCGAACGTGTCGCCCCAGGGATAACGTTTCGACTCCGCGCCGCCGCGCGCGGCCTTTTCCCATTCGGCTTCGGTCGGAAGGCGGAACGCGCGTCCGGTCACCGTGGCCAGCCACGCACAGTACGCAGACGCGTCGTCGTAGCGCACGAGCGTAACGGGATGATCGAGCCGGTCGGCTGACGGCTGCGACTTGACCCATTCGTACGGGGAGGCCGTGAGACGGAACGTGCGTTCGCGCTCGATGCCGCCGACGCTCACGACGAGCGGCAGCTCGTAGATCGACGGAGCGCGGTGGCCCGTGTCGCGAACGAACCGCGCGTACTCGGCGTTCGTGACCGGGTGGACGCCGATCAGAAAGTCGTCCACGTGAACAGTGTGGACCGGACGTTCGTCCTCGTCCCCATCCGCGGCGCCCATGGAAAACTCGCCGGCGGGAATCAATACGAGCCGTGGAAGGACATCGAGTGTCATCGACCCTCAGAGGATAACGTATGCAACGAATTCGACTACACTTCCGAACGATGCTCCCGTCGATATGCGCGCGGACCTCGCGCTGATCGGATTCGGCAACGTCGGCCGGCGCTTCGCGCGCCTGCTTGACGAGCGCCGCGACTGGCTCTCGCTCGATTACGACCTCGACTGCCGCGTCGTCTCCATCTCGACCGGGCGCCACGGCTCGATCGCGAACGCGTCGGGTGTCGACGCGGTAGACCTGGCCGGCGTACTGGATCGCGATCCCATGTCGCGCCTCGGCGATGCCGGAAACAGCTTCGACGCAATTCGCGCGCTCGCCGACTCCCCGGCCGATCTGAAAATCGCGGTTGAAACGACACTGCTCGACATTGGAGCGGGCCAGCCGGCGACCGACCACGTTCGTGCGGCGCTGCAGGCGGGCTGTCACGTCGTGACCGCCAACAAAGGACCCGCAGCGTTCGCGTACGAAGAGCTGAGCGCGCTCGCCGCCGATCGCGGCGTTTCGTTCCTGTTCGAGGGCGCGGTCATGGACGGCATCCCCGTCTTCAATCTCGTGCGCGACACCCTCCCGGCCGTCGAGATTCGCGGCTTCAGAGGCGTCATCAACAGCACGACGAACCACATCCTGACCGCGATCGAAGAAGGAGAGAGCTTCGACGGCGCGCTCGCGCGGATGCAGGCGGAGGGCATTGCGGAGGCCGACCCGTCGCTCGACGTCGACGGCTGGGATGCCGCTGCAAAGACGTCGGCGCTGGCCAATGTCCTGCTGCGCGCTCGGATGACGCCGCAGGCGGTCGAGCGCGAAGGCATCGGTCACGCCACGGCTCGCCTCGCCATGGCAGCGCGCGCGCGCGGCACCCGCGTCCGTCTCGTCGCGTCGGCTCGCCGATCCGCGAACGGCATCGCCGCATCGGTGCGTCCGGTCGAACTCCCAGACACGGATCTCCTCGCGAGCCTGCGCGGCATGGCCAACGCGCTCGTGCTCGAAACCGACCTGCTCGGCGATGTCGCGATTTGTCAATTGAGCGGCGGACTGACGATGACGGCGTACGCGCTGATCACGGACCTCCTCACGATCCGGCGGGGGCAGCGGTAGGATGCGCCCGCTGGACGGACTCCTCGTCCTCGACTTCAGCCGTGTCCTGTCTGGGCCGTACTGCACGATGCAGCTCGCCGACCTCGGTGCCAGGGTCATCAAGATCGAGCAGCCCGGGCGCGGCGACGAGACACGCGCGTGGGGTCCGCCGTTTCTCGAGGGCGAGAGCTCGTACTTTCTGAGCGTCAACCGGAACAAGGAATCGCTGGCGCTCGACCTCAAACATCCCGGCGCCCGGCCGATCGTCGAGGCTTTGATCGATCGCGCCGACGTCATCGTGGAAAACTTCAGGCCCGGAACGATGGAACGTCTCGGGTTCGGCTACGCCGCCGTCGCGGACAGGCGGCCATCCCTCGTGTATTGCTCGATTTCAGGGTTTGGACAGACGGGACCGCGACGCGCAGAACCGGGGTACGACGCGGTGATGCAGGCCGAAGGCGGCCTCATGAGCATCACCGGAGACCGCGACGGGCCGCCCTTCAGGCTCGGCGTCGCAATCGCCGATCTGGCGACGGGCCTCTTCGCCGCGCAAGGCATACTCGCGGCCCTGCTCGCGCGTGCCCGCACCGGCCGCGGTCAGCTCGTCGACCTCGGGATGCTGGACACCGTCGCGTCACTTCTCACGTATCAGGCGGGGATCGTCTTTGCGACGGGCACGTCGCCTGGGCGCATGGGTAATCAGCATCCCTCCATCGCGCCCTACGACACGTTTGCAACGGCCGATGGCGATTTCGTGCTGGCGGTCGGAAACGACGATCAATTCCGCAGGATGGCGGCCGTCCTGGAGTCGCCGGCGCTTGCGTCTGATGCACGGTTCGCGACCAACAGCGACCGCGTGCATCACTACGGCGAGCTGCGGAGCGTGCTCAGCGGGATCTTTGTCCGCTGGACGCGCGATCGCGTCGTACGCGCGCTCACTGACGCCGGCGTCCCTTGCGGCGCGGTCCGGAGCGTCACAGAAGCACTCGCCGACCCGCAGCTTGCCGCGCGGGAGATGATCGTGCCGCTCGACCACCCGATCGCCGGCCACGTGCGGGTCCTGGGCAATCCGATGAAGCTCTCGGAGACGTCTCCGGCGATCCGCACACCTCCGCCATCACTCGGCCAACACACGGCGGCGATCCTGCAAAACGAGGTGGGCTTGAGCGACGACCAGGTCGCGTCGCTTCGAACGGCCGGCGCTATCGCCTGAGCCGGCGTTTCAGCGCGCGAGGAGTGGCGGCAGCGCCTCGAACACCGCCTCGATCACGTCGTCCTGAACGATTTCGGCGATCGCGCGGCCTTCGAAAACCGGCGTTTCAACGACGACACGCCGTCGGCCGCGGCCGCGGGAGGATGTAAGCACGAGCGAAGGTGTGTCGCCGGTGGCATCGAGCGCGACCTCGATGAAGTCTTCCTGCGAGTACTCCGGCGTGAGGCGCACCGCGTCGCCAGGCGTGAAGACCTTGAACCGGAGTCCCTCGCCGACGAGCGCCTGAGCGACCGCGTGGAACGCCGGCACGGCGACCTCCGGAAGAAAGGCCTCATACGCGCGCGTCGCCTCGTCGAGAAGCGCGCGGCGCTCGCTTGCACGGCGCCTGGCGTCCTCGATGACCGCTCGCAACCGGCGGCGCACGTCTGAAACGTCCATCCGCCGCAGCATAGCAGTTCGTACCCCTTGATGCTTACTTGGCCGCCGTTCCCGAATTGATCGCCATGAGTCCACTCAGCAGCGGCTGGACCGTGCAGTGGACGAATCCGGTGCTCTCCATCAATCGGGCAACGCCGTGCGCACCCGGATATCGTCGTATCGACTCGGGGATGTATCGATAGGTATCGGGATCCCGATGAAGGATCCAGCCGAGCGTCGAGCCGACGACGGAGAGATACGCGAGATAGAAACGGCGCGCGGCGCCGTTCTCGGGACGGTTGAAGTCGAGCGACAGGACGACACCACCTGGACGGAGCACGCGGTGAATCTCCGCGAGCGCGGTCTCGATCCGCGGCACATTGCGGATGCCATAGCCCGTCGTGATCAGATCGAACGCGCTGTCGGAGAACGGCAGCGCCATCATGTCGCCGGTCACGAAGGCTGGCGTCTGGCCCGAGGAGGGACGCTTCGAGCGTGCAAGCTGCAGCATGCGATGTGTCACGTCGAGGCCTGTCACGGCCGCTCCACGCGCCGCAAGCGCGAAGGCGATGTCACCGGTACCGCAGGCGAGGTCGAGCGCTGCGATGTTGGGCGCGGCACCGCTCGACCGGACCAGCCTGTTCTTCCATCGCTGATCCATCCCGTAGGAAAGGATCCGCGTGATGAGATCGTAGCGGTCGGCGATCGTCGCGAAGAGTCCTTTGACGTAGCGGCGCTTGCTCTCTTCGCTTTCGAACGCGTTCGTCAGAGATCTCGTCATCCGGTACCGCGTGTCCGTGTCCATCTTCGCACGTCGGATTGCAGGCGCGCAGGCGCACCTTCGGCTAGGATTATGCGGCGTGAACGTCGTCATCCTTCTCACGCTTCTCGCGCAGTCGCCGGCCGCAGCGCCTCCGCCGGCAGCCGAACCGTTCAAGATCGTCGACAACTCATTTCTGGTGGAAGAGGCGTTCAACCAGGAACCGCGCATCGTACAGAACATCGTCAACTGGAGCCGGCAGAACGATGCATGGCTGCTGACGTACACACAGGAATGGCCGGTGCCGGGCGTGCGTCATCAACTGTCGTACACGCTGCCCTTCGATTCGTCCGGCGTCGGCGATCTGCTCGTGAACTACCGGCTGCAGGTCTATGAGGAGGGTCCGGGGCGGCCGGCGTTTGCGCCGCGCCTCAGCGCGATTCTCCCGAGCGGCCGCGGGCCCAGTTCACCGGGCATCCAGACGAACCTCCCGTTCAGCAAGCAGCGTGGAGACTGGTATTTCCACGGGAACGCCGGGATCACCTGGCTCCGCTCGCCCGAACATGTCTGGCTCGAGACGCCAGCCGTGGCCGGCAGCGCCATCTACCGTGCGGCGCCGATGGTGAACCTGATGCTCGAATCCGTCCTGTCATTTGATCAGCGCGTCACGGCGACACCGCGGACCGGGTCGCAGGAGGGTCCTCTGGTCACGAGGGAACGGACCGGAACGTTCACGATATCGCCAGGGATTCGCGGCGGTTGGAACCTCGATCCGGAAACGCAGATCATCATCGGTCTCGCCATTCCCGTTTCATGGAGCGAGGGGACGACGTCCGCCGGCGTGTTCGGGTACTTCTCCTACGAGCTGCCTTTCAAGAGGTGAACGCTCAACGAAGCGGTCGCGTGCGGTAGGGTGTCGGGTCGTCGGCCCCGGCTTCGATGAACGCGTCGCGCCGCTCGCGGCACTTGCTGCAGCGGCCGCAGTGCTGGCCGTTTTCCGGCTGCATGCACGAGAGCGTCAACTCGAACGGGACGCCCAGCTCGAGGCCGAGGTGGATCACGTCCGTCTTCGATTTCGTCGTGAACGGCGTAGCGACCTCGATTGGCGCCGCAAGGCCGACGCTCAACGCGCGCGCCATCGCGCCGAAGAACTCCGCGCTCGCATCGGGGAACGGGTTGTTCGCCAGCTGCCCCATCAGAACCCGCGGAATGTCGTGCCGCGCCATGTAGATCGACGCCTTGGACAGGAGCGTGATGTTGCGTCCATCGATATAGACGTCTTCGTCCGGCGTATCGAACCCTGGCGCGTCGCCCCGAACGGCCCAATGCGAGGGCGGATAGACGTCGCGCATGTCGAACGACAACGTCGCCAGCGGTGCGATGGCGAGGCGGGACAGGACAGGCGACGCGAGCAGGCGCTCGACCATCCGGCGCTCCTGGGCTTCCCACGCAAACCCGACGCTCACGTAAATCGGTACGACGGGCGCCGTTTGCGCGGCAAACGCCAGCAACACGGCGCTGTCCAGACCGCCTGAGAGAAGGACGGCGCTATACTTTTCGGACATGTACCTGGTGACGAAACGTATCGAGTTCTGTTACGGGCACCGCCTGCTCGACTACGACGGCGTCTGCAAGCATCCCCACGGACACAACGCGTCCGTCGAGGTCGATGTCCGAACGGACCGTCTCGATAATCGGAACATGGTGGCCGACTTCAGCGACATCAAGCGCATCGTGAAAGGTTGGATCGATCGCGAGCTGGATCACAAGATGATCCTGCGTGAGGACGACCCGCTCGTCGAGCCGATGCGGAAGCTCGGAGAACCGATGTATCTGCTGGAAAGCAATCCGACCGTCGAGCGGATTGCGCGATTGATTTTCGAGAAGGCCCGCGAGCAGGGCCTCGACATTGTCGCCGTGCGTGTGTGGGAAACGCCGACCTCTGTCGCGACCTACAGCGCTCCCTGAATGCGAGAGTCGCCTCGTCGACGCTAGCTGGAGCGGAGGCGTATCGACCCGTCGCCGGTCCGTATCTTCAGCAGCCTGCCACCGTGCCCGATCTGGCCTCGCAGCGATTTCCGTTCGCCGTTGTCGCCGCCGCCGCCGGCAACCGACAGGTCGCTGTGCACGGAGCCGTCGCCGGTCGACGCATCCAGCTCGGCGGAGAAATCGCCGGGCAGATACAGCGACACGCCGCCGTCGCCGCTGGTGAACGACCAGTCGTCCTTCATCACCGCGCCTGACTCGGCCCGGAACGTAATCGATCCATCGCCGGTATGCACTCTCGCGACATCCGGCGTTCCAGCGACGGTCACGCTTCCATCGCTCGTCTGCAGGTCAAGCCGTCCCGTGATGCCGTCGAGCGCGACGGATCCGTCGCCCGTCTGCAGCGTGACATCACCGCCGATTGAATTCGCGCGGATGCTGCCGTCGCCGGTACGCAGGTCGAGATGGCCGGTGATGCGCTCGATCCGAATCGATCCGTCTCCACTCTTCGCGACGACGTTGCCGGACTTCGGCATCGTGACGATGAGCCTGGCAGTGGGCGTCATGTGGCCGAAGCCGAAGACCACGTCATGCGAGGGATGTTTGACCTCGATCTCGATGCGATCGCCATCCTGCTTCGCGTCGACCTGCAGCTTGTCGACTTCCTCTTGCGTCGGACCGCGCTTCTCGATCTCGACGATCACCTCGCGATCGGCGCCGGCACGGATTTCAATCGATCCGTCAAAGGTGGTCAGCCGCAAATCCGGCGTACCGCTGACGGTGAACCGCTTCTCGTCGCGCGTGATGTGGCCTTGCGAGTCGACGACGACGCAGCCGCCGGTCAGCGCGGCCGATACCAGCACGGCGGCCGCGGGGAGTACGCATTTCATACGGGCTTTGACGGCCGTCTGCCCTGGAGAGTTCCGCAGTGCGTTCATGACCCCTCCGAGTAAACGAGATTGCCAGCAATCCACGTCTGTACCACCCGAAACTGACGATCGAGCACGGCCAGGTCGGCTATGGCGCCAGCCGCCAGCACGCCAAATCCCTGTAAACCCAGCGCCCGCGCCGGGGTCGTTGCACAGACCGTCGCGGCGTCGCTCAGGCTCAAGCCCGCGGAACCCGTCAGCGTCGCGAACGCGCGGTCCATCGTGAGCACGCTTCCCGCAATCGTCCCATCGTCCAGGTACGCGGCGTCCCCGACCGTGATCGTGCGTCCGCCGAGTACCGCGCGGGACCCGCGGGCGAGACCGGCGCCGGCGGTCCCGTCGGTGATCGCCATAATACGCTCCGGCCGTTTGGCTGCAAGCGCCACCCGCATCATCGCCGGATGCACGTGGACGCCGTCGCAGACGAGTTCGGCGACCACGTCATCGGACTCGAGGACAGCACCCGCCAACCCGGGTTCGCGATGCCCGACGGGCGTCATGCGATTGAAGAGATGCGTCGCCTGCCGGGCGCCTTCGCGGATGCCCTGCAAGGCCTGCTCGTACGACGCGCCGGAGTGGCCCAGCGAGACGTGATGTCCATGCGACGCCAGGTCCGCGATGAGCGGCAGCGCGCCGTCCAGCTCCGGAGCGATCGTGATGATGCCGACATCCGGCCGCGCCGCGGCGATCTCGTCGAGGATGTCGTCGCCGCCCCAGCGAAATGCGCCCCGCGGCGCAGACGGGACCCGGAGGCACTCGAACGGCTGCGCGCCCTTGAAGTCGGGATTGATGAAGTTGCTTTCGAGATGCGCGGGCAGTACGCGCGCGCCTGCAGGTCGCGAACTTCGAGCCTCCGCGACTGATTGCAGCACGGCACGCAGCGCAGCCGGATCGCACGCGATCGTGGTCGGACAGAATGCCGTCACGCCGTATCGCGGCAGCAGTTCCGCGATCCGGCGGATCGCGTCTCCACCGTCGAGGGAATCATGTCCGTCGACTCCGTGCACGTGAACGTCGACGAATCCAGGGACGATGTAGTGATCGGCGAAGGTGAAATTCACAACGCCTGCCGCGGCGGGCGCCGCGGAAACCGTGCTCTCGATCGCGGCAATGCGATCGCCGTGGATGACGACCGTGCCGGTCAGGACGCGATCGGGCAGCACGAGATCCGCACCGGCGAGGCGGATCATCGTGGCTGGCACTTACTCGCAGGCGTGCGCGCCAACTTCGCCATCCGTCTGTCCGATGTGGCACTGGAATTTGCGCCCGGCGAACGGAAGCGCGGCGCCGCCCGAAAACGCTTCGCGGTCGACGCGTTTCAGCAGCCGCTGCAGCCAGCGTTCGTCCGGCGCCGAGAACACGATGACGCCGGCGCCTTCCTCGGGCGGAAACAGCCGGTCGTCCAGGTAATCGCGATCGAGCGTCACGAGCGTCCGTCGCAGCTGCCGCGCGAGGCGGAAGTGCTCCACGTCCCGCGCGCGCCGCATCGCGTGGTCTTCGAGCACGAAGAACACGTCCCACCCGAGCCGTTCGCGCATGTAAGCCACGACCCCGGTCGGGATATTGGCGTCGGCATAGATGCGCGGCTGATCGGCCGTACGCTCGACGATCGGCGACAATTCAGATGACAGCGTTCCCACAGCTTGCAGCTACCAAGCACCCATTCGAGGCCCAAGAACCCGGGCCACCCGGCCGCGCCGGCTACCGGTGCCGATCGATCTCCGCCGGCTCGCTTTCAATCGGCTTTCCTTTCGCCTCCCGCGCCTGCCGCAGCAGGTCGGCCACGAGGGCTTCGCGTTTGTGGACGAGTTCCCGACGCGCGCGACGGTTGTGCTGCGATCCGACCGCGTACTCGCAGAACAGCGGAAAGGCGATCGTCGAATCGCAGTAGGCGACGACCGTGTCCGGCAGCACGCCCGGGTTCACCTTGCCCCAGCTCACCGCTTCCGACGGCGTGGCACCCGACAGTCCGCCCCACACGACCTGGTCCGTCGTCAATTGGATGAAGTAGTCGTTGCCACCCTTGGGAATTCCGTAGACCTCCCACAAGGTCGGCTGACCCTGGAGGTAGAAATTCTTCGGGGAGCCGCCGCCCAGGATTACGCAGCCATTCTGCCTCCCCGCAAGAATAATCGCGCACACCTCATTCACGTCGCGGTTCGGATCGATCATGAACGTACTGCCGTTCATCAGCTCGTGGTAGGCGATGTTCATCCCGATCGAGCTGTCGCCCGGTGAGGAGGTGTAGATGGGCACACCGCACTGCGCCGCCTTGGCGACCACGGAGTATTCCGCGCAGTCCGGTGTGCGCTGCAGCAGATCCTGGCCGAGGCGGTAGTGGAACTCGGACGTCGACATCGGTCCTTCGAAGCCTGCGCGCTCGAGGAAGTCCCGGATGTACTGGTCGGTCTCGAGGAGCACCGTTGCCGCGAACAGTACATCGTAGATGCGGATGATCCCGTGCTCGTACAGCTCCACATCGTCCAGGAATGGCGAACCGCGATGGAGCGAGAAGTTCAGCGCGTAGTGGAGGTCGTGATACAGGTTCGCGCCCGTGCTGATCATGAAATCGACCAGGCCGCGGTCCATCAGCTCGATGACGCACCCGCCGAGCCCCGCCGGCGTCAGCGCGCCCGCGACGGTCAGCCCGATGGTCGTGTCGTTCTCGGGCGCCAGCATCTTGTCGGCGAAGATGTGGCAGGCTTCCGACAGCCGCCCGGCGTTGAAGGCCTGAAAACCGCCGTCGATCAGGGCACGAACGTCGGCGCTCCCGCGGGGTCGGTAATACCGAATCTGTTTTCCCGACAGATACGGGGCGCCGGCGCCCCGTCCACGGCCACCCGGCGCGCCCTTGGCGTCTGTCGAGGGACGATGCGGCATGTGTCGATCATAGCTGAAACTGCTGCAGCCCAAACGGGTTCCGGCCGATACACTTGACAGCCGGCGCCTTCCGGAGCGAACGTACCACCCTCGCCGGGCGACCGCGATCAACATGCACTCCGCTCTTCCGTACGTCTGGACCGCCGTCGCGATCGTCGGGGCGGTGATTGCGCTCCTCGTCTGGTGGGTTCTCTCCCGCGGACGTCTCGTCGCGGGCGAGCACGTGTTCCGCGCGAGTCGGTGGAGCAAGGGGAATCACTTGTTTCCGACGCAGGTCGCGGTCACGCCGACGAGCGTCGTGCAGTACACCCCCCAGTGGCTGGGCCGACGCGAGCACTCGATCCACATGGCGCACATCTCGTCGGTGGAGGTGGATACGAATTTGTTTTTCTCGAACGTCGTCATCGAAACGAGCGGCGGATCCGATCCCGTGACCTGCCACGGCCACCTGAAACACGATGCCATCGAGATGAAACGCCTGATCAACGAATTCCAGGGCGCCTACTACGGGAAGTCGCAGCCGCCGTCTGCCTGAACGCATGTCGAACGACACCGTACCCGTCGCCGCCCGGCGCCTGGATCCCGCCGAAATGGAGTCCCGCTTCCAGGGCCTCGTGCAGTCGCCGCTGCGAGCGGCGATCCTGCGGTTCCTGTGCGCCCGCCCCGACGATGCGTTCGACGTCGAGTCGCTTATGCAGACGTTTGGACGCCTGCGCCTGGACGTCGAGAACTGCGTGCGCGAGCTTGTGGCGTTCGGCGTCGCGCGGAAAACCGGCGCGGGGCACGGTTCGAAATATCAGTTCGTGCCGCCCGAGACGGACGTCCTTCGCGAGCTGCTCGATGCGTTTCTCGAACGGCGAGCCACGGTCAGCCACGAAGACCGTTCGCCCGCGGTCCAGCGCTTTCGCGAGATGATCGGCCGCGACGAGAAGATGCTCGTCATCTTCGAGTGGATCCGCACGGCTGCGAAGTCGGACATCTCGGTGCTCATCCTCGGGCCGACCGGATCGGGCAAGGAAGTGGTCGCGCGGATGATCCACGAGCTGAGCCGGCGCGGCACGAACAAGTTCCAGGCGGTCAACTGCGCGGCGCTGCCCGACACGCTCTTCGAGTCGGAAATATTCGGCTACGAGAAGGGCGCGTTCACCGGCGCGCACGATCGCAAGCAGGGCCGACTCGAGCTGGCGAACAACGGCACGCTCTTCCTCGACGAGATCGGCGACATGTCGATCGTCGCGCAGGCAAAACTGCTGCGCGTGCTCGAGGAACGGCGGTTCGAGCGGCTGGGGGGCAACACGTCGATCGAAGTCAACTTCCGGCTGATTTCCGCAACGAACCGCCCGCTCGAGCAGTTCGTCCGCGACAGCCGGTTCCGCGAGGATCTGTACTATCGCGTCAACGCCTTCTCGATCCGTCTTCCGTCGCTGCGGGAACGATCGAGCGACATCCCCGTGCTCGCGCAGCGATTCCTCGCGCGCTATTGCGCGGCGAACGGGCTGCCGCTCGACGGCAAGTCGCTCTCCAAAGAGGGCACAGACCTGTTGATGCAGTATCACTGGCCGGGAAACATCCGCGAACTCGAGAGCACGGTCTCGCGCGCGGCGCTGTCGTCGCCGGGACGCGTCATCCGCGCGACCGACATCGAGTTCCTCCACGCGCCCGAAGCGCCGTCGGAATCGTCGTCGGACCGGCTGCCGTCGCTGGCGCAGGCCGAGCGCGCGCACATCCTGCGCGTCCTCGAGAGCGTGCAGTGGAACAAGAAACAGGCGTCTGAAGTCCTCGAGATCAGCCGAGGAACGCTGTACCGGAAAATCGTGGAATACGCGCTCGAAACCGAAGCAAAACCTGGCGTACGGGCACGGGCCAAAAACGGCGACGTGCGCGCCGCCGCCGACCGCGGATAGCCGATGTTGTCGAGCGCGAATGACCTTTATCGGTGCGACTGTCGCGGAACGGAACATAGCGCTTCGAGAGGCGCCGGCCGCGGCCAGAATTTCGCCGTGTCAAATACGAGTAACCACCAAGAAATCAGCCATTTAGCTGCTGACGAAAGCGGCGTCTCCTGCGGCAGCGCGCTTGCACCGCCCAGGCAGTTCAAGCAACGCATGATGGTTCGCCGCCTTCTGGTTTCGGCGCTGCTCGCTCTCGTGTGCCTGCCGGCTCACGCGGAGCTTGCCACGGTCGCGGCCGGTCGGGTCGTGCGTGCGGTGACCGAAGACGCCCCCGCCGCAGTCGGCCCGGCCGAGCGCGTGTCCGAGGCGGTCGGCGCCGACTGGGTCCGAACGCGCCTGGGATACGACGGGAGCGGGGTCACGGTCGCGGTCATCGACTCGGGCGTGATGGACTCGCATGACGATCTCTCGGCATCCCGGATCGCCCGGTTCGTCGATTTCGTGAATTTCCAGCCAGCCGCGTATGACGACTACGGCCATGGAACCCATGTGGCGGGCATTCTCGCGGGGAACGGATCCGACTCGAGCGGTTCGCGCCGGGGAATCGCACCCGCGGCGTCGCTGCTCGTCGAGAAAGTCCTCGACGAAACGGGCCAGGGCTACATCAGCAACGTGATCGCGGCGATCGATTACGCGATCGCGAATCGCGACACGCTCGGGGTCCGCGTCATCAACCTGTCGGTCGCCGCGCTGGTGACCGAATCGTACCTCGACGATCCGCTGGCGCTCGCGGCAAAGCGCGCGGTCGACGCCGGCATCGTCGTCGTCACGGCCGCGGGGAATCTCGGCAGAAACGCCGGCGGGCAAACGCAGTACGGGGGCATCGGCTCGCCAGGCAACGCGCCATGGGTCGTGACCGTCGGCGCCTCCGCGCACAGCGGCTCCCGTTCGATCCGGGACGACATCGTGGCGCCGTTCAGTTCGCGCGGGCCGACGGCAATCGATTCGCTCGCGAAACCCGATCTCGTGGCTCCCGGCGTGAGCATCGAATCGCTGGCCGATCCATCCAGCACCCTGTTTCTCACGAAGCCCGCCGCTCGCGTGTGGGGCACGGTGACGACGGCAAGCCAGCCATACCTGTCGCTCACGGGTACGAGCATGGCGTCGCCGGTCGTGAGCGGCACGATCGCGCTGATGCTGCAGGCCAATCCATCGCTGACGCCGAATCTCGTGAAAGCAATCCTCGAATACACCGCCGAGACGCACGCCGGATACGATGCGCTCACCGAGGGCGCAGGGTTCCTCAACGCGCGCGGTGCCGTCGAAGCCGCGGCCACGCTCGCGGCAACCGGCAGCGTTACCGCGGCAGGGCAGACCGACCCGACGGCGTGGAGCGGGCACGTGATCTGGGGCAACCAGCGCGTCGCGGTCCGCTCGCTCCAGATGTCGTCGCCGTCATGGCGCGCCGACGTGACGTGGGGCGCGGACACCGCGACGGGCAGGAGGCCGCAATGAAGTCGCTGCCGATTGCCGCGCGGATCTACGTCGCGGCGATGATCGCGACCGGCGCCGTCATGCTCGTCTGGTTCTTCCCGCGAGACCTGACGCACCATCTGGGGCTGTTCATCCTGCTGCTGCTGATGTCGTCGGTCACGTCGATGTTCAAGGTGAACCTGCCGCTCTCGCGGCAGTCGTCGACGATGTCCGTCTCGTACGCGGTCGATTTCGCATCGCTGCTCCTCCTCGGGCCGAACGACACGATGCTCGTCGCTGCCGCGAGCGCGTTCAGCCAGTGCACGTTCCGGATCGAGGCAAAGAACCCGCTGCACCGCACGCTCTTCAGCATGGCGTCACTCGTCGTGACCGTGCAGGGGGCCGGCGCCGTCCACGCGTGGCTCGGCGGGGTGCCCGGCGTCATCAATCTCGGTACGCTTCCGAAGGCGCTCGTCGGCGCGGCGACGACGTATTTCCTGCTCAACACCGTCATCATCGCCACGGCCGTCACGCTGTCGACGCGTCAGTCGCTCGCCGCTGTGTGGCGTCAGAACTTCCTCTGGAGCGCGCCAAGCTATTTCGTCGGCGCAGGCGCCGCAGCGCTCGCCGCGTGGTTCGTGGACATTTCGGGCCAGTGGCTGGCGCCGCTCGCGGCGGCGCCGCTCTACCTGACCTATCACACCTACAAGGTGTATCTGGGCCGCATCGAAGACGAACAGCGCCACGTGCGCGAGCTGGGCAACCTGCACCTCGCAACGATCGAAGCGCTTGCGCTGGCGATCGACGCGAAGGATCAGACTTCGCACACCCACATCCGCCGCGTGCAGCTCTACGCGACGGCAGTCGCACGCGCGCTCGGCATGAACGAGAACGACATCCAGGGCGTCAAGACCGCCGCACTGCTGCACGACATCGGCAAGCTCGCCGTTCCCGAGCACATTCTTTCGAAGCCCGGTCCGCTGACGGCCGAGGAATTCCAGAAGATCCGCGCGCACCCGAAGGTCGGCGCCGACATCGTCAGTTCCGTGCCGTTCCCCTATCCGGTGGCGCCGCTGATACTGAGCCATCATGAACGATGGGACGGCAAGGGATATCCATCGGGTCTCCGCGGAGAGCAGATTCCACTTGGCGCCCGCATCCTGTCGGTCGTCGACTACTTCGACGCGCTCATGGCCGAGCGGCCGTACCACAAGGCGATGACGTTCGACGCCGCGATCGCCCTGCTCAAACAGGAATCCGGCCGCGGGCTCGATCCGTCGGTCGTGACGACGTTCGTCGATCTTCTGCCGGCCTTACAGACCGAAGCTGCTGCGCTGGATCAGACCGTCGTACGCCGCCAGATCGCTGAAGAACCAGCCCAGCCCGGACGTCCGGCGACGGGTCTGATGCCGGAGGCGAGCAAGAAGAACGTCTTCGAGGACATCGCGCTGGCGCATCGCGAGATCTACGCGCTTTACGAAATCGCGCAGGCCATGGGGACGAGCCTTGGCGTGTCCGACACGATGGCGCTGATTTCGGCGAAGCTGAGCAACCTGGTGCCGTTCTCGTGCGCTGCGCTGTTCTTGTTCGACGAGGAAAGCGAGATGCTCCGCTGCCGGTTCGCGACGGGCACCGACGCGGACAAGGTGCAGCAGGTCGCGGTACGCAGCGGCGACGGCTTGACGGGATGGGTCGCTCGCAACCGCAGGCCGCTCGTGAACGCTCGGCCGAGCGCGGATCTGGAAGCCGCGGGGTTCGAGCCTACAACGGCGCTGCAATCTGCTCTCGTCTGCCCGCTCATGTTCCAAGAGCGATTCATCGGCACCCTGTCCGTCTATTCGACGGAAGCGGCGTTCTACCGCGACGACCACAGACGGCTGCTCGATCGGGTCTCCGAGCAGGCGGCGGCCGTCATCAACAACTCGATCCTCTTCGAGCAGACGCAGGAGGACTCGCTGACGGATCCCCTCACGGGCCTGCCGAATACGCGCTTCCTCTTCATGCATCTGACGAGGGAACTCGCGCGGGCCGAGCGCCTCGAGGCCGACGTCACGCTGATGGTCATGGATCTCGATCACTTCAAGGAGATCAACGATCAGCACGGGCACCATGTCGGCGATCGTGCGCTGTGCGAGGTCGCGCGCGTCCTGCGTGCGGCGATCCGGCCGTACGATATCTGCGTACGCTACGCCGGCGACGAGTTCATCGTCGTCCTCTCCGGCTGTAATGGGGAAGAGGCGGAGGCGAAGCGGAAAGAGCTGCAGAAGAGCATCGACGAGGTGTATTTCGAAGCGCGGCCGGGCAAGCGGCTGCCGCTCGGTGTCAGCATCGGGGCGGCGGTGTTCCCCGCAGACGGCGATTCGTACGAGGCGCTGCTCGCAACCGCCGACAGCCGGATGTATCTCGACAAGAGCGCGCGGAAGATGCACTCGGCGCGGCGGTCTCAGGCCGCGCCGGCCGTCTCTCACGAGTTGGACGATCTCGCCATCCAGCGCGCCGCTACGGGCATACTGTAGCCAGGGAATCGTGAATCGAAGATTGTAAAGTGCAATCTTCAATTCAGAATTCAGTGAAGCTTGTCAGCAACCGTCGCGAGACACCGACCAGCCGCACCATCCGTATTTCGCTCGGCGGACGTCCTTTTCCCTACAAAGCTGGACAGGCCGCGTTGGTCGGCCTCTCTGCCGGCGACGAACTGACGCCGTATTCGATCGCCTCCGCCCCCGAGGAAACGGCGCGCGAAGGCTGGCTGCAGTTCCTCGTGAAGGTGGATGCCGCGCGGCGGTTCGGGGCGGCTGTCGAGCGGATCCCGCGCGGCGCCGACATTCACGTGCACGGACCCCTCGGCAATTTCACGTTTCCCGACTCGCCAGCGCAGCACGAATTCCTCTTTGTCGCCGGGGGGACGGGTATCGCGCCCGTCAGATCGATGCTGATCCATGCGCTGGCGACGGTGCGCGCTCCGGTGATCCGGCTGCTCTACTCCGCGCGCCGCCCGGACGAATTCGCATATGTCCGTGAACTGCGCGCGCTCGAGCGCGAAGGCAGGATTTCGCTGGAACTGACGCTGACGGGAGAGACCGGCCGATGGCGCCACGGCCGCGGCCGGGCTGGTGCGGCGCACCTCCATCGGCTCGGCGCCGGACCACACACCATGGCATTCGTATACGGACCATCAGCCATGGTCACGGACCTGACGTCGGCGCTGGCCTCTCTGGGCGTGCCATCCCCCAACATCCACACGGAACAACGGTGAAGAAGGTTGGGACGGAGTTTGCTGCGACCGCTCCCCGGAGGTTGTTTCAATGCAGAAAGTGCAGTATCTCCGGGCACTGGTCGTCGCGGGCGTCTTGATTTGCCCGGTGGCATCCGCCGGCTGCGGCGCATCCTCAGGCGGAGCGGCCAGCCACGCGATGTCGACTACCGACGATGCGACGATCTCGACGCGCGTGAAGACGGCACTCCTCAATGAACCGGGCGTCAACGCGACCGCGATCAACGTGGCCACGGCGAGCGGCGTCGTGACGCTGTCGGGTCAGGTCAAATCCGCGGACGAGGAACAGAAGGCGGTCGCGACGGCCAAGCGCATTCCGGGCGTCCGGGACGTCAAGTCGGAGCTGAAGGTCGGAGGCTAGGCCCGCTACATCCCCGTCGCGTGATAGCCGCCGTCGACCATAAGAACTTCGGCGGTCACTCCCCGGCCGGCGTCGCTGAGCAGGAAAACGGCGGCGTCGGCTACTTCCGACGTCTCGACCGTGCGCCGGAGCGGCGCCCGTTCCCGATACAGCTGCAGGATTCCCGAAAAGCCCGCTATGCCGGATGCCGCGAGGGTCTTGATCGGGCCGGCCGAAATCGCGTTGACCCGGACGTTCTTCGGGCCGAGGTCTGCCGCGAGATATCGCACGGCGGATTCGAGCGCAGCCTTCGCGACGCCCATGACGTTGTAGTTGGGAAAGACGCGATCGCTGCCGAGGTACGTCAGCGTCAGGATGCTGCCGCCGCCCCGCCGCTCCATCAGCGGCAGCGCGCCGCGCGAGAGCGCGATCAACGAGTACGCGCTGACGTCCAGCGCCATTCGAAATCCGTCGCGGGTAGTCTGCACGAAGGGATTCGACAATTCCTCGCGCGGGGCGAACGCCGCGCCATGGACGACAAAGTCGAGACCGCCGAACTCGCGGTCGACTTCCTCGAACACCCGCGCAATCTGCGCGTCGTCGGTGACGTCGCACGGCAGGATGAGCGGGTTCGTCAGCGCCGATGACAGGTCGCGGACGTTCTCTTCGAGACGTTCGCCCTGATACGTCAGCGCGACCCGCGCGCCGGCATTCGATGCGGCCTGCGCGATCGCCCAGGCAATGGATCGTTTGTTCGCAACGCCGACGACGAGACCTGTCTTTCCGGTGAGCATCGAGAGCTTCAAAAGGACGACACAGGATCAGGATCCGCGCCCGTTCCGCCGAACCCGGGTCGGTGTCGTTCGGAAATGTCTACCGGCCGCGGCGCCGTGATCCGCCGCCGCCAGGACGGCCGGTGCCGAAGCCGGGCCCTCCACGGCCGTGCCGCGCGCCGCCGCCGCCCCCGCCAGGACCTCGATTGAAACGCTGCTGACCGCTGCCGCGTGGTTTGCCTCCGCCACGGGCATCGCGGAAATTACCGTTGCCATGCGGCCGGCCGTTGCCGTTGTGGCGGATGGTGAACTCGGGAATCGGCCGCTCGACTTTGACGCCGTCCGGACGCGGAAGCGTCGCGCGTATCAGCGGGCGATGGACGGGGCCTTCGTCGGCGATCGGCCCTTCCGGCTCGTTGCCGGTCTCCTCGAGCGTCAGCGGAGTGGTGTCATCCGGCGGCTCCGCTGCTTCGAGCGCCTCGACGGCCAGCGAGCCCTCGGAAGCAGCTTCTTCGACGGACTCTGTCTCGATCGCTTCGTCTGAGGATGCCGCGATCGTCGGTTCGCCGTCGTCGGCAGGCGGTCCGTCGGCGTCCTTGATGCCTGCAAGGACTTCCTTGTACAGCCGCCCGGTCGTCGGCGTGTTCTTCCGGCGCGGGGCCTTGCCGCCCTTGTACGGATGCTCCGTATCGCAGGCGGTGCAGCGTGTCTGTTTGATGGCGTCCTCGATCATCGCCACTACGGCATGATCGGTAACGCGCCGTTCGCGTGGACAATAGTCGTCCACAATGTCGCCGAGACGCAGCGGGCGCTGCTCCATTTACTTACTTCCCCCGGATTGGTCCTGACTGATGATGGGCTGGAAAGAACCGCTTGCAGGTAGCCGCAAGTGTATCAAACGGCCTGACGCAAGCGCAACCGTAAGGGCCGCCTCTATCTCGCCCTGTCTATCCACGCCAAAGCTGCTTCCAACGTCGCGTCGCGGCCGGCGAGGAGGTCTCCCCGGCTGACCGCCACCGGTTCGTCCGGGACGACGCCGCGGCCTTCGATTCGAACACCCGTGCCGGTCACGAAATCCCCCCAGGCGTGAATGAGTACGTCCCCGTTCGGGAGGCGATCGAACAGCGCCGGAAGCGCCTGCCCCATCGACGTCTGGCCGAACACCCTGGCCCTCCCGAGCGACTGCATGCCACCGGCAAAGCACTCCGAGGCGCTCCCGGTCATGCCGTCCACGAGAATCGCGAGCGGCCCGGCGTAGGGTTCGGTGCGCTCGCCGAGCGCGTTGACCAGGCGGGGATTCACGGCAAACCGCAGCTCGGAGTCCTTCGTGTGCATGACGCCGAGCGTCGAACGGTCGGCCACGAAGTGGCCCGCGATCCCCATGATCATGGCCGCCAGGCCCCCCGGATTGCCGCGAAGGTCGATCACGATTCCGTCAGCCGTGCGAAACCGGTCGACAGCCTGCTGGAACGGCTTGTCGACGGCCGTCATCCAGACGTTGAAGCCGATTACGCCGGCGCTGTGGCCGCCCGGCGTTTCCTTGAGCGCCGAGCTGACGCGCACGTACATCGTCGGAAGACTACCGACGTTAACCGCGACGCCGCGCTCCGGACTGCGCTCGATCGATTTCGTGACGCGAACGCCTGACCCGTTGATGAACGTGACGTCGGCGTGAGCGTCCGACGGGCCGCGCAGCAGCCGCTGCGCCACCCTCCATGCCTCGAGCTGCGCGAGCCGCTCGGGCGTGTTCTGAACGATAGGGTCGACCAGCGACTGCACCGAAGTGCCCCCGATGCTGTCGACGATCCAGCCGGCGTGAATGCCGGCAGCTGCGGCTCCGCGGTTCTGATCGACGCTGGTCACGAGCACCCGGCCCTGGATGAGCCGCACGTCGAATCCAGGCTGGCCGCTCAGATCGACGGAGTCGCCGGGCGCGTCTGGCGTCGAAGGAATGACCGCAAAGTGCGAGAGCCCGAGGCGGCCGAGCATGTCGGCGAGCACCGCACGCAGCTCGCCTGGCGTTTTTGCCGATACAGCTTTGGGACGCAGTTCCTCACGAATGCGATCCCACTCCGCCGCATCGAACGACTTGTCGAAAGCCGTTTCGCGGACGATCGTCCAGACTCTGTCGAACGTTTCCGCGGCGGCGGGCGCTTGTGCGCCGGCCGCCGCGCTACCCGCCAGGAGGGCCACGAGCAGCGCGGCCGCGGCCCGCCGTTTCACTTGATGAGCGCCTTGATCGACGCGGGCGGCTCGAACGCGCTCGCGGGAACGGTGTCGTATTCGACCGACGCCACAGTGATCTTCTGCTCGACCCCCATCACTTTCGCGACGAGGGATGTCGGCTGCAGCAGGTTGCCGAACTTCTTGTAGTCGCTCTCGACATTCGTGCTGGTAATCACGCCCATGGGTGACTCGCGCGTCTGCACACTGCCGACGCGGAGTCCGGTTTCCGTGTCGTAGTAGTCGAAATCCTCGGTGCCATCGCTGCGGACGAGGCTGACCTTATAGGACGGATGCCCTTCGAACGTCGTCTTCTCTACGGTCGTGATGCTCTTGTAGTTCTTCGAGTCGCGCAGCTCGTTGTAGAAGTCGGCATCGAGCCTGGCCTGCTCGAGCTCCTTGCCCTGTTGCAGCATCGGCCCGGTCATCGGATTGATGCTCCATCCGCGCTGTCCGTCAAAGCCCTGGAGGACTTCGCCGACGCCAGGAATGGTCACTCGCTGGACGGCCCGGTTCGGATCAGCCGCGGTGAAGATTTCCATCTCACCTGAAAGGCCGGACGCCGGGACCTCGTACTTGCCGGTGACGTGCATCGATTTGTGGGACAGGACAGCCTCGCGCCCGCCAATCGCCTTGACGAACCGGTCCACTACCTCGCGGCCCGCGGGGAGCGAGGGGTCCGGCTTGGCCGGCGCGACCTGCGGCGGAGCCGGGACGGCCTGCGGCGGAGCTGCCGGCGCGGCCTGGGCGACTGACGGTACGGGCAACGCAAGCGCCATGACCACGGCGGCAACGGCGGACACAGCCCTGCTCGGAACGCGTAACGACATGCAGGAACTCCTGAAAAATGCAGGCGGGATACCTCGATTCTAGCATCAGGCCGGGGGTTTTGCCTTTCCAGGCACTCCGCCAGGCTCGCCGCGCCTCGTTGGCTCGTGCTAGCGTATTTCGCCCCCCATGCTCAGCCCTCTGCTGCTGGCAACCTCCGTCCTGTCCGCGCAACCGGCTGCCGTTGCGCCGCATTCGCCCATCTATCTCGGCACCGAGCGCGACCTGCGCGTCGAGGTGCCGCGTATCGACGCGACGATTGTCGTGGACGGCAACCTGTCGGAGGACGCGTGGCAGCAGGCCGCCCATCTCGCCGGGTTCTCCGAGTACATGCCCGACGACGGACGCGCCGCGACAGACACGACGGAAATCCTCGTCTGGTATTCGTCGACGGCCATCCATTTCGGCATCCGCGCGCACGCCGCGCCGGGCTCGGTCCGGGCGACGCTCGGGAATCGCGACCGCATCGGCAACGACGACTACGTCCTCCTTTATCTGTCGACGTTCAATGACCGCCAGCAGGCCAGCGTTTTCGGGGTCAATCCTCTTGGCGTGCAGATGGACGGCGCCGTCATCGAAGGGAACGCGCAGGGCGGCCACTTCAACGGGATCGCATCGGGAGCACCGCCGCTCGATCTGAGCCCCGACTTCGTCTACGAATCGAAGGGCCACCTCACGGATTACGGCTACGAGATCGAGATTCGGATTCCCTTCAAGACGCTCCGCTATCAATCCGCGGCTTTGCAGGACTGGGGCATCCACGTCATCAGGCGGGTGCAGAGCACCGGACACGATGATTCGTGGTCGCCGGCGCGCAATTCGGCCGCGTCGTTTCTGGGCCAGGCTGGAACGCTGATCGGACTCCACGACCTTCATCGCGGACTCGTGATGGATCTGAACCCGTTTGTCACGGCGCGGGCCGACGGCGCTCCGGCCGCTGACTCGGGCTGGGATTACGACACGCATCGGCCTGAACTCGGCGCGAACGTCCGGTGGGGACTCACGCCAAACCTGACGCTCAACGCGACGGTGAACCCGGACTTCTCGCAGGTCGAAGCCGATGCGACGACGTTTCAGATCGACCCGAGGGAGGCCGTCTTCTTCCCGGAGAAACGTCCGTTCTTCCTCGACGGCATCGAGTTCTTCGCGACGCCGAACAACCTGATCTACAGCCGCGACATCGTCGCGCCGGTCGCGGCTGCGAAGCTCACCGGCAAGATCGGCCGGACGACGATCGCGGCGGCGACGGCTTTCGATGATGCAACCCAGTCGACGAACGGTTCCGCGAATCCGCTGTTCAACATCGTGCGGGTCCAGCGCGACCTCGGTTCGTCGTCTCGCGCGGCGGTCGTCTACACGAACCGGCTCGATGCCGATTACGACAGCCATCTCGTCGACGCCGACGCACGCCTGGTGTGGAAGAAGATCTATTCCGCCGATCTGCAGGCGGCGCTGAGCCACACGGTCCGCGACGGCGTCACGACAACAGGGTCGCTGTGGCAGGCCGGCCTGAATCGCGTGGGGCGCCGTTACAGCCTGCGATACGGTGTTCAAGGGAACGCGCCGGAGTTCAACGCCGCCGCCGGATTCATCAGCCGGCCGGGCGTCGTCAACGGCACGTTCGTCAATCAGTGGTCGTTCTACGGCGCGCCGGGCGCGATCGTCGAGAAGTTCACGCAGGACGTCCAGGTGCTCGGCACGTGGCGCTACGACGATTTCCTGTCGGGCCGCGGCGCGCTGGAGCGCAAGCTCCACGTCGATTCCAATTTCTCGCTGCACGGCGGCTGGCAGGCCGGCGCGTCCGTGCTGATCGAGCGGTACGACTACGACCCGTCCATCTATACGGATATCGCCATCCTCGACGGCGACGCGCTGCGACCGTTCGTCGGCACGCCGCACCTCCCGAATCTCGACTACGTGGTGTCGGTCAATACTCCACGAATCGGAGGCGTGACCACGAGCGTGTTCGTCATCTGGGGGAAGGACGAAAACTTCTTCGAGTGGGCAAACGCGAACATCGTATACGGCACGCTGTCGGTGCAGTGGCGACCGTCGGAGCGGGTGCGTGTCGACTTCGACCACAACCTGCAATCGTTCGAGCGCCGGACGGACAACTCCTACGTCGGGATCCGCCGGGTGCCGCGGCTGCGCCTGGAATACCAGGCCACGCGATCCATTTTCATCCGTTACGTCGGCGAGTACGCGACGAACTACCAGGACGCGCTGCGCGACGACACGCGGACGAATCTGCCGCTGGTCTTCGTGGCGCCGGATGGAAGCTTCACGCCGCTCGGACCGGTGCGTCAGCGTTCGTACCGAAGCGACTGGCTGTTCTCGTACCAGCCGACGCCGGGCACCGTTCTGTTCGCTGGATACGGGAACACGTTCGCGACCGCAGATGCGGCGGTTCAGCACACGATGCGCCGCACGCGTGACGGGTTGTTCCTGAAATACAGCTATCTCATCAGAATGTAGGAGCGATTACGTGCTCAAAGGAACGAGGTCGGCCCTCGTCACTCGAATCCAGCCGGTCAGCATTCACGGTCAGATTTCGCTCGACGTCTATTGCGTGGACCCCGAGGATCCGCAGGGGCAGGTTACCGTCGCGCGCATCGGCGAGGAATCGGTCCCGCGCGATCTGGAGCCGGGCGACCATGTCACGCTGCATTTCGTTCTCGGCGTCGTCACCGAAATCACGAAAGGCGACAAGGGCGGCTAGCGGGCCGCGCGCGCGAATTTCGCCGGCGCTCCCCAGACGGAACTGGACGCGAGCGTGGTGCGAAGCCACGCGCGCAACTGCGGCGTCGGCGACGTGATGAGGAGGTTGTGTTTCTGGTCGAAGACCGCGGCCAGACCGGTTGCCGCTGCGCCTCCCGCGCGGACGCGTGACGACAGGACGTCGTACGAGAGCGGCGTCAGCGTGAGTGTGTCCGCGTCGAGCGCGAGCCGGAGTACCGCGTGCACCGGCAGCAGAAACGAGCCGGGGTCCACGCCGCGCAGGGGTGTGACGTCGAGATAACGCTCGTCGCCGACGATGCTCAGGTACGCCGTGACGTCGCCCTTTTCGCTCGGATGTTCGTAATGGATCTTGTAGGACCGCCATTCGGCGGCGTCGACGTGGAGCGTCGACAGGTCGTCCGCGTCACGCCAGTCGCCCACCAACCCCGGATCCCATGCGATCGACTCATCACTGTAGGCGGGGTGGAGCGAGAGAACGAGGCAGCCCTGCAGCGCGGACAGAATCGACAGGATCGCGGCGGCGCTGATCGTGCGCCGCAGGGCAGCCGTCACGCGCCCGAGTATAACCAAGAGGCCACGAAGGCCACGGAGAAGCCACCGAAGACGGCTGTCCTGGCCGCGCGCAGCCGGCCCGGCAGAGGGTCGCCGCGTTTGGCGTCGGGACTCTACGCCAGTGCGCGACCCTTCGTCTCCGGGATCCACGTCCAGGTGATCGCGGCAAGTACGAAGGCGGCGGCGCAGATGAGCAGCGCCGGACCGAAGCCGTTCGTGTCGGCGAGGGAGCCGACGAGATACGGCGCAGCGGCTGATGCGAGCCGGCCGACGTTGTACGTGAAGCCCTGGGCGGTCGCGCGAATCGACGTCGGATAGATCTCCGCCGTGACCGCCCCGAAACCGCTGAAGTATCCCGTCGCCGCAAACGCCACGAACGGCCCGAGAAAGAACAGGACGACCGGCACGCGTACGGTGACGTACACGGTGAGCAATGCGGCGGCAGCGAGCAGGTACACGACGTAAGTCCGCTTCCGCCCCATCGTGTCGCTGACGAAGCCGAACGTCACGTATCCGAACCACATTCCGATCTGCATGACGACGACGAACGCGGAGGCCATCTCGCCGGTGAGCCCGATGCCGCCTTGCGCGGGTGCCGCCTTCAGGTAGCTCGGCAGCCAGAGATTGAACCCCCACCACGCGAACAACGTGCAGGTGTTCATCAGCGTCAGCATCACGGTGATGGTGCCGATCCCGCTGCGGAACACCGACCCGAATCCCGGGGACGGTCGCGCGCTGCGCGCCGTGCGCGTCCAGATTTCGGGTTCGTGGACCCGCCGCTGAATCCAGAGCGTCAGGAACGCGGGAACGATCCCGGCGAAGAACACGGCGCGCCAGCCGAATCGCGGCTGCACGATGCCGGCGACGAGCGCGGCCAGCCCGTAGCCGATCGCCCAGCCGCTCTGCATCATGCCCAGCGCTTTGCCGCGATGTTCGGACGGCCACGACTCGGATACGAGCGCGGCGCCGCTCGTCCACTCACCGCCCATGCCGAGGCCAAGGAAGATTCTGAAGATCATGAACTCCGTCAACGTCGCGGCGAATCCGCACGCAAACGTGAACACGGAGTAGAGCGCGATGCTGGTCATCAGCGCGCGCGTACGGCCGAATCGATCGGCGAACCAGCCGAAGCCGACGCCGCCGACTGCCGCTGCCACGAGTGTCACCGACCCGAGCAGTCCAGCCTCCGCTTTGGTCAGCGCCAGATCGGAAATGATCGCCGGCAGCACGAGCGCAAAGAGCATCACGTCGAATGCGTCGAGCATCCAGCCGAGCATGCCCCCGAGGAGCGCCCGCTTTGCCTGCGGCGGCGCCGATGACCACCACCCGGCGGACGACGTCACGCCTTGCTCATCGGCCGGACGTCCACTCCAGCGGCCGCGAGCGCCTGCCTGACGCGGGACGCCAGCGTCGCCGCGCCTGGCGTATCGCCATGCACGCAGATGGTATCCACGCGCAACGCGATCGTCGTTTTGCCGGATGTGACCGCTCGTCCCTCTGCCACGAGACGCACCGCGCGTTCTGCAACGACGTCGGCGGCGTGGAGCACCGCGCCTTCGCGGCTGCGCGGCGTCAGCGATCCGTCGGGCTCGTACGACCGATCGGCGAATCCCTCGCGGGCGACTGTCAGACCGGCCGCCTCACCCGCATCGATCAGTGCGGACCCGGGCAGTCCGAGCATGATCAGCGATGGATCGAACGCGCGAATCGCCCTCGCGACGGCATCCGCGAGCGACCGGTCCCGCGCCGCCATGTTATAGAGCGCACCATGTGCCTTCACGTGCCTGAGGCGCACACCCTCGGCGCGCGCGATGGCGTCGAGAGCGCCGATCTGCGCCAGCACGGAATCCTCGACTTCCGAGGGCGGTATCCGCATCTCACGGCGGCCAAACCCCTGCAGGTCGGGGAATCCCGGGTGCGCGCCCACCGAGACGCCGTGCTCGCGGGCCAGCCGCACCGTCCGCCGCATCACCGAAGGATCGCCTGCGTGGGCGCCGCACGCGATATTGGCGGACGTGATGAAAGGAAGCACGAGAGCATCGGTCCCCATCGGCCAGGGTCCGAACGACTCTCCCATGTCGCAGTTGATGTCGATGCTGATGGAGCCGGCCATGGCGGCCGCATTGTCGGTCAGCCCGCGCCCCTTCGGCAAGCGCGATGAGGTACGCGCGAGCGTAGCGAAGGGCCACCGACAGCGGAGTGGGGCAAGGCGAGCGACGGCGATGGGGGTCCGGCGGGGCGAAGCCCCCGCTTGATTACGACGCTTCGGCGCGGCGCGCGGCGCCGGCGCCGTCGGACAACGCGGCGAGATCGCGGCCGAACTGCGTCTCGCTGCGCTGCTCGATCATCGTCAGAAGCTGATCTTCCAGCAGACCGGCGGCAGCCGGTCCCTCGATCGCGACGCGCTGCGCGTAAAGACGCCGCGCGCACTCGATGTTCTCCTGCAGTCTCGACTGCAGCTCGGCATCGTGGAGACCGGCCTCGATATCCGCGAGATACATTTCCTCGGCGTGGTTGAGGAGACGCGCTGCGTGGCCGCGCAGCTCGGCGAGGTTGCGCAGCTCCGCGGTCAGCCGCAGCGCGAGTGCGACGGTGTGGCGCAGCAGCAGTTCAGCGAAGCGTCCCTTGAGGCCGCGGGCGCCCGCTTCGCTCACCGTGCCTTCGTGCCCGTCGTCTGCATACAGAATCCCGAGCGTTTCGCCGCCTGCCGCAACCGGCAACGCCAGAGCGCACGTTGGAGAACCGCCGAAGGGTGCCTTCGGGGCGTCCGGGTTGTCGGCTTCCATCATCTCGATGCAGCCGGAGGTGACAGCGCGCGCCAGCAGCGAGTCCATGCTGAGAGGGATCACCACTTTCGCGACGTCGGTGTTCAATTCGAAGCCGATCTGAAACGCGCCCTGGAGCTTGTTGCCCTTCAGCTGGAAGAGCGCGACGCGTTTGAACTCGCCCGCGAGCGTTTCGGCGAGCGCGATCAACAGATCGGTGATGCTCGATGCCCCGGCCAGCCCTTCGAAGGCGACGAGCAGCCGCTCCATCTGTCCGTCGGCGCCCGAGAGATCCACCTTGGCGGCGTCGAGCTCCGCGCGTGCGGCTTCGACCTGCGCCTTCGCCGCGCGAAGCTGCGCCTCGTTGCTCTTGGCGGTATCGGCTGCGCGCGCCTGGGACGCGACCGCGGCGTCGATTTTTGCCTGAAGCTCCTGACGAAGTTTCTCCTGTGCCGTATGAGCGGTGAGGCGAATCTGCTCCTGCGCGGCCTGGGCCGTCTGCGCGTCGGCGCGAAGTTTCTGCTGAAGCGTTTCGAGCTGATGACGGAGCTGCTGCGCGGCGTGCGTTTCTTCGCGAAGCTTCTCCTCGGCGGCGTGCGCGGCCTTTTCGTATTGCTCGCGGGCGGCCTTCAGCTCCGCGCGCGACGCGTCGTGTTTGGCTCTGAGGTCCGCGTAGGCGGCGGCGTGAGCGGCTTCGGCCTCGCGTGCCGTCTTCTCCGCCTTCTCGCAGGCCGCTTCGAGCTCGGCGATTCGTTCGGCACGCGCCTTCAGGTCGGCGTGCGCGGCGTCGAGGCGCAATTTTGCCTCATCCGAGACACGCTGGGCTGCCGCCTGGGCACCCGCGGTTGCGGCCTTCGCAAGCCGGTCGACGAGCTCGGTCGTCTCTTTCGCTGCGTACTCGCGGAAATCCATATCGAGATCTTCGTGAGAAACGGAGGCTGGCCTGCAACCGGCGCACCGCGGCCGGATCATCGGATTTTCACGGGATTTCCCGCTCTACCCTGAACCGCGCTGACAAATTCGTCACACGGATCACATTCTGAGGATCGCGGCGACGGTGACGATTCCGTCGAAAAACGTGCCCAGACGCAGGTTCTCGTTCTCGTCGTGCTGGTTGTTGTCGAAGTTCACGATCGGCACGAGGACCGCCGGGAAGCCGAGCGCGTCGATGAAAGGGTCGATCGGCACCGTTCCTCCGAGCGTGCGGAGTTGCACCGGCGGCGCGCCGTACACGGCGGTCACCGCGGCCACGAGCGCGTGAGCCTGGGGATCCGAGGCGGGAGTGCGAAACGCTCGAAACGACAATCCGTTTGGAACGAGTGAAGCAATCCGTGAATACTTCGCGCGCGTCGCGGCATCCGGCTCGCCGTCGACGAGGTGAAATCCCTGCTTCTCGATGTGGTCGCGCAGCTTCCGGAGCACGTCCTCCGGCGGCGTCTCTTTCACGAGCCGCAGATCGAGCGCCGCAGTTGCGCGATCGGGAATGATCGTGCGCGCCCCGTCGCCGACGTAAGCACTGACGAGACCCCGGACGTTCAACGTCGGGAACTGCAGCGCGTACTGCAATCGAGGAAATGCCTGTTCGGGTGCCGCGACGCCAAACGCCTGCAGCATGCGGTCGTTGTCGTCCGGGACGGCATCGAGCATGGCCTTCTCGTCGTCCGTGAATGGCGCGATCCCGTCGTAGAAGCCCGCCACCAGTACGTGGCCGTTCTCGTCTTTCATGGACGCAAGCAGCGTCGCGAGCCGCTGCGCAGGATTCGGAATCCAGTTGCCGTAGTTGCCGCTGTGAACGCCGCTCATCGGGCCGAACACTGTGAGGTCGGCGGTGACCATGCCCCTGGCGCCGAACGCGATCGTGGGCCGCCCGCTGGAGTGCTCAGGGCCGTCGAAGATGACCATCAGGTCTGCCCGGAACTTGTCGCGATAGCGCTGGATCGCCGACGGCAGGCTCGGCGAGCTGGCTTCTTCCTCGCCGTCAAGGACGATGCGGACGTTCGAGGTCGGCGCATGTCCGGCGCTCTTCAGCGCGTCGATCGCGGCAAGGATGGCGACGATCGGCGCTTTGTCGTCTGAAGCGGAGCGCGCGTAGATGCGCCAGTCGGGCTGCACGCGATCGACCGACGCGGGATCGACGAAGTCGGCGTGGTCCGCGAGGCGCCCGCGTCGCAGGACAGGGGTAAACGGCGACGGCTGTTTCCACGCGGTGGGCTGAACGGGCTGGCCGTCGTAATGGCAGTAGAGAAGCAGCGTGCGCGACGCGCCGGGGACGTTGAGGTCGCCGTACACGAGAGGATTCCCGTCCGTCTCGAGCAGTTCCGCTTTGAAACCGCGCGCCGCAAGCATCTGCTGCAGCTTCTCCGCGTTGCGCCGGATGTTCGGCCGGTCTGCGGCAACGTTGGGAATTGCGAGCAGCTGCAGGAGCTCCTGCAGGACCGGCTTCTGGTGAGCGTCGACCCAGGTTGTCACCGACGACCGAAGGTCCAGGGGTTGGGCAGCAATGACGGACGCTACGATGAACGCGGCAACTCTCATGGCGTGCACAGCATAGTCGGGGTCTGACCCCGAAAACACTCAAGGCGGTGCGGATTGGGGTCTGACCCCGAAGATGCGCGACGCGGCACGGATTGGGGTCTGACCCCGATCGGTGCGCGGCCAACAGATTTGTAATCGAGCAGACGCTTTCTGCTGCCGGGGTGAACCGCAAATGCGCGGAAATGCCTGAAAAACCGCGAGGTACGCCCCTTGCTCAATACCCGGGCGCAGGCGGCCTGTATATTTACGGCAGGGAGCCGTGAGTTGCTGGGGAGCCGGGTCGTCGGCAAAGTAGGGGCATCGCTTTAACGAGCGATGCCCTTTTTTTATCGCCGATCGCGCCGATTCAGACTGCGGTACCTTCCGGATACTGGAGCGCGAGGCGCAGCTCCTTCGTCAGCACTTCCGTCGTCGTCCCGCCGCGTTTCCACGCCCCCTCGGTTTCGAATCGCAGGTCGCCGATCCGCCGGCCCCACGGCGAAATCACGCGCCCGATGGCGCGGAAGTCCGTCCGATCGGCGTGCTCCTGATCCAGGCGGCGGACGACGTCGGGCGCGACGCGGATGAAAGCGCGAAGCGCCGTCGCTGACTTGATGCTGTACTTGCGGCCGTTCCAGGCGGCGCCAAAGACCTGCGCGACCTGCTTCAGATAATTGACGAAGAACTTCTTCGCGTCCTCGCGGAACGCGTCGCCCTTCCGCCCTTCGCCGAACGCTCCGCTGGCGAACAGCTTCTTGAGTTCCTGCGCGAGCGGTGCCTGGGCCACGCGGCCGCTGCCCACCCCAAGCAGCTTGATCTCGCCGTAGAGCGGCGAATCCTCACGATCGTTCAGCGCGCGGACGACGTCGTGCGCTGCCGCGAGATTCTCGTCCGCATAGAGCTGTCGGCCCGAAAGCGAGACCAGATGCGACGCGTTCAGGCGCGTGTGCTT
>DATJIW010000069.1:0-5335 GCA_035492775.1 Vicinamibacterales bacterium
GGCGGCGAGAAGACGCGCCTCGTCATGGCACGCATGCTCCTCGAACCGCCGAACTTCCTGGTGCTGGACGAACCGACGAACCACC
Source organism: Vicinamibacterales bacterium (assembly GCA_035492775.1). Taxonomy (GTDB): domain Bacteria; phylum Acidobacteriota; class Vicinamibacteria; order Vicinamibacterales; family 2-12-FULL-66-21; genus DATJFQ01. The sequence goes on from DATJIW010000069.1 coordinate 86, forward strand.
TGGATCTCGCCACAAAGCAGATGCTCGTCGAAGCGCTCGCCAACTACGAGGGGACGATGCTGTTTGTCTCACACGACCGGGCATTTCTGCGCGGCCTGAGCAGCCGGGTGCTCGAACTGGGCGGCGAGTCCGGCGTGGAAACGGAGCCGCACGTTTACCCGGGCTCATATGTCGACTACGTGGCGCGCACCGGCCATGAAGCGCCCGGCGTCCACCACTAAGAAACAACATTGAAACCGTCGCCTCGCAATCGTGCGGGGTCGCCCGACGCGCCAGTCTTGACGGGCCGCCAAGTTGTTGCACGCGCGGCATTTCCGTCGCGGCGCCGGCTGGTGTGCCTATTGCGGTCGGCCGCACGGGAGGGTTTTCACGATGCGCCTTTTTACTGCCGTTATCGCAGCCGCGTGTTCGCTGTCGCTCGGGTGTGGCTCTGGTACCGGTCCGTCCGGTGCGACCGGAACCATGCGGATGATGTTGAAGGACAGTCCGTTTGTCGACGCGTCATCCGTGCTGGTCACGTTCTCCGAAGTTGACGTGTACAAGGGGGGCACCGCGGACGGAGTCCCGACCAAGCTCCCGTTTCCCACCGGGACGACGCGAACGTGCGATTTGACCAGGCTGCAGGCGGTGCAGGATGTGCTCGGCACTGGCCCTCTGGCCACAGGGCACTACACGCAAATCCGACTGATCGTCACGGCTGCCGTCCTGTACTTCGGCGCTGCGCCTACTACCGGTGATGCCTGCGGCGCGTCGATCACTCCACCGACGGGCGGTCGCAGTGCCAACGTGACGATCCCCTCGGGTGAGGTAAAGCTGAATCGTGAATTCGACATCATTGCGGACACGACCACGACGATGTCGATCGACTTCGACGGCGACAAGTCGGTGCACGAGACGAGCAACGGCACCTACACGATGTCGCCCGTTATCTCGGTTGTCAGCGTGCAGTGACTCGGGGCTACCAGCTACCAACTATTTCCGAAAATAGTCGTCGGTGCCATCGATCCAGTCCTGCCGGATCGGGCTGAACAGATCGAGTTCGAAGGTGTCCTCGACTGCTTCGGCGCTGTGCGGCATCCATGACGGAATGCGGAGCAGCTCACCTTCCCGGACGGTGATCTCGCCGCCGTCGAGCATGAACTTCAACGCGCCGGTGAGGACATAGGTCAGCTGCTCGCTCTCATGCGAGTGCTCGGGGACGATGGCGCCGCGTTTCAGCGTGATTTGCGCGACCATTTCGCGATCGCCCGCAATGAATCGGCGCGAGATGCCGTCGCGCACGGTGTCGAGCTTTACGTCATTCCATTTGTACAGTTGCGGAGTGGCAGGCATATGAGGATTCTATGCAGGTGCCACTAGTTTCCATCACGCGCCTGCACCTCGCCGGGCGATGGCGGTTCCCGCAATTCCTGTTTCATTCACTGCGCTCGATCGCACAGGCGCGCCGCACACCGGGCTACCTGGGCGGATGGACGAGCAACGATGGCGAGAGCGGCTTCTGGACCGCGACCGTCTGGGAAGACGTCGCGGCGATGCGCGCGTTCCGCAATTCCGGCGCGCATCTGAAGGCGATGCCGAAACTGCTGCATCTGTCCGATCAGGCGGCCTTCACCCATTTCGAGCAGAGCGGACGTGAGGTGCCGACGCCCGAGGCCGCCTACGAATGGCTCGCACGCCAGGGTCAGCTGTCGAAGGTGAACGCTCCGTCGGCGCAGCACCTCGCCGGCGAGCGGGTCGGACAGAGCAAACCACACGCTCTGCAGCACTGGGCACCGAAACGGCCGGCCTGAGGTATTCTTCCCCGCAACTTCAACCGGAGGAACCTCCATGGCGCAGAAAGTCGTCGGGTTCCTGTCAGCGTTCGCGATCGCCATCCTCGCGCTGACCTGGACGAGCGTATCGGGACAAGTCTTTGTAGGCACGCCGGTGCCGCAGCAGTTCGCCGGCCAGGCACAGCCGTCCACGAAAAACGGTGAGTGGCCGCATTACAACGCCGATCTGAAGGGCACACGCTATTCGCCGCTCGATCAGATCAGCGCCGCGAATTTCAACAAGCTCCAGGTGGCATGGCGGTTCAAGACCGACGCGTTCGGACCGTTTCCCGAATACAAGCTGGAAGGGACGCCGCTGATGGTGAAGGGCGTGCTCTACGCGACGGCCGGGACGCGCCGCTCCGTCGTCGCACTCGACGCGAAGACGGGTGAGCTGATCTGGTCGCACAGCGTTCGCGAAGGGAAACGCGCCGGCGTCGCGCCGCGCCAACTCTCGGGCCGCGGTTTGTCCTACTGGACCGATGGTCGTGGCGACGACCGCATCGTCTACGTCACCCAGGGCTATCGCCTCGCCGAGCTCGACGCGAAGACCGGCGCGCCGGTGAAATCGTTCGGCAAGGATGGCCTGGTCGATCTGAAGGTCGGCGTCGTGCATGGCAACGAGCAGCAGATCGATCTCGAGACCGGAGAGATCGGGGTGCACTCGACCCCGGCGATCGCCGGCGACGTGGCCATCATCGGCTCATCGTTCCGCGAAGGCGGCGCCATCAAGACGCACGACAACACGAAGGGACTCGTTCGCGCCTTCGACGTGCGCACCGGCAAGAAGCTCTGGCAGTTCAACACCATTCCCCGTCCCGGCGAGTTCGGCAGCGAGACGTGGGAGAACGGGTCGTGGGCGCAGAACGGCAACGTCGGCGTCTGGAGCGAGATCAGCGTTGACGAGGATCTCGGCCTCGTCTACCTGCCGGTGGAAACGCCGACCGCAGACTTTTACGGCGGACATCGCCCGGGGAACAACCTGTTCGCGGAAAGCCTTGTCTGCGTCGATCTCAAGACCGGCCAGCGCAAGTGGCACTTCCAATTCGTACATCACCCGGTATGGAACTACGACGTCTCGTCCGCACCGCTTCTCGCGGACATCACGGTCAATGGGCAGGCGATCAAGGCCGTGGCCGTGCCGAGCAAGGAAGCGTTCCTCTACGTCTTCGATCGGGTCACGGGCAAACCGGTGTGGCCGATCGAGGAGCGCCCCGTGCCGCAGTCGACCGTGCCGGGCGAGAAGACGTCGCCGACGCAGCCGTTCCCGACCAAACCGCCTGCCTACGCGCGTCAGTTCATCAAGGTGCCCGACGATCTGATCGACTTCACGCCGGAGCTGCGCGCGCAGGCAATGAAGCTGACGGAGCGCTACAAGTTCGGCCCGATGTTTAATCCTCCGAGCGTCGCTGAATCGACCGGCTGGCTCGGCACCGCGTACATCGGCAACGGCATCGGCGGCACCAACTGGACGGGCGGCGCCTACGATCCGGAGCTGCACATCGCGTTCGCGCCGGCCGCCAACGCCGCCGTCGCTACGCTTGGACTCACTGAGCCGCCGAAGGAGTTCGGCTCGGACATCCGCTACCTGCGCGGAACGAAGGGCCAGCCGTTCGGCGAGGCGTGGGGGCCTGGCGACTGCTGTGCGGCCGATTCCGGTTATCGCACTCGTGAAGATCTGCCGGGTCCGCCGCCCGCGGCACCGGGCACGCCGGCAATCCCGCCTCTCAACGTGCAGGGGCTGCCGCTTGTCAAGCCGCCGTACGGATTAATCGCGGCGATCGATCTCGACAAAGGCGATCTGCTGTGGCAGACGCCGCACGGCGACACACCGGACAACGTGCGTAACCATCCGGCGCTGAAGGGTGTCAACATTCCGAAGACGGGGCAAAACGGCAACGTCGGACTGCTCGTGACCAAGACGCTGGTCATCAGCGGCGACGTACAGACGACAACGACGCCCGAGCATCCGCGCGGCGCGATGCTTCGCGCCTACGACAAGAAGACGGGGAAGGAAGTGGGTGCGGTGCTCATGGCTGCGCCGCAGAGCGGATCGCCGATGACCTACAGCGTCGACGGCAAGCAGTACATCGTCGTCGCGATCAGTCAGATTGTTGGCAACGGCGGCTATTCGGGAGAGTATCTGGCGCTAACGTTGCCCTGAGCTGGTTGGTGGGTGGCACCCACTGCTGACTTATTGCGTCGCCGTCGCTGGCTGGACGTCGGCGAGCTTAGCGCCCCCGATCCAGACGGAATCGATCGTCCGGGTATTGCGGATGTTCTCCAGGGGATTGGCTCGCAGCACGACGAGGTCGGCCCAATTGCCCGGCTGCAGCGTGCCGACGTTCTTCAGCCCCATCACCTTCGCGGCATCGCCGGTGGAGGCGACGAGCACCTTCATCGGCGACATGCCCGCCTTGTTCATCATCTCCATCTCGACCTGCTCGAAATAGCCCTGCCAGCGGCCGACGTTTCCGGCGCCGGCGACGCCGCTGTCGGTCCCCATCGCGATGGTGATGCCCGCGTCGCTGAGGGTCTTCAGGTTCTTGTTGGCTTCAGCGAGCGCCTTCCGGATGACCTCGGTGTTGGGGTCTTTCTTCAGTCTCTCCTGGAACTCCGGCGAGGCGACGATTGGCACCTGCTCCCTGTAGAGCGACATGCCGCGCTGGAAGAACGGCTCCTTGAGAAAGTCGGGCGGGGTCTCGTAGACGAAGACGGAGAGATCACGCGTCAGCGTCGGGATGTACGAGACGTTCTTCTGCTTCATCTTCGCGATGAGGGCCGGCGTCACGTCCTGATCGCGGATGCTGTGCGCGAGGATGTCCACGCCTTCGTCGATGGCCGCTTCCGCGTCCTTGATGTAGAAGATGTGCACCGCGACCTTCAGCCCCTTCTTGTGGGACTCGTCGATGATCGCGCTCCACGTCTGGCGGTTCATGTCGTTCGGGTTGCCGTTGATGTGGAACTTGATCACGTGCGCGTGCAGATCGGCGAGGCGATCGACGCTCTTCCGCGCCTCCTCCGGCGTCTTGCCGATGGCGTTCAACCCCGCCGTATAGAGCCGCGCGCGATCGAGGCCGACGCGGTCCTGCTCCTCCATCAGCTTGAAGCCTTCGAGCTCGTCGGCCTGCGTCGACCCGAGGCTGACGGTGCTCGTAATGCCGTAGTCGGCGTAGACCTTCAGACGGCGGATCAGATCGTCACGGACGGGCAGCGTCGCGCCGCGATCGACGTTCAGGTGCGCGTGGTCGTTGATGAAGCCCGGCACGATCGTCTTGCCGCTCGCGTCGATGCGCTGCGCGCCGGCGGGAATCGCCGTTGACGCCGGACCCACGGCGGCGATGCGGCCGTTGCTGATGACGAGCGTCCCCCGTTCGATCGGCGCGCGCCCGGTGCCGTCGATGATGCGCGCGTTGGTGAGGGCGACGGCAGCACCCGC
>DATJIW010000070.1:0-38903 GCA_035492775.1 Vicinamibacterales bacterium
GACGCGGCCACCCCGGCGTGCGCGAGACACACGAATGGATATACGAGCTGAAGAAATCTCCAAGATCATCCGCGACCAGATCGGCAGCTATGCGGTCGACGTCGACGTTGCCGAAGTGGGCACGATTGTGTCCGTCGGTGACGGCATCGCGCGCGTGCACGGCGTCGAGAACACGATGGCCGGCGAGATGCTCGAGTTCCCGCACGGCGTCTTCGGCATTGCGCTGAACCTCGAAGAGGACAGCGTCGGCGCGGTGCTCCTCGGCGACTACACCGAGATCAAGGAAGGCGACACGGTGAAGCGCACGCGGCGCATCATCTCGGTCCCGGTCGGGCCGGAGCTCGTCGGACGCGTCGTGAACGCACTCGGCCAGCCGATCGACGGAAAGGGCCCGATCGTCGCGAAGGCGTCGATGCCGATCGAGCGCATCGCCCCCGGCGTCGTCGCGCGCTCTCCGGTCAAGGAGCCGATGCAGACGGGGCTCAAAGCGATCGACGCGATGGTTCCGATCGGCCGCGGCCAGCGCGAGCTGATCATCGGCGACCGCCAGACGGGCAAGACCGCCGTCGCGGTCGACGCGATCATCAACCAGCGCGGGCAGAACATGATCTGCATCTACAACGCGATCGGACAGAAGCAGTCCACGGTCGCGCAGGTCGTGCGCACGCTCGAGGATGCCGGCGCGATGGAGTATTCGATTGTGGTCGCGGCGGCCGCGTCGGATCCGGCGCCGCTGCTCTACATCAGCCCGTACTCGGCGTGCACGATGGGCGAGTATTTCCGCGACAGCGGACAGCACGCGCTCTGCATTTACGACGATCTGTCGAAGCACGCGCAGGCCTACCGCGAGATCTCGCTCCTGCTGCGGCGGCCGCCCGGCCGCGAAGCGTACCCGGGCGACGTCTTCTATCTCCATTCGCGGCTGCTGGAGCGGGCGGCGAAGATGCGCAAGGAGCTGGGCGGCGGCTCGCTGACCGCGCTGCCGATCATCGAGACCCAGGCCGGCGACCTCTCGGCCTACATCCCGACGAACGTGATCTCGATCACCGACGGGCAGATCTTCCTCGAGAGCGACCTGTTCCACCAGGGCGTCCGCCCGGCGATCAACGTCGGCAACTCGGTCTCGCGCGTCGGCGGATCGGCGCAGATCAAGGCCATGCGCCAGGTGGCGGGCACGCTGCGCCTCGACCTCGCGCAGTTCCGCGAGCTGGCGGCGTTCGCGCAGTTCGGATCGGACCTCGACAAGGCGACGCTCAATCAGCTCAATCGCGGTCGCCGGCTCGTGGAGGTGCTGAAGCAGCCGCAGTACCAGCCGCTGCCGATCGAAAAACAGGTGGCGATCATCTACGCGGCCACGAACGGCTATCTGGACCCGGTGCCCGTCGAATCGGCCCGCGCGTACGAAGTCGAACTGTACAAGTTCCTCGATACGCGCCGCGCGCAGCTGCTGTCGTCGCTGGCGGAAAAGAAACAGCTGGACGATGCGCTGAAGACGGAGTTGAACGCTGCGCTCGAGGAGTTCGGCAAGGGATTCGCGGCATCGCAGAAGAGCGCCGCGTGATTACAACACGACGTCGCCACGTCCAGCTGCCGAGTACGGTGCGTCGGTTGGAATTGTCGGCCTGGGCAGTTGCCGGTTGTGTAGTTGGCAATTAACGCATATCACCGATGCCGTCGCTCCTAGACATCCGTCGCCGGATCCGCGCGGTCAAATCGACGCAGCAGATCACGAAGGCCATGAAGATGGTCGCCGCGTCGCGGCTGCGGCGGGCACAGGAGCGCATTCAGCATGCGCGGCCCTTCGCGAACGAAATGCTGCGCGTGCTCAACAGCCTCGCGACGCGCGTCGACCCGGGTTCTCACCCGCTGCTCGACGAGCGCGCCACGCGGCTCGCCAACGGCAAGTCGCTGCTGTTCGTGATCACGGCGGACCGCGGCCTCGCGGGCAGCTTCAACGCCAACGCGATCAAGGCGGCGAGCACGTTCATCGTCGAAGATCCGGCGCGCGAAGTGGCGCTCGGACTGATCGGCCGCCGCGGCCGCGACTTCTTCGCGCGCCGCGGATTCGAAGTGCGCTACGAGCAGGTGAACCTGTTCCAGGCGCTTCAGTACGGCCACGCGCAGGAGATCGCCGCCGAAGCCATCGCGGCGTTCACCGGCGGCGCGGTCGACAGCGTGTACCTGATCTACAACGAGTTCCGCTCGGTCATCCAGCAGCGGATCGTCGTCGAACGGCTGCTGCCCATTCCGAGGCTGGACATCGAGCCGGCTGCGCCGCAGCCCGGCACGAGTGCGGGTTCCGACGGGACGCCACCGATCGACTACCTCTACGAACCGTCGCCGGAGGAGCTGTTTTCCACGCTCATACCCAGGCACGTCGAGGTGCAGGTGTTCCGCGCGCTGCTCGAGTCGAACGCGGCCTTCTACGCGGCGCAGATGACCGCGATGGACTCGGCCTCGCGCAACGCGGCCGAGATGATCGATCAGCTGACGCTTTACATGAACAAGGTGCGACAGGCGGCTATCACGCGGGAGATCATCGAGGTGGTGAGCGGCGCCGAAGCGCTCTAGCGTTGGTAACCGCGACGTTGTGTGGTTTGACGGGAAACAAAATCATGGCGACAGCGACAGAAACGACCGTGAACGTGGGGAAGGTAGTTCAGGTGATCGGCCCCGTCGTCGACGTGGAGTTCGAAGGCGGACACCTGCCGCAGATCTATCACGCGGTGCGGATCCATTCGGACGCGTCGGACGGCGGCGATCCGATCGACGTCATTGCGGAGGTCGAGCAGCACCTCGGTGAGAACCGCGTGCGGACCGTCGCGATGAAGCCGACCGACGGGATGCGGCGCGGGATGCCTGCCGTGGACACGGGCGCGCCGATTTCGATGCCGGTCGGCACGCCGACGCTCGGACGCGTGATGAACGTGCTCGGCGAGCCCGTCGATTTTCCCGACCGCCCAATCGTCGCGACGGAGCACTGGGCGATCCACCGCCATGCGCCGTCGCTCGAGGACCAGTCCACCGAGCTGCAGATGTTCGAGACCGGCATCAAGGTCGTCGACCTGCTCGAGCCGTATTTGCGCGGCGGCAAGATCGGCTTGTTCGGCGGCGCCGGCGTCGGCAAGACGGTCATCATCCAGGAACTCATCCACAACGTCGCGATGAAGCACGGCGGCGTGTCGGTGTTTGCCGGCGTCGGCGAGCGCACCCGCGAGGGCAATGACCTCTGGCTCGAGTTCCAGGAGAGCGGCGTCATCAACATGCAGGACCTCACGAAGTCCCGCGCCGCGCTGGTCTACGGACAGATGACGGAGCCGCCGGGCGCGCGCCTGCGCGTCGCGCTGAGCGGCCTCACGGTCGCCGAATACTTCCGCGACGCGGAAAACAAGGACGTCCTGCTCTTCATCGACAACATCTTCCGCTTCACGCAGGCGGGGTCCGAGGTGTCCGCGCTCCTCGGCCGCATGCCGAGCGCCGTCGGCTATCAGCCGACGCTGCTCACCGAGATGGGCGAGCTGCAGGAGCGGATCACGTCCACGAAGAAGGGGTCGATTACGTCCGTGCAGGCGATCTACGTGCCCGCGGACGATTACACCGACCCGGCGCCGGCGACCACGTTCGCACACCTCGACGCGACGACGAACCTGTCGCGCGCGATCGTCGAGCTGGGCATCTACCCTGCCGTCGATCCGCTCGCCTCCACGTCGCGCATCCTGGACCCTCGCATCATCGGCGACGAGCACTACCAGGTCGCCCGCGCCGTGAAGCAGGTGCTGCAGCGCTACAAGGACCTGCAGGACATCATCGCGATCCTGGGCATCGACGAGCTCTCCGAAGAAGACAAGCTCACCGTGGCCCGCGCGCGAAAGATTCAGCGATTCCTGTCGCAGCCGTTCTTCGTCGCGGAGCAGTTCACGGGGCTGTCCGGCAAGTACGTGCCCATCGCCGATACGGTGAAGAGCTTCAGGGAGCTGGTCGAGGGCAAGCACGACGCGGTCCCAGAGCAGGCGTTCTACATGGTCGGCACGATCGACGAGGCGCTGGAGAAAGCCGCGAAGATGGCGAAGGGCTGACGTCGAACGATCATGGCGCTTCCAACCCATATCGATCTCCAAATCGTCACGCCGGAGCGGCTGCTCGTCCGCGAGCAGGTGGACGAGGTGGAGATTCCCGGCAGCGAAGGGTACTTCGGGGTTCTGCCGGGACACACGCCGATGCTGGCGTCGCTCGCGGTCGGCGAAATGTGGTATCGCAAGGGTCAGGAGAAGACGTATCTGGCGCTGGCGTTCGGGTTCGCCGAAGTGCTGCCCGACCGCGTCACGATTCTGGCGCGCATCGCCGAGATCGGCCACGAGATCGACGTCGCCCGGGCCGAAGCCGCGCTCAAGCGGGCGCAGGCCCAGGCCATCCAGAAGGAACATGTCGACTACGAGCAGGCGCGCCTCGATCTGATGAAAGCGCTCACGCGTCTCCAGGTCGCTTCCCGGCTCCAGCTTTCCGGCCGCGTCGGCCATCAGCGGATGCCGCCGCCGCAGGGATAAGATCCCTGACGATGAAGTTGTCCTGGGCGGTCCGAACGGATCCCGGCCTCCGCCGCAGCAGCAACGAGGACAGCTACTGCTCGCGTCCCGACATCGGCCTGTACATCGTCGCCGATGGCATGGGCGGTCACGTGGCCGGCGAAGTCGCCTCGCGCATCGCGGTCGATACGATCCAGACATTCATCTCAGAGACCGCGGGTGCCGACCGTCACCGGACGTGGCCGTTCCCGTACGAGACGTCGCTCAGCGTCGAGGCCAACCGGCTGAAGGCGGCGTTCCGCCTCGCGAACCGCCAGATCGCGAACGCGATGGCGGACTCCTCCGATCTGCGCGGCATGGCGACGACGGCGTCGGCGATTCTTGCGTCGAACCGCAATGCGTGCGTCGCGCACGTGGGCGACAGCCGCGTCTACGTGCTGCGCGGCGACGACCTCGTGCAGCTGACGAACGATCACTCCTGGGTCGAAGAACAGGTGCGCGCCGGAACCATGACGCCGTCGGCGGCGCGACAGCATCCGTGGCGCAACGTCGTGACGCGCGCCCTCGCGGGCGGCGACGATCCGGAGGTCGATGTCACCGACATTGCGCCGGCACAGGGGGAGCGGTTTCTCCTGTGCTCCGACGGCCTCTTCGCGGTGGTGACCAACGAGCAGATCGCGGGCTTTCTCCGAGACCGCCGCGCGAGCCTGCAGGAGATCTGCGACCGCCTCGTCGCAGCGGCGAACGGCGGTGGAGGACCGGATAACATCACGACTCTGGTCCTCCAGGTCGATGCTTCGTAACCTGTCGCAGCTTCCGCGCTATCGAGCGCTCGTGCAAAGCCTCGTCGCGCGCGAGCTGAAAGCGCGATACCGGGGGTCGGTGCTCGGGTTCTTCTGGTCCTTCATCAACCCGTTGCTCCTGCTGACGATCTACACGTTCGTATTCAAGTACGTCATGCCCGCGGCGCCGCAGGGCACGGATCCCTATCCGCTCTTCATGTTCTGCGGTCTCCTGCCGTGGACGTGGTTCTCCTCGTCGCTCATCGAGTCGTCCGGCGTGCTGATCTCGGGCGGCAACCTGATCAAGAAGGTGCTCTTTCCGGCCGAGATCCTGCCCATCGTCACGGTGACGGCGAACATGGTGCACTTCTTCCTCGCGCTGCCCATCCTGGTGTTCTTTCTGGTCTGGTTCCGCGCGCCGCTGACCGTCGGAGAGCTGGCGTGGTTCCCCGTCGTGGTGCTGGTGCAGTACGTCTTCACCCTTGGCTGCGCGCTGGTGTTGTCCGCGCTGACGGTGCACTTCCGCGACATCAAGGACATCCTCGCGAACCTGCTGACGCTCTGGTTCTTCGCGACGCCGATCATCTACTCCTACCAGTTCGCGCCCGCGTTCGCCCGGCGCTTCATGAACCTCAATCCGTTCGCGCACCTCGCGATTTCCTATCAGGAGATCCTGTTCTTTCCAGGGCCATTCGGTCACTGGAAGTGGCTCGTTGCACTCGGCGTCGCGTCGGTGGCGTTTTTTCTGTTCGGCTACTTCGTCTTCGACCGGCTGCGGGATTCGTTCGCGGAGGAAGTGTGACGCCGGCGATCCAGGTGGCCCGTGCATCCAAGGTGTACCGGCGGTACGCTCACCGCAAGCAGTTCGCGACGCTCAAGAGCGCCCTGCTCTCGCGAAGCCTGATCACGAACCTCGCTCCAGACGAGACGTTCACGGCGCTCAACGACGTGACGGTCACCGTGCCGGCCGGTCGCACGCTGGGCGTGATCGGCCGCAACGGATCGGGCAAGAGCACCCTGCTGAAGCTCGTCGCCGGCATCACGAAACCCACGTCCGGAACCGTTACCGTTGCGGGCCGCGTGTCCGCGTTGATCGAGCTCGGGGCCGGGTTCCATCCAGAAATTTCCGGGCGCGAGAACGTCTTCATCAACGGCATCATGCTCGGCCTGTCCAAACGGGAGATTACCCGCCGGTTCGACGAGATCGTGGATTTCGCCGAGATGAAGGATTTCATCGACGCGCCGGTGAAGACGTACTCGTCCGGGATGTACATGCGCCTCGGGTTTGCCGTCGCGATCCACGTGGATCCGGACGTGCTCCTCGTGGACGAGGTCCTCGCCGTCGGCGACGAGGGCTTCACGCACAAGTGCCTCGACAAGTTCGCGGAGTTCAAGCGCCGAGGCAAGACGATCCTGCTCGTCACCCACGCGCTGGGCCTCGTCGAGCGCTTCTGCGACGAAGCGTTGTGGCTCGACGCCGGCCGCGTGAAAGGATCCGGCGATCCCAAGCGAATCGTCGGCGCATACATCACCGACGTCGAAGCGAGCGAGGAGCGCCAGCTGGCTGCGGACGATGCGCGGGCGAGGGAGTCCGCGAGCGCCGCAGTGATCTCGCCTGACGAACCCGCATCGGCGGTGCTGCCGGACACGCCGATCGAAACGGCCACCGGGCCTTCGGATATGTTCCGGGCGACGGAGGGCCGCTGGGGTTCGCGCGAAGTCGAAATCGTCGGCGTCGAGCTCGCCGGCGCCGACAGCAGCGCGTCGCACCTGTTTCGATCGGGCGAACCGATGACGCTGCGGATCTCGCTGCGCGCGCCGCTCCCCATCGACGATTTCGTGATCGGCGTCGGCATCTTCAACGCCGAGGGCGTCTGCTGCTACGGCACGAACACGTCCATCGAGGACCTCGCCGGCGAACAGCTGCACGGTGATGCGCAGGCTCTCTTCTCGATCGAGTCGCTCGACCTGGTCGAGGGCACGTATAAGGTGGACGTCGCCGTCCATAAGGAGGACGGGTACCCGTACGACTACCACCGGTTGCTGTACACGTTCCGCGTGAAGTCGAGAACCAAGGATGTGGGGATCTACCGGCCGCGCCACGAATGGAAGTTCACGGGCGCGATCAGGTTCCGATCTGGAGCAGCCCCGCAGCCGTGAACCTCCTCACCGCGCCTGAACTCGCGGCGTACGTCTCGGCCCTCCGCGCCGGCCGCCGCCGCATCGTCTTCACCAACGGTGTCTTCGACATCCTTCACCCTGGACACCTGCGGTATCTGCGCGCCGCCCGATCGCACGGAGACGCGCTGATCGTCGGATTGAATTCGGATGCGTCGGTTCGCCGGAACAAGGGGCCGGACCGTCCGATCACTCCCGGGCACGAGCGCGCTGAACTCCTGCTGGCGCTCGACTGCGTCGACGCGGTGTCGATCTTCGAGGAGGAGACCCCGTACGAAATCATCGAGCGCGTGCAGCCCGACGTGCTCGTAAAGGGCGCGGACTGGCCGGCGGACCAGATCGTCGGCCGCGACATCGTCGAAGCGCGCGGCGGCGTCGTGATCCGCGAGCCAATCGAGCAGGGCTATTCGACGACGCGCCTCATCGAACGGATCGGCCGTATCGGCGGGTAGGTCTTCGGTCTCTTCCTGCGGATCAATCCAACCGCCCCGGTCCCGAGCAGCAGGAGCGAGGCGGGCTCGGGCGTTGCCGCGGTGCCGAACTTGTACGTCAACTCGATGCCTTGCGACGTGTGGTTGTTGAGCGCGGCGAGCGACAACGTCGCGGTGCCGAACCCTGCGAGATCCAGGTCGAAGAGCGATTGTCCGTTCTGAGTGCCCGTTAGTGTTCCCGTGAAGGAGAACGGCGCCGTCTGCTGGATGTTTGCCGGATCGAAGATCGATGGCGGCATCGTCCAGGCGGCGGGAAGCGTTGGTCCTTCGAACTGAAAACTGCCGCTCAGGTCCACGACGCCGTAATTCACGCCATTGGCAAATACGTTCGCCTGGCCAAGCGGTACGACAGAGGACGTGCTGTTGTTGAAAGTCACGGGCGAGCCTTCCGCGCACGGGCCCGGTGTGCACGGTACTGACAGGCCGAGCGACGAGAGCGAGAGATCGTTGCCGACAATCCCCTGGACAGCCAGATGCGCGCTGCCGAAGTTGTACAAGAGGCCGTCGTCATCCGACAGCAGCATGCTTCCTTCGTTGACGACGACCGGGTCTGCACGCGAGGCGCGAACGGGCCCGAGGGCGACGAGCGCTGCCGCGAATGCGATCCGGATCATTCCTCTTTTCTGCCGGCTGCGCTGCCATTTGTAGGACGACAAGTGCATGTGACCCTCCTCTGGAGTCAAAACACCCGGCGCAGGAGCAAGCGCCCGGACCTGGACGATATCTTCGTCCTCGCAATCGGCCGGCTCGTCACAGCTAAATCAGCAGAAGTTTTCAGGCGAGGCGAGAGAATGGCGGTGTCCTATCTACCCCAACGGTTTGCCGCGAATTCCGGCTCGACATTCAACTGCGACATCCAAAGCGGCCCTGGATCGGCGGCTTCAGCAAGCGGCTGGACCTGAGCGTTAAGAACGACGCCGGCGGTGTGCGCGGTAAAATGAACGGTTCCGGCGTACGTTCGTCGCCCCGACCATGAGTTCTTCGACGTCCACATCCCTCACGCTTCGTGCGCTGCTCAAAACGGCAGCTGATCGCGCCGGCTTTGTCTTGTCGGACCGGCCTGTCGGTGGTCTGACCGCCTCTGCCAAGGCGTACTTCTCGGCGGCAGCCTGCGCGCGAAACCGGGTGCTCCTCGTGACGGCGACGGACGCCGAGGTGGAACAGCTCACCTCCGACGCCCGGTTTTTTCTCGCAGCGCTCGAGGGGCTCTCGGACGCCGAGGCTGCCCGTGTCGTCGTGCCGTTTCCGTCTCAGGAGGTCGATCCGTATCGCGGTCTGGCGCCGCACTTCGACATCGCCTCGACGCGAGCCGCGACCCTCTTTGCGATGGCCTCCGGGGCGGCGCGGCTCGTCGTAGTGTCGGCCGCCGCACTGCTGCCCCGTCTCAGCGCTCCGCAGCGGATCCAGCGTGCCGGCCTGGCGGTTCGCGCCGGCATGGACATCGCGCCGCAGGACCTTGCGGATCGTCTGATCGAAGCCGGTTATTCGCGGCAGGATCCGACTGATGAACCCGGCGAGTTTTCGGTCCGCGGCGGGGTCGTGGACTTCTTCCCGGCTGGGGCGCAGCAGCCGGTGCGTCTCGAGTTCGTCGGCGACACGATCGAGTCACTTCGCACGTACGATCCGGCGACACAGCGGTCGACCGGCGGGATCGATCAGGCCCACATCGTTCCCCTGCAGGAACTGTTCACGATAGAAACGGATCAATTGGCGGACCGGCCGGCGACCTTCGTCGACTACGCCGAGCTGCTGCGTCCCGCGGTCATCGTCTCGGAGCCGGACGAGGCACGGGCAGCGTTCGCCAAACGGCGAGATCAGCTCGACGCGAGCTACGAAGAGGCCCGCCTCCGCCAGCAACGGGCCCCGGAACCGGCGGCCATTGCGATCGATTGGGATGTGGTCGCACCGTTGATCGAACGCGCGACAGTGCTCGAGACGCTGGCGATTGGGGACGACGCGACGCACCACATCGCGTCGCAGCCGGCGACGGAATTCGGCGGGCGCGTCGCGGACTGGGTGGCCGAACTGCGCCAGGCGCGCGAGCGCGGCGAGACTGTCGTGTTCGTCGCGAACTCACAAGGACGGGCCGAGCGCGTCATCGAGATGCTTGGCGACTACGACGTGCCGGCGTCTCCCATCGAACGCGGCGAGGACTCGCACCATGCCGCGGTGCTCGTCGCCGTTGGCCATCTCTCCAAAGGCTTCCGCCTGCCCGACGCCTCGCTGCAGCTCTGGGCCGAGACCGACGTTTTCGACGAGGACCGCCATCTGGCGGAACGCCGCCGATCCGCAACGAAGACCTTCCTCTCCGATTTCCGCGATCTGAAGGTCGGAGATCTCGTCGTGCACGTTGACCACGGGATCGGCGTCTTCGTCGGCCTGAAGCGGATCGACGTCGGCCTCGAACCGCAGGAGTTCATGGAGCTGCGGTATGCGGGCGAGGACAAGCTGTTCGTGCCCGTCGAGCGGCTCGATCTGGTCCAGAAATACACGGGAGCCTCGCGGCCGGCCCTGGACCGTCTGGGTGGCACCTCCTGGGAGAAAGCCAAAACCCGCGTCAAGAAGGCGATGCGCGACATGGCGGAGGAGCTGCTGAAGCTCTACGCCTCGCGCAAAGCGGTTCCCGGGCATGCGTTCAGCGCCGACAGCCACTGGCAGCAGGAGTTCGAAGACGCGTTCGAATGGGATCTCACGCCGGATCAGCGGACGGCGATTGCAGACATCAAGCGCGACATGGAAACGCCTTCGCCGATGGACCGCCTGCTCTGCGGCGACGTCGGGTATGGAAAAACGGAAGTTGCGATGCGCGCCGCGTTCAAGGCCGTCATGGACGGCAAGCAGGTCGCGGTCCTCGCGCCGACCACCGTGCTGGCCTTCCAGCATCTCAAGACGCTGCGCAACCGCTTCGCCGCATTTCCCGTGAACATCGACATGGTCAGCCGCTTCCGCTCGAAAGCCGAGCAGAAACAGATCGTTACCGACATGTCAGCCGGCAAGGTCGAGATTATCGTGGGCACGCATCGCCTGCTGTCGAAGGACGTGCAGTTCCGCGACCTGGGTCTGCTCGTCGTGGACGAGGAACAGCGGTTCGGCGTCGCGCACAAGGAGAAGATCAAGCAGCTGCGCAAGCGCGTCGACGTCCTGACGATGACGGCGACGCCGATTCCACGAACGCTCAACATGTCGCTCGCCGGCATTCGCGACATGTCGATCATCGAGACGCCGCCAAAGGATCGTCTCTCGATCCAGACCAACGTCGTGAAGTTCGATCAGGCGGTCATCACCCGTGCGATCCGGAATGAAATCGAGCGCAACGGTCAGGTGTACTTCGTCCACAATCGCGTCGAATCGATCTACTCGATGGCGGATCTGCTGCGCCGGCTCGTGCCGGAGGCCAGGATAGGCGTGGGTCACGGGCAGATGAACGAGGACGACCTCGAGCGCGTGATGGTCGACTTCGTCGCGCACAAGTTCGACATCCTGCTGGCCACGACGATCATCGAGAACGGGCTCGACATCCCGAACGCCAATACGATGATCATCAACCGCGCCGATCGATACGGCCTCTCGCAGCTGTATCAGCTGCGCGGACGTGTGGGCCGATCCGACCGGCGTGCGTATGCCTACCTTCTGATCCCGCCCGAGCAGGCGTTGTCGGCAGTCGCGAAGAAACGGCTTGCCGCGATCCGCGAGTTCAGCGACCTCGGGAGCGGATTCCGTGTGGCAGCGCTGGACCTCGAGATCCGCGGCGCGGGCAACCTCCTCGGGGGCGAACAGAGCGGCCACATCGAAGCCGTCGGCTTCGACATGTACATGAAGCTCCTGGAGCAGACGATCAAGGAGCTCAAGGGAGAAGAAATCGACGACGACATCCGTGCGACCGTCAACCTGCGGGTCGACCTGCGGATCGACGAGTCTTACATCCCGGACATGAATCAACGCCTCACGGTGTATCGGCGGATGGCAGGTTCGCGTACGGAAGCCGAGCTGGACCGCGTCCTGGGCGAGGTGAAGGATCGCTACGGTGCGCCGCCGCTCTCGATCTCGAACCTGGCCGACTACGCGCGCATCCGGCTGCTGGCCGACCGCGTCGGTATCGAGTCGATCGACCGGGAAGCCGATGTCGTCGTCCTAAAGTTCAGGGCGGAGGCGAAGCTCGATCCGCAGTGGCTCCTGCGCGTGCTGGACGGGCGCGAGGATCTGCAGCTGTCTCCGCCGGCGACGTTGAAGCTCAACCTGAAGGCGCGGCATCGTCCCGTTTCCGAGGAGCGCAAGGCGGTTCGGGGTCAGCTCCGCGGACGCATGCGCGTGCCCCAGTCATCCGGGCCGCCCTCGTGGTGGACGACCCGTGCGACGGCCGGCGAGGTCACTGCCGGTTTCTCCAAAGAGGAAATCCTCAAGCCGGTGGCCGAAGATCCTCGAGCCGAGAACGGGGTGTTCGCACGGGTCACCGACCTGCTCCGCGAGTTGAGCGAGGGTGTCAGTCTGCGCTAAAATATTGTGTTCGAGCTACTTACAGCCATGAAGAAGCAATTGACGGCGGCTCTGCTCCTGCTCGCGCTCGCATTCGTTGCGCCAATCCGGGCTGAAATCCTGGAACAGGTGCTGGTGAAGGTGAACGGCGACATCATCACCAAGACCATGCTCGAGCAGCGCCAGGTGGCGGTGCTGCGGCAGCGCCTGAACAACCAGGTCGACGCGGATGCGATGAAGAACGACGAGCAGCTGAAGAAGATGCTCGCCGAGATCACGCCGGAGCTGCTGGTGAACTCGGTCGACGAGCTGCTGATGATCCAGCGCGGGCGCGAGCTGGGACTTCACCTGGGCGACGATCAGTTCAAGCAGGTCGTGGCGAACATCCGCAAGGAGCAGGGACTCGAAGACGATGCGAAGTTTCAGGCGGCGCTGAAGCAGGAAAACATGACCATGGACGACCTGCGCAACCAGCTCGAGCGCCAGATGCTCATCGAGCAGGTGCAGCGGCAGGAAATCGGATCGAAGCTGACGATTACCGAGGAAGAGGCGCATCAGTACTACGAAAACCATCCGGACGAATTCACCGATCCGTCGTCGATCACGCTGCGCGAAATCTTCGTCGAGGTCCCGAGCGATGCGAAGGTCGGCATCAACGTGGCGCAGGACGAGGCTGGAAGCAAGAAAGCCGCGGATGCACGGGAGCGCCTGTTGAAGGGCGAGGATTTCGCCAAAGTCGCCGCGGAGGTATCCGATTCTCCCTCCAAGACGACCGGCGGTCTCATCGGTCCGTTCGTACGGTCTGACATGTCGCCGCAGCTTCAGCAGCTCGTCGACAAGATGAAGCCGGGCGACATCACGCCAGTCATCCGCTCGACAAAGGGTTATCAGGTATTCAAGCTCGAGTCGATGACCCCCCAGCAGTTGCAGCCATTCGACAAGGTCCGGGATCTCATCGCCGACAAGGTAGCGTCCGCGCGCACGAAAGTGGAGCTGCGCAAATTTCTCGCGCGTCTTCGCGATCAGGCGATTATCGAGTGGAAGAACGACGAGCTGAAGAAGGCGTACGAAAAGCAGCTCATCGCCGACAGCGAGTCCCAGCAGTAGTCCTATCCCAGTGAAGATCGGCTCCATCGACCTCCAGCCGCCGTTCGCGCTCGCGCCCATGGCGGGGATGACCGATACCGCCTTCCGGCGCCTCGTGAAGCGGAAAGGTGGGTGCGGTCTCGTCGTCACCGAGATGGTCAGTTCAGAGGGGCTCGTCCGCGGCATCGATCGGACGCTCGAGTACGCGGAATATACCGAGGAAGAACGACCCGTCTCGATTCAGATTTTCGGCGGCGATCCGGAGAAGATGGCGGCTGCCGCGCAGATCGTCGAGGGGATGGGGGCCGACATCGTCGACGTGAACATGGGCTGCCCCGTCCCGAAGATCGCGAAGCACAATGCCGGGTGCAGCCTGATGCGCGAGCCGGACCACGCGCAGTCGATCGTCGCCGCGATGGTGAGAGCCGTCAAGATTCCCGTCACCGTGAAGATGCGCGCGGGGTGGACGGACGGCGAGATCAACGCGCCCGAGCTGGCGCGTCGGATGGCCGACGCTGGCGCTTCAGCGATTGCCGTCCACGGACGAACGGCCGCGCAATCGTACTCGGGATTTTCCGACTGGGACCTGATCGCGCGCGTCGCCGAGCAGACGGGCATTCCCGTTTTCGGCAGCGGCGACTGCGTGGATCCCCGGCAGGTCGTCGAGCGGAGCCGGATGGCGGCAGGCGTGCTCGTTGGCCGCGGAGCGCTGCGCAACCCGTGGATCTTCGAGCAGGCCGCGTCGATCGCCAGAGGCGAGGAGCCGCGAGAGATCACCTTCGAGGAGCGCGGCCGGTTCCTGCTCGATTACGTCGACCTCCTGTTGAACGAACGGACGGGAGAGGCTGCGGGATTCCGGCACGTCGCGACATCCGAAGCCCCCGCTGACAAGGCTGCGCGAGGTCACGAGCGCTGGATCATCAACAAGCTGCGCGCGCTGAACAGCTGGTACACCAAGGGCATCGATAACGGATCGCACCTTCGCGTGGCGATCAATGCGGCGGAGTCGCTGCCGCATCTGCGGACCATCATCGAGGCTTTCTTCCTGAACCGTGACATCTCGGATTTGGGACCGCAGGCCGTGGATTCAGTGGCGCTCGCAGATTGATGATTCACGATTGCCTGAGCCACTCGTCGGCAATCGCTTCCATCTCCCCTGCTTCTCTCAGTTCGTAATCGTACGCGAGCGCGGCCGAGGTCGCCGTTGTGAACAGCTGCCCGAGCACGGTGTGCGCAGGAGCGCTGAGATACGCCGTCAAGGCGTCGACTGATTCGAATTCGAGCACGAGCGCGAACGCATAGTCCTCTGTCATCTGCTGCTCGTAACCCGGCAGGCCGTGCCGGATCCGCCTGCCGATGCGAAACCGAGCAACGCCCGGGACGCTCGCTGCCGACTTCGACAGCGCGTCGAGCGCCGCGCGCCGCTCTTCGAAGCCGAGCGACTCGCGCGGGTGCAGCAGAACGACGTGCGCGATCACTTGTGGTTTCCTGGCGTTCGCCGCCGGCGCTTCACACCGGTCTCCTCCGGCGGCTCGCTTCGCCTGGTTCCACTCCCGCCGGATCCGCCGGGCCGCTCCGTTCCGCTCGCGGGCGGCCGCCGCTGCCTGGGGCCGGTCCCCTTACCTTCGGGATTCTTTCCATCGGCCGACGCTTGCCACCGTTGTCGCTGCGCGAAGCGCTTACGTTTGACATCGCGCGGCACCTTCCAGCGATCGCGAGGATCCCGATGCTGCCCGCCGGGGCGCCAGTTCTTTCCGCGGCGCTCCCCTTCTGATGTGTGTTTCGCGGGCGCCCGTTCGCCCTCGCGGCGGTCGTTCGGCTTGTCCTCAACGGGGCGACGGCCCTGTCCTCCGCTCTCGCGATCCCGTCCGCCTCGCCACGCTTCACGGTGCGGCGGGCCGTGACGATGACGGCTGTCAGGTCTCTGGCGCGCCTCCTCTTCTGTGTCCCAGATCCTGCCGCGGGCGAAGAATTTCAACGCAGCGTCTGGATGACGGGACTGCAGCTGGCGGAGGGTCGGCAGGAGCTCGTCGCGCGTAGCGGCGCGAAAGGAGGTCGCCTGCCCCCCGTAAATGATGGTCCAGTACACATGGCGCGGTGGCATGTCGGGCCTGCGTTCAATTGTTCGTGACGGTCGATCGTTCGAGCCGCTTCAGCTTCTCGATGAGCGTCGTCCGCTTCAGATTGAGAAGGCGGGCCGCCTGGACTTTGTTGCCCTGCGTGCGTTCGAGCGACCGCCGGATGAGGGACAGCTCGAGACCCTCTATGTAGCGTTCCAGGTCGATGCCCTCGTCGGGGAACCAGCCCTCGCGTGCGTCCGCCGAAGCGGTGAGCTTCTGCAGCTCCGGCCCCAGGTCCGATAATTCGATCTGCGAACGCCCCTGGCTGAACGCGAGCGCCCGCTCGACAACGTTCTCGAGCTGGCGGACGTTGCCGGGCCAGTCGTAGTTCATGAGCACGCGCATCGCTTCCTGAGACATCGTGACGGCGCGCGCCGGCGACTGCTCCGCGCCGAGCTTCTGGAGGAAATGCTGGACGAGCAGCGCGATGTCATCCCGCCGCTCGCGGAGCGGCGGGAGCTTCACCGGGATGACGTTCAACCGGTAGAACAGATCTTCACGAAACGTACCGTCCGCAACCATCTTCTGCAGGTCCGAATGCGTGGCTGCGACGATCCGGACATCGACCTTGATGGTGTGGCCGTCGCCGACGCGCTCGAATTCGCGCTCCTGCAGCACGCGCAGGAGCTTCGCCTGCAGGGCGGGACTCATGGTGCCGACCTCGTCGAGAAAGAGCGTGCCCTTGTGCGCCTGTTCCAGACGCCCCTGACGGGTCGCAACCGCGCCTGTGAACGCGCCGCGCACGTGTCCGAACAGCTCCGCCTCGAGGAGCGTCTCGGGAATCGCGCTGCAATTGAGGGCGACGAAGCGGTTTTGCCGCCGCGGGCTGTTGTGGTGGATCGCCCGGGCGGCCAGCTCCTTCCCCGTGCCGGTCTCCCCGCTGATCAGCACCGTGCTCGCCGTTGCGGCCACGGTCTCGAGGAGCTGACACAGGTCGCGCATCACGCGGCTTCGTCCGACGAGACCGTCGATCCGGTAGCGCTCTTCGAGTTGTGAGCGCAGATATGCGTTCTCTGCTCGAAGCCGCCGCTGCTCGAGCGCCGATCCCAGCACGTGAAGCAGCGCATCGAACTGAAACGGCTTCGTGATGAAGTCCGCTGCGCCATGCTTGATCGCGTCGACCGCGTCTTTGACCGTCCCGAAGCCCGTGATGATGATCGCGATGATGTCGGGATAGCGTTCGAGTGCGGCATCGAGCACCGCGCGCCCGTCCACGCCCGGCAGCCGGAGGTCGGTGATGATGATGTCGAACGCGAACGCCGCGAGGTGGGCAAGCGCGTCTTCCCCCGTCGGCGCCTGCACGACCGCAAATCCGTGATCCGCCAGGCGCTCGGCCATCGCTTCCCGGAGCGACGCCTCGTCGTCTACGAGCAGCAGATGTTTCGCGTTTTCAGACATTTAGTCGTGCGGCGGTATTTTGACATGCAAAGATCCCGGGCGCAAAGTTCTAATGGATTGGGGCAGCAGGGCTATAGGGCGGCCGGGACGATCCGATAACATTGCACGGGACGTCATGATGATTGAACGCAAGACGATATCGATCATGAAAGCGTGTGAGGTGGTCGGCGTGAGCCGGCGCACCATCTACAACTGGATCGCCAGCGGCAAGGTCGAATACGTGAGGACCGCGGGCGGGTCGGTGCGTATCTTCGTCGATACGCTCTGGCGGGAGCCGGGACGGACGGCTGCGGATCTCACGCACAAAGAAGCGTCATGATGCCGGCTGCCGACGATCGTGCCCGTTCCTCCATCGCCGAACCGTCCGACCTCGGGCTGCTGTTCCATCGACTGAACAATCAACTCGGCATCATCCTGGCGAATGCCGAACTGCTCGAAAGCAAGGCAGCCAGCGACATGAACCGGGCGCGCGCAGCGCAGGTCGTCTCCAGCGTCCTCGACGCCATGACGACGGCACGGGAAATCCGTCTGCGCACGCGCTCCTGAGTCCCCTCAGTCTCCACCTCCCGAACCCACCCTCTGGTTCTCCGTGCGCCGACAGTCTGACCAGTCACATTTCTGACGCGAATGCCGCAGGCGCGTCATCGTTTTGACGCTACCAGGCCAGTCCTGCGCTCCACTGCCTGCGCCTGCACGACCTTTCACAGGCAACTAAGTCTCTGATCAATAACGACTTATATAGAGGTCGCCTCGAAACGATATACTTCGTATTTCGTTCGCTTTTCCTGTGGTACTCGCGTTGCGGTCGGGCTGGCCTGCCGCGGCATGTCGCCGCGCCCAAGGAGACTCGATCCCATGCAGCGCCAGCCGCTCGCCGACAGTCAGCGTGACCGCATCGCCGCCGGCCTTCCCTTCGTCGAATCGCTCGCGAGGCGGGTGGCTTCGTCGATGCCGCATTCGATCGAAATCGGGGATCTCGTCCAGGACGGCATGCTCGGCCTCATCGACGCGGCCTGCCGCTTCGACGAAGCGCGGGGCATCAAGTTCGAGACGTTCGCCGAACGCCGCGTCCGCGGCGCCATGATCGACGCGCTGCGACGCGACGCGTGGCCGCGCGGCGTGCGGCGGCAGCGGCGCGAGCTCGAAGCCGCCCGCGAGGAGCTGCGCCGCGAACTGGGTGCGGAGCCGTCGCTTGCCGATCTCGCGGCACGCATCGGGTCGGACGAAACGCGCCTGGGCCGCACGATCGTGCGGATCAACACGATCGAATCGACGTCGCCTCTGTCGGCCGGCGACAACGTCGATGGATCCACACTTCCCGCCGCCCTCGTGCCCTCAGAGCCGCCGGCGCCGGATCACGCGTACGAGGAGCGCGAAGTCCGCGACCGCATACGCGCGGCAATCGCGTCGCTCCCGCAGCGCGAGCGCAAGGTCATCGGCATGTATTACTACGCGGAAGCGACAATGAAACAGATCGGCGCCGAGATTGGCGTCAACGAGTCGCGCGTCTCGCAGCTGCACGCGCGCGCGATTCAGCGCTTGCGCAAGGCGCTCGGCACCGACTGCTCCGCGGCAGAAGCCGCTCGCGTGCTGCGTCCCGCGATCATTCAGTTCCACCAGACGATGCGGCGGATGCAGATGGCGAAGAGCGCCGCGCCGGAGACGCCGCGGACGGATACACCGGCAGTGGTCCTTCCGTATCGGCCGGCGGTCGCGGCGCGGAAGCCTGCCGCCAGGCGAGGGGTCGCAGCGCAGCCCCGGATCGCGGCTGCTCGCTAGTCACGGAATCGGCGTTCTACGCCAGCATGTCGCGCGCGGTGCGCAGCAGATCCTTCAGGCGGAACGGCTTCGCCAGCCAGCGGCATCCCGTTTCGTCGAGGAACCGCTCGGCCTCCGTTCCCGCCACGTCGCCGGTGACGAACAGGATGCGCTGCGTCTGGTTCGGCGACTCGGCTTCGAGCCGGCGGTAGAACGCCATGCCGTCGACGCGCGGCATCTTCAAGTCGCACACGATCAGATCGTAGATGCGGGCGCGGACGCGCTCCAGCGCTTCCTCGCCGTCGTTCGCGCGATCGACCACGAACCCGGCGTCGGCCAGCGATTCGGCCACGGCGTCGCCGAGCGCCGGTTCGTCTTCCACGACCAGCACGGCTGCGCCGGCACCCACATCGGTCGTCCGCTCAGCGCTCTTCGGCAGCGGCGGCCTGATGGGGCCATCACCCACCGGAAACGCGACGTAGAAGGACGCACCCTTGCCCGGCTCCGATTTGAGGGTGATGCGGCCGCCGTGCTCCTGGACGATCGCGTACGCCACGGTCAGCCCGAGTCCGGTGCCTTTGCCGACTTCCTTCGTCGTGAAGAACGGATCGAAGATCCGCGGCTGCACGTCTTCCGGCACGCCGGGCCCGTCGTCATTCACCTCGAGGACGACAGCGTCCGCGTCGGCGTCGTGCCACGTGCGGAGAATCAACGTGCCGCGTCCGTTCGTGCCGAGCATCGCCTGCTCGGCGTTGATGATCAGGTTCAGCAGCACCTGCTGGACCTGGTGCGGATCGGAGAAGACCTGGGGAAGCCCTGCCGCGAGTGCCTCGATGATGTTGATGTTGCTCAGCCGCTGTTCATACGAGCGGAGCGCCAGCGTCTCGCGCACGACCTGATTCATGTCGACCATCGCACGCGTCGTGTGCCGCTTGCGCGCGAAGGTGAGGAGGTTGCGGACGATCTTCGCCGCGCGCTCCGATTCGCTCAGGATGGTTTCGAGGCCGCGCTTCGTCTGCGCGTCGACCTCGCGCTGCGAGAGACGCTCCGCCCAGGTGAGGATTGTCGCGAGCGGATTATTCAGTTCGTGCGCGACGCCGGAGATTGTCTGTCCGAGCGCCGCGAGCTTCTCGGCCTGCAGCAGCTGGTGATACAGATCGCGGGCCTGATCCTCGAGACGTTTCCGCTCGCTGACGTCGCGCATCAGCGCTTCCACGCGGAGGGAGCCGCCCCCCTCGGCTTCGGCGTGTGCGGTAACCTCGACCCAGATCGCGATCCGGTCGGCGCGCCGCAGCCGCATCAGGTAATCCGTGACGGCGCCGTCGCGCTGGAGACGCTCGACGAACCCGTCGCGCGCCTGCTGGTCGATGAAACGGTCTGCTTCGAACGGCCGCACTTCGGCCTGCGGCGTATCGGCCGCATAGCCGAACATCAGCTTGAGATGGGGGTTCGCTGAAATCGTGAACGACGCCGGGCCGTCCAGGGTGCCGATGTAGACACCTTCGTGAACCGCTTCGAACAGGCGAGCGAACGCTTCCGTCGTCGCCTGCGTCATCACTTGCCGCTGCTGACGGGGGGCGTCGGCGTCATCGTCGGAAACGACGATCGGTATTTGGACTCGATGGTGTGCCGGATCGATGCGATGTCGGCCCCCGACGAATACATCTGCATCGCGTCACGCGCGACGTCGAGGCAGACCCGTCAACCAAGGCCGTGAGGCTCCCATGCGGTGACGCGCCCGCTGGCGTCGCGGCCGGCGACGAAGCAGTCGTCGTTATGGCGATGTCCGCGGTTCTCGCATCCGCAGAAACAGGGGATCTTCTCGAGCACTTCGGGGTGCTGCGCCGCGAAGGCGAAGACCGTGCGCACGACCGGCATCGGCAACGCGGCTGGGAATGGTACCGTCGGCAGCGGCGGAAGACCCTCGGGCATTGCCGAGGGATCGCCCTCGGCGATTGCCGGGGGCGCCGGTGTTGAGGGCGGCTGCCCGGACTGCGCCGCGGGAGTCGTCGTCCGAGCGGAGGATCCGCCGCATGCCGTGAGGCAGGAGATCGCGAACACGAGCGCTGCCGCTCGCCCGGTCGACATGCGCCAATCTTAACATCTATGATCGCCGCGAGATGTTCGTCGAAGGACTGCTCAACGGCCGCGTTGCGATCGTGACGGGCGGAGGTACGGGGCTCGGGCTCGCCATTGCCCGCCGGCTCGGAACGCTCGGGGCGCAGATCACTATTGCGAGTCGCAGTCCGCAGCATCTCGAGGATGGCGCCGCGGCCCTGCGCGATGCCGGCATCGACGCGCTGACGGTCCAGACCGACGTCCGCGACCCGGCCGCCGTCGATGTGATGGTGGAGCAGACTGTCCGCAGATTCGGCCACGCCGACATCCTCGTCAACAACGCCGCCGGAAATTTCATCTGCCGCGCGGAAGACCTCTCGCCGAACGGCTGGAAGGCCGTCGTGGACATCGTCCTCAACGGAAGCTTCTACTGTTCGCGCGCCATCGGCCGCGAACTGATCTCCGCCAACCGGAGCGGGTCGATCGTGTCCATACTCGCGAATTACGTGTGGACGGGAAGCGCCGGCACCGTGCACTCCGCGGCCGCGAAGGCCGGCGTGATGTCGATGACGCAGACGCTGGCCGCCGAGTGGGCCTCGCGCGGCATCCGCGTCAACGCGGTCGCGCCCGGCCCGATCGAGTCGCCCGGCGCCGCCAAACAGTTGTGGAACACGCCGGACGCCATCGCTCGGATCACGCGCATGGTCCCGCTCGGACGGTGGGGAAAGCCCGAAGAAGTGGCAGACGCGGTCGCGTTTCTCGTCTCGCCGCACGCGAGCTACATCACGGGCGAAATTCTCACGCTGGATGGCGGAGCCTGGCTGGCGCGAGGCACGTTCGGATTCCTCGATCATCCCTCGCGAGGGTGAGACCAAGGCGAGTCGAGCCGCGACGGTCAGCGGGCTTTGCGGGGTCGCTTGGCGCGCGCCGGAGGACGACCCGCCAGGCGGGAATGCACCGTGACACCCTTCAACTGACGCTCCTTCTGCAGCCGGTGCGCGTCCGCGATCTGGCGATCGAGGTCGGCCTCGAGCTGCTGCAGGTGCCGCATGCGTTCGTCGTGGTGCTTCACTGGGTTCCAGTATACCGGCTGGATATTGCCACCGCCGAGGTCGGTTGGCAAGCACAGCTGTCGGGCCTTTTGAATCGAATCACGCCGTCCAGACGTCTAACTCTGTGCAACAATATTCGGTCTATACGCCAATGGACAGAACATTAGACGATGTAGACGTTCTTATTCTGGATCTTCTTCAGGAGAACGCCAGAATTTCCCAGGCTGAGATCGCCCGGGCGGTCGGGTTGGCGCCTTCGGCAGTTCTCGAACGATTGAGAAAACTCGAGGCTCGCGGCGCCATCCGGGGGTATGTCACACTGGTGGACCCGCATGTCGTCCAGCAGCCGATGCTGGCGTTCGTGGCCGTCAAGAGCGAGGAAGGTCCGGGCGATGACTCGGTGGCGAGGGCGCTTGCGGCGTGTCCCGAGGTGCTGGAGGTCCATCACGTGGCCGGCGACGACTGCTATCTGCTGAAAGTGCGGGCGCGCGACGCCGAGCACATCGGGCAGCTGCTGCGGCATCGGTTCGGCCGGATTCCCGGCGTCCGCAGCACCCGAACCACCATCGTCCTGGAAACGGTCAAGGAGACGCCTCGTCTCGCGCTTCCGCAGCTCGAGCAGGTGCGGTCATGACGGCGCGGCAGCATCGGCTTGCGATCGGCGCCTGGATCGCGGTCTGTCTCATCTGGGGCACGACCTACTTCGGCATCAGAGTCACGCTCGAGACGCTGCCGCCATGGCTCATGTCCGGCCTCCGCTGGACGTCGGCGGGAGCAATGATCACGGTGTATCTCTGGCTGCGTGGCGAGCGACTCCCGGCGCCCCGGCTGTGGAGCGGCGCCGCCTTTCTCGGGTTCACGCTCCTCGTCCTTGGCAACGGCGGCGTCGTCTGGGCGGAGCAGTATGTCCCGAGCGGCCTCGCGGCCGTCATCGTCGCCGCCTCGCCCTTCTGGATGACCGCGTTGGAGGCGTTCCGGTCCGACGGCGAACCGCTGACCGCGCGGGTGACGGCAGGATTGATGGTGGGGCTGGTGGGCATCGTCCTTCTCGTGTGGCCGGACCTGGCCAGCGCCGGCTCCGGTTCACGCGGATTCCTTGCCGGAGTCATTTCGCTGCAGATTGCGTGCATCGGCTGGACGATCGGATCGTCCTACTCGCGTCGGCACGCGCGTGAGGAGAACGTGCTGAGCACGACGGCGGCGCAGATGCTGGCGGGGGGTGTCATGATGCTCGTGATCGGAACCGTCAGCGGTGAATGGCGCGCGCTGCACTTCGCGCCGCGGACGACCACCGCGCTCGTGTACTTGGCGACCGTGGGCGCCATCGGCGGCTTCGTGGCGTATACCTATGCGCTGAGACACCTGCCCATTTCGCTGGTGTCTCTCTACGCCTACATCAATCCGGTGATTGCCGTGGCGCTTGGCGCAGCGTTTCTCGGGGAGCCCTTCAACCTTCGGATGGCCTTCGCCGCCGCGCTGGTGTTCGCCGGCGTGGCGATCGTGAAGGCGCCGCGACGGGCGACCGCCGTAGCGACGCCCGCGGCGACACGCAAGCCGCGCCGGACGCAAACGGCCTGATCGGGCTGCGTCCGGCGGGCAACGCCCCGGCGATCAGACGGTTCTACCGCTGATCAAGCGAACGAGGAACAGCACGATCGCGATGACCAGCAGGACGTAGATGAAGTTACCCAGCGTGTAGCCGCTGACCATACCGAGCAGCCACAGAATGATCAGGATGATCGCAATGGTTTCGAGCATTCGTTCTCTCCTTTGCGCCGTCCTCGCGGGCGCGTTGCGGACACGGTTGAGCAACGGATGTGCCACGTATCACCCCGGCACAGGCACCCGTGGTTTCGCTGTTGTGTTGGCTGGACTTGCAGTGTTTTCGACGGCGGCGTCGTCTGCCGCTGCGCAAGACGCTGCCCAGCCGGCCGCGCCGAGTGAGCATCATGGTTCCACAGTCGGTCCGTTCCTGCTCGGCGGGGCGGCCGGACTGGCGGCCCACGAAAGCGGACACCTGCTCTTCGATGCCATCTTCGACGCCAATCCGGGCATCGCGCGTGTATCGTTTCACGGCATACCGTTCTTTGCGATCACGCACGACTCGGGACTGTCGGATCGCCAGGAGTTCGTGATCGATTCAGCGGGCTTCTGGGTGCAGCACGCGTCGAACGAGTTGATCCTGCACGCCCATCCGCGGCTTCGGGACGAGCATCAGCCGTTCCTGAAGGGGATGTATGCGTTCAACGTGCTCGCGTCCGTGGCGTATGCAGCTGCGGGATTCGCGCGCACGGGTCCCGTCGAGCGCGATACGCGGGGGATGGCGGAAGCGAGCCATTTGAAGGAACCGGTGATTGCGGCGCTGATCCTCGCGCCCGCGATTCTCGATGGAATCCGCTACTTCCACCCGGATGCGCGCTGGGCTGCGTGGGGCTCGCGTGGCTTCAAGGCAGGCCTGGTTCTGCTGGTCTTCCGCTAGGGTCCCGCGCGTCGGTTTTGGGTCCGAGCGCGAACGTCATGGTCCCTTCGACGGCGACCTTGCCCCCGACGCGAGCGATCCCGTGCAACACACCCATGCGGCTGCGCAGGCGGCGCACGAGCGCCTCGATCACGACCACGTCGCCCGGGTGCACGGGCCGCCG
The DNA here is from genome assembly GCA_035492775.1 of Vicinamibacterales bacterium. Classification (GTDB taxonomy): domain Bacteria; phylum Acidobacteriota; class Vicinamibacteria; order Vicinamibacterales; family 2-12-FULL-66-21; genus DATJFQ01. The sequence goes on from DATJIW010000070.1 coordinate 24,562, forward strand.
GTAGCGGACCCGTTCGATGCCGGCGAAGAAGGGAAGGCGCTGCCGGTTCTCTGGCTTGGCGAGGATCAGGATCGCGCCGACCTGCGCGATCGCTTCGGTAAGGATCGTCGGCGGCAGCACGGGCGGCTCTCCGGCGCGATGCGCCAGATAGCGCTCGTTCAGCGTCACGTTCTTGATCCCGACGATGCGTTTGTCGATCTCGATTTCGGTGATGCGATCGACGAGCAGGAACGGATAGCGATGCGGAAGGATGGCTTCGATCGCGGCGTAGTCGAACGGGAGCTGCGGGCCATCCATGAACTTGCAAGTATAATTCGAGTGCACTTTTGAATGACGGATCACACGTCAACCCCGGCCCGTGAGCAGGAAATGCTCACGACGCTGTTCGACCTGGGCCGGCAGGTCACAGCCGTCCTCGACCTCGAACAGCTGCTCGCCCATATCCCCGAACTGATTCGACGATTGATTCAGTTCGACGCGTTCGCGGTCTATCTGATCGACGAGCGGCGCGCCGACATCCGCGTCGCGTACTCCGTCGGGTATCCCGAACGGCTCGAACCGATCCGCCTCGGCTCGCGCCAGGGACTCGTCGGGGCCGCGATCGCGAGCGAGGCGCCGCTTCTCGTGAATGACGTCACGAGCGACCGGCGGTACGTCGGCATCGTGCCGGGGATGTGTTCCGAGCTGGTCGTGCCGCTGATGCACAAGGCGCGCCCCATCGGTGCGCTGAACATCCTCAGCCACAAGAAGGACCAGTTCACCGCGAGCGACGTCGCGCTGCTGCGCCAGTTCGGCGCGCACGTCGCGACCGCGCTGGTCAACGCGCGGCTGTTCGAGCAGGTGCGGCTGGATGCCGCGGCGTTCGAAACGCTCGCCGAGATCGGCCGCGATGTGGCGGCCGTCCTCGATCTCGATCGCCTGTTCGCCCGGATCGCGCAGCTCGCGCGGCGGGTCATCGACTACCGGACATTCGGGATTCTCCTCGTCAACGAGGACCGCGGCGACCTCGAGATGAAGTTCGCGGTGCAGTATGGCGAAAAAGTGGAAGTGCCGCGGGTCCGTCTCGGTGAAGGACTCGTCGGCTATGCGGCGCTCCACAAGGAGCCGGTGCTCGCTCCTGACGTGTCGCAGGATCCGCGGTACATCCGCGTCGTCGCGGACGTGCGGTCGGAACTTGCGATCCCGATGCTCTTGAAAGACCGCTGCATCGGCGTCTTCGATCTCGAGAGTCCTGAGCTCGACGCGTTCTCGAAGCGCGATGTCGAGATCCTGACGCTTCTCGCGAGCCAGGCGGCCGTGGCGATCGAAAACGCCCAACTGTATGAAACGGTGCGGGCGAACGAGGTGCGCCTTGAGAAGGAAGTCCGGTTCGCGCAGCGCGTGCAGGCGGCGCTCCTGCCGGTCGGCCTGCCGAAGCGGATGAAAGGCGTGGACGTCGCGGCGAGCTTCGCGCCGGCGCGCGAGCTGGGCGGTGACTTCCACGATTTCCTGGCGCCTGAATCGAACACGCTCGTCGTCGCGCTTGGCGACGTCTCCGGGAAGGGAGTGGCGGCAGCGCTCTATAGCGTATTTGCGGCGGAACTCGTGCGCGGCCGGACGTTCCGCCGGCGTTACCTTCCGGACCGGTCGGGCCCCGCGAGCCTGCTCTCGTCGGTGAACACGATCCTCCATCAGCGGCAGCTCGAGGAGTACTACTGCACGATGTGCTACGCGATCTTCGATCTGAAGCGGCGCGTCGTCACGCTCGCGAATTCAGGATTGCCGTATCCCATCCGCGCATCGGTCACCGGCGTCTCGCAGATCGAACTCCCGGGCGTGCCCCTCGGATCGTTCCAGGGGTCCACCTATGACGAACTGACGTTCGCGCTGCACGCCGGCGATATGTTCGTGTTCTGCAGCGACGGCGTGTTCGAGGCGATGAACCCGGCAGGGCAGGAGTTCTCCGCCGAACGGTTGATGGGAGTAGTGGAGGGTGCGCGTCAGCTGACCGCCGGCGAGATGGTGGCGGCGATCTTCGCGGCCGTGGAGGAGTTCCGCGCCGGCGCGGCACCCAACGACGATATGACGGCGGTCGTAGTGAAGATCACCGCCTGACGATTTCAACTGCACCACTTCGCAGCGACCACTACACAAGACGACAGCTCCCAAATGGGAGACCCTTGCGTCAGTGGCCGTTGGTCATTGCATAGTTGTCCGGGCGCGCCGTCAGAAACCTCGCCCGAACGATACGTGCTCCTGGCGGATGTGCAGCCCGACGGCCTGTCCGCCGAACGTCGCGACGTCTTCCACGCGCCCTTTGACGCGAACGCGTGCCCCGCGCGTCGGCACGCGCGTATCCTGTGAAATGACCGTGACCTCACCGGTTCCGTCGTCGACCTTGTACAGCTTGAACGGCATCATGGGGACGCCCCATGCGCTCGTCACGACGCCTTCGACGGTAACGTTCCGATTCTGGTATCGGCCCGGGTTGTACTTCAGGTCCGCGATTTTCGGATGCGACGACAAGGCGCAGCCGGCGAGCAGGACCGCCGCGATGACGCACGGCACGAAACGCTTGACCGTCGTTGCCACTGGAGTCTCCTTCTCTCGATGACACGAACGCCGCGCGGGATCGCCAACTTGCGACGGAATGCGGCGATGCCAGCGCCTGCCTGAGTTACGCATCCCGTTGACCCCGCGCGGCACTCCTCGGTGCATCAAGAGATGTGCCCGCCGGAATTCCCCGATTTCCCGGGTCTTTCGTCCTTTGCCGTCCGTTCACGGGGACGTCGCTGACCTGTCACAAGGACGTACTCACAACCTTTTCATAGAGCCCTGCGTCTACCCTCCGAAGGCCGGGCGGTTCAAGGGGACCGGCCGCATTCGAGGGAGACGTTCATGAAGACCCTGAAATCCGGCGCTCTCGTCGGCGCCCTGGTGATCGCAGCCGGCACGGGTGCGGCGGTGGCTCCTGTGACCCACGGTCAGTCCCGCGACCGCGAACCACTCGTTCAAGCGCTCGAGATCGTGACCGGCGGCGTCCGCATTGGCGTCAGCGTCCGCGAGAGCGACCCGAAGGACGCGAACGGCGGGGTCGTCGTCGATGACGTGCAGAGCGACAGCCCTGCCGAGAAGGCCGGCGTGAAGCCTGGCGACACGGTGGTCGAATTCGACGGCGAGCGCGTGCGGAGCGTGACGCAATTCCAGCGGCTCGTCGAGGAAACGCCGGAGAACCGAACCGTTCGCACCGTGGTTGTCCGCAACGGCCAGCGTGTGACGCTGTCGGTCACGCCGGAGCGGCGGAGAAACAATTTTTTCGATGACGGCAATCTGCCGAGGCTGGCGACTCCGGCCCCGCCCGCACTTGCGCGCCCATACCTTGCGCCTGCCCCGCCCGACGTCGACGTTTTCACGTATCGTCCGCGCGAAGGGCGGCTCGGAATCGTCTCCGAATCTTTGACGGATCAGCTGAGCGAGTACTTCGGTGTCAAAGGAGGCGTTCTGGTCCGGTCGGTCAACGAGGGCTCACCGGCCGCGAAGGCGGGTGTGAAGGCTGGCGATGTGATCGTGTCGATCAACGGTCACCACGTCGATGACGCGTCGGACGTAGCCGACGAACTGCGTCGCAGTTCGAGCGACGAATTCACGCTCGACGTCGTCCGGGATCGGAAGCCGCAAACGCTGAAGGGAAAACTCGACTCCCGCACGCCGGGTCGGCGCGCGGTCATGTAGGCCGCCGCGTCAGCCGGCTGCTTCCGCCTTCGCGCGCGACGAGGGCGGTGCGACGAGCGTTGCGAGCTGTGCGGCGATGATGCCGGCCGCTGCCAGGACGGTGTCGTCCTGCTCGCCGCGGCCGCGCACCTCGGCAGCCATGACGCCCACACATCCCGAGGCGCCGACGAGCGGCGCGGCGATCGCGCCGTTCGACGCCGAATCCGCGTTCACGGTCTGCACGAGCGATGTGCGGAACGCCGCGGCCGTTGCGTTCTCGGCGTCGCGCGGAATGGCACCCAGGCGGACGACGATGTTCTGCGCGTAGCCGTGCGCCATGATGGCGGCCAGTTCGCGGCCGTCCGGGTCCGCCACCCACAAGACGATGCCGGCTGCGTCGAGGGCGGCAGCGGCGCGCTCCAGGAGAGAGGGTAACGATCGCGTGTCGGTCACGCGTGCGAGGTCGTTGCAGAGGGCGGACACTCGCGGCAGGTCCACGCGAGACTTGAGCGGGGCGGGCGCCGCTTCTGCGACGGATGCTGGAGGTGCCGACGCTGCGGCGCCGCCGAGTTCCACGACTGGTTCGAGCGCGGGTTCCCGCGCCTGCGCCGCCATTTTGTCCGGTTTTGCCGGCGACCAGCCGTCCACGTCCCCGCCGTCTACTCCAAGATTTGCAACCGGCCGCGGTCCCGTTAGCGTACGGACCGGCTCATCAGCGATCCGCACCGCGATGGAATCGCCGTCGGTCGCGGCGGGAAAGAGGAGCAGCACGATCAGCAGGGCCGCGGCAGCCGCGGCGCCCTGCGAGAACACTTCCCGCTTGCGCAGCGCGGCGATTTGCGCGTCGCGCGTGTCACGCTCGGCGACTCTCGCCCGTTCGATGGCGTCCGCAACTTTCCGTGTAAGGTCGAATCCGTCGGAAAAAATCAAATCTGCCGCGACCGACGCCTGGTGGCTGCGTGTGTAATCGCGTGCGCGCCCGTCCATCTGCTCGAAATCCTGAAGCAAAGAGAGCGCTTCGTCGCTTGCGGCGACGCTCGCGCTGGCAGCGGTGGTGGACCGGAGATCGGAGATGGCGGTCCGGAGATCCTCGAGGGCCTTCGATCCGCGCGTGAACCAGAAGTCCTGGCCCTGGCCGGCTGCGACGTAGGCCTGCTGCGCCAGCCGGAGGTCCGCAACCTGCGCCTCGGCGGCGTGCGCGCGGGCGTCGAAGCTGCGCGCAGTCGTCTCGGTGGAACGCGCTTCGCGTTCGGCGATCCAGAAGAGATACGCTGCTGCGCCCATCGCGCCGAGGAAGAGCAACAGAAGCGCCACCCGTATCGGCCGATAGGTCATGAAGCCCTCCGAACGCCGCATGCGCGCGTTTACTATAACATCCCGATCACGGCATCGATCGGCCGATGACGACGAATGTGTTCGCGATCGTGAACCCGATCTCGGGGGCGGGCGCGAACCGCGATGCGGCGGCGGCGCGGACGGCGCTCCTGCGCGAGCGGTTTGGCGCCGCGGGCGTGAGCGGCGAGGTGCACGTCACCGAGCGCCGCCACCACGCGGCAGAACTCGCGACGGAAGCACTCGACCGCGGCGTGCACACGGTCATCGCATGGGGCGGTGACGGCACCATCAACGAGGTCGGAAGCGTACTCGGCGGCACGAGCGCCGCGCTCGGCGTCGTGCCCGCCGGATCGGGGAATGGCTTCGCGAGGGCATTGGGGCTGCCGCGGGCGGCGCGGAAGGCCATCGACGGGGCGCTGCTCGGCGTCGAGCGATTGATCGATGTCGGCGAACTGAATGGCCGCGCCTTCATCAACATCGCCGGCGTCGGCCTCGATGCGCGCATCGCCGAGCGCTTCAATGCCTGCGAGCAGGGGAAACGCGGCATGGGCCCGTACCTTCGGATCGGACTCGACGAGGCATTTCGGTTCCAGGCTCTGCCCGTCGAGATCGATCTCGACGGAGAGCGCATATACTCGCGGGCGTTGCTCATCGCCTTCGCCAACGGCAATGAATACGGCAACCGTGCGAAAATCGCGCCGCACGCCCGGCCCGACGACGGCCGACTCGAGGCCGTCGTCGTCGAGGACCGATCGCCGGTTGCGCGGCTGTGGGGCAGCCGGCACGTGATCCTGAGCCACCCCGAGCGGGCGCCCGGGATGACGTTCCGGTCCATCCAGCACGCCACGGTCCGGGCCCCCGGCGCATTGCCGTTCCACGTCGACGGCGAGCACGGCGTCGCAGAACGCGTCATCACCGTCCGAATCCGGCCGGGATATCTGCGGGTGAGGGTGCCGGCGGAAGGAGGGGTATTCAAATGAGCCAGGGGGCAGCGCTCATCGACGCCATCAAGACCGGCGATGAGGTGACGGCGCGTTCGATCCTTCGCGACCACCCGGAATGCGGCACGGAGCGCCTCCCATCGGGAGAGACGGCGATCATGACCGCGCTCTACCGCGGTCAGCGCGATCTCGCGGCGGCCATCGCGGCAAAAAGCGGTGACGTCGACATTTTCGCCGCGGCCGCGCTCGGTCTTGGGGATCCGCTGCAACGTGCCCTGGGCGCCGGACACGTGAACGACGTCGCGTACGACGGCTGGACGCCGCTCCACCTGGCCGCCTTTTTCGGGCAGCTGGAAGCCGCCAAACGGCTCGTCGAGGCTGGCGCGTCGCTCGACGCGATTTCGCAGAACAGCACCCGCAACACGCCGCTCCACGCGGCCGTTGCCGGACGTCATGCCGATGTGGCGCTGCTGCTGATCGACCGAGGCGCAAGCGTTTCGCTCGAGGACCACGGACGCCATACGCCTCTGCACATCGCTGCCGAAAACAATCTCGCCGACGTCGTCCGCGCGCTCCTCAATCGTGGAGCAGACCCGCTGGCGGTAGACGCGGAAGATCTGACGCCCCTCGCCCGCGCCGCCGCAAAGAATCACAACGACATCATCGACTTGCTGAACGAAAGGACGTGAGGGTATCGACGACAACTTCACAACTACCCGATGAGCAGGGACGGGTGCGCCTTGCGTCGGTGGGACGAATCGTTGCGTAGTTATCAGAAAGTCGGCAAATAAGGCTGCAGATATCTGACGATGATCGTGAGCTGTCCCGTGAGGATCAGGACGCCGATCGCGATCAGCAGGGCGCCCGAGGCCACTTCGATGGCGTGATAATGCCGGCGAATACGCTTGGCGGCGTTGAAGAAGCGATCGATCGCCAGCGAGGTCAGCAGGAAGGGGATGCCCAGTCCCAGCGAATAGACCGCCAGCAGCAGCACACCTTCGCCGATCGTGTTCTTCGACCCGGCGATCGCCAGAATCCCGCCGAGGATCGGACCGATGCACGGAGTCCAGCCGAAGGCGAACGCCACGCCCACCAGCAGCGCACCGAGCGCACCAGCCGGTTTTCGCTGTGTATGAACCCGCTTCTCCTGCTCGAGGAATGCCAGGCGGAAGGCTCCCATCGTATGCAGCCCGAAGACGATGAGGAGGACGCCTGCGATACGGCTGAGCAGGGGCAGCTTCGCAAACAGGAACTTCCCAATTGCCGTCGCCGAAGCACCGAGTGCGACGAACACCAGCGAAAAGCCGATGACGAACGCCAGGGAGGCCACGAACACCTGTGCCCGGGATGCGGACACCACCCCGCCTTCCCCCCGCATTTCCTCGACCGAGACGCCGGAAACGAAGGAAATGTACCCCGGGATCAGGGGCAGGACGCACGGCGAGACGAACGACAGGAAGCCGGCGGCGAATGCCGCCAGCAAGGTCACGTTCTGGTTCATGCTGCTAAGACGCCCCTCGGCTCACGAGTGTGGCGTTATTTCTTTTCAACGAGCGGAATCATGCCCGGAATCGACGTGGCTGACGGCCGTCCCTCGAATTTCACCGGCGGCAGATCCTGGAACATCACGTCCCACTTCCACCGCTCCGAGGGGTTGGAAGCCTGCAGCCAGTGTTTTGCCGTCACCGGCCGGACGAATTCGAGCGACTCGAGATGCTCGTACGCCGGATTTCCTGCCATCGCCCTCGCGACTTCCGCGCGGACGTGCGCGCTGCTCGCATAGTCCAGCGTAACGCCCAGGGCCGTTCCGAGGTTCACGAAAATCTGCCAGTCCTCCTGCGCGTCGCCGCGGACCGGCAGCGCACGCGACGCCGCCTGCGCCCGACCCTGGCCGTTCACGTACGTCGCGTCCTTCTCGTACGAGCAGGCGCCGGGAAGGACGATGTCAGCCGCGCGCACGAGATCGGTCATGAGCACACCCTGCACGATCAGCAGTGGCAGCTTGCCGCTCTTCCGCGCCTCGACGACCCAGCTCACGTCGCCGATCGAGCCAGCGGGCCCGGGATCGAAGACATACAGGATCTTCACGCCCCCCTGCTCGACGGATCGGCGGAAGTTGGAGAGATCGGCGCCGGCTTCGGTGGACGGTACCGGGAAGCCGAGATCGGCGGCGCCCTTCACGTTCGGCGCGTCGGTATCAGGAATGACAAACTTGACGCGATCCGGCTGCGGCTTGTGGCGCGTCCGCCACGAGATGGCTACGCCGTCTTCGGGAACGCCAAATCCTCCTCCGAGACGGCCGACGAGGTACAGCTCCTCGAGCGACGCGTGGGCTGAGACGAGGAAGCGCACGGCGTTCGTGCCTCCAGACGCGTCGATGCGATCCGCCGTCTTCGCCAGCGCTTCATGCCAGTCGACGGGCTGCTGACCGCCGCGCTCGTCGCGCACGAGGGGACGATGCAGCCGATCGTCGCCTTCGATCCAGTGATAGTCGAAGCGCCCGATGTCGCACATCCAGTAGCTGTTCACGTCGGAGTTGTAGCGCGGTGTGATCCGCGCGAGGCGTGCACCCTTTGCCCACTCGGGCTTGGCCTTGAGCCACGCCGTCGTGTTGCACCCCTTCTCGCAGAACGTGCAAATCGTGTCGACCGCCTCCGGGTTGTCCCATGGCCGTGATTTGAAGCGGTAGTCGCGCGTCGTGATCGCGCCGACGGGGCAGACGTCCATCAGGTTCCCGGAGAGCAGCGAGTGCACGCCCTCTTCACGGAACGTGGCGATCTCGCTCCCATTGCCACGGTCGACGATGTTGATCTGCGCGTCGCCGTCGATCTCGCGCATGAAGCGCACGCAGCGGGTGCAGAGAATGCACCGGTTGCGGTTCAGCATGAGCGTCGGCCCGAAGTCGACGTCCGCCTTCACGCCTTCGCCGTCGAACACGCGCCTCGGAAATTCCATCCGGCTTTCGTTCGGCCCGAACGAATACGCGAAGTCCTGCAGCGGACATTCACCGCCTTTATCGCAGACGGGGCAGTCCAGCGGGTGGTTGATCAGCAGGAACTCGAACACGCTTGCCCGCGCCTCGACGACGTCCGGCGTCTGCGTCTGTACCACCATGCCTTCGGCCACCGTCGTCGAGCACGCCGTCTGCAGCTTCGGCATCTTCTCGATCTTCACGAGGCAGACGCGGCAGGACCCGTCGATGCCGAGTCCCGGGTGGTAGCAGTAGTACGGCACCTTGACGCCGTGCTCGATTGCCGCCTGCAGGACCGTCTTGCCTTTTTCGACGCTGACCTGATGGCCGTCAATCGTGAGCGAAACCATGTCCATAAGCTCTCAATGATATCAACTGCCGCGGCTGCGGGGGGCGGGCGGTCCGGCTTGATGCGGCCCGTGAACGGGTGTAGGCTCGGGCACATCGGCCAACCTTTTCCCAGGGGGAAGGCCTTATGGACGCCCTTCGTGTCCGTGTCGCGCCGGTGCTCGAATGGATCGTGGCCGCTGCCTTCCTGGCGGCGACGGTTCTCGTCATCTCGCTGATTTTCGGTGTGCTGCACGCGCCGCGGCCGGTGCTGCACGCGGCCACTGTCGCGCGCCCGGTGCTCACCGGGATCCCTGCCGTCGTCCCGGACCGCGCCGTCTCCGTGCCGGTCCTTCCGTTCAGCGATGGGCGTGAAGTCCGGGTCGGCGATACCGCGTCGGCCGTGGCGGAGCGCCTTGGCCGCGCCGCCGAGCAGGGACGCCAGTACACCGACCAGGGAGCGATCGGCGAGCGGCTGACGCGCTTCTACGAGTACGCAGGGTTGCGCTTCATCCTCGTCTTCGAGCCGTTCGAGCGCAACGGCGAGCCCCGGGTCGCCGCGATCTATCTGCCGTAGCGGCAGCGTTGCCGTTATTCGCGTATATCCGCGAGCGCCGCCGAATCGCGGTTGACTTCTACGCTGCGCACGTCACCCCTGACGGGAATCATGCGCTCCGTCCGCTGATCGTGCAATGCGACGATCACGTCGTCCGTGGATCCGTCCGTATACGTAATCGTGACGGTGACCGGAAGGTCGAAAATCTCATCGCCCAGTTCGTCGAACGCGACGTGCACGCCTGCTGAGTCGACACGCGACGTGAATCGCAGGGACGGCAGATCGTCGTTGAAGATCCAGCGATCGAAAAAGCGCTCGAGCGACTGGCCGCTCGCGGCCTCCATCGACGCGCGCAGGTCGTCGGTCCCCGCTTTCTTGTATCGCGACGTCGTATAGAACCCGCGCAGGCCCTGGAAGAAGGCCTTGTCGCCGATGAGGTGTCGCAGCATGTGCAGCACCATCGCGCCCTTGTTGTAGACGAGCGCGCGGAAAATCCGGCTGTCCCCTTTGATGTGGCCCAGGCGGTAGCCGAGCCAGACGGGTCCGTTGGACGATTGTTCCATCGCGGTCCGGCGCATCTGACGCAGCACCGCCGCGAACTGCTCCGCGCCGCGTTCGTGTTCCGCGTAGAGCGCGGCGAAGTACTGTGCGAACCCTTCACTCAGCCACTGCTCGTGATAGTTCTTCCAGCCGACTGCCTGCCCCCACCACTGATGCGCGACCTCGTGCGCGAGAAAAAACGTCGGGTAGTTCGGAAACGCCACCGGATCGTTTGCCCATCGGAACGGCGTCGTTGGAAGCGGTTGATTGACGATCGCAAAATAGGCGGGGCTGTGACCGCCGGGGAGTTCCGCTTCCGTGAGCGTCAGCGTGAAGCTGCCGTACGGAAAGTCGCCGAGCAGCGACGTGTAGAAACGGAGGATGTCCGCCGTTTTGTCAGCGAAGCTGCGGGTTCGACCCGCCTGCCTCGGGTTCGCCTCGACGTAAAGGTTCAAACCGGGGCCGGCTGCTGCCGGCTGCGCAAGCGGGAGGTCCAGCGGCATCGTCTGCTTTCCGCTGAAGCGGCTGATCACGCACGAGAGATACCGCGCCGGCTCGCGCGTCTCGAAGACGTACTCTTTCGATGGCCTGCCGTCCGACGTTTGCGCAGACGTTGCCGTGCTCACGGGTATTCCACTCGCTACCGCCTCGAATTCCGCCGGGACCGTGATCGACAGCCGCGCCGTCGCGTAGTCCGTCGTCTGCGCCTGCGGGTACCAGAAGCTGCGGTTGCTGTAGACGTATTGCGCCTCGGGCAGAAGCACCAGCGGTTCCGACTGGATTTCCTGCTGAACGGCAATCGCCTCCCGATCGAGCGGCTGTGGCTGGAGCCTGCCGCTATATGTGACGATGAGATCGAGATCCGTTCCCGCCGGTATCGACGAAGGGAACCCGACCAGGATGCTGTTCTGGCCGACAATGCGCAGGTGCAGGAGGCGGCCGAATGTCGGAGAGAAGATCGATCGAACGACGAGCGAGTCGGCGAGGCGGATCGTCAATGTCCCGGAGACGGGATTGCGCGTCTTGAGCGACACGCGCGCGACGCCGTCGAGCCACAACCGATCGGGAGAAAACGCCGCGCGCACGTCGTAATGCGTCACATCGAAGTCCGCATCATCGTCTTCGCTGTAGAACCGGCCGCGGGCGGCGAGCTTTGCCTCTGACGCGTACAGCGCGATGTTCTTTTTGTGACGTCGATCGAAGAGCGAGATGTCTTCGGGTTCGCTCGTGGCCTGCGCGTAGGTCAGCGTGCCGTATTTGCGTGTCCCGATCTCGACGACCGTGTCGCTGCCGGACGGGATGAGCGACCAGCGGGCCGTACTGAGATCTCCCAGATCGATCTGAAAGCTGAGGGGCGCAAGCGTGTCGAACAACTGCGAGGCTCTTCGCAGATCCCGTTCGTTGAGGGTGCGCGGCGTGAACGCGTCCGCCGGCATCCGCGCGGCGTAGACGCCCGGATTGAGGCGGATGAAAACGCTCTCGAACTCCGCGGTGAGCGCTTCGGATCCGGCGAACGCCCGCACCTGGCCGCGCTCCGCCGCAGGACGCGGCGAGAAGACAGCTTTGCCCTTGCCGAGCAGTACGAGCGCGGTGGGGCCCCCCTGCGCACGCGCGACGAACGCCTGGCCGGACGGAATCGTCAGCGTGAGATCCGGTTCCTGCACGACGAAATTCCTGACGTCGAACTCCGTTTTCGGCTCCAGCGCGAGCCGATACAAGCCGTTGACGATCGTCAGCCGTTCGACATTCGTGATCTGCCACGGCGCATCGGGGGCGGCATTGCGAGCCGCCGCGGCGTCAATGCGCCAGGTGGAGACCTGTCCCTGCCTCTCGCTCTCGACGAGGATCTCGACCAACAGCCGCACGCGTCCATCCGGCAGCGCTGTGCGGTCGCGATCCTTGACGACCGCCCCCGTCGGCCGATCGGCCGTCATGCCGTCGGCGAATTCCTCCAGTGCCGGTGTGATCGCGCCGGGACGCGCCAGGGCTCGAACCGCCGCAGGATCGCCGGACTTGATGGCGGTTTCGATCGCGATCATCAGGCGATCGATGCTGTCCCCGGTCGCAGCCGGCGGCTGCAACGCCTGAGGCGCGAGGAGCAGACACGCGACAAGGGCAAGGCGCAGCATGGGGAATGGGAACAACAACGAATTGCCGATTGCCGATTGTAGATTGTAGATTGCAGACGGATTGTAGATTGGCGATTTCAGACCAATTGCCGATTGCAGAGCGATTGCCGATTCAAGGCAATTTGCGAGCTCAATCTGCGGGTTTACTGAGGGCCGGCAGCCCTTTTGACGACCAGGACGGTCAGATCGTCGGTGAATCGCGAGTCTGCCGCGTGCGCCTCGACGGCTTTGAGGATCGCCGGGGCGAGAACGGCGGGCGACTCGCCGCCTCGTGCAGACAGGAATCGTTCGAGTCCGGTCTCTTCGAACGGGATCCCCGCGGGATTCTCGGCTTCGGTGATCCCGTCGCTGTACAGCACGAGCAGGTCGCCGGATCGGACGACGGTGTGCGCCGCTGCGAACGTCGATCCTTCGAACATGCCGAGCGCGACGCCGGTGCTGTGCAGCCGCTCGATCGAGCCGTCGCTTCGGCGCAGCAGCGGCGGGTTCTGCCCGGCGTTCACGTATGTCATCTCGCCGGAGGATGGCGTGTAGACCCCATAGAACAGCGTAATGAACCGCGACGCCGGACTGTGACGGCAAATCTGTGTATTCAGACGCGCGACGAGCGCCGGCGCCTCGAGCTGCTCGTCGACGAGCGTGCGCAGCACAGCCAGCAGTAAGGCCATGAGCAGGGCCGCCGGGCTGCCCTTGCCGGCGACGTCCCCGATCGTGACGATCACGCGGCCGTCGGGGAGCGGCAGCACATCGTAGAAGTCCCCACCGACGGTGTTCGCCGGCCGGGTCAGGCCGCAGATCTCCGAATCGGCCGCCGTGTACGTTCCCGTCGGAAGCATCGCGAGCTGGATCTCGCGCGCGACCTCCAGCTCGCCTTTGAGCGACAGCCGGTCGGCCACTTCCAACAGCACGAGCAGGTTGATCAGGAAGATGCTGATCAGCAGCGAAAACGTCCCGTTCGCCCACTGCGGCGCGACCACGACAATGCGGAAGAACGGCGTGCCGAACGGGATGGTGACGGACTGCCACCCTTGATAGAGGTTGATGACGCCGATGAGCGCAATCACGAGCGCGATGAGATAGAGCGCCCGGCGCGCGGGCGAGAGCTTGAGCGTGAATGCGACAAAGACCTGGCGAACCCGCAGCAGCTGACGGCGCAGCCACCGTTCCCTGGCGAGCTTGTCCTCGTCGAGCCCGCGCGTGAAGAACCGGTACGCGTCCCGCGTGTCGCGTGTGAACAGGCGCTGCAGATCCTCAGCCGTCACGTCGCGGGCCACGTCACGCGTCCACGCATCGAACCAGTGGGGACCCGAAGCCGGACGTGTTCGCCTTGCCATTCGATGTCAGATCAGCCCGAGTTCACGCCCCACCGCCGCAAAGGCGTCGAGCGCGTATTGCAGGTCCTCACGGGTGTGCGTCGCCGTGACGATTGTCCGCACACGCGCCTTGTCGCGCGCAACGGTGGGATACGCAATCCCCTGCGCGAAGACGCCGCGTGCGAACAGGCGGTCGGACAGCTCCATCGCCGTGGCGCCTTCGCCCGCGATGACCGGCGTAATCGGACTCTCGCTCAGGCCGGTGTCGAACCCGAGACGCTGCAGCCCCTCTTTGAAAAAACGAGTGTTGTCCCACAACCGTTCAATGATTTCCGGCTCCTCGAGCAGGACGTCGATCGCGGCCATACAGGCGGCCACCACCGCCGGCGGGTGCGACGTCGAAAACAGGAAGGGCCGTGCGCGGTGGTAAAGGAACTCGATAAGGTTCGTGTTGCCCGCCACGTACCCGCCAAGCGCGCCGACGGCCTTCGAGAGCGTGCCGACCTGGACGTCGACGCGGCCGTGCACGCCGAAGTGATC
>DATJIW010000071.1:0-16569 GCA_035492775.1 Vicinamibacterales bacterium
GTTGGCGCTGATCGAAAATCGCTTCGTGTGGCCGGCCTGGTGAAGTTCCCTCGCGAACATCGTGCACACCTGCTTTCCGTCGACCCGGTGAACCTCGATCTTTATCGCAGCGGCGTCCGGTGCGTTGTAAACAGTCTGTAAACTTCGGACCGGCTTTTCGCCGCGTTTACGCCATCGACGCACAGCTGTCATCTGGCGCGCGTATAACGTCAGCTATGTCCTACACGGTGGTCCTGTGGTGCGGCTGCACGATTTACGTGTCGTGTCATCCAAAGACGCATATGGCCCACTCACGCGTAGTCGAGCGGCGCGGACCGGCGTGTCCGGTCCGGCAACACGACGTCGGGGCGAAACTCTGGCTCTGGGAGCTGCTGCCGGATTCACGCGGAAAGAGCGGTCCTGCCGCGTTTGAAGAGTCGGCGTAAACACCTGCCGAATCCCGCCGTACCCGGACAACTCCGGAGGGGCGGGTTACGCGGTGGCGTTGCCGCGTGCTGATGCGGCCAGCGGCACGCGATGCAGCCGGCCGCGCCCCCGCGCGGCCACTTCGCGGTAAGCGCGATATAGAGGTTCGAGCACCCGTTCCCAACGCAGCGTCAACGCATGCTCGCGTGCCGCCCGGTTCATCTCCAGCCGCCGGCGGGTATCCCGCACGAGAACGGCGGCCTCGTGGCCGAAGGCGTCGAGGTCACCACCTGGACACACTGCTCCGGTGATCCCTGCCCGGATGTACTCCTTCGGCCCGCCGAAGCTGGAGACGATGGCTGGAACGCCGCTGGCCTGTGCTTCGAGCACCGCGCTGCCGTCCGCGTCCGTATCGCTCGGAAGCAGAAACAGGTCGGCGGAGGCAAGCGCCACCGCCACCTCCGACGGCGGCAGCGCACCCGTGAACACGGCGTCGGGCAGTGCGGCCTGGAGCTCTTCCCGAAGCGGTCCCTCACCGACGAAAACGAGACGGTGTTCGACGCCGCGTCGGTGCAGCGCCGATTGAATGCGGCGGATGTCGCCGAGGCCTTTCTCAGGCGAAATGCGTCCGACATACATGATTGCCGGGCGACGATCGTCCACACGCCAGCGTTCCCGCACCGCAGCCGAACGCTTCGCAGGGTTGAACAACTCCGTGTCGACGCCCCGCGTCCACAGGTCGACGTTCTGCGGCGCGAACCGGCCGCCAATCAGCAGCTGGCGCGTGCTCTCCGACGGCACGAGGACGCGATCGCATTTGGCGTAAGCCCACCGCACGTACTCACCCATGACAGCACCGAGCGTGGGCGAGCCGCTCAGCCGCGTCGCGCAGGCCGCCAGGTCGACGTGCACGCTGCCGACCGTACGAAGGCGCGTCCGCCAGGCGACGAACAGCCCGGCCAATCCGACAGGACCCGGTGTCGTGAAATGGATGACGCCGACGCCGTCGTCCAGAACCTCTTTCAGGAACCGCCGCGGCCGCGGTACGTACATCTGCATGTCGCCGCAGAACGGCACGGGCAGGCCCAGCGATCCCACGGCGAAGTAGTTCGGCAGCCCGTCAGGCAGGTCGGACGCCGTGTAAATGCGAGGCGAGATCCCGTCGGGCGCATAGCGGACGGCGGCTCGAAGGCTCGCGGTCAGGCCGTTGAGTTTGTCGAAATCGTTGTCGGTGAAAATGGCGACTTTCATTGGGCGATCTCCGGAACGATGCCGTGTCGGCACGTCCGAGGATCGCGCGCGCACGTAAATCCGCCGCGCCGGGATTGTTACCCGCAGGGGAAATCCTCGTAACGATTGCGTAAACGCCTACCGCATCACGCCGAGGAAGAAGAGCACCAGTTCGAGCAGCAGAATGAGGACGACCGTCAGCTCGAGGAACTGGCCTCTCGAGATCGTCACCTGCTCGACGGCAAACCGATAGATGTCGTCCAGCGTCTCGAGCTTTTCTTCGATCGTCTGCTTCCAGCGCGCGAGACCGAGCCGCGCGCCGACGAGCGCGAACACGCGCGCGGCGTAGATGTCGCCGGCGATCTTCAGCGTGTTCTCCGTGCGGTCCGTGATCTCGTTCACGTCGATGAACAGCGAGTGCAGCTGGTTCGCGGCCGCCACCGCGCCGCCGCCGAACAGGTTCCGCCACCAGCTCGTACGCTGAAGCGCCGGATAGATGTGCGTCAATTCGGCATCGAGGAGCCGATCGTAATAGCGGTATTCCAGGAGCTGCGAGTTCCCGAACTCGATCAGTTCGAGCACGCCGGCCGCACCGGCCTCCGTGTCGTACACGAATGCGGCGTTCCAGGTGGGAACCACGAGATCGTCGGCGAGATACGACAGCCGGTTCCGGAGCACTTCGTTCTGCTCCTGCGTACTCAGGGCGGCCGCTTCGCCGCGGACCATTTGCGCGATCGCCGCTCCCCGCGACGCCACCACGTCGTCGGCGCTGTGCAGTCCCTCGAGTTCGTGCACCGCGACGACCAGATAGTCCTCCGACAGGTAGTCCGTATGAGCGTTCTTCAAGGCGCGTGAACAGCGTCCGACCAGCGCGCGCACTGCAGCTTCCGCTGCGGCTTCGAACGCGGAGTTCTCGATCGAGTGGAAGCTCGCCGACACGAGTTCGGACCAGCTGCCGGAAAACCGCTGCACCAGCGAAACGGAAATGACGCCATAGTCGAAGAACTTGAATCGCGTGCGGAACCCCTCCGGCGTCTGCACTCCGGTGTGCTCGGCTTCGACGACGAGCGGCGGCGTTTGATACTGCAGGTACGCCGGAGCGCTGGGCTTCGACGCCAGCCGCGCCGACGCGCCGCCGCCCAGGATCGCGCGCAGCGCCGCCAGATCGATCTGCTCGGCGACGTCGAAGAGGTACAGCGCGGTGACGGTGCCGGACCGAATCTCCATCAGAAGATTCTGTTCTTTCCCGCGGCACGTTGGGCAGAGAAAACAAGAGCGGCGTCCGGTGATCGGCGAGGGATCACCGCCCGTTCGCTCCTGGAACATCCGTCCGGGATGAACGCGCGCCCTCGGGGAGGAACCGACCACCGGCCGCCGCCCTCGCAGCAGATCATGCCGGCGTCGTGCGACAGCGGTGCGACGGAATGATTACGAGTGCGCGAAATCCGCCCGCGACGCTCCTCCGGCTCGCCGCCGCGGGGCTGCGGTTTTCGCGGACGGCGGATGCTGAACCAGGAGATCGACGAAACTCTTCACGTGCGGCAGCCCGGCGCTGGCCTTCAGAGTGACGGCATACCATGGCCGGGTCACCCCGCGCCGCGTCAGCGGCACGCCGTGCAGTTCACCCGTTCGGAGGTACGGGGCGGCCGCCCAGTCCGCCAGCAGGCCCACGCCCATGCCCGCTTTGGCGATCTCCACGATGGCTTCCGTGAGCGCCACCGTCTGGACGACGCTGCGGTTCACCCCGGCGGGGGCGAAGACACGCTGGAACACGACGCTCTCTTCGGGACGCGAATGCAGGAGCACGATCTCCTGTTCCAGATCATCAGGACCGACATGCGGCCGCCGCGCCAGCCGGTGCCCCGGCGCCATCACCGCCACCATCGTCTCATCGAAAACGTGCTGCGCCACGACGTGATCGGTCTTGATCGGGCCCATCGCCATCGCGACATCGAGCCGGCCGTCGAGCAGCGCGGCAATCGGATCCGCTGCGACATCCGCCTTGATCTCGACCTGAATGCCTGGATGCGCACGCCGGAACCGCGAGAGCAGCGGCGGAAGCCAGTGATAGCAGGTGTAGCACTGGGTGCTGAGACGAAGGGTTCCAGTCCGGCCCGCTCCGGCGCCGCGTGCGGCGGCCTCGGCCTGTTCGAGCTGTCTCAGGATCTGCGTGGCGGTGTCCACGAGCTGCCGCCCGGCTTCGGTTGGCAGCATCCGTCGACCGACGCGCAGGAATAACGGTGTTCCCAGCCGCTCCTCGAGTGTGCAAAGCGCGTGGCTCACGGCCGACTGCGAGAGGTGGAGCGTTGCGCCGGCCTTTGTGACCGTCCCGGTGTCAGCGATAGCCGCGACGAGCCGAAGATGCCGGACTTCCAGATCCATGCGTTCGATCATACACATGCATCGGCAAGAAAAGCATCTATCGTGTGCATGATTTTGTGTGACTACTACGGGCCCGGGAAGCACCTCCGTGCCGCCGCGAGCTGCGGCACGCTCAATGGCGCGTGAGGGTGCGCCGACAGCAGGACCGATCTCGGACCCGCAAAGATCGTCGTCCAGCCGTCCTGTTCCAACGCAGCAGTCAGCGGCAGGTTGGCAGGCAGCCACGCATAGTCTGGCTGCAGCTGTCGCAGAACGGCCTGACGCGTCGACGGATCGAAGTACATCGCGACCTGCTCCCGGACGACGGCGTCCGAGTAGACCGTTTCACGCCGGCCGTCGAGTGATACCGAGAGGTGAGGCAGGTACCAGATTGCGTACTCGCCCCAGTCGAAGAAGCTGAGCATGCGTCCGCTCAACCCCGCTGCCTCCATCGCGGGCGCCGCCTCCCGTTCGGGATATCGCTCGTCTTCGATCCTCACGCACGTAACGTTCTGGACCGTGACAACGAGCGCGCCCGCAAACAGCAGCGCGCCCACAGCCGCCGCGAACCACACGCTCGCGCGCGAGGGTTCTGGCGCCGGGCGCCGGGCCTCTGGCTGCTCCGAATGCCACCCGCGTGTCAGCAGCATTGTTGCGGCGATCGCAAAAAACGCGAGGAGCCGATTGACGCGGAACGACGCGAATGCGAGCAGCAGGACCAGGACGACGCCCGGGACGTCGAGCGTTCGGCGGCCGATATGCTGCCGAAGCAACGCCACAGCGACACCGGCGATGAAGAGCCAGATGATCACATACGCGGTGCCGAGCGCATAGACGGGTTGCCAGTCTGAAATGTCTGCGCGGCCGAGACCGACCGTACTCCACAGGAACGTCCAGAGGCGCCAGCCGTATGGATTGACCAACGTCGCCACGAGCGCTGCCACACCAACGACGATCCATTCGAGGCGCTGGCGCGCATCGCCGCGGCCGGCCACGGCGCAGCACACCCAGACCGCGAGGGCGCCGCCGCCGACAATCCATCCTCCATGAAGGTTCACCCAGAGGATGAACACCATCATCACCGGCACGATGCGGCGTGCGGGGCGCGTGCCCGTGACGAGCAGTTGCAGGAGCAGCGCGAACAACAGCAGCGAGAACAGCTGCGGTCTCACGTGGTTCGCCTGCGGGACCGTTCCGATCAGCACGGCGCCGACGAGCCAGAGCCGAAGCCGCGCCGGAACTTCCTCCGGCCACGAACGCGCGACGACGAGCAGCGTCGCCGCAACGATCAGCACTTTCAGCAGCGCGAGCCCGAATCCGCCGGCAACCGCATACGCCAGGTAAGTGATGACTTCGGCGAGCCACTCGTGATTGATCCATGGCACGTCGCTCGCGTACGAGTACCGATCCGCGCGCACGATGCCGTGTGCGGCAACGGTGTCGTGGCCGAACCGGACGTGCCCCCAGAGATCCGGATCCGCGCGCGTGTGACTGACGACGGCGAGGATGACAGCGAAGAGCGCTGCAATCAGCAGCCGCTGAATGACTCTCTGCATCGGAAGACGTTACCGGGACGTCACATGGTAACGCGGACGACGTGCCGGTCCAGGTGCAATCGCGCGCCGCCAGCATAAGATCGTTTCATGAACGACGTCGTCACGCTGATCCTCGGCGGCGGGCGCGGCACGCGCCTGTATCCGCTGACCCACATGCGCTCGAAACCCGCCGTGCCGATCGGAGGCAAGTACCGGTTGATCGACATCCCGATCAGCAACTGCCTGCATGCGGGATTGAAACGGATTTTCGTGTTGACGCAATTCAACTCGGCCTCGCTCAACCGTCACATCGCGCAGACCTACCGACTCGATCTGTTTTCGGAGGGCTTCGTCGAGGTGCTCGCCGCCGAGCAGACGCCCGACAGCGCGGAGTGGTTCCAGGGAACGGCGGACGCGGTGCGACAGGCGGCGCGGCATTTCTCCGGGTACGACGCCGACTATTACCTAATCCTCGCAGGCGACCACCTGTACCGTATGGATTTCTGCGAGCTGATCGACGCCCACATCGAAAGCCGCGCAGACATAACGATCGCCGCGCAACCGGTTGATGCCCGCGATGCGACGCAGATGGGCATCTTCCGGTTCGACGAACTCGGCCGCATCAGCGGATTCGAGGAAAAACCGGACGCGGAACGCCTGGCCGCGATGAAAGGGAGCGCGCCGAACGGCACGACGATCGGCGGCCTGACGATTGACAAGGCGTTTGTCGCCTCGATGGGCATCTATGTGTTTTCGCGGGACACGCTGCTCGACATCCTGCAGCGGCCGGGCATCGATTTCGGGAAGGAGATCATCCCGGCGGCGCTGGGCTCGCTCAACGTCCATGCGTATCTTTATCGAGGCTACTGGGCGGACGTCGGGACGATCGATGCGTTCTACGACGCGAACATCCATCTGACGCAGCGCGGTGCGCCGTTCAACTTCTTTCACCCGCACCGGCCGATCTACACGCACCCGCGGTTCCTGCCGTCGACCCGCATGTATGAGTGTCGCGTCGATCGCGCCATCGTCGCCGAGGGCTGCTATCTGGAGCACTGCACGATCGAGGACTCGGTGGTCGGCATCCGGACGCACGTCGGGCGCGGCGCCCGGGTGACGAGGGCGGTGCTGCTCGGGGCCGACTATTACCAGGAGGAGAACGCGGCGTCCGATATCGATCTCGGTATCGGCCGTGACGTCGTTCTCGACCGCGTGATCGTCGACAAGAATGCGCGCATTGCGGACGGCGTCCGCCTCACGAACCCGGACAACGTGCAGCACGCCGACGGAGACGGCTGGTACATCCGCGACGGCATCATCGTCGTTCCGAAGGGTGCGGTGGTGACGAGCGGCGTTGAGGGGAGAGGCAAGTAAGGAGAGAGCGTTTAACTGAGAGGCCACGAAGGCCACGGAGGGATCGCGCACTGAAGTCGTCGGCGGTACGGGCTGTCCGCCAGGCCGGCTCCGCCGGCCTGACCGGAAGACGAGAGAGATCCGGCAAGTGAGCCGCCACACCACCCGCGCGGTTCACTTCCCGGATCTCTCTCGCCTTCCGGCCGCGCGCCCGCGCGGCGGGACAGCCCTCCCGATATCCTCTTCGACCGATTCTCTTGGCGTCGAACTTCCTGGCGTTCGAGTGTCTCGACCCTCAATCTCTCGACCCTCGACTGTCTCGATCCTCGACTCTCTCGACCCTCGCCTCTCTCGACCCTCGCCTCTCTCGACGCTCGACTCTCTCGACGCTCAACTCTCTCGACCCTCAACTCTCTCGACCCTCGACTCTCTCGACCCTCTCCTCTCTTCCCTTCTGTGGCCTATACCTAGTACCCTCCGTGGCCTCCGTGGCCTCTCAGTTGACGCACTCCCGCCCCACTCCCTCTGCCCACCCGCGACCAGCGACCGAATCCGCGCACTGTGCGATCGTGCCGAAACCGAGCAGAGACAAACCTTTACGAGGATCCATCGTCTAAGTCGCAGAGGCTGGATGAGCAACGTGGACGGAGGTCCTATGCTCTCGGTCCTGGCCGTTGTACTGTCAGCCTCGCTCAGTCTCCCTTCCGCGTCCTACTCGAACGCAGCGCTCCTCACGAGCGCGAACCGCCACGTCAGAACGACCGATCGTTACGTCCAGCAGTTGCTCGCCGAGGGGCTCGATCGTTCGCCGACCCTCCACGCGCTCATGGGCGGTCTGGAAGCGACCGATGTCATCGTCTACATCCAGCCGGTGAGCGAACTTCCCGGGACGGTGGCCGGCCGGCTGCTGATGGTGCCGTATGGAGGCACGGGGCGTTATCTGCGGATTCAGGTCGCCCTCGGGCGATCCCCGTCCGAGATGATCGGGCTCATCGGACACGAGTTGCGCCATGCGCTCGAAATCGCCGAGGCGCGTGATGTCCGCAACGAGAAAGATCTCGTCATGCTGTACGAACGCATCGGCGATCGCTCGCACGAAGCGCTGCATCAGTACGACACGGCGGCCGCGCGTCTGACCGGACAACGCGTCCAGCGGGAGCTGGTGTAGTGGCGCTACCGGATGTTGCGCAACACCTTCGGCGGGAGGAACCAGACGAGCGAGCCGACGCCCTTCGGCGGCAGCACGTCGAAATCGATGCGACAGACGCCGCCTTTCTTGAACGTGAGCGGCGCCCGCGCGTGAATCAGCTGGGCGGCGAGTTCGCCCAGGTTCGGTTCGTGACCGACGAGGGCGATACGGCCCTTGCGCGCGTGCTTCACGATCTCCTGAATTACAGCAGCAGGAGTCCCGGCGGGGGCCAGCGCGTCTGATAACGTGACCGGCGCTTTCGTGTCGAGCACTTCGATCAAGACGTCGGCCGTCTGCCGGGTACGCACGAGCGGACTCGAGAGGATGACGTCGAATTCGACGTCGAGCGCGCGCAGGCCGCGCGCCTCCTTCCGCAGCTTCGACATGCCATCGGCAGTCAACGGACGTTTGGAGTCGTCTGGCCACTCGGCCCCGCGCTCCTCCGCCAGACCATGGCGAATGAGGTACACCTCCACGGTGGCCATCAGGGCGCGGCTCCTGCGGTGCGGCGCCGGGCCGCCAGGAGCATCTTTGCAGGTCTGCGGCGCGGGGCGGTCACCCGCACAGCGATCTCGCGGCGAATGCGCGTCGCAGCCTCCTGCAGCGCCGGCATGAGCGCGACGTACCGCGCGTGGAGCATCCGGCAGTCGTCCTCGATGACGCGCGCGAGGACCGCCAGACCGGGATCGCCCGCCGCGCGGCGCGATATCGGTGCGGCGTCAAGCTCCGCAACGTGATGCTGCAGCACCTGTAGATCGTGCAGCCGGCCGAGGGCATCCTGCACTCGTTTCATGAGCCGAAGATCGGCAGTGCACCGCGCTGCCCTGCTCTCGTCGGCAATCTCCAATGCGTAGCGGAGTTTTTTCGAAGCGATGCGCACCTGGTGCAGCGCCTCGGGCGCATAAATCTGCCCTGCCTTCGTGATCGCGTGATCGAGCCGACGCGCACCCGTGACGAGCCGGTGCGCCAAGGCCGATCGCCAGGCATGGTCCGGTGACGGCGCCGCCAGCGCATCTCGAACCGACTGCAACCGACGCTCGAGCTTTTCGCGATTCACATCCTCGAGGCGTTCATGCATCACCCGGCGGCGATCCTCACGCTCCGACATGACGTGCGCACGCACGTCCGCAAGGGCGGCTTTCGGCACCTCCTGGCGCGCGTCCAGCTCGTCGATAAGACCCAGGGCGACGTCCAGTTCACGCACGGTACCCAGCGCCTGGGTCAGCTTGCGAATCTTGCGCTGCGCCTTGCCCGCCTTGCTGCCGTGCAACCCCTCGGACAGCACGGGCACGGCTTCCCGGAGCCGTCTGGAAGCCACTCTGGCCTGGTGCACGCCCACATCGTCGCCCGCGATGGCACGTGGGATGTGCCTTTTCAGGGCCCGCGTGCGACGGTCGAGGAGGCGGATCAGGACGGGTGAACGGTTCATGGTAGGATGCGCGCGGCTCTAGCAGGACGGGCAGTATACAACGTTCGTGTAACAAGCAAGGTCAGCGCCATTAGCCCTGCCGTTCGTTCCCCCTGCTCATGCGTATAGCCGCCATCGACATCGGCACGAACTCGATCCATATGATCGTGGTCCGAGTCCGGCCGGACCTGTCATTTGAGGTCATTGACAGGGAAAAGGAAATGGTGCGCTTGGGCGCCGGGGGCCTGGACGGGCGGAGCCTGACTCCCATGGCCATAACGGCCGCGCTGCAGACGCTGTCGAAATTCCGTCGAATCGCGGAATCGAACGGGGTGGATGAGGTCGTCGCCACGGCGACATCAGCCGTTCGCGAGGCAGACAACGGCGGCGATTTCATCGCCCAGGTTGCGAAGGAAACGGGCATTCGGGTCCGGATCATCACCGGGACGGAAGAAGCCAGGCTCATACATACTGCGGCCTCTTACGGTGTGGATACCGGCGGCTCCCCTGCCATCGTCATCGACATCGGCGGCGGCAGCGTCGAGGTGAGTCTGGGAACGGCTCAGACGATCTCGCAAGGCCGGAGTTTCAAGCTGGGTGTGATCCGGCTGACGGAGCGGTTCGTAAAGTCCGATCCGCTCTCGTCGCGCGACGAGCGGCGGCTGACGAAATACATCAATAAGGAGATCGGCCCGTATCTCGATCTCCTCGCGCGGCGCCGGTTCGATCGTGTCATCGGCACGTCGGGAACGATTCTCAGCCTGGGATCGCTGGCGCTCAGCGAGACCGGCGGCATGCGGCCGGAGGATCTGCGGAATCGCCGAGTACCCGTAAAGGCGCTGTCGAAACTGCGTCGGCGGCTCGCGGACCTCGACCTTCAAGCGCGGCTCCACGTCGCGGGTCTGGATCCGCGCCGCGCGGACATCGTCGTCGCGGGCTCGATTCTGCTCGACTGCATCCTCAAGCGGCTCGGGCCGGAAGAACTCACGCTGTGCGACTTGGCGCTCCGCGAGGGTCTCGTCCTCGATTACATCCAGCGCAACAGCGGACATATCCGAAAGGTCGACCGTTACCCCGATCTGCGCCGCCGCAGCGTCGTCGAACTCGCCGAACGATGCGGGTATGCCGCCGGCCATGCGCGTCACGTCGCGCAGTTGTCGCTTTCGATCTTCGACCAGACGCGCGGCCTTCATCAGCTTGGAGATACCGAACGGGAGTGGCTGGAGTATGCCGCGCTGCTGCACGACATCGGTGTGCACATCAGCTACGAACGGCACCATCGGCACTCGCTTTATCTCATCCGGAATGGCGGCCTGCGCGGTTTCGAGCCGAAGGAAGTCGAGATCATCGGCCTCGCGGCGCGATACCATCGACAGGCAGCGCCGAAAAAGTCGCATGAGGACTACGGGGCGCTTTCGGGCCGCGAACGGCGAGCCGTGCGCGCGCTCGCCGCGATGGTGCGGCTGGCCGAGGGGCTCGATCGCAGCCATTCGCAGGCGGTGACGGGCCTCAAATTCGTGCCGCGGGGAGACGACTATCTGGTGAGGCTCCGCGCGGCCGGTGATGTCGAGCTCGAACTCTGGGCCGCGCAGCGTCACGCCGCGCCCCTCGAGGAGGTGCTCGGGCGCCCCCTGCGATTCGAGGTGACGGGTCGCCAGTTGAACAGACGGAGTCATGCTGAACAATCTGACAACGCCCCACGCGTATCCCGGAAAACTGTTCGTCGTCGAGGGCATCGACGGCTCCGGAAAGACCACGCAGCTGGGACTCCTCGCGAAGTGGCTTAGCGCCGCCGGACACCCCGTCTTCCAGACGGAGTGGAATTCCTCCGCGCTGGTGAAAGCCGCGACGAAGGCCGGCAAGAAGAAGAACGCGCTGACGCCGATGACCTTCAGCCTGCTGCACGCGACGGACTTCGCCGACAGGCTCCTCTATAACATCATCCCGCCGCTCAAGGCGGGCATGATCGTGCTTGCCGACCGTTACACCTACACGGCATTCGCGCGCGACGCCGCGCGCGGTGTGGATCGGCGGTGGGTCCGCGAGCTCTATAACTTTGCCGTGAAGCCGGACCTCGCTGTGTACTTCAAAGTTCCGATCGAAGTGTCCGTCGATCGATTGCTCGCGAGACGCCTGAAGTTGAAATTCTACGAAGCCGGCTTGGACATGGGCTGGAGCGCCAACGCGATCGAGAGTTTCAGGATTTTTCAGGGCAAGGTGCTCGACGAGTACGACCGTTGCGTCGACGAGTTCGGCCTCAGCGTGATCAACGCCAGCGGCAGCATCACGGAACAGCAGCGAGTGTTCCGCCGCCTCGTTTCGCAGCATCTGGAGATCGAAGCCAATGACGAGCAGCTCGACGAATCCGCCTGAGCTCGAAACGATCCGCGCGCAGCCGGGGTGCTACTACAGCTATGGCATCCCGTACCTGCCGATCGATCAGTATCCCGGCAGGCTCATCGCCATCGAAGGCACCGACGGGGTGGGGCGCTCGACGCAGATCCGGCTGCTGCGCGAATGGCTCGAAGTGCAGGGCTACGGGGTCATCGAGACCGGATGGACACGCTCCGAGCTCATGCAGCCCACGATCGAGCTCGCCAAGGCGAGCAATACGCTGAACAAGCTGACCTTCGTGCTGCTCTATGCCACGGACTTCGCCGACCGTCTCGAAAAGGAAATCATCCCGGCGCTCAAGGCCGGGTTCATCGTTCTGTCGGATCGCTACATCTTCACGGCGCTCGCGAGAGCCGGCGTTCGCGGTGTCGATCGACAGTGGATCCGGAATCTCTACGGCTTCGGGATCGCCCCGCACCTCGTGTTCTATCTCAAGATCGACGAGAAGACGTTGATCAGGCGCGTGCTCCAGGCGCGCGGCATGGATTACTGGGAATCGGGGATGGACCTCAAGCTCGGTGACGACATCTACGAGAGTTTCCGCGCGTACCAGCGCGCGCTCCTCAAGGAATACACCGTCCTGGCGGAGGAATACGGGTTCCACGTCCTCGATGCGCGCCGGAAAGTCGAGGTCATTCAGGACGAACTGCGGCGTCAGATCGCCGGATTCCTGAGCGAATCCGAGATTTCTCCCGTTGGGGTCCGCCCCGAGTAATTACGGCGCCCGGCCCGGGCACCCGACGTTACACGGTTTTTACATCAGCGAAACGGCGCAGAAACAGCGTCGGGCGACGATGAGGCATGTCCGCACAGACGGCGGAGGCGCCCTCTCTCCTCCGCGCTCCGGTCGTCTCGCGCGAAAGCGCGCAGCCCAGTCCCTCGATCCCCGACAAGATCGTCGTCCGCGACTTGAACTTCTATTACGGCGCGAAGCGGGCGCTCGAGAGCATCGACATTTCGATCCCCGCCAATCTCGTCACCGCATTCATCGGGCCGTCGGGCTGCGGCAAGAGCACGCTGCTCCGGACGCTCAACCGGATGAACGACATCATTCCGGGGACCCGGGTCGACGGCGAGGTCCTGATCGACGGCCGCGACATCTACGCCGCC
The DNA here is from genome assembly GCA_035492775.1 of Vicinamibacterales bacterium. GTDB lineage: Bacteria > Acidobacteriota > Vicinamibacteria > Vicinamibacterales > 2-12-FULL-66-21 > DATJFQ01. The sequence goes on from DATJIW010000071.1 coordinate 12,986, forward strand.
CGCACCGACGTGGTCGCGCTCCGCCGGCGCGTCGGGATGGTGTTCCAGAAATCGAACCCGTTTCCGAAGTCGATTTTCGAGAACGTCGCGTACGGGCTGCGGCTGAACCGAATCGCCCGGAGGAAATCGGACCTGTATGAGCTCGTCGAACAGAGCCTCCGGCAGGCCGCGCTCTGGGATGAAGTAAAGGACCGGCTCCATGACTCGGCGCTCGCGCTCTCAGGCGGCCAGCAACAGCGGCTCTGCATTGCCCGAGCGCTCGCGGTCAAACCCGATGTGCTGTTGATGGACGAGCCGGCGTCGGCGCTCGATCCGATTGCCACGCAGCGCATCGAGGAACTGGCGTACCAATTGAAATCGTCGTACACGATCGTCATCGTGACGCACAACATGCAGCAGGCGGCGCGCGTCTCGGATCGCACGGCCTTCTTCTGGCTGGGGCGCCTCGTCGAATTCGGGCCGACCGATCGGCTCTTCACCAACCCGGGTCAGAAGCTCACCGAAGACTACGTCACGGGGCGCTTCGGATAACGCATGGCGACCGCATCTCCGATTCCGCATTTTCAGGAAGAACTCGAGCAGCTCAAGACTCGTCTCCTCGAGATGGGGGGCCTGGCCGAAGACCGGGTCCGCGCGGCCATTCGAGCGCTCGTCGATCGCGACGACGCGCTCATCGACCACGTACTCTCGGGCGACCAGCCGATCAACGAGCTGCACATCGAGGTCGACGGCCGCTGCTTCAAGCTCCTCGCGCTGCATCAGCCGATGGCGATCGATCTGCGCGCCATCATGTCGGCGATCAAGATCAACACCGACCTCGAGCGTGTCGGCGATCTGGCCGTCAACATCGCAGAGGCGGCGCGGCGGTATCTGCGGCACCAGCCCGTGAAGGAGCTGATCGACATCCCGCGCATGGCCGACATCGCCCAGGCGATGCTGCGCGACGCGCTCGACTCGTACGTCCGCCGCGACACCGCGCTCGCCGAGCACGTGCTCAACGAAGACGATGTGCTCGACACGCTGAAGACCGACGTGTTCCGCGAACTGGTCGAGTTCATGGTGCACGCGCCATCGACAATCGAGCCGGGCCTCGACCTGATCCTCGTCTCGCGCCATCTCGAGCGCATCGGCGATCACGCCACGAACATCGCCGAGGACGTCATTTTCATGGTGTCCGCCCGCGACGTCCGTCACCACGCACCGCACTCCTAGGTTCGCGGCTCAGGGTTCAGGGTTCACCCGTGAACCCGACCTTGGAACCGGAACCTCTGAACCTGAACCCGTGATTAGGTAAGATAGATCGGTTGCGCTCTGAGGCACCCGACTGCGTGTACTGCCGCAAACGGCCCGTCGATCCGGCCTGGCGGCCGTTCTGCAGCGAGCGCTGCAAGATGGCGGATCTGGGACGATGGCTGCGGGAAGAGTATCGCCTGCCGGATGAGCCCGTCCCGCCGGTTGACCCCGAGCACGACGACGAGGCGTCTTAGACGACATGGCGGATACGCTCACCATCACGGACAATCGAACCGGCAAGCAGTACCAAGTCACCATCCAGGACGGCACGATCCGCGCGACCGACTTGCGGCCCATCAAGGTCACGGACGACGAGTTCGGCCTGATGACGTACGACCCGGCGTATATGAATACGGCGGCGTGCCGCAGCAGCATCACGTACATCGACGGGGACAACGGCATCCTCCTCTATCGCGGATATCCGATCGAGCAGCTCGCCGCGAAGAGCGACTACCTCGAGGTGGCGTACCTCCTGCTCTTCGGCGAACTGCCGACCCCGCAGCAGTACGAGGACTGGCGCGACGAGATCACCCATCACACGATGCTCCATACGAACATCGCCAAGCTGATGGAGGCGTTCCGCCACGACGCACACCCGATGGGGATGTACATCAGCACGCTCGCTGCGCTGTCGACGTTCTATCCGGACGCGAAGGAGATTTTCTCAGAGGACTCGCGGCGGCTGCAGACCGTGCGGCTGGTCGCGAAGGTGCCGACGATTGCCGCATACGCGTATCGCCATTCGGTCGGCCGACCCCACAATCAGCCCGACAACGACCTGAGCTACGCCGGCAACTTCCTCAATATGCTGTTCCGGATGACCGAGCTGCGCTACACGCCGCAGCCGGCGCTCGAGCGGGCGCTCGACGTGCTCTTCATTCTGCACGCAGACCACGAGCAGAACTGCAGCACGAGCGTGATGCGGGGCATCGGGAGTTCGCAGGCGGATCCGTACTCGGCGATGGCAGGCGCAGCCGCCGCGCTCTACGGGCCGCTCCATGGCGGCGCGAATGAAGCGGTTCTCCGGATGCTGACGGAGATCGGCCCGGTCTCCAACATCCCGGCATTCATCAAGCGCGTGAAGAACGGCGACGGCCGGCTCATGGGCTTCGGCCACCGGGTGTACAAGTCCTACGACCCGCGCGCGAAGATCGTGAAGCAGGTCGCCGACGAAGTGTTCGAAGTGACCGGGAAGAATCCACTGCTCGACACCGCGCTCGAACTCGAACGAATCGCTCTGCACGATGACTACTTCGTCTCGCGGAGGCTCTACCCGAACGTCGACTTCTACTCCGGCCTGATCTATCAGGCGATGAAGTTGCCGGTCGACATGTTCCCGGTGATGTTCGCGATTCCGCGCACGTCCGGATGGATTGCGCAGTGGGAGGAGATGCTCACCGATCCCGACCAGAAGATCGCGCGGCCGCGACAGATCTACACGGGCGCGGAGCGGCGGGACTACGTGCCGCGCGAGCAGCGTCAGGCCGCGACGGCAGTATGAAACGCTCGGCCTTGTTTTCCCTCGCCATCACCGCCTGCCTCGGCGCCGCGCAACAGACGCCGGCGCCGAAGTTTCAGGCCGACCGCGCGTTCGCCGACCTGAAGCACCTGGTCGAGATCGGCCCCCGGCCTTCCGGCTCGCCTGCCATCCAGCAGACGCGCGATTTCATCAAGGCGCAGCTCGCGGCCGCAGGTCTGACCGCCGAAGAGCAGCCGTTCGACGTCGATACGCCGGTCGGGCCGCTGCACATGGTCAACCTTCGCGCCACGCTTCCCGGCCAGGCCTCTGATCGCGGACGCCTCGTCATCGGCGGCCACTACGATACGAAGCGATTCAGCCAGTTCGCCTTCGTCGGCGCGAACGACGGCGGCTCGAGCGCCGCATTCCTGCTCGAAATAGCGCGCGCGCTGAAGGGTCGCCGGAATCCGCTGCCGATCGAATTGCTGTTCCTCGATGGCGAGGAGGCGACGCTGCCGGACTGGGGCACGACGGATCACACGTACGGCAGCCGCTACTACGTGCAGCAGGCGCAGCGCGCCGGCACGCTGAAGGACATCCGCGCGTTCATCCTCGTGGACATGATCGCGGACCGCAATCTGGATATCAGCCGCGAGGAGAAGTCGACGCCGTGGCTCACCGACGCCATCTGGAGCGCGGCGCGCCGGCTGAACCGCCCGGAGTTCCTCCAACAGTCCACACCGATCGAGGACGACCACGACGAGTTCCTCGACGCGGGTGTCCCGTCCGTCGACATCATCGATCTCGATTACCCGCACGCGTGGCACGAGGC
>DATJIW010000072.1:0-68539 GCA_035492775.1 Vicinamibacterales bacterium
CACGCGAACGGTGAGCGCCGACGACAGCGGCGCACGAGAGAGCGTGTAGGGGGGTCCGGCGGGGCGAAGCCCCCGCACTGCAGCGCGCGAGCAACGCGAAGCGCGCCACGCGAACGGTGAGCGCCGACGACAGCGGCGCACGAGAGAGCGTGTAGGGGGGTCCGGCGGGGCGAAGCCCCCCGGAAAAATTTGGAGCGGGAAACGGGATTCGAACCCGCGACTTCGACCTTGGCAAGGTCGCACTCTACCACTGAGTTATTCCCGCTCGCGGAACCCTGATCGTACCACAGCGGCGCTGGACGAGACAACCGCCGTCCCAAGCGGCCGCCGCGTCATTTGATCGCGTGGTGAGCGTCTGGTACGATGATGGTTTCACGCCGTCCGTTCGGTCGTGACAGAGCGACTCCCTGCGGCGCCGTCGCCAAGTGGTAAGGCAGAGGTCTGCAAAACCTCCATCCCCGGTTCAAATCCGGGCGGCGCCTCCAATTTTTTTCCACAAAAAGCCGCGCGGCTCTGGCGGGTGTGATTCGCGGGAGCCGCATTGCGCGTATCTTCAGCGTACGGTCGGGCAGCGACTGGGACCGTCGTCACGCTCCGATCATCGATTCCGCAGAGGGGATCGCTGGGCGACCGCGCCGGTAGGCGCGAACTGGAGTTCATGAACGCCACCCTTCGCGAACGAGACGACGCCGCCGTGGAGAAGTCTCGGACGTCAACGATCCGTACGAGAGCGTTCTATTGAATGCACGCACACCACGCCTTATCCGGGACGGCTACCTGGAAGGGGCTCGCGACGCTGCCCTTCCCGATACCGAGACACACGACATCTTTGTCGCCGCAGGGACACAGATTGAGTGTGAAGGCGGGCAAAACTGCCGTCGTGGTCTCCAAGTCGTCAGCCGCGTGATCTCATCTGAGACGCAACTGAGCCGAACAGCCGCCCAGGTCGGCCATTATTTCACCGCCTGGGGCGCGGTTCACTTCAGTCCGTCGACCACGAAGAGATCCGACACGATGCGCCAGTAGCTGTAAAGGTACGACCGTCCATCGGGGGTGATGTCGACGAAACTGGTACTCCCCCAGAATCCCGCCGTATCGGGAGGCGCAAGGTTGAGCCACCGGGTTTTACGCCCGCTCGCGAGATCGAGGCGGACGACCCTGTTGCTCGACTCGCTCGGCTCCAATACGTACAGAGAGGCGCCGTCGGGACTGAAGCGCAGGGGCGTATCACCGACGCCGAGTCCTGGAATGGGCTGCGGAGCGCCACCCCCGATCGGATACAGAGCGAACCGTCGCTCGCCGACCAGAGGAACGGCCGCGACAAACCGTCCGTCTGGCGATATGGCCGCGGGAAAGGGTTCGAGTCCGGTTCCCTCGGGTGTGAAGGGTTTGGGCTCGCCCTCGGGCAGATCCTGAACGAAAAGCCGCGACGGCCGGCCCGGTTCACTGCCGGCGACGACGAGGCGTTTGCCATCCGGTAGGAAGTACGCCCAATCGTACTCGCTGATCGTTCCCCGCCGGAGCGTGCGTGGGTTTCCCGCTCCCGTCGGCACGAGCCGCAGCTCTCTGGGGAAGCCGATGTTCGAGCACACGACCCACTTTCCATCGGGCGAGATGGCAAGCGCCCAGCCCTCGCCAAGGCGAACCGGCGGTGAGCCGTCGGCGTGCCGCAGATAGGCGCCGCTGCCCGGGCCCCCGCCGTCGGCGGCTTCACTGAAGATGAAGGATTGGCCGTCAGGAGAGAAGATGGCTCCGAATGTTCCATCCAGCCACGAGTACTCGCGCTCTGCAGTGTCTTGCCCCATCCGACCACGGGCCTCGATGGAAGCGCGTCCTTCCGTGAGCAGAACGCGTCCGTCGGCGGAGATGTCATGAAGCCAGAGGACGCCGGGAGCCCGGGCGACCAGGCGCTCGCGGCCGGCGAGCGTGACAGCATAGAGCGCTTGTGAAATTCCTGACTTCGTGGCAGTGAACCACACCTCGCGGCCATCGCGCGCCCAAGCCAAACCACCTATGGACGTCCAGCCGGTGGAGAGGGTGGTCTTTTGACCTTGCCTGTCCATGACGATCACCGAACCGGCGGCTTCTGTTGCGGTGTTCGAAACCCGGTGCTGTGCTGCCGATCTCAAGGAAGGCGAGCCGGTCGCCCCGGGGCGACACGCGCAGTCCGCTGATGCGCCCGCCCGACTCATACAGCACATGCCCCGGCGGCGACTCGATCCGACGCCTCCCGGAATCACGAATGATCGCCAGGCTTCCGTCGGGCGCCCAGTCAGCCTCCGCACCGGGTCCGCGATCTCACGGGGCACTCCGCCATCCAAGGGGAGTCGGGCAAGCGTCCCGTTCGGCAGAACGACCGCCATCTCGCCTCCCTTCGTTGCGGCGAGCGAGCCGTTGAGCCCCAAGGCGCGCGACTCGATCGCATCGAGCCGGGCCGAGAAGACCTGGAGCGGCTGGTTGGGCCACTTTGCAGAGTAAAGGATTGTCTGTCCGTCGCTTGAGAACCGCGCCCACCCGGGGCTCCCGCGGCGGAACGTTATCTGGCGGAACTGCGGCACGGGTTGAGGGTTCCAGTTTTTGCCCAGCAGGAAGGCGACGGCGCTCGCCAGAACCAGCAGCGCGAGAAGCGCACTGACAGGCCGACCTGGTGCGCGCCACCATCCCCGATCCGCGACGGGCGCCAGACCCCGGATGCTGCCGGCGGTCGATGCGGAGACCGCCTCGAGCGCCAGCCCCAGATCATGGGCAGAATGGAAGCGCTCGTCCGGCCGCTTCTCCAGGCACCGTCGCACGATCTGCTCGATCGCCACCGGGACGTTCCGGTTCACTTCTCCGATCTGGGGCGGATCCTCCTTCAAGATCGCCCGCATCGTCTCAATGACCGAATCGCCGTGAAACGCCCGCCGGCCAGACAGCATTTCGTGGAACACCGCACCGAAAGAGAAGACATCGGAGCGTTGGTCAGCGGGTTGCCCTTGGACTTGTTCAGGGGACATGTAACCGGCCGTGCCGAGCACGGTGCCGACGTCGGTAAGTTGCAGGGCCGTCTCGCTGTCGCTGACATCCTGCACTCCGCGGGGCTGCAGCTTCGCGAGGCCGAAGTCCAGGATCTTCACGCGCCCGTCTACGGTCACGAAGATGTTCTCTGGTTTCAGATCCCGGTGGACGATCCCTGCTGCATGCGCCGCAGCCAGGCCGTGAGCGATCTGGACGGCAACGTCGACGGACTTGCGAATCGTGAGCGGACCCTTGAGCCGCTCACGCAGCGTCTCGCCATGGAGCAGCTCGAACACGATGTATGGAGCGCCATCGTGCAGGCCTGTATCGAAGACCGCCAGGATGTTCGGGTGATTGAGCGCGCCGGCCGCCTTGCTCTCTTGTTCGAAGCGCCGCAGTCGGTCGGAATCGGCCGACGACTCCGAAGGGAGCACCTTGACCGCAACGTCGCGTTCGAGACGGGGTCGCGGGCGCGGTAGACTTCGCCCATCCCGCCCGAGCCGAGCAGACCGAGGATTTCGTAGGGGCCGAGACTCGCGCCCGGGGTGAGCGCTTCGGATCGAGGCACTGTAGCCGATGCCGAGGACACTACTGCTGTGGGGGCGGGACGTCAACTCGAATGCGGTTGCCAAGCTCGCGCCGCCGTTGCTCGCACGACGGGCTTCGTCAGGCCTGAGGGTCCAGCCAGGCGTCGATGGTCCGTTGGCTCCTTCCAAGTGATAGACCTCGCGGTTCATCGAGACTACAATCCGCGTCGGACCAGAGGCCTATGCAGATCATCAGCAGCAGAAGGATCTACGACGTGTGCATCGTCGGCTCAGGCGCGGGCGGTGGCATGGCCGCCAAGGTGCTCACCGAGGCCGGCGCCGATGTGCTGATGCTCGAGGCGGGACCGAACTGGGATCCCGTCAAGGACTCGAAGATGTTCGCGTGGAATTACGACAGTCCGCGGCGAGGCGCGTCGATTCCCGAGCGGCAGTTCGGCGAGTACGACGCCGCGCTCGGCGGGTGGACGCTCGACGGCGAGCCGTACACGACCGCGCCGGGTGAAGAGTTCCTGTGGTTCCGTTCGCGCATGCTGGGCGGCCGCACCAACCACTGGGGACGCATTTCGCTGCGCTGGGGTCCGGACGACTTCCGCCCGAGACGTCTGGACGGTCTCGGCGACGACTGGCCGATCACGTACGACGACATCAGACCGTTCTATGACGAAGTCGACAAACTCGTCGGCGTGTTCGGTACGAATCTCGGGCCGCGTTTTCCGAATGAACCCGACGGGCTGTTTCTTCCGCCGCCGCAGCCCCGCTGCTACGAGCTCCTCATCCGCGATGCCTCGGAGCGACTCAACATTCCGTGCGTGCCCGCGCGTCTTTCGATCCTGACGAAGCCGCTCAACGGGCGTCCGGCATGCCACTACTGCGGGCAGTGCAACCGAGGATGCGCGACCGGATCCAATTTCCAGTCGACTACCGTCCTGATTCCGCCTGCGATGAAGACCGGGCGTCTGACCCTGATCACGGACGCGATGGCGCGCGAAGTGACGATCGGCGACGACGCGCTGGTCAACGGCGTCGCGTACATCGACAAGAAGACGGGACGCGACAATCACGCGCGCGCGCGTGTCGTCGTGCTGGCCGCCAGCGCATGCGAGACCGCGCGGCTGCTGCTCAACTCGAAGTCAGGAACGTTTCCGCAGGGCCTGGCGAATTCGAGCGGCGTCGTAGGGAAGTACTTGACCGATTCCACCGGGGTTGGGGTCTCGGGCTTCATCCCGCGCCTGACGGGCAACTTGCCGCACAATGAAGACGGCGTTGGTGGCATGCACTTGTACATGCCGTGGTGGCTCGACAACAGCACGCTCGACTTTCCGCGCGGATACCACATTGAAATCGGCGGCGGCCGACGGATGCCCGGCGCGGGATTCCTGGGAAACCTGTACAGTTTCACCGGCGTGGACGCGTCGGGCACGCCGATCTCGTTCGGCGGCTACGGCAAGACACTGAAGCAGGACTATCGCCGCGTCTACGGATCGGTGGTCAGCTTCGCGGGGCGCGGTGCAATGATTCCGAACGACGACTGCTACTGCGACGTCGATCCGCTTGCAGTGGACAAGTACGGCATTCCGGTCCTGCGGTTTCATTGGAAATGGAGCGACTACGAGAAGAAGCAGGCGAAGCACATGCAAGAAACCTTCAGCGCGATCATCCACGAGATGGGCGGAACGCCGCTGGAGGCAATGTCGCCGGAAGAGGCCAACTACGGCCTGGCGGCCGGCGGCGAGATCATCCACGAGCTCGGCGTCGCGCGCATGGGCGACGATCCGTCCACGTCGGTGGTCAACAAGTACTGTCAGGCTCACGACGTGAAGAACCTGTTCATCGCCGACGGCGCGCCGTTCGTCACACAGGCCGACAAGAACTGCACGTGGACGATCCTGGCCCTCTCCATGCGCACGAGCCAGTACATCGCGGACCAGCGCCGCGCGGGAGCCATCTAGCCGTGTCCGACATCGATCGCCGTACGCTGCTCCGGCTGATCGCGGCCGCGCCGCTGGCCGCGGGATTCACGTGGACCGAGGCCGAAGCGGCCCAGGCGCATCAGCACGCACAGACGGCGCGCACCGCCGCGACGGCCAAGGCGCCGTTTAAGCCGAAGTTCTTCAACGCGCACGAATTCGCGACAGCGGGGCTGCTCGCCGACACGATCATTCCGAAAGACGAACGCTCCGGCAGCGCAACCGACGCCGGCGTGCTCGAGTTCATGGATTTCATGATGCACGACCAGCGGGAGCGCCAGACGGCGATGCGCGGCGGACTCGCGTGGATCGACCTCGAGTGCGAGCGCCGGTACGAGAAGCGCTTCATCGACTGCACGGCGGCCGAGCGCTCCGCCGTGCTGGACGACATCGCGTGGCCGCAAAAGGCGCGACCCGAATTCTCGCAGGGCGTCGCCTTCTTCAACAGCTTCCGCGATCTCACGGCATCCGGATTCTGGTCCTCGAAGATGGGCGTCATGGATCTGCAATACGCGGGCAACACGTTCGTCCCCGAGTGGAAGGGCTGCCCGGACGACGTGTTGAAGAAATTGGGCGTCAGTCGTCCAGCCGGTGGTTAATGGACGACACGCGCTCCGGCAGGGTCTTTGTTTCGTCCTTCCTCGTTCTGTTCCTCGAAGTCGTGTTGATTCGCTGGATGCCGGCGTACGTCCGGCTGCTGGCGTATTTCTCCAATTTCATCCTCCTCGCGAGCTTTCTCGGCATCGGCATCGGCTGCCTGCTCGCGGCGACGCGCCTGCGGCTCTTCGCCTGGTTCCCGATGCTCCAGTTCGCGATCGTGGCAGTCGTGTACTTGTTCCGGCTCGAGGTGGCGATCCCCTCTTCCACCGACATCTTCTTCTCGAGCGGAACGCCGCAGAAGGTGGTGACGGTCGAAAGCACGTACCTCCTGCCGGTCCTGTTCGTCGTCGTCGCGGCGCTGTTCGCCGCCGTCGCACAGCGGATGGGACGCGAGATGGCGACGCTCGCACCGCTTCGCGCCTACACGATTAATATCCTCGGCAGCCTCGCCGGTGTCGGCGCCTTTGCCTTGATGTCCTGGGCACAGTTGTCGCCAGCCTGGTGGTTCGGCGTCGCGTTCGCGGCGGCGCTCCCGCTGCTCGTCAGCGTCGAGGCGACGTCCGGCGCCGCATGGCTCGCCGTGAACGCACTCGACATCGTGCTGCTCGGGGCGTCCCTGGCATTGATCGCAATCCTGACGAAGGACACGATCTGGTCGCCGTATTACAAGATCAGGCTCGTGCGCGGACCGGAAGAGACGGTCATCGAGGTGAACGAGATCTTTCACCAGTCGATGGCGCACGTCGATCACAAGGAATACTTCTATCAGTGGCCATACACGGTCTTCGGCAGCACCTTCAAGAACGTCCTGGTTCTTGGGGCGGGCTCCGGCACCGACGTCGCTGCCGCGCTGCAGCATGGTGTCCAACACGTGGACGCCGTCGAGATCGACCCGGCCATCATCCGTATCGGACGCCAATCGCATCCCGATCGGCCGTACGCGGATCCGCGCGTCACGATCATCAACGACGATGCGCGGCATTATCTGAGGACGACGCAGAAGAAGTATGACCTCGTCGTGTTTGCACTGATTGATTCGCTCACGCTGCAGTCGAGTTTTTCCGGCGTGCGCCTCGAAAGTTACATGTTCACGCGCGAGTCGTTCGACGCGGTGCGCGATCACGTGACGACGCGCGGATTGCTCGTCATTTACAATTACTTCCGCGAGCGCTGGCTCGTCGATCGGCTCGCCAACACGGCCGCGGCCGCGTTCGGGAGCGAGCCATACGTCCACGTGCACGAGGAGCAGGCGTACCTCGGCGTTCTGATGGCGGGTCCACGCCTTGCCCAACTGAAGGCGCCTCCGGCGATTCCCGATCACGTGCTGTCGTACGGCCAGTCGCATGGCGCGAGTCCCGGACACATGCTGGAGCGCGACCGGTCGATCGAACCGGCCACTGACGACTGGCCGTTCCTGTACATGCGCGACCGCGGGCTGCCGGAGCACTATGCGCTCGTCCTCATCATGATTCTGGCGTTCTCGATCATCGCCGTGTGGGCGGCGATGCGCGCGCAGCCGGACGCCGCCATCGGGGCAGCCGGCTCGCGCTGGTCGTGGCAGTTCTTTCTGCTGGGCGCGGGCTTCCTGCTGCTCGAAACCAAATCGATCATCCAGTTTGCGCTCCTGTGGGGATCGACGTGGGTCGTGGCGTCCCTGGCGATTGCCTCGGTGCTGGCCATGGCACTGGTCGCGAACTTCATTGTCAATCGCAATGAGATCCGCAGCGGTACGGCGGTGGGGGTGGTGCTCGTCGCGTTGTTGATCCTGAACTATTTCGTTCCGATTGGACGCGTGACGTTCGAGAGCCGCGTGACGGAATCCCTCTTCTACGCACTCCTCGAGTTCAGCCCAATCCTCTGCGCGGGCCTGCTGTTCGGATCGGCCATCAAGCGATCACCGGCGGTCGCGCACGATTACGGCGTGAACCTGCTCGGTGCGATGATGGGCGGCGTCGCCGAATACCTGTCGCTCCTCACCGGTTTCCGGATGCTGCTGCTCCTGATCGCGGTGTGCTACATCGGCGCGGTCGTAGCCCGGAATGCCGGGGCGGAACAGGTGTCGCCGGCGCCGATGGGATTATCGTAGGAGTGTGATGCGTCGGACCTGCGCCATCGTGCTCCTCCTGCTCACATCATCCAGCGCGCGGGCGCAGCCGCCTGGCGGTGCGGTGCCACGCTCGAGGGCGCTCGAGATCTTCACGGCCAATTGCCAGCCGTGCCACGGACCGAACGGCAAGGGCACGCCCGCGCTCAAGGACCTCGCGTTCGTCGGACGCACCAGCTGGAAGCACGGCGCAACGCAAGCCGACGTGGTGAAGACCATCACCAATGGTGCGCCTGGTACGGCGATGCTGCCGTTCGGGGGACGCCTGACGAAGGCGGAGATTTCTGCCCTCGCGTACCTCGTCCGTTCGTTCTCTAAGACGCAGCCGAAGTCGAAGTGATGGCGACTGGAAGCCCTCGATCCGTCAACGTCGCATTGATCGGGTACGCGTTCATGGGGAAGGCGCACAGCAATGCCTACCGCCAGGTCGGACCGTTTTTCTCGCCGCGCCTCGCGACGCGGATGAAGGTCATCTGCGGACGCGACCATACAAAGGTCGCGGCGGCGGCGAAGACGTACGGTTGGGATGAAGCCGCGACCGACTGGCGCGAAATCGTCCGCCGGAAGGACATCGACCTCGTAGACGTCTGCACGCCCGGCGACTCCCACGCCGAGATCTCGATCGCGGCCGCGCGCGCGGGCAAGGCTGTCATTTGCGAAAAGCCGCTCGCAAACTCGGTCGCGGACGCGGAACGGATGCTCGCCGCCGTCGAAAAGGCGCGCGTCGTCCACATGATTTGCCACAACTACCGCCGCGCGCCGGCCGTGATGCTCGCCAAGCAGCTGATCGACGAGGGCCAGCTCGGAGAGATCCGGCATTACCGCGGCACGTACCTCCAGGACTGGATCACCGACCCGACGTTCCCGCTCGTCTGGCGGCTCGACAAGGCGAAGGCCGGCTCCGGCGCGCTCGGCGATATCGCGGCGCATTCGATCGATCTCGCGCGATTTCTGGTTGGGGAGATCGCGGAAGTCGCAGGCCACCTTGAGACATTCGTTACGTCGCGTCCGCTACCTGGCAGCCCGCGCCGCAAGGGGCGCGTGACCGTAGACGACGCGGCAATGGCGCTGGTGCGCTTCGAGAGCGGCGCGATCGGCACAATCGAAGGGACGCGGATGGCCCCGGGACGGAAGAACTACAACCGGTTCGAGATCAACGGCAGTCGAGGCAGCGTGGCCTTCGATCTGGAGCGGATGAACGAGCTCGATCTGTATCTGGAATCGGATGAGGGCCGTATCCGCGGTTTCCGCCGCGTCCTGGTGACCGAGAGATTGCATCCCTATATGAAGGCCTGGTGGCCGCCGGGCCATATCATCGGATACGAGCACACGTTCACGCACACGATCTACGATTTGCTCGACGCGATGGCGAACGACCGTATACCGCAGCCGAATTTCATCGACGGCGTCCGTAACCAGCGCGTCATGGCAGCCATCGAAAAGGCCGGCCGCATACGGCGGTGGGTCGCGGTCGGGTCTTCCGTTTGACGTCGGAAGAGGTATATGAAAATCGGAGTGTTCGCCGTTCTGTTCGGCAGCAAACCCTTCGAAGAGATGCTCGATTACCTTGTCGAGCAGGGCATTGAGGCGGTCGAAATCGGGACGGGCGCGTATCCGGGGAATTCCTACTGCGACCCCGCCGCGCTTCTCGCAGACGATCAGAAGCTGCGCGCGTTCCGCGACGCCATCGCCACGCGTGGATTAGTCATCAGCGCGCTCAGCTGCCACGGCAATCCCCTCCACCCGCAGAGCGCGATTGCGCGCGACCATCACGAGACATTCCTGCGCACCGTCGAACTGGCGAAGCGTCTCGACATCTCGACCGTGAATACCTTCAGCGGCTGTCCGCCCGGCGACGCGCGGGCGCAGCAACCGAACTGGATCGTGTCCCCGTGGCCACCGGAATTCTCCGAGATGCTCGAGTGGCAGTGGACCTCGCGGGTGATCCCGTACTGGACTGATGCGGCGCGCGTGTGCAACGCCGCCGGCGTGAAGGTCGCGATCGAGATGCACCCGAACTTCGTCGTCTACAACCCGGAGACCATGCTGCGGCTGCGCGACGTCGCGCCCGGCACGATCGGGTGCAACTTCGACCCGAGCCACATGTTCTGGCAGGGCGTGGACGTCATCGGCGCGATCCGGGCGCTTGGCGACTCGATCTATCACGTGCACGCAAAGGACTGCCGGATCGACGCGCGAAACGCCGCGGCCAACGGCGTACTCGACGCGAAGAAGTACACACGCGAACGGGAGCGCTCCTGGATCTTCCGCACGGTCGGGTATGGCAACGACGCGATCGTGTGGAGGGACATCGTCAGCGCGCTGCGCCTCTGGGGCTACGACCACGTGCTCAGCATCGAGCACGAAGACAGCCTCATGTCGCCTGAGGAAGGACTGAAGAAGGCGATCGCGTTCCTGAAGAAAGTCGTGATCGCCGAGCCGGCCGGCGAGGCCTACTGGGCCTGAGTCCAATCAGGCCGACGGTTTCGCCGCGCCGAGCGATCGGATCCAGATGTTCCGGAACCGCACCGGATTGCCATGGTCCTGCAGGGCAAGCGGACCGTGTGCGTTGCTCGGCTGGTACGGCAGGATTTGTCGATACGCCGTCGGCCCCCAGAACGCGTCCGCGTTGTGGACGAGAATGCCGTTGTGCAGGACGGTGACGACCGCCGGTGTGTCGAGCTTGTCGCCTGTGAAGCGGGGCGCGGTGAAGACGATATCGTACGACTGCCATTCGCCCGGCGGCCGTGACGCGTTCACGAGCGGCGGAAATTGTCCGAACATCGCGGATGCCTGGCCATCGGGGTACGTCTGATTGTCGTAGCTGTCGAGCACCTGAATCTCGAACACGCCCAGCAGGAAGACTCCACTGTTGCCGCGTTCCTGTCCCTCGCCCTCGACTTTCGGGGGTGTCGCGAATTCTACGTGCAGCTGAAAATCAGTGAACTGCTCTTTCGTCTGGATGTAGCCCTTGCCGGTCTCCAACACGCCGTCCGACATTTTCCATGTGGCGGGTCCGCCACCATCTTTCATCTGCCATTTGCTCAAATCGCTTCCCGCTCCGAGCAATACGGTCGCGTCTGCTGGCGGGGGCGTCGCCACGAGCGTCGACGGCGTCACGATCGGGGGCTGCGGCCGCCTGCCGTCGTGAATGTGCCACTTGCCGTTCGGCTGCATCGGCGTGTCTTCGTAGCCGAGCTGGCCCGGCGCGTGCGCGGCGACAACGGCGACCGCCGTCGCGATGATCAATGCGAACGGCACGTGACGATTCATCGAGACCCCACCTGTCTCCGCTTCCCGCTCGCCGTGCCAGCGGGCGCGACAGCGTCCGCGTCGACGGTCGCTGAACGGAGTGACGGCCGGAACAGGAATGCAAACACGACGAACACGCCGGCCGCGCCGCTGGCCGGGATCAGCCAGATTGCGCGCCAGTCGTGGCCACCGGTGGGCAGTACGTGCGACCCCGCGACGGCACCCGATACGAACGCGCCGATGAAATACCCGACGCCGTTCGTCACGAAATTCAGAAACCCCTGCGCGGCGGCGCGAATCTTCGGACCAGCCGCCTGATCAGTGTAGATCTGGCCGCTGACGAAGAAGAAGTCGTAACAGATGCCATGCAGCAGGATGCCGGCGTAGATCAGCCACATCCCCGTGCCAGTGTTGCCGTAGCCAAACGCGAGATACCGCAACGCCCAGGCCGCCATGCCGATGAGCATGATCCGCTTGATCCCGAGTCGCCTCAGCATCACCGGCAGCAGCAGCATGAACACGAACTCACTCGCCTGCCCGAAGGTCTGAATGGCCGCGGGATCCGGCGCTTTGATCTCGTTCAGGAACAGATTGGTGAACGTGTAATAGAACTGGAGCGGAATGCAGAGCAGAAACGAGCCGACGATGAAGATCGCGAACTCCGGCTCGCGAAGAAGTGCGAGCGCGTCGAGCCCGAAGGCGTCGCGTACCGAGAATGGCGCGCCAGCGGCTTTCGGCGGCGTGTGCGGCAGTGTCAACGAGTAGACGCCCAGCACGACGGATCCGCCTGCTGCAAGTCGCATCGGCAACGCCAGTGCGTCCGCCTTCAGCCCCAGACCCACGACCACGCCGGCGACGATCCACCCGATAGTGCCGAGCACGCGGATGACCGGAAAATCCCGCGCGGGTTCGCTGACGTGGTGAAAGGACACCGAGTTGGTCAGCGACAGGGTGGGCATGTAGCAAAGCGCGTACAGAATCAGCAGCGGATAGAAGCGCGCCCATACCGTCTGCGTCGATACCTCCCACATCAGAACCGCCCCCACCAGGTGCAGCACCGCCAGCAGCTTCTCCGACGCAAAGAACCGATCCGCGACGATGCCGAGAAAGAAGGGAGAGACGAGTGCGGCAATCGCAGTCGCGCCGTACGCGAGTCCAATCTGCGCGTCGGAGAAACGAAGCGTCTGCCCGAGGTACGTGCCCATCGTGACGAACCATGCCCCCCAGATGAAGTACTGGAAGAACATCATCACGGCGAGGCGAACTTTTGTGCTCACTTCAATACCCGTAATCGGATATTGCGGAACGCGAGCGTCCCGGGATGATCACCCTGCAGGCCGATGTGGCCCGACTTCGCCATGCCGTAATCCGGATACGCGGCGAACTTACTCGCCGCGACCTTAGCCTTCCAGTCGCGACTCCCCAGGTCGTATTCGAGCAGCTTGAACCCGTTCAGCCAGTGTGCGACGTGGGCGCCGCGGACGACGATGCGCGTCTTGTTCCATTCACCGACAGGCTTCAGGTGGCCTGCCGGCGAAGGGTACAGCGCGTAGTCGGCGCCCGCGCACGTCAGCCGCGTCTTATTGTCGGCCGCTTTCTCATCGTCGAGCAGCTGGTACTCGGGCGCGCTCCAGTAAATGTGGTCATATTCGGTCGTGCCGCGGTAAAAGATCCCGCTGTTGCCGGCCTCACCGATCTTCCATTCGAGCTCGAGATCGAAATCCCCGAACTCGTCTTTCGTCATGATGTCGCCGGTGGGATGCTCTTTGGCGAGCGTCCCGTCGACGATATGCCAGCCGGAGGGAACGTCCGGGCTCTCGTATCCGCGCCACGCCGCGAGCGACGTGCCGTCGAAGAGCGTTTTCCATCCCGGCTCGCCAGGCCCGGCCTCCTGCGCCGATGGCGTCAGCCTGAGGACCGCCACGGCGCACACAGTGGCGACGGCTGCGCTCACGCCCGACGCGACGTTCACGCGGTTAATGCACTCCTGCAATAATCGAAACACCGCCGCACCTCCGCTACCGTATCGCCGCCGTTGTACTCGTATTCGATGTTAGCTGGGATGTCCCAGCGCCGATCGCGCAGCCGCCGCAGCACGTAGACGATCGGCGTCTGTCCCTCACCGAACGGCAGCTCTGCGACCGGATTGTTCAGCTTCCGATCCTTCACATGCAGTGAGACGATCCGCGCGTGATGCTCGTCGAGAAACGCGAGCGGATCGTGCCCTGCCGCGACGAAATGGCCGATGTCGAGATTGATGGCCATCCACTTCGATCGGCCCTTGAGCGCCGTGTCGAAGTCCTGCGGATCCGAGAACTCGTTCGGATCCTTGTTGGAGTGATTGTGGAAACCGACGGTGATGCGGTACTTCTGCGCGGCCGCGTCGACGCGCGGCACAGCGGTCAGATTCGACGATGAAGTGATCACGTTGACGTCGAGCGCCTTCGCCATCTCGAAGCCGCGGGCGATCTCCTCGTCGGTGAAATCGTCGCGGAAGCTGAGATTGTACGCCGTCAGACGGACTCCCGCGTCGTCGAACTTCCGGCGGACCGTGCGGAAGTCCTCTAGCGGCACGGTCAGGCGCCAGTGTCGTAGCTCCTCGCGGCTCACCCGCAGCACGCCCGACGTTCGAGACGGCTCGACATGGTCCTGCCACAGCTCGCAGTAGGTCAGGCCCACGTCCTTCATGCCACCGATGGCGCCGTCGAGCGGCCGGTCGCGAAAGCTGTAGCTCTGGACCCCGATCCGCACGCCCGAGACGCGCGAGTCGGGCCTGGCGGCATTCCGCCGTGCGAGCGGTCGTGCGATGAATCCTCCGGCGAGGCCGCCGAAGACGAGGCGGCTCCATTCGCGACGAGTCAGTCGGGACATGGCGGGAAGGTATATCATGAGCGCGCACTCGAGGGAGCGATGTCGGAGCAGGACTCATCTGGTGTCACCCGGCGGGAATTCATTCAGAAATCGGCTGCCACTGGCGCGGCAATCGCGATCGTGCCTCGGCACGTCCTCGGCCGCGGCTACACGGCCCCGAGCGATCTCCTGAATATCGCCGCGGTCGGCATCGGCGGCATGGGCCACAACAATCTGAGTGCGGTCGCCAGCGAGAACATCGTCGCTGTCTGCGACGTCGACTGGGACTACGCCGGGAAGTCACTTGATCGATACGCGACCGAGCTCGATCGCCGGCTGCACCCGCAGCCGCGGCAGCAGCCGGAGGAGCAGCCGCCGTCTCACGAAGAGATTGAAGCGCGACAGGATCCGGCCCGCGCGGGGGAGTCCGTCGAAACGCTCCAGCGACTCGTCGATCACGTTCCCAACATCAAGCGGTACACCGATTACCGCGAGATGCTCGACAGGCAGAAGGACATCGACGCGATCATCGTGGCAACGCCGGATCACATGCACGCGGTGATCGCGTCGGCCGCGATGCAGCTCGGCAAGCACGTCTACGTGCAGAAGCCGCTCACCTGGTGCGTCGATGAAGCGCGACGGCTCGCGCAGCTGGCGAAGGACACCAAAGTCGCGACGCAGATGGGCAACCAGGGGCATTCGCATTCGGAATCGCGGATGACGGTCGAGTACATCAGGGAGGGCGCGATCGGCGACGTGCGCGAAGTGCACGTCTGGACGAACCGACCGCTCGGCTATTGGCCGCAGGGCCTGCCGCGCCCGAACCCGCTCACGCCGAATCCGAACGGAAGCCCGCTGGCGTGGAACGGACGCGGCGTCGAGCGCCGCCTTGCGGCGGCGATGTTTGCCGACGGTCACCCCGCCCCCGATACGCTCCGGTGGGACCTGTTCCTCGGCGCCTCGCAGCCGGTGGACTACCATCCCGTATATCACCCGTTCAACTGGCGCGGTTGGGTCCAATGGGGCCAGGGCGCGCTCGGCGACATGGGCGCGCATCTCATCGACTTCCCGTTTTGGGCGCTCGACCTCGGTATGCCGACGAGCGTCGAAACAATCTCGACGCCGTTCAACGACGTCTGCTATCCGAATTCAACGATGGCGTACTACGAGTTTCCGGCGCGCGGTTCGATGCCCCCGGTCCGGCTCGTCTGGTACGACGGAGGCATGCTCCCACCGCGCCCGGACGAATTGGGCGACGAGATGATCACCGACAAGAGCGGCAATCTCGTGTACAGAAACGAAGTGAACAAGGACGGCGGCGTCATGTTCATCGGCAGCAAGGGCAAGCTGACGCACGAGACGTACGGGTGGAATCCGAGACTGCTGCCGACATCGCTCGCTGAATCGTACGGCACGCCAAAACGAGTGCTGCCGCGCATCGAGACAACGCACGAGATGAATTGGGTGCAGGCAGCGAAAGGCCAGGCAGAGCCCTCGTCGCCCTTCTCATATGCCGCGCGGCTCGTGGAAGTGATGCTGCTCGGCGTGGTCTCTCTTCGTGCGAGATCGAAGATCTATTACGACGCCGACAACATGCGGATAACCAACCTGCCGTGGGCGAACGATCTCCTGAAGAGGGACTATCGCGACGGTTTCAAGCTGTCGTAGGTGCCAAGCCACAACGACTCAGGACAAGGTGCGTTAACGTTGCGCGACAGAGCTGCAAAACCTCCATCCCCGGTTCAAATCCGGGCGGCGCCTCCAATATTTAACTACGCTCGGTGGGGCCCCTTCAGATTCCCCACCTCGCTGCGCGCTCGCGGTCGTTCGGCCGCTGTTAATGTGTTCCGGCCTCACGACTTCCCTCCGGCGCTCGCTTGCGGCTGCAGGCGCTCTTCCCTGCACGCCTCGCTGGCGCCTCTTTCGTTTCCCACGTCGCTGCGCGCTCGGGCCGCGGCTGCGCGGCGGTTGCGTCCGGCCCTCGCTTGCGTGCCGAGCGTCGTCAGCGTCATGGTTCTCGTCGGTTTGACCGCCGCGGTGGTGCCGGCCCGCCGCGGGCTCGGGGTGCAGCCGACGGAGGCCCTGCGGGAGGAATAGACCCGCTACCCGTTGGGACAGACTCGCCGCCGGGAACGACGGTCGACTGAGAGATGGGGCAGCGCACGGGTCACGCTGACTACTCCCTGTCTCGAGCAGCCGCGCCCCGTGCGGGAATCGGATGTCAATTGCCGTCGTAGCAACTGACAAATCTCAGTCGCTCCATCCGCGCGAAGTCGCGGTCGAGCGACCACACGAGCGAACCGACGTCCGCCGCGAGCGCGGCGATGAGCAGGTCGCCGAAGCCGAACCGCTCGCCAGCAGCTGCAGCTTGTTCGACCCAGCCATCGAGCCGTTGCCAGGTGGCATCGGTTGGGTAGATGACCGGCAGCGCCGAGAGCGCGCGACGGAGCCGTTTGCGATCCGCGACGGATGCCCCGCCCAGGATCTCGAGCCGGACGGGCACGGCGAGTACGACCTCGTCAGCGTCCAGCAGCGACTGGAGCATCCGAGCCTCGCGTCCGGCCGCGTGGCGCAGGGCGGCGATCCACACCGACGTGTCAATGACGATCATCGCGCGGTGCGCGGACGGCGGCGGCTGCGCGGCAGATCGATGTCGAGACGCACGCGTCCCATCAGCGCCTTCAGCTCCTCGAGCCGCTGCCGTCGTACCAGCTCGCGAAGCGCCATCACAACGGTGTCGGTCTTCGACTTGAACCCGAGTGTCATCTGCGCTTCGTTCAGCAGTTCCTCCGGGAGGTCGAGTGTCGTACGCATACGATCAATGGTGAAACGTATGCGTGGAGATGTCAAATCTATATGAATGTAGATGCAACCTGGAATGTCATCAAACGGCCGGCTCCTCCTGATGGCGCTCGTGTCCGCAATGCCGGGCGGTGTGCTGTGCCCCTGCCCGCGTCGGCTCCGCGTCCACGGTCGAGGTCGGCGGCGGTTGCTTTCCAGCGGCCGCCACATCGCCCCCCAACCCGTACGACGGGAGTTCCACCTGACACGCATGCGGTACATCGCCGGCAACCGCGCGAGAATACCTTCCCGCGCGCGGTTGTGACATATCCTGCTCGCATGATAATCAAGCCGCTCTGCGCCATCCTGTCCATCGGCAGCGTTTTCGCTCTTCGCGCCGACCTCCCGCCCGCGGCGGGGATCACGCCGGTAAAGGTCGCGGAAACCCCGGGATACTGTGAGGGAATCGTGTTCGACCGCGCAGGATCCGGCTACGTGTCGGACACGCAGCACGACACGATCTACCGAGTCGCGCCGGACGGCACGGTCGTGAAATGGGCGAACGTGAAAGCCCCTAACGGGCACCGCGTCCTTCCCGACGGCACGCACCTGGTTGCGGCCGCCGAGGCGGTCATTCATTTGAGTGCGGACGGCACGGTCCTGGACCGCGCCGCCACGACCTCGGACGGGGTTCCGCTCGTCGAGCCGAACGACATCGCCCTTGACCCTGCCGGTGGGTTCTACTTCACCGATCCGCACGGCTCGACCGCCGCCCGTCCGGTGGGCACCGTGCACTATACGGATCCACGGGGGACGACGCACACGATAGCGACTGGCCTCGCCTACTCGAACGGCGTCGTCCTGCGCTCCGATGGGCGCACACTGCTGGTGGGCGAAAGCGAGCACAACCGCATCCTCAGCTACGAGGTCGTCGCGCCGGGACGGCTCGGTGAGCGGCGCGTGTTCGCGACGCTGCCGTCGAAAACCGGCGATCAAATCGCAAACGCTCCCGACGGCATGGCACTCGACGAGGACGGCAACCTGTTCGTGGCGCACTACGGAATGCGCACTGTGCAGGTGCTCTCAGCCGATGGCCGCTTGCTGCGCAGCTATCCCGCCGGCAATCTGACGGCGAGCAACGTCGCGTTTGGAGGCGCCGCGATGGATCAGTTGTACGTGACCGGCGCGCTCGGTGACGAGCAAACCAGCCGCGGCGCGTTGTGGCGCCTCGATCTCAAAGGCGTGCGCGGCCAGCGGCTATTGCCGCCAATGAAGTGACGGCGTCCGCTGGCGCCCATTCACCCGCTAACCAGCGACGCCGCACCACCCTAGAACTTTCAGCACGAGGATCGAGCGTCGACGGTGTCTTGCGGACTAACGACGCACGATGATCTCGCCCTTCATCCCGAGGTCATCGTGCAGGGCGCAGATATACGCGTAAGTCCCCTCGTGCGTAAATGTCACCCGAAAACGCGTGGCGCCAAGCGGGGCCTGGGGGAGAAAGATCCGCTCCTGCGGCGCCGAGACGATGAATCCCGAGTGCGCGCTGTCGGCGGTGCTGGCGAGCGTGACGTGCCGGGCCCCGTCGGCGTCGATGGTGACGTTCCCGGACGGCGGCATCGGATCTCCGGGTTCGGTGCCGAACGTGACCGTGTGGGGCGTCACGGGATCCTCGTTGGTCCATTCGACGGTGTCGCCGACATGAATCGTGATGCTCTCATGACTGAACCGCAGGACCGAGAGCGTCATCGAGCCGCCGCCGGTGGCCGTGACTTCCCCGTTCCCCGCGACGACCGCGGGTGTCAGCATTCGGCCGCCGTGTCCATGCCCGTGACCGCCGTCACGATCAGCGAGGAGATCCACGCTTTCCTCTGCAGCCTGATCGTCGTAGTCCGCTTGCTCGAATGGCAGCGGGCTGGACGGATCCAGCACGTGGACCACGCCGGTCATATTCTCGTGAACGAGGCAGACAAGCTTGAAGTTGCCCGGCTTCGGGAACGTGACGCTGAATTCCTGACCCTTCACCAGCGGCGGCGTCGTCACGCACGTCGTCCCGTCGAACGTCGCGGGGCTCGACGAGAATCCGGGACAGCCGGCGGGAAACGGCGGTCGCACCTGCGGCGAGGGAACGGTCCGCAGGAAGGTGACGGTATGGATCTCATCAACGTTGGAACGCCACGTGACGGTATCGCCGGCGTGAATCCATAGCTCGTTGGGCAGAAAGGCGAGCGCCTGGTGGCCGAGGTCCTTGCTCTGCGCGCCGAGCGCCGCGTGCCATGACCATTGCGCCTGCACAAACTGCGGCGCCGCAAAGCCGGACAGGAGCACGAGCCCCGCCCACAGCGCCGATTTCGACATCTTCATCATTGTTTCTGCCTCCACCGATACAGTCCGCCCGGCGCGATCCCCACGGACGCGGGTCGCACGAGCAGCAGGACGGACTGTAAGCGCGATGACCGAGGGAGGCTGTTTCATTCAGCACATCGCCCGCGAAGGCGTTACGCCTTGTCAGAGCCAAGCAGCGCGCCCACGCGCGACGTGGCAGCCACCGCCGTGCGCTCACGTGTTCAGTCGGGAACAGCGTCGCCAGCGACTACGGCACTACCATCCTGCCCTTCCCCGCGATTTGGCGGAGTTGAGCGGCACAGTTGGTAAGCGGAGATGTTCATGCCACAACGAACCGTGATAATCGGTGCAATACTCGTCTGAGCGGGGACAGCTTCCGCGAGGAAAATACGGCGCCCCAGGGAACCATGACGAGCGAGGGTGAATGGCTCGGGCCGTGCAAGCCAGGTCAGAAACCAGACATCTACAAATGAACGTTCGGCAGGATGGGAATCGAAGTCCGCGCTGCTAACGTAACCTGACGACGGGCCCCTTCGCCGCAGTCGCATCCGCAGTAATCTGTGGAGATGGACGTCCGCCTGCCCGCGGATAGCGTTCGTCCGCCGGGGCGCACGACACGGCCCCACCGCGTCCTCCTGGTTGCCGTGATGGCGGTTGGCGTCTGGCTGCGTTGCGCGCATCTCGGGGCTGTCGGGTTCGCGGAGGACGAAATCGACATCCTTCGCGCGGTTTCCAGTTACGGCGTCGGCAACTACGCCGCGAATGCGGAGCACCCGATGGTGGCGAAGCTGATGGCCTACGCGTCATGGCACGCAGCCGCGAAGTGGAATATGGCCGCAGCCGCACGCCATCTGCCGCGAGTGTCGGAGGAAGCCGCGCTTCGCCTGCCGGCCGCGCTTCTCGGCGGCGTCATCACGCCGCTCGCGCTCTACCTGCTCTGCGGCGAGTGGTTTCCGAACGCACGCGTCGCGCTGTGGGCCGCCGCCTTCTGGTCGCTGGACGGACAGGCGATCGCGCTGAACCGCTCGGCCAAGGAAGACACCATCTTCTGCGCGTTCTTCTTTCTGGCCTGCGCGCTGTACGCCTGCGCGCAGCGTCTCGGAGAACGGCGGCTGCGCGACGCCCATAGTAGTTATGTGGCAAGTGGCGCCGCCTTCGGCCTCATGCTGGCGAGCAAGTACATGCCGCAGTATTTCGGTCTCCACGCGCTGTATGTGCGAATCACTCGGCCGGACCCGGGCCTGAACCGGCCGCCGCGGCTTCGTTACTACACCGCGATGATCGGCGCCTTTCTCTGCTGCAATTTCGGCGTGCTCATGCCCGCGAGCTGGCGTCACCTGGCGCAATACTTTCGCGGACACACGCTGATCCACTCCGGTTACGACGTCGCCGGTCGCATCTACGTCAATACCCTTGCGGCGACGCCAGCGGGGGTGCCACCCTGGTTCTACGTCGTGTGGCTGGCAACGCGAACGCCACTCGTTGTTCTCGCCGCCGCGGCCCTGGGCGTCGGGTACGTGCTCCGGCATCCAGCGGCCCGGGCCTCAGTCTTCCTCCGCCTCTTCCTCGTGCTGATCCTGCTGCCCTATTCCTTTATCGCAGTGAAATTCGTCCGGTACATCCTTCCGCAGCTCGCGCTGATCGACATCCTCGCAGCTATCGGAACGGTCGTCGCGATCGATGCTCTCGCTCGTCGTCTGCCGGCGGGCGCCCGAGGCGTCATTCCGGTCGGTGCCGTCGTACTGTTCATCGGCGTTCCTTTTTCCAGCGCGCTGGCGACGCGTCCCTACTTCTCGCTCTCAGCGAATGCCCTCGGACAGCTCTGGGCGCCGCCCGGAGTCCTCTGTCCGGACGATGAATTCAACGACGCTGCGATCCGCGAGGCGGTCATGACCGTGGCCGCCAAGGCTGGCGTGGGAGCGGCGATTGCGAGCGACGCATCCACCGTGGTGTCCACGTATCTGGCACGCGCCGGCCGATCGGACATCGAGTCCCGATCGCTCTCGAGAGACGGCCTTCCAACGCCGTTGTGCGAGACCTGGATCATCGATGGCGAAGGCCATCGTTATTTCGAGAACGAGGAGATGCTGCGTGCGGTCGCCATGCGCCCGCCAGTGCGGGTCTGGAGAATTCGCGGCGCCGTCGCCGTCCGCCTCTACGCGCCCGACTCCACGATCCCTTGCCGCGTGCAGTAGGACGATCGTCTTCGCATGGACGTTTTGTGAATCGGTAAAGCGACCTACTCGTACTTCAGCGCCCTCATCGGATCCAAGCGTGACGCACGGTACGCGGGAATGAAGCCGGCGCAGAGCGCGACCAGCGCGAGCGCAACGGCCGAGAGCGCCAGCACGACCGGATCGGCACCGGACATCTGAAACAGAATCGACTGCGCCGCTCTCCCGACGCCGACCGCGCCGGCCAGGCCCACCAGTCCGCCCGCCAGCGTCATGATCGCCACCTGCTGCAGCACCATGCCCCGAACGCGGCCTGGAGCGGCGCCGAGCGCCATCCGCAGGCCGATTTCGCGCGTGCGCTGTGCGACCGTATAGGCGAGCACGCCATAGAGACCGACCGCCGCGAGCAGCGTCGCCAGCAGCGCGAATGCCGTCGACAGCGTCGTCATCATGCGATCGAGAAACGTGTTGTCGCGAACCTGCTCGGGAAGCGTCACGAGGTTCTCGATGGGGAGATCGGGGTCCAATCGCTTCACGGCCGCCGTGATCGCCGGCGCCGCCTGCCCGATATCGCCGGACGTCCGCACGTAGACGTGCATCGCTCCGAGTCCGGTGTCCTGTCGATACGGCAGGAAGTATTGCGGCGGCACCTGTTGCTTCACGTCGCTGTACTTTGCATCCGCGACGACGCCGATGATGGTCGTGTCAAGAGGATTGCGGTATCCCTGCACTCCCGGTCCCATGAGCTTTCCGACCGCGTCATGTCCAAGGCCGAATTTCTTCGCGAAGGTCTGGTTGACGATCGCGACCTTCGGCGAATTGACGGTGTCGGCGTCCGTGAACTCGCGTCCGGCGATGAGCGGGATCCCGAGCGCCGAAAAATAGCCCGGACCGACCTTGTTGTAGCGCGCGTTGCTGTCCGTATCCGGTCCTGCCTTGAACCCCTGGACGGCGATGTTTCGTGAACGGTTGTTGCTCGACAGAATCGGCACGTTCGACAGGGTCACGGCCGTCACACCGGGTGCAGCGCGGAGTTCGTTTTCGAGACGCTGAAACAACAGTCGGGCACGGTCGACCGCATAGCCATTCAGATCGGGAGACAGGCCGAACGTGATGACGTGGTCCACGTTGATGCCCAGGTTGATTCGGCTGACGTTCAGCAGACTCTTGACGAAAAACCCGGACGAGGCGAGCAACAGCATCGAGAGCGCGATCTGGGACGTGGCGAGCACTAGCCGGAACCGCGCGGCGCCTTTCGCGGCGGACGGCTGGCCAGCCTGGTTTTTCAGCGTGGAGGCGAGATCCGGCCGGGTGCTCTGAAGCGCGGGGAAGAGGCCGAAGACCAGCCCCGTGGCGACCGTCAGACCGATCGCAAACAGGATGACGGTGCCGCTGATGCTGAATGTCACGGTGTGCTGCACTTCGGGCGGCAGCAACGAGGTGACGAGCACGAGCGTCCAGTGTGCGATCACCAGACTGGCAAGTCCGCCGACAGCCGCCAGCAGCAGCGACTCGGTGAGCAGCTGCCCGATCAAGCGCGCGCGGCTCGCGCCGATCGAGAGTCGTATGGCCATCTCTCCGGCGCGCGCCGCGGATCGCGCGAGCAGCAGGTTCGCGATGTTGGCGCAGGCGATGAGCAGCACGAAACCGGTGACGGCGAGCAGGAATCGCAGCGGCGTCTTCGTCTGGTCGGGAATCGTACTCTGGCCGCGCCCTCCCGGCGCGAGCAGAATCGCCTTCGCGCGAAAGCGTGCCATCGTCTCCTCGCTGATGTCCTTCTGCAGGGGCGCTTCGACGCCGTTGACGATCGCGTGATATTGCGCGCCGAGTGACGCGCGCGCGGCTTCGATCGTAACGCCCGGTCGCAGGCGCGCGAACAAGTACGCCCAATAGTCGGTCCGGAGCGACCAATCAGTCTCGTCGTCGAGCACCGACCGCAGCGTGATCGGGACGAACACAGCAGACCGCATCCCGATTGTCGTGCCGTCGAAGCCCTTCGGCGCGACGCCGACGATCGTCAGGCTCTTTCCGTTGACGATCAGCGGTCTGTTCAGGACCGTCGGATCCAGACCAAATCGCGACGACCAGTAGTTGTAGCTGAGCACCACAACGCGGCCTTCGCCGACGACGCTGTCGTCATTCGCGTTGAGCAGCCGACCGAGCGCCGGCTGCAGCTCGAGCACGGGAAAATAGCTGCCGGAGACGAGTAGTCCCCGGGCGCTCGACGTTTGACCGTCGTAGGCGAGGTTCGCGGCGAACGCGACGTGCGCCGCGATGTCCGCAAAAACCGTCTGCACTCTCTGCAGGTCGCGGAACATCGGGTAGCTGAACACCACCTCACAGTCGCCCTCCTGGCCGCAGCTCCCATAGCCGGGCTTCGGCCCGGGCGCGCTCAGGTTGACGAGTTCCGATGGATTGGGAACGGCGAGCGACTCCAGCAGCACCTGGTGGAACACCGAAAAAATTCCAGCAGTTGCGCCAATGCCGAGTGACAGGGAGACGACGGCGACGGCCGTCACGAACGGGGTTCTGCAATGTGTGCGGATGGCGAACTTGAGCGTGCGCATACAGCACTTGGACGAGACACGGTCCTGCGACGTTTACCCGAGCGGGCGGACGAGCGCACCTTACGGTGAAGGATTATGTCGACGCGTACGCAAGCCGGATCGCATCCGCGTTCAACCCGCCGGCTTCTGCGCGCACAGGCGGACGACGCGTAACCGCTTGAGGCCGAAATCAGCGGTCGCGTCCGTATCCTCGTAACGAAGAACCCGGAAACGCGAGAACAGCTGCAGCAGCTCGTTGGTATCGAACACGACGCCCTCACCGATCGGCCCCGACCTCGTCGCGTCGCGGTGGAAGCCTTCGACGACGACCAGTCCGCCCGGCTTCAACGTGTCGAACACCCTCGCGACATTTTCGCGGACGCCGACGTAGCTCAGGACGACCAGATCCCACGCGTCCTTCTTGAACTCGAACTGATCGTCCCGCATCACGAATGTCGTCAGCTTCACGCCGAGGCGCGACGCCTCCTGCTGCGCCGTGGCAACCGCGCGATCGGCCGGGTCGAAGCCCGTCACCGTCCAACCCTGCTGGGCCAGGTAAATCGCGTTGCGACCCTGGCCCATGCCAACGTCGAGGGCTGCGCCGGGCTTGACGTCACGAATCATGTCGACGAGAAACGCATTCGGCTTCGTGTTGAACGAAGGCGTGGATGCGGTGAGCACGCGATTCCACCGGTCCGCTTCCACGCGGTTCGAGACGTCCTCGACGACTTTGATACGCCGGTCGATTTCGCCGGCGGGGACGCCCTGCTTCCGCAGCTCGGCGCGGTAATTCGCTTCGACATCCCCTTTCATGGAGTCGGGCGTGCTCGTCATCCACGTCATGAAGGCGTCGAAGACCCGCTGATCGGCGGCGGAGATCGGGGGCGCCGACTGCGCGCGGGGGAAGGTAACGGTGCAGGCGACGATTAGTGCGGACAGGACCAGGGTGCGGAGCCGGAACATCGGCAATCCTCCTGTGACCAGGAAGAATACCTTTTTTGCGCCGTCGGCGGGGCTCTCAATCAACCAGCAGACGCTGGGACCTTACTTCGGTCGGTCGACGTAGACAGGGTTGTCGCCCGTGAGCCTGCAGCCCTTGGCCCATTCCTTCTTGTCCCCCTCGGCTGCTATTGCTTCCAACTGCGTGCGCGTCCACTCGTCCTTGCGGAACGGGAAATTCAAGCCGAGATGCGAGTAGCACATCGACAGATAGGCGACCTGCCGTTGAAACTCGGCCTTCTCCTGCTGCTCCGCTCCCTGGGCGGACTCATTGGCTGCCCATTCCGAGAGACCGGCAATATTGGGGAATGCGACGGCGGCAATTGTGACGGCAGATACCGCGATGGTCAGGACGGCGACCACTCTCGTTGCTCGATATCGAGAACCGCCCTCGGCCTGCAGCATGTGAATCATGCGAGCGATGACGAACAGGCCGAGCAACAGCACGAGACCAGTGCTGCCCATAGGAGTCTCCGGTTTGAGTGCGTGTTCCGACGATTGTAATCAGTGCCGCGCTTCCGTCGCGGCAACCGTTCCGTTATTCCCGTTCGCATCGAGGAAGTCGTCAGCGGCTGTCCAGTGCGCGTGCCTCGCCGCGCGAATGCAGCAGGATCTGCCAGCGGTTGTCCCGCTTCACCCATACCGAGTTCAGCGCGTTCTGGTTGCGCACTTGCTTTCCTGAGGCGTCGATGACCGTCGCATCCGAGTCATAGCTGATCGTGTACGCATAGGGGCCGAGTACGCTGACGCGGAAGTTGTTCTGCGAATACGACAGGAGCTTGAGCGTCGGGATTTCCTTCAGCAGCCCGGCCTTGGTTTCGACCGAGCCGTCCTTCGCGATATCCACGAACTCGTCCGCCACCAGCGATGCGATGGCTTGCATGTCGTGCTTCTGATCAGCCGCAAACAGTTCCTTTTCATTGGCAACGGCGGCATCGTAGCTGATGGGGGCGATCGGCATCGCCTGCGGGGCCTGCGCCGCCCCTTGCGTCCACGCACAGGCTGCGAGCATCAAGACTAGAGCGGGCATTTTCATCGCGATCTCCTTCGCAATGCGATTTTACTCGCAGCCACCGCAGTCGCCAGCGGCGGGCGTTCCGCCATTGGATTGAGCGACGGACCACTCAGACGGCGTCGAACGCCGCCTGATAGACGGTCAGGACGGGATCGTCGCCGAAGGCATCGTCGATTGCGACCACGTCGAAGCGGCACGGTTGGCCGGTCAGTCGCTTGCGCGCGAGGTAATCGACCGCCATGCGGACGACCCTGCGCTGCTTCTGCGGCGTCACGCTTTCCGCGGCGGTCCCGCACTCGGCGGTACCCTTCGCGCGCACTTCGACAAACACGATGGTGTCACCGTCTCTGGCGATGATGTCGATTTCGCCGTGCGCCGTGCGGTACCGGCGGTCCAGAATTGCGTACCCGCGCGCGGCAAGAGCGCTCACGGCAAGATTTTCGCCGATGATTCCGAGTTCCACGCGATCGGTACTCATGCAGGGATCGCGGGGGGCAAACGCCGCGCCAGCGTTCAGCGGCTGAGCAGGTGCGAGTGCCAGTGGTCGCGGTCGCTCGTGACGTTCAGCGGTTTGAGCGCGAGTAGACCTGTGCGTCCTATCGAGCGCCGGAGGTACTCGACTTCCTCCAGTGCCGCCCGCGTTTCGGCGTCGGATTCGAGCTCGAGCCCCGCGGACCGGGCGATCAGCTTTCCTTTCGCCTGCGCCGACAGCTCCAGCTGGAGACGCAGCAGGCAGAACATGTCGGCGACGATCGGCCCCGGAAACCGGGCGCGCAGCTCGCGCAGATATTGCGCGAAATGGGTTACCTCGAAGGCGTCGGACGTGACGAGATCCAGGAGCTCGACGTCGAGGTCGAGCCCGGCGCCCACCCACTCCCTGGTGGCGCGCTCACTCCAATCGAAGACGAAGATCAGGAGCAGCGGAACGATGATCAGGAGGATCAGCATCTGCACGAACGGCGGCAGGATCACGGAATTGAACCCGGCGTGCAGCGCAATCGCTGCCGCGCAGGCGGGAAGGTACGCCACCGGAGAGCTCGCGCCGCGCCGCGTCGTCAGCCGCAGGGCGATCATGGCAAAGAGCGACGTCGCAGCTCCGTGGAGGATGGCAGTCCCGAAGCCGCGGACGACCCAGAGGGACAGCGGTGAACCCGGACGGGCGTGGATGTAGATCATGTTCTCCACGAGCGCGAAGCCCGCCCCGATCGCGAAGCCCTGAATGCCGGCGTCCACGGGGAATCCCACCCATCGCGACGCGAGAATCGCAACGACGATCGTGCCTTTGAGAATTTCCTCGACCGCCGGCGCGAGCACGCGGAGGTTGATCAGCTGATGGAGTCCGCTCACCCGTACCCATGGCAGGAGTGCGTCGGAAAGGAGCGCCGCCAGCGCGCCTCCGATGAGCGCGAACGCCAGCTCCTGCGGATGGACCAGCTTGAAGCTGTCCATCAGCAACAGCACCACCAGGAAGAAGAGGACCGGCAGGAGCGCGAGGGCGTAAGGTGCCATGGTTCAGCGCAGAATCTTGAGTGACAGCATGGCTTCACCACGACGGGGGCCATTTGCCGGGAAGGCGACAGCGGCGCCGGCGGAGACGGTCATGTCCAGCGCGGAGAGCACGCTGAATCGCACGTCGAGCTGTCCGCCCGCGTCGAGCGCGCGGCGCTGCACCGAGCTGTCGTCGAAATTCGTGATGAGTCCGCCTACGAATACAGCGGGGCGAACCCACGTGGCGTAGAAGCCCGGTGTGCCTGCGTGCGTGAACCTCAGTGGCGGCAGGTTCCACTCGGCGATGGTCTTCACGAAGTTGCGCCCGGGCACTTCGTCGATCGAGAACCCCGGAAAACTGTAGTATTCGCGGTAGCGTTTCTCGTCGCGGGCGTCCACCCAGTTGTTGCCAAATCCGCCGAAATAGAAATTCGCGAACGGATCGTCGCGCCGTTGAGGCGAGAATCCGGCCGCGCCGCGCAGCCAGAGTGATGAGTGTCCGGCCGCGAGGGCCCACCCGTGGTCCAGCGTTCCAAGCCAGCGCGTGACCACCTCGCCTTGTACGGCGTCGGCATGCGCGACGGCGCTCCACTTCGTTCCGGTCTCGTCGTCCACGTAGCCAAGCGAGTTGCGAACGTTGGTGAAATGCAGCCGGGCCTCCGCGCTTCCGAGCCGGCGCACGTCAACCACCACGTTCTGTGATTCGGGAAGGCGATCGAGATTCCCCGAGTAACTGCCGTCCAGTTCGAGCTCGAGCCGGCGCGGTTCGTCGAAGAGCAGCGTGGAATGGTGCCCGAGCCCGATCACGTAGCCCTTCCGGCTCGTCTTCGTCGGCCCGAACAGATCGTAGAAGTCCGCGCGGTTCAACTCGAAACGGCCACGCCAGTCATACCGCTCGTACGCGGACGTGAGATGCACCCGTTCGTCCGACGGCCCCGGGCTGATCGCTACCGAAATCGAGGCGCGATTCAACTGCACCGGATCCGAGAGATTGACGCGGAGTCCCACGGCTGCGGTGTCCTTGTATCCCTGGACGATCGGATAGAACGACTCACGATGCAGGGCGTGCGCGATTTTGTAAGGCTCGGTGGACTGCGGAATGCTCTCGAGGTCAATCTTCGCGGGCGAACCCACGTTCCAGTCCTTGACGACCGGGTGCTCCTCCGCGAGACGTTCGCCAAAGAACGTGATGGCGCTCACGTCGTCGAGCGGCTTGATGGAGACCTCCGCCGGTACGAAGCCGTTCCCCGTGTAGCGGAAGGCGAGCAGGCGGCCGTCGTCCAGCGGTACCGGCCTGAAGAAACCTCCGTCGGTGTTCGTCATCGCCGACACGGTGCCCGTGGCGATCTCGTAGCGGAAGATGTTCGACACGCCGGTGTAATAGCTGCTGCCGTAAAGGTACCGGCCGTCCGGCGAAAACACGAAGCCCGAGGGGACGGACTGTCCCATGTCGAAGCGCGCCTTCGCCTCCGTGCTGCCCTTCATCAGCGATTCCGCCGTGAAGACTCGAACGTCCTGCTTGCCGTCGATCTCCCCCATCGACGCCGATACGAGCCCGCCGTCGGGCGATACGTCGAGGTCGTACATGACGGTCCCGTACGGCCACGAGACGATGCGCGTCCACTCGCGGTAGGGCGGCGCCATCCGCACGAGCGAGCAGATGCCGTTCAGATGCCGAATGCCCCAGAGGGATTTGTCGGCGCGATCGAAGGCAAGATCTCCTATCCGCGCGTCTTTCTGGAGCAGGTGCGTGCGGTGGGTCCGTGTGTCGAGCGCCACCAGATCCCGGTGCGCGGTGTTGTCGGTCGTGTAGAACAGCGTGTGGGACGACGGATCGAACGCCAGCGCCGCGACCGTGTAGATCTCCGGTCCCTTGACGTTGACGAGCTTCGCGATCGCCCCCGTGTCGACATTGATGGCGCCGATGTGCGCGACGACGCCCGGGTAGTCGAGGGCCGAATACAGAGTGTGCGTCTCGGGATCGAAATACGATCGCGACACGGAGCCCAGCGCCTTCGGCGTGAGGTCGCGATATGGCGTCAGTGGATACTTGCGGATCGCCTCGAGATTCTGCAGCTGGAACGTCTTCTCGTCCTCCGTCCACTGATGCCACGCGTCTTCGAGGCTGCGGCCGAAGACCTGCTTGAACTGCGACGAGTAATACGCGCGGCTGCCGGGATTGCGCGACACCCATTCGACGACCTTCTCGGGCGAGTAGGTCCGCGCCAGCCACGCCATGAAACGAGCGCCGTAAAGGTACGAGTTGATCTGGAGCTGAAAATCGATCTTCGTTCCGGCCGAGACCAGGCCGAGCGGATCGTAGAGCGGCGTGCCGTCGCGCACCTTCGTGCGGAACACCATCTCGTCATAGCCGCTCTGGACGCGGCCCAGCCCTCCGGCCATCCACGTGTCGACGAACACCGCGATCCCTTCCTCGTACCAGCGGGGCGTCGCGACGCGCGGCGTGGTGAGGAAGAAATAGAGAATCGACTCGGGCTGCTCGGCGACCGGGTTCACTTTGCCGCCGAACAACCGCCGGAACAGCAGATCCGATCCCGCTCCCTGGTCCATCGTCGCGATGTGCACCAGCTCGTGGTTCATGATCGTATTCAGCCGCTCGTTCGCGGCGAGCGTCTCGAACGCGAAATTGAGCGGCGAGATTTCGACGGTCACGAGGTCGCGCGGGACGACCGTCGCGGCAGCGTTGCCAGCGTCGGAGAAGTCGACGAGCAGAACGGTGATTTTCTGCGACGGATCGAAGCGCCACAGCCGCTCCTGGAACTGCAGCGAGTTCAGGAACGTGCGCGCGGCGTACGGGACGAGATAACTTTCGGTGCCGTTGAAGTAGATGATGCGAACCGAGGGCGTGACGAGCTGGGTGAGCTGCGCGGCGGCCGGTGTCACGCTGACGACGGCCAGGAGGGCTGCCAGGAGGAGGGGACAGCTGCCGCTCAGCCGGACCCAGGAGGCTGTCCCCATTTTTTGCGAAAAATTGCGGTTGTCCCCTTTTTCTGTGGGCATCCGGCCGCGCGGATAGTACACGAAAAAAAGGGCGGGCGCACGCTGCGCCCGCCCAGGGATGCCCGAGAGGAGGAATCTACTGCCTGCTGAACGCTGAAACGAACTGCGAGCTGCTCAGCGACGCCGTGAACGCCTTGGACTGCAGCGCCGCGTTGAACGCGCTGCTGCTGAGCGCGGCCATCATGTTCGAGCTGGCCAGCATGTCGCGGAACCCGGACTGCGCCAACGCAGCCTGGATGTTCGCATCGGCGAGCGCGGTCTGGAGCGCAGACGACGCGAGCGCCGACGAGATGTTGTCCTTCGCGAACGCCGCCTCGAGGTCCGACTTCGCCAGACCGGACTGAATGCCCGCAGACGCGAGCGCCGACTGCAGATCGCCCTTGGCGAGCGCCGCGCAGAAGTCAGCCTTCGAGAACGCCGCGACGAAGGCCGAATCCGCCAGCATGCTCTGCAGCGCCTTGCTCGAGAGCGCGGTCTGGATGTTCGCGTCCGCGATCGCCGCCTGGAAGGCGCGGCCCTTGATGGCCGACTGGATGCCGGCGTCGGCCAGCATGGCGCGTACACCCGGATCCGAGAGCATCTTCTTGACGTTGCTGTCCTTCACCAGGCGATCGAACGTATCGCTCTGGAGGAACTCCTGGACCTGCGGATCGGTCGTTTTGACATCCGCGGCATTGATCTGCGGAGCCTGCGCGCGCTTGGCGGCGCTGATCGCGCCGAGCGTCCCGCTGCTGTTCACGTGCGGATAGCCGGTGATCGCCACCGAGATGAGCACGAGGGCGGCCACAGCCGCCACGCCGAACATGACCTTCTTCGCCATCACCATGCCTCCTCCATTTACCGACCGCGGCATCCACTGAATGACCCGTGCGGCGGGGCGCCGAGCGGGCAACTCCGAGATACGCTGCAGCACCCCTGGCATCATTGCCGGCGGCTGCTCTTCCTCCAGCACGTCGAGCGCGTCTGACAGGCGGGCGAGGTCCTGCACCCGGCGACGGGCCTCGGGATTCCGATCGATCAAGGTGTTCAGTTCGGCCTCGGCACCTGCGCCGAGGGTCCCGTCCCGCCTTGCGTCGATCAGCTCGTCCACCCTCTTGAGATTCATCGTTCCTGCCATCCAAGTAACACGCGACCCAGCCGCTGACGCGCGGTGTGCAGCCGCGATTTCACGGTTTTGACCGGTACCCCGCCGAGCGCTTCCGAAATCTGCTCGTAGGAGAGCCCGCCGTAATGCCGCAGCACCATGACCGCCCGGAGCTCCGGCGCCAGTTCCATCAGCGCCCGCTGGACCGCCACCCTGCGTTCTGCGGCGGCCACCTGCTCGAACGCTATCGGCGCCAGCATCGGCTCCCCCGCCGTCCCCTCGGATCGGCGGGCACGCAGGACGTTGAGGCACTCGTTGACGACGATCCGGTAGCTCCAGCTGAAAAACCGCCGGCCCGGATCGAACGTCCCCAGGTTCTCGAAGATGCGGACCAGCGCGTTCTGAGTGGCGTCGGCCGCGTCCTCGCGGGAACCCAGCATCCGGCTGGCGACGGTGAACAGCGGCCGCTGGTATCGTACGACCAGCACCTCGAACGCGGCCATGTCGCCGGCCAGGACGCGCCTGACGAGTGCAGCGTCTTCAGCGTCCTGTGATAAATACACGGGACTCCGCAGAAAGTTGGCGGTTCAAAAACGGGACTTTTTATAACACGTGGGGACGAAAGCTGACCAATCAATGACGAATGACAGAATGACGAATGACAGAATGACGAATGGCGAAAAGACGAACAGGGAGCCGGGGAGCGGGGGGAAATGGGAGCTTCGGGTGGCCCTGTCGGCCGGATCCCCGGCCGCCACGGTTTCCGTCTCCGGACGGGTGTCAGGGGCAAACGCCGCCCGGCTGGACGAGGCCCTCGAGGGGGCCTGGGTCGCAGGGACACGCCGGATCGTCCTGGACCTCCAGGGGGTGGACTACCTGAGCAGCGCCGGCGTGGACGTCCTGGGCCGCATGTCCGCCCGGCTGGCCAACGCCGGCGGAGAGCTGCTGGTGGTTCATGTACAGGCTCCGGTCGGCCTGGTCCTGGACCTCGCGGCGATCCCTTTCAAGGCGTAACCGGACCGCAGACCCTTGGGCGCCCCCTTACGAGGAGGCGGCGGACCCGGCGGCGGCATAGGCGGCGCCGACCTCGGTCAGCGACTCGTCGAACAACCGAAGGATCGTGTCGGCCTGTTCCCGGGTGAGCACCAGCGGGGGCGCAAAGCGGATGGCGTTCTTGCCGGCGCCCAGAATCAGTACGCCGCGCCGAAACATGGCCTGAACAACTGCGTTCCGCTCCTCTATCGCCCGTGTTTTCGTTCCGCGATCGCGTACGAATTCGACTCCAATCATCAACCCCCGTCCGCGCACGTCGCCGATGAGCTGATGTTTCTTCGAAAGGTCCCGAAGCCCGTGCATCAGGTGTTCGCCGACCATCGCCGCGTTCTGGACATACTGCGTCTTGAGCAGTCGGATCGTCGCCAGCGCCGCCGCACACGCCACCGGGTTGCCGCCGAAGGTGCTCGCATGCGCGCCAGGCGGCCAGCTCATGACCTCGGCCCGGGCCGACGTCACGCCCAGCGGCAGCCCGGACGCAATCCCTTTCGCCATGTTCACGATGTCGGCCTTCAGCCCGAAATGCTCCGAGGCGAACATCTTCCCGGTCCGCCCCATCCCCGATTGCACTTCGTCGACGACGAGCTGTATCCCGTACTCGGTCGCCAGTGCGCGGAGACCCTGCAGGAAGGCGGCGGGCGGGACGATGTACCCGCCTTCACCTTGAATCGGCTCGACGACGATTGCTGCCACTTCGTCCGGCGAGACGAGATGGACGAGGATCTGATCGCGGACGTACGACAGCGACGCTTCCGCGCACGCATCGGCGCTGCCCGCGAAGCGATACGGGTCGGGATACGGCGCGTGATATACGCCAGGCATCAGCGGCCCGAAGCCCCGGCGCTGCACCGATTTGCTCGAGGTCAGCGCGAGCGCGCCAAGCGAGCGGCCGTGAAAAGAGCCCAGGAACGCGATGATGTTCTGCCGCTTCGTGTAATAGCGCGACAGCTTGAGCGCCGCTTCGGTAGCCTCCGTCCCGGAGTTGCCGAAGAACGTGCGGACGTCGCCGTCAATCGGGACGATCCCCGCGAGCTCCTCCGCCAGACGCACCTGTGGCTCGTAGTAGAAGTCGGTGCCCGACATGTGTATGAACCGGGCGGCTTGTTCGGAAATTGCCTTGACGACTTCCGGATGCGACACGCCGGTCGAGTTCACCGCGATGCCAGCGGCGCAGTCCAGGAACACGTTGCCGTCGACATCTTCGACGACGGCGCCCTCGCCGCTGGAAATCACGAGCGGGTAGTCCCGGGTATAGGACGGCGACACGAATCGGGCGTCCTTGTCGATGATGGCCCTGGCCTTCGGCCCGGGCAGAGTCGTCTTGATGTCGGGGGCGTGCTTCATGATTACTTGCGTTTCCACCTGGTGCCGGCAGCCGTGTCCTCGAGCAGGATGCCGCGGGCTTCCAGATCCTTTCGAATTCTATCTGCTTCCGCGAAGCTCCGCGCGCTGCGTGCGGCACGGCGCTCGGCGATCAGCCGCTCGATCTCGTCGACGGGCACAGGCGGCTGCTCGTCTTCGCGCCGGCGCAGCTCGAGCACGCCCAGGACCCGATCGAAATCCTCGAAGGCGCGCTGCACGAGTTCCGCGTCCCCCGAGTGGAGTTCGCCGGCATCAATCGCGCTGTTGAGCGCCCGCACGAGATCGAAGACGACGCCGAGGGCTGCGGCGGTATTCAAGTCGGAACCGATGTGACCCGCGAAGGCCTTCCGCGCCTCCTCGAGCCTCGACATGGTTGACGGCGCCGCCGGTCCCGCCGGCGTTCCGCGCGTCCGGGCGAGGAAATCGGTCAGGCGCTTGAGCGCCTCCTCGGCCTGAGCCATCGCACTCCACGAGAACCGGAGCTGCTTGCGGTAATGCGTCCCCAGGTACAGAAACCGCAGCGCCGACGCACGAAACCCCTGGGCGGCGATGTCCTCGAGGTTGTAAACGTTCCCGAGCGACTTGGACATCTTTTCGGGCCCGCCCTCGGTCTTCTCCTCGTCGTCGATCATCAGGTGCTCGACGTGCACCCAATAGCGGACGAAGGGTTTTCCCGTAGCGCCTTCCGCCTGTGCGATCTCGTTCTCGTGGTGCGGGAAAATCAGATCGATGCCGCCGCCGTGAATGTCGATGGGCAGATCGCCGAGAAGCTCGGCGGCCATTGCGGAACACTCGATGTGCCACCCGGGGCGCCCTTCGGGAAGATCGGGTGCCCAGGACGGCTCCCCCGGCTTCATCGCCTTCCACAGCACGAAGTCGCGTGCGTCTTCCTTTTCGTACTTGTCCGAATCCACGCGTGCGCCGCTCTTGATCCCGCTGTGGTCGAGACGCGCGAGTTTCCCGTACTGGGGGAACGTCGCGATCTTGAAGTAGATCGAACCGTCGCTCACGTAAGTGTGCCCGTTGCGCTCGAGCGCGCGGATCATGCCGGCCATGGCCGGGATGTGATCCGTCGCGCGGGGCGAGTACTCGACCGTCTCGAGGCCGAGCGCCATCGAATCACGCTCGAATGCGTCGATGAACTGCTGCGTGTACTCGCGCAGCGGCTGTCCGGCCTTGATGGATTCCGCAATCGTCTTGTCGTCCACGTCCGTATAGTTGCGGACCTGGATCACCGTGTAGCCCTCGTACTCGAGTGTGCGCCGCAGCACGTCGAGTGCGGTGAACGAGCGGAAGTTCCCGATGTGACCGCGTGCGTAGACCGTGAGGCCGCAGGCGTACATCCGCACGGTCCTGTCATGCGCAGGTACGAACTCTTCCTCGCGTCGGCTCAGCGTGTTGTAAAGGCGCACCGTCAGTCCGGGAGCGGGCAGGACGCTTCTTCGGAAATGGATCCCGAACTCGCGCGCACGACGACCATGTGGTCGCGGTGCTCCATCGTGAACTCGATCTGGCCGGCCGTGACGCGGGACACGAGCCGCTCGACGGCTTCCCCGAGCCGAGCGGCCGCGTCGGCCGCGGCGCCCGCGCCTTGGGCGAACCTCACCGCGACGTCGCGCGCCACAGAATGGAATGCGGCGGCCGCAGGAATCGAGAGACGCAGATCTCCCCGGTTCGACGAGTCGGGCATATCGATCGATTCTATAGCGAAATCCGCCCGAACAGCCGCTCCGCCGCGCGGCAGTCGGCCTCGATCTGCGCCTTCAGCGCATCGATGTCGGGGAACGCGCGCTCGTCGCGAAGACGCTGCACGAATGAGAGGCGCAGCCGGCTGCCGTAGAGATCGCGCGTCTGCCCCAGCAGGTGCGTCTCGATATGAACCCGGTCGCCGGCGCCAAACGTGGGACGAACGCCCACGTTCGTCACTGACGGGTAGACGACGCCGTCGATCGACGCCATCGTCGCGTAGACGCCGGCGGGCGGCAGCAGCTCGTTCTCCGTGTGAAGATTGGCTGTCGCGAACCCCAGCTCGCGTCCGCGCTTCGCACCCTCGACAACGGTGCCGTCGATGAAATAGTGATGCCCGAGCAGCGCGCCGGCTTCATCCACACGTCCTTCGCTCACGAGGCGCCGCACGCGGGTGCTGCTGACGACGAATTCCTTGTAGCGCACCGGATCGATCTTCTCGGCTCGGAACCCGTATCGCGCGCCGAGGCTGCGGAGGACGGTGAACGTGCCTTCGCGATCATGGCCGAACAGGAAATTCGCCCCGACCCAGACCTCCACGACCCTCAGCCATTCGACGAGCACGCTGCGGACGAACGTCTCGGGATCCCACCGGGAAACGTCGTGCGTGAAGTGCACGACGGCGACGCCTTGCATTCCCGCGCGCGAGAGCGCCTCCAGGCGCTGCGCCGTCGTCATCAGGAGTGCGGGTGCCTTGTCGGGACGGACGACGCGCGGAGGGTGCGGATCGAAGGTCATCGCGCACGGCGTGCCGGCGCGCTCGCCGGCGCGGCGGCGGACCCGATCGAGGATCTTCAGGTGCCCGCGGTGCAGGCCATCGAAGTTCCCGAGCGCGAGCACCGGGTTGTGCCATTTCGGCGGCGGGTCGTCAGGATACTTCGCTGTCAAGGGTGAAGACTGAACAATGAACGCGCAATAGCTGAAAGCCGACGGCCCACGGCGACCGCCAACAGCTGCCCGCTATTCTCGCATTACTGCTCGAGGTCCAACACGAGGCCGTCGTGTGCGAGCGTCATGCCGGCAGGCAGCCGGGCGCACGTTTCGGCGTGCGCCAAATCGTGGCACATGTGCGTGAAGTACGTGCGACGGGCGCCGATGCGCGCAGCGGATGCGATCGCCTCGTCCAGCGAGAAGTGCGTCGGATGCGGCCGGACTCGCAGCGCATCCAGGACGAGCACCTCGAGGTTGCCAAGCAGCGGCCACGCCTCGTCCGGGATCCGGCTGCAGTCCGTCAGATAGGCGAACGCCCCGGTCCGGTAACCGAGGATCGGCCGCCGGCCGTGAAAGATCGGAATCGGCTGGACCTCCAGATCCGCGATGCAGAACGGTCCGGCAATCGCAACGAGCTCCAGCAGCGGAAGTCCGCCGCCTTTCGGCGTTGCCGGATCGAACACATATGCAAACATGCGGCGGATGTCGTCCAGCGTCTGCGGATCCCCGTAGCACGGCATCGCACCCCGCTGGACGGCGTTGAAGCGCCGCACGTCGTCCATGCCGAGGATGTGATCGGCGTGGCCGTGAGTAAACAGGATCGCGTCGACGCCACGGATCCGGTGTACGAGCGACTGCTGGCGCAGATCCGGACCTGCATCGACGAGCACACGCGCGCGTGCCGTCTCGAGGTAGATCGACGGCCGCAGTCTCGTGTCGCGGGGATCGTCCGAGCGGCAGGTCGCACACTCGCAAGCAATCATCGGCACGCCATGCGACGTGCCCGTCCCGAGGAAGGTGACCTTCAAGGCTCGATGATGCGCCGCCCGCCTTTCTGTGCGTCGACGTAGCGAAGGCGCAGATCGTACAGCAGATCGTCCAGCAGCTTGGACTCGAGATCGTCCAGATTCCCTTTAGTCTTCTGCTGGAGCATAGCGAGAATCTCGATCATCTCGCGCGCGGCGCCGAGGTTCGGTTCCACTGCTTCGCCGGTTGCCGGATCCGGCACGTCACCGAACTGGACGGCGGCCATGGTGCCGAGCCACAGCACGAAATTCGCGAAAGAGACCGAGGACGCATCGTCGTGGTTTTCCACACCGCGATGGTACCATGTCCGCAACGTCGCACACGGCATGTCCACACCAGGTGAAGCATTTCAGACGCTCGTCGACATCATGGCGCGCCTCCGCGGGCGTGAGGGCTGTCCGTGGGACCGGGAGCAGACGCTCGAGTCGCTCCGTGCGTTCCTGCTCGAGGAGACGCACGAAGTGCTCGACGCCATCGACCGCGGCGACTACGCCGGGTTGAAGGGAGAAATCGGCGACTTGATCTTCGAAGGCGTCTTCCTCGCGCAAATCTGTTCAGACGAGGGACGTTTCACGGTGGCCGACTCGCTGGACGCGATCAACGCAAAGCTGATCAGGCGCCATCCCCACATCTTTGATCCATTCGGACGCCCGCTCGAGCACCCGAGCGAGGTGATGACCCAATGGGAACAGATCAAAGCGCAGGAACAGGCGGAGTCCGGCGAGCAGCGCGGGGTGCTGAAGGGTCTCGCGCGATCGTTGCCGGCGCTGCTGCGCGCCCACGAGATCGGAACGCGCGTGGCCGCGGTCGGCTTCGACTGGGCGCGCACGGACGACGTCGTCGACAAAATCGAAGAGGAGGTTGCGGAACTGCGCGACGCCAACTCCACCGAAGGCGCCGCGCGGACCGAGGAAGAGATGGGCGATCTGCTCTTCTCGATCGCGAACCTGGCGCGGAAGATGGGGATCGACCCCGAGTCGGCGCTCCGGAAAGCCAATGAGAAGTTCACGAAGCGGTTCGAGGCGCTGGAGGCCTGGTATCACGCTCGCGGCCGATCCGTGCACGACGCGACGCTGGAGGACATGGAAAGTGTTTGGCAG
Source organism: Vicinamibacterales bacterium (assembly GCA_035492775.1). GTDB lineage: Bacteria > Acidobacteriota > Vicinamibacteria > Vicinamibacterales > 2-12-FULL-66-21 > DATJFQ01. Next base: position 38,771 of record DATJIW010000072.1, read on the forward strand.
AAGATAAAGACTAGAGGATAAAGAGCAGACCATAACTAAGAGGCCACGGAGGCCACGGAGGGGGATTGGTCAAAGGGATTGGTCAAAGGGATTGGTCAAAGGGATTCGTCAAAGGGATTCGTCAAAGGGATGGGCCAAACGCGGGCCATCGCGGGACGTGGAATAGCGCCACCGCGCGCTCCGTGCCGGGCAAATTCGTATGGCCCCCGCGTTGCGCGCGCCAGAAATGGTCGCTCGATCCAGAACATGACCTGTGCGATCGCAAATTCCGGCTCGCGCTTAGACTGATGATCGTTTGGTCGGCCAATAGGCCGGAGGGCGCCGCGGATGAACCTGATCCTCCGTGTTCTTCGTGGGCTCTGAGTGAATCTCACTGGCCTCCCGGCGGCGCCGAGAAGTAACCTCCTCTGCCACCCCAGGTCCACACGGTTACCGCTCGCCCATCGGTATCCATGACGATCGCGCCGTCGCGATCGGTGCGGAAGATCGCCGCGGACGCGGCGCGGTAGCGGTCGACAACAACCGGCGCCGGATGGCCGAACGCGTTGCGCTGGCCGGCGCTGAAGACGACGGCGGCTGGATGTGCTGCGGCGATCAGCGCATCGGAGCTGCTGCCGGCGCTTCCGTGATGCGGCGCCTTCACGATCGTGAGCGGCGCCCGCGAAAACTCCGCGAACACCTGCGGCTCGACGTCGGCGCCGATGTCGCCTGGGAGAATGAACGAGACATTCCCGACGCGAACGTCGAGCACGATTGAATCGTCGTTGCGAACTCGGCGGCGTTCCCAATCGGGCGCCGGCGGATTCAGCACGTGGATCGATGCGGAGCCGCTGGCAATCGTCTCGCCTCGCCTCACTGCTCTCCACCGGATCCCTGCGCGGACGGCGACCGCGTGCAGCGCCGCAAGCGGCAGATGGCCCGGCACGGGAACGCCTTCCCAGATCTCGCCTGGCGTCAGTGCGTTCAGGAGCGGCGGAGCGCCGCCGATGTGGTCGGGATCGCCGTGCGTCAAAACCAGTGCGTGCAGGCGGCTCGCGCCAAAGGCCCACAGTGCCGGCAGCGTCACGCGCCGGCCCAGGTCGAAGGCCGATCCCGGAACGCCGCCCGCATCCACGAGCATCGGATCAGATCCGGCCGGCCAGACGAGCGTCGCATCCCCCTGCCCGACGTCGAGAAAGACGACACGTGTCCAGCCGGCAGCGGGCAGCGGAACGCGCACCGCGCGCGCCACGCGCGGTCCGGTCACGAGAAGCAGCAGCATGGCGGCCGCCGTCGCGAGCGCGCCGCCGCGCAAGAACCGGCCGCGCAGGACGATGACGCCCAGCCACGCCGTGTACCACCCGGCGATCACCCACGCGGCCGGTGGCGGTACATCGCGCACGAGCCACGGCGCAACGTCGACGAGATGCGCCGAATCGAGCAGCAACACAGTTGCGAGGTGCGCGATCCATCCGGCAGCCGCGGCCACATGCGCCGAGAGGAGCCACAGCATGGCCGCCGCAAGACCAGCCGCCTGCACCACAGACATGAGCGGGATCGCGGCAAAGTTGAGGATCAGCCCTGCGGCGCTCAGCCGCCCGAAGATGCGCGCCGAGGGAGGTGCGAGCGCGATCTCCGCGCACAGCGTCGCGCCGCCCAGGGCCACCGCCGAGGATTCAACGATCCAGAGCAGCTGCCGCACGCGCGTCCGACCGGCTCGCGCGGGGCGTTTGATACGGAGCTTGTCGGCGACGAGGACGATCGCCACCGTCGCGCCGAACGACAGGATAAAGCCGGGATCCAGCACCGACAGCGGTGCGAGGAGCGCCGCAGCGATACCAGCGACGCCGATTGCGTTCATCGCCGTCCCCCGATGGTCCAGCGATCGCGCGCCGAGGAGCACGACCCCGGCGAGCGTCGCGCGCGCGACGGAGGGAGCGAGGCCGGCAAGGTAGCCGTAGAACGCAACGATCGCAACCGCGGACGCGGCGGAGATCCTCGGTCGCGCGCCGAGCTGCCTCGCCCCGGCAAGCAGCATCATCGTCAGTAGTGCGATGTTGCCGCCCGAGATCGCGATGACGTGATACGTGCCGGCCGCCTGCAGCCGCCGCTCGTCATCGGGAGAAAGGCCGCTGCGATCGCCAATCAGAATGGCGATGACGACTCCCGCCGACCGGGGGCTCCAGCGGCCCACCGCATCGCCGATCGCGCCGCGGATCTGCCGGCGCAGCAGTCCCGCGATCTCGTCGAGCCGCCCCGCTCGCTCGACCTGATCGACGAGCGCCGCGCTCTTTACACTGCCGAGCAGCGTGATGCCTGCACGAGCGAGGCGTTCGCGATCGCTCGATACGCCCGGGTCGCGATAGTCGAGCGGCTCGCGAAGCACGGCACCGGTCGCGATCCGCCGCCCGGCCGTCCATTCCACTGCACGATTCCGCGCGAGCGCACCCGCTACCGTCAACCGGACGCCGCCTTTGGTTCGCTGCCACCCTCCGGACGAGAACACCTCCGCGACATCGAGCGTAACGGCAATTCCGTATCCGCCAGACGACGCGTCGTCGCGGATCGTGCCGCGGATACGCGCGACCGTGTCCGGCGGCTGACCGCGCATCCAGATCAGAAGCGGCGGTTCGTCTGCCTCATGGGCCTCTCTGCCGCCGATCACGACGCCGGCGGCGGCAGCACCGGCCGCAGCGGCGAGTACTAGAGTCCACACACGCGCACGCGCGATGGCGTACGTCGCTGCGACGCACGATGCGGCGAGGAGCACGACGAAGGGCGCTGCCGGAACCCGAAGGATGGCACCCGCGGCGACCCCCGCGACCAGTGGCGCCGCCAGCCACGCGGACGGCGAGAGCATGCAAGGCGGACGACGGGCAGGAACGTGCGGATTGCGATGAGGTGCCGTTCGGAAGCGATCCGAAGTACGCGAGAAACGTCAGGGATTCTGGTCTGGATTGTTGCGATTTTTGCGGTTCCCGGCCGTGATAGCCTCTCGCGGTGACCGCGAACGTACGGCCCACGCTGGATCGCGAGATCGGCCTCCCGCAGGCCACCGCGACGAACATGCTGGCGATGATCGGCGTTGGCCCGTTTCTCACCATTCCGTTCATGGTCGCGGCCATGCACGGACCACACATCCTTTACGCGTGGGGCGCCGGGCTCGTGCTCGCGCTCGCCGACGGTCTCGTGTTCGCCCACTTCGGCGCCGCGCTCCCGGGCAGCGGCGGACCGTACGTCTATCTGCGCGAGGCGTACAGGCCATTCGGGCTGGGCGGCCTGCTCTCGTTCCTCTTCATTTTTCAGACGATCATCATCGGCCCACTCGGCGTCGCCAGCGGGGCCGTCGGATTCGCAGACTACCTGGGATTCTACTGGACGACGATGCCTCCGCTGGCGCACAACCTGATCGCGGCGGGCGTCTGTATCGGGATGACCGCACTGCTCTATCGACGCATCGCCGACATCGGGCGTCTTTCGATTGTGCTGCTCGTCATTGCGCTCGGCACGATCGGCTGGATCATCGTCGCGGGGCTGTTCCATTTCTCGGCTGCGCGCGCGTTTGCGTATCCGCCGGCGGCATTCGTCTTCGACCGATCCTTTTTCCTCACGCTCGGCGCCGGCTCGCTGCTTGCCACGTACGACTATGGCGGCTACAACCAGATTTGCAACATAGGGGAAGAAGTCCGTGAGCCGGCGAAGACGATCCCGCGCGCCATCGTGCTCTCGATCCTGTGCGTGGCCGCCATCTACATGGTCATGGGAACGATCATCCTCGGGGTGATCCCGTGGCGTGAGGCGGAGGCGACGCGAACGGTTGCGTCGGTGTTCATCGCACGCACGTTCGCGGATCCGGCGCTCGGCCGGGCCGCCGGACTCGTCATGATGACCCTCATCCTGATCCTGACGGCGTCGTCGCTCTACGCAGTGATCCTCGGGTATTCACGGATTCCGTTCGCCGCCGCGCGCGACGGCCAGTTCTTTCACATATTCGCGCGCCTGCATCCGACGAAACACTTCCCGCACGTATCATTGCTGACGATTGGGGCCGTCGCACTGCCCTTCTGCTTTCTGTCCCTCGGCCAGATCGTGAACTGGTTGATGCAGGTGCAGGTCGTGACGCAGTACATCTGGCAGAGCGCGGGCGTCATTCTGCTGTATCGGTATCGAAAGGACATCGCACAGCCGTTCGTGATGTGGCTGTACCCGCTTCCGGCGATTGCGGCGGTCGTGCTGTGGACGTGCGTGTTCGTGACGGGACCGGTCAGCGGGATGCTGTTCTCGGCCGCGTTCTTTACCGTCGGCGTTGGCGTCTACGTCGTGAAGTCTGCGGCGCGAGCCGTCAGATGAACCAGCGTTGCTTGCGGCGCGCGTCCTCGTACTCCGCGCGAGCCTTGCGCACCGAAGCCTGATCGGAGACCTCGGCCACGGGTACGTCCCACCAGCAGCCGTGGCCTGGCACGCGCGCCTCGGGATCGACCGGCACGTAGACGACGGCGGTTCGCGCCGCATCGCGCGCCTGCGCAAGCGCGCGCTCCAGCGACGGACGATCTGTCGCGCGAAAGACGTCCGCGCCGAGCGAGGCCGCATTGGCGGCAAGATCGACGGGCAGCGTATCGCCGTCGAGCGATCCAGTCTTCGGATTTCTGAACCGGTAGTCCGTACCGAAGCCGCCGGAGCCGAGGGAACGCGAAAGCGATCCGATGCTGGCAAATCCCTGGCTGTCAACGAGGACGATGACGAGCTTTATCCCTTCCTGGATCGCCGTCACGATCTCCTGCGCCATCATCAGGTACGAACCGTCGCCGACCATCACGAACACCTCGCGCGACGGGTCGGCCATCTTGACGCCGAGGCCGCCGGCGATTTCGTAGCCCATGCACGAATAGCCGTATTCGAGGTGATAGCCCTTCGGGTCGCGGCTCCGCCACAATTTGTGCAGTTCGCCGGGCAGACTGCCCGCCGCGCACACCACGACGTCGCGCGGCGCGGAGAAGCGGTTGACGATGCCGATGACTTCCGATTGGGCGAGCAGTGGACGGCCGCCCGCCGACGTGAGGCGATCGACCTCGGCGTCCCACTCGCGGCGGCACCGCGCGATCCGCGCGCGATACTCCTCGGAGGTGCTGTAGCCGCGAAGGAGTCCCTGCAGCTCGTCGAGCGCCGCCCTCGCATCGGCGACGACGGCAATGCCGGCGTGTTTGAACGCGTCCATCTCGGCGACATTGATCGACACGAAGCGGACGTCGGGATTCTGGAACGCGGATTTCGAAGCCGTCGTGAAGTCGCTCATGCGGCAGCCGATGGCAATCACGACGTCGGCGTCGCGCGTGAGCTCGATCGCCGCGGCGGTGCCGGTCACGCCCGTCGCGCCAAGCGCCATCGGGTGATCCGACGGCACGGCTCCCTTCCCGGCCTGAGACTCGGCGACCGGGATGCCGAGCGATTTCGCGAACTGTTCGAGCGACGCCGTCGCGTCGCTGTAGTGAACGCCACCGCCGGCGATGATGACCGGACGCGTGCTCGCACGGATGATCGTGGCGGCCCGTGCGAGCGCACCCGCATCGCCGCGGGGCCGCGGGATCGTCCAGACTCGATCCTCGAAGAACCGCTCGGGGTACTCGAAGGCTTCCGCCTGCACGTCCTGCGGGAGCGCGAGGACGACCGCGCCGGTGTCTGATGGCGATGTCAGCACGCGCATCGCCTCGGGCAGCGACGTGAGGATCTGCTCCGCGCGCGAGATGCGGTCCCAATATCGCGAGACCGGCTTGAAACAGTCGTTCACGGAAATATCCTGCGTGCCCGGCGACTCGAGCTGCTGCAGGACTGGCGCGGGCAGCCGCCGCGCAAAGATGTCACCGGGCAGCAGCAGAACCGGGAGGCGGTTGATCGTCGCGCCGGCCGCGCCGGTCAACATGTTCGTCGCCCCCGGACCGATCGACGTCGTACACGCGAACGTCCGCAACCGGTTGTGCATCTTCGCGTAGGCGGCAGCGGTGTGCACCATCGCCTGTTCGTTGCGGCACTGGTAGTACCGCATGCGATCCGGCATCTGATCGAGCGCCTGGCCGATCCCGGCCACGTTCCCGTGGCCGAAAATGCCGAACACTCCGTCGACGAATCGCTGGCGCGCACCGTCGCGCTCGGTGTACTGCACGGACAGAAACCGCACCAGCGCCTGAGCCATCGTTAACCGTACGGTTTGTGCCACGCGCTCTCCTTGTGAATCCGCGCATTTTATCGTGACCGCTGCCCTTGACATCCGATCGGCCTCGGATATGCTGAGCCCCGACCCACACAAACGGCCGCTGACCACCCCCGGAGTCGACTCTTTCATGCGCATCGCCAATGCCCCGTGCTCGTGGGGCGTGCTCGAATTCGAAGAAAACGCCGAACAGTCTCCGGGTTTCGCGACGGTGCTCGACGAGATCGCCGGAACCGGCTACGCCGGAACCGAACTCGGCGACTGGGGGTTCATGCCGACCGAGCCGCGGTCGCTCCAGGCGGAACTCGACCGGCGCCGCCTGGAGATGCTCGGGGCATTCGTACCCGTCAAGCTCGCCGACGAACGCGCGCACGGGCCCGGTCTCGAGACTGCCGTTCGAACCGCGCGGCTCCTGGCTGCCAGCGGCGGCTCGGCCGCGCTGATCGTCCTTGCCGATGATTCGGGCACCGATCCGAATCGCATCGCCCGCGCCGGGCGCATCGTCAAGCAAGACAGCCTGTCGCCTGCGCAGTGGACGACGTTTGCCAAAGGCGCCGAGGCGGTTGCAGCGGCCGTGCGGGACGAAACGGGCCTTCGCACCGTCTTTCATCCCCACTGCGCCGGATTCGTCGAGACGCCGTGGGAAATCGACGAGCTGATGCGGCGCACCGACCCCGCGTTGCTCGGCCTCTGCTACGACACCGGCCACATCTCCTTTGGCGGCGGCGATCCGCTGCAGCTGCTGCGCAAGTATCTCCCGCGAATCTGGCACGTCCACTTCAAGGATTTCAGCCCCGACGCGTTCGCGCGGATGCGCGCCGAGTCGCTCGATTATTCCGGTGCGATCCGTCTCGGTATATTTTGCGAACTCGGAAAAGGTAACGTCGATTTCCGCGCCGTATTGGAGCAGCTGCGTCACGTCGATTACGACGGGTGGATCGTGGTCGAACAGGACGTGCTGCCCGGCATGGGAACACCGGCGGACAGCGCTCGGCGAAACAGAGACTACCTGAGACGGTTGGGGGTCTAGAGCTCTCGACGATCAGGCGCGACCATGACGGAATTCGCATTGCGGATGATCGGCGTGTCGAAGTCCTTCCCTGGCGTGCTCGCGCTCGACAAGGTCGATCTCGACGTGCTGCCCGGCGAGGTGCACGTGCTGCTCGGGGAGAACGGCGCCGGGAAATCGACGCTGATGAAAGTCCTCAGCGGCGCCGTGACACGCGACGCCGGCGAAATCGAGCTGGACGGCCGACGTGTCGAGATCGAGACGCCGCGCGACGCGCAGGCGCTCGGCATCCGGATCATTTACCAGGAACTGACGCTCGTTCCATATCTCACCGCCGCGGAGAACATCTTCCTGGGACGTGAGCCGTGCTCGATGCCGGGACTCGTCGATTCCCGGCGCATGCGGGCGGAGGCATCGCAGTTGCTGGCGGGGCTCGGACTGCGGATCGATCCAGACCGTCCCGTCCGCGAAATGGGTATCGCGCAGCAGCAGATGGTCGAGGTCGCGAAGGCGCTCGTCGACAACGCGCGCGTACTCGTCATGGACGAACCGACGTCCGCGCTCACGACGACCGAAATCGACGAGCTCTTCGCCACGATCAACCGCCTCACCGCGCGCGGCACGGCAATCATCTACATCTCTCATCGACTCGAGGAGCTCGCACGGATCGGCAATCGCGTCACCGTGCTGCGCGACGGACGAAAGGTCGCGACGCACCGGATTGGCGATGTCGACATCCCTCACCTGATCCGATTGATGGCCAATCGCGATCTTGCCGAGCACTTCCCGAAGCGGCGCGTACCACCGGGCCAGCCGCTGCTCGAAGTCCGCGGCCTTCGCCGGCAGGGCGTGCTCCACGACATCGATCTGACGGTGCGCGCCGGCGAGGTCGTCGGCGTTGCCGGGCTGCTCGGCGCCGGACGCACGGAAATGGCGCGCGCCATCGTCGGAGCGGACCCGCACGACGCGGGCGACATCCGGGTGAAAGGGATTCCGGTTCACTTTCGTCACCCGGCTGAAGCGATTCGCCGCGGCATCGGTTTCATGCCCGAGGACCGGAAGACACAGGGACTGATTCAGATGCTGTCGGTCGGCGAAAACACAACCCTTGCGGCTCTTCCTCGTTTTTCTCGAGGCGGTTTCCTGAAGCGGCGCGAAGCCGCGGCCGTAGCGAGCAAGCTCGTGAAGGATCTCCGCATCCGCACGCCGAGTCTCGACCAGCCCGTCGCGCAGTTGAGCGGCGGCAACCAGCAGAAAGTCGTCCTCGCGAAATGGCTGGCAACGGGCGCCGACATCCTCATCATGGACGAGCCGACGCGCGGTATCGACATCGGCGCAAAGGTCGAGATCTACGAGCTGATGAACCAGCTCACGGCTCGCGGCGCGGGCATCCTGATGATTTCGTCCGAACTGACGGAAGTCCTGGGGATGAGCGACCGGATTCTCGTCATGCACGCCGGCCGAATCGCCGCCGAATTCGATGCGGCCGGGGCAACGCAGGAGCAGCTGCTTCGGGCAGCGTTGGGACAGGCCGTCTGACATGACGTCGACCTTCGGCCGGCGCCAGTTCGGTACGCTCGTCGGCCTGCTCGGCCTGTGCGTGCTGCTGACGATCCTCACGCCTCACTTCCTGACGATTTCCAACCTCCTCAACATCACCGAGCAGACGACGATCAACGCCGTCATCTCGGTCGGCATGACCTTCGTGATCCTCTCCGGCGGCATCGACCTGTCGGTCGGCTCGATCGTCGCCGTTGCAGGCGTGTGCCTGGCCACCGCGCTACAGAACCACGTCCCGTTGGCCGTCGCGCTCGGTGTCGCCCTCGGCGTGGGCGCGCTCTGCGGGCTCCTGAATGGACTGCTCATCACGGTAGGACGGCTGGCTCCATTCATCGCCACACTTGGAATGATGAGCATCGCGCGCGGGATCGCCCTGCTCTACACGGATGGCCGCCCGGTTTCGGGGTTCGACCCGTCGTTCCGCGCCTTGTCGACGTCGAGGCCGCTGATGATTCCCGCGCCGGTCATCCTCATGCTCTTCGTCTATATCGCCGGCCATTTCCTGCTGACGCGAACGACGTTCGGGCGTTACGTCTATGCAATTGGCGGCAACGAGGAGGCAACGCGCCTTTCCGGCGTGCGGGTGGGAGTCCACAAGACGCTCATCTACGTCATCGCGGGCCTGACGAGCGGCATGGCGGCCATCATCCTGACCGCCCGTCTCAACTCGGCGCAGCCGATTGCCGGCTTCATGTACGAGCTCGATGCAATTGCGGCCACCGTCATCGGCGGCACCAGCTTGCTGGGAGGCTCCGGGACGCTGGTCGGCACGCTCATCGGTTCGCTGATCATGGGCGTGCTGCGCAACGGCCTCAATCTGCTCGGCATTTCGTCGTTCCTGCAGCAGGTCGTAATCGGCTCGGTCATCATCGCCGCGGTGCTGCTCGACGGCATCCTGAATGCGCGCGCGCAACGCGCGCGGGCCGCGCGCACCGCACGGGGAGAGAAGCGCGAAGAGCCAAAGAGGGAGGCCGCAGAGAGGATCTAACTGAGAGGCCACGGAGGCCACGGAGACTTCTCCTCTTTCTATTTTCTTTGACAGTATTGATGGGGTGGAGATCGAGGAGAGGGGGCACGCGGTGGAGGTACGCGCCTGATCTGAATGGCGGCAGCCCGCCGCAGCTTGGGTGTGCGCGCCGTGAAGGTACGCACACCGCGATCGAACTCCTGCCTGACCTGAATAGCCCTCCGTGGCCTTCGTGGCCTCTTAGTTGATCCGCTCAGTGGCCTGTTGGAATCGGTCTTGCCGTAAGATGTCGCGCATGCGCAAACCCGTCCTCGTCCTCGTCGCGGCTCTGATTCTCGTCCTGCCTGCCGGGTGCAACCGCGGCTCCGGGAGCGGAAAGCCGCGCATCGCGATGGTGCTGAAGACACTCAACAACCCGTTCTTCATCGACATGCAGCGCGGCGCCGAGGAGGCCGCCAGGCGGCTCGACGTCGACCTGACGGTTCAGGCCGCCGAACGCGAAACAGACGTCGAGAAGCAGATGCAGATCATCGAGAACCTGGTCGAGACGGGCGTCAACGCCCTCGCAATAGCCCCCTCAGGTTCCAAGGAGGTCGTGACCGCCATAGCCAAAGCCAACGCCGCGAACATCCCCGTCGTCATCGTCGACGACCGGGTCGACGCGCAAGCCGCTAAGGAAGCCGGCGTCCACTGGGAGGCCTACACCGGATCGGACAACGTCGAAGGCGGGCGGATCGCGGGCCGATACGTCGTGCAGCTGACGGGCGGCAAGGCGGCCGTCGCCGTACTCGAGGGAATCCCCGGTCACCAGACCGGCGACGCGCGCCTCCGGGGTTTCAAGGAAGCGATTCAGCCTTCGCCCGGCGTGAAGATCGTCGCGTCGCAGACCGCGAACTGGGAGCGCGACCAGGGTTTCACGGTCTTTCAGAACATGCTGCAGGCGCACCCCGACATCGACGCGGTCTTCGCCTGCAACGACATGATGGCACTCGGCGCGGTGGAGGCGATCCGCGCGGCGAACAAGACAGGCAGGATTCACGTCATCGGCTTCGACGCCGTGGACGATGCGCGCAAGGCAATCGCCGCCGGGACGATGGACGGATCCGTCGCGCAGTTTCCGTCGGAGATGGGCCGGATTGCCGTCGAGAACGCGGTGAAGTTGATGCGACACGAGCCCGTGCCTGCCGAGACGCCGACGAAGCTGGACATGATTACGAAAGCAAACGTCGGCGGCGGGTCGCGGTAGACGCGCCGCCGGGACCCGTCAGAACGAGGACTGCACCTATTACACGGCGCCAGCCTGGAGTTGCCGGGCAATCATCTCGATCCACCGCATATCGCCGACGGCGTCCTCGATCCCCGGTGCCGGCGCCTCGCCGCTCAGAATGCATTCACGGAAGTGATGGATCTCCATTCGGAACGCTTCCTCGTAGGACACCCGATGGTGCTCGCTGACCAGTGCGCCGTCCTCGATGCGGTCGATCACGAGCGGCGTCGGGTCGTGACGGAGATATGGCGACGGGAAAATCAGCTTCACTCGTCTTTCCGGGCTGATGAACCGCACCGTCTCCTCGTACAGCGGCACGCCTGGCAGCGAAATCCACGACATGACGACGCGGATGTCACCCGAAAATTTCGTGACGGAGGTCTGGGCCAGTCCGTCGCGCCAGCAGTGCGCCGACAGGACCTCCTCGGGCTCGCCGAGGGCGCCGCGCACCGCGTTGATGTCGTGAATGAGGCTGGTGAGAAGGATGAACAGCGCATTGCGCATCGGCACTGATGCGCCCGCGCCGAGGGTCTCCTCGAGGAGCGCGTTCATCTCCGCCGTGCCGGCGTCGCGGCGAACCGCGGCGTCGACTGCTGCGTCGTCTGCCTTGGGCGCCGGCCGTCGCGGCGGCTGAAAGGCGTGATGGGCCTGATACGGGTCTTCGTCCGGGTGCAGGACCGTGACGTCGACGTATCTGAGCGCCTTCAGGGTCTGCACTTCCGCCACGGCGCGCTGGTAGGCGGGATCGAAGCGTTTGTGGTAGCCGACCATGAGACGTCCGGCGCTGCGGCTTGCCACGTCGGCTATCTGCCGCGTGTCGGCGACGCTGAATCCCAGCGGCTTCTCGACGAACACGTGCTTGCCGGCCTCGAGCGCCGGCACCACGAACTTGCGATGCCCACCGTTCGCCAGGACCAGCACGGCGTCCACGTCCTCCGCGCCGAGCAACTCGCGAAAATCCCTCGTCCGCCGCGTCACGTGGTAGCGGTCGCCCACGGCTGCAATCACCGCGTCGTCCACGTCGGCGACACCGGCAATCGTGAACAAATCCGGCCGTTCGGCAAGCGTCGGCAGATGCATCATCTGCGCGATTCCGCCGCAGCCGATAACTCCAACTCGAATGACTCTGGACACGATGGGTACAAAAAACAGGAGATCAGGATGGCTCCTGATCTCCTGTCCTCCTCTGAATCGTCGTGATTAGAACGTGAAGCGTACCGCGAGCTGCATGACGCGAGCATCGCCGGCGAGGCTCGTAATCGTCGCCACATCGCCGCCGGAGATGTTCCGGTTCGGCAGCCCGAAGTTCGCCTTGTTGAACAAATTGAAGGCGTCCCAGCGCAGCGTGAGGCCGTAGCGGTCCCCGAACCGGATGATGCGCTGCACGGTCAGGTCGAAGCTCTGGAAGCCCGGTCCGCGCAGACGATTACGCTGCTCGTTTCCGAACACGCCCGAGCTGACTGGTGTGAACGCCTTCGGGTTGAACCACTGGTCGACCGTCTTCGCGCCTTCGGGATCGCCCGTCAGATCCGGCAGGCCCGTCATACTGTTGCCGACGTTGTTGTTGCTCTGGTTGACCGTGAACGCCCGACCGGAGCGGACCGAATAGACGCCCGACGCGGTCCAGTCCTTCAGGAACGCGTTGTCGCCAAGCGGCAGGTTCCAGACGAAGTTCGTCGAGAGCCGGTGACGGACGTCGTAGTCGCTGGGGCCGTACCACGCGCTGAAGTCGCGCGAATTCTGCGGGAAGGCATTCGACCCCTGCGTGGTGAGCTGCTCCGACGAGTTGTCCTTCGAGTCGCCGAGTGTGTAGGCCACTCCGAATGCGTAGCCGCGAGCGAATCGCTTCTCGACACCGGCGTCGATCCCTTTGTAGGTGGACTTTCCGTCCTGCGAACGCCACTCGATGAATCCGAAGTTGGGGTACGGCACGGCGCCCTTCGCGTCGTTCGCGCCCGGCGAGCTCGGCAGCGGCTGGTTCAGATTGACGAGCGTTGCCAGGTTCGTCCCGTGCGTGTACACGAAATCCGCGGTGGCGACGATGCCGCCCTCGAACTCGCGCTGCAGGCCGATGCTGGCCTGGTTCATCATGAACTTCGGCGCGTCGTTCGAGACCGCCCGGACCCGGATTGGCTTCAACTGGCCGTCGGCGGGATTCAGACTTGGCGGGTTCAACAGACCGGTTGGAAGGCCCTGCTCGAAGAAGAACAACGGCGATCCGGAGGTGCGCGACAGGCTCGTATTGACGAGCCCGGGCACGTTCAGCGCGAGCTGGTCTTCGCTGCCGACGCGGTCGAAGAGATTGTAAAAGATGCCCCAGCCGCCGCGGATGAGCGTCTTGTCGTCCAGCTTGTAGACGGCGCCGATACGCGGTCCGAAGTTGTTCTTGTCGGGCTGGACGAGGCCGCGCTCCGACAGCGAACCGCTGCCGGCAAACGTCAGGTTCGCCGTCGCGGGATCGAAGTTGGTCTGACGGTTCTGCGCCTCGAGAGCCGGCGTGATGAAGTCGTACCGCAGACCGAGGTTCAGCGTCAGCCGATCGCTTGCCGTCCAGTCGTCCTGCACGAAGAACATCGTGGCCCAGTGCCGCTGATCGACGACGTAGACGTTCGACAACTGGAAGCCGGACACGTAGCCAAGCAGGTAGTCCGCGAGGGCGTTGCCGCTGAAGTTCCCGCCAAAGGTGTACGACCCGCGCGTGGCAGGGACGTCGAAGTATTCGTTCTTCATCGGCGCGATGATGTCTGCACCGAACTTGAAGCCATGGTTCCCGCGCAGCCACGAGAGCGTGTCGATATACTCGAACTGATCGGTGTGCTGGAATTTCGGCAGGAAGTCCGGCGACCCGAGCCGTCCGAGTCCTGAGCCACCGAAGTAGCCGCTGACCGAAATGCCCGGGAACCCGCCGGCGACGATCGGGTTCGTGATCGAACCGGGCAGCTGCGCGTTGCTTGGCGGTGTCAGGCCGAACGACTGCTGAACGGCGTCGGAGCGCGAGCGCGACCACGAGAACCGCGCCTAGTTCACCATCCGGGACGAGAGAACGCGGGTCCAACCGCCGACGAACGCGTTCGTCTTGATCTTCTGGTTCCCGAAGGCCGACGTGCCCGTGCCGTCGAGCACTCCGCCGAACGCACCCGGAATCTGGCGCTCGCGATTCGAGTAGATATACCGCCCGAAGATGCTGTCGGCAGCGCCGTGTTTCCAGTCCACGCGCGTGAGCAGACGATCCGAGTTGTCGATCAGATTCGCGTTGCGGAAGAAGTTGTTGACACCCGGCTGGTTCGGCAGCGGGACCAGATCCAGGATGGCCTTCGAATACGGATCGATTTCATTCGCCGGGATCGTGTTGTTCGCGAACGGGAGGCCGGTGACCGGATCCTTGATGGTCGAGGTGAAGATGCCATTGCGCTCGTCGGCGGTTGGCACGCGCGTCAGGCGGCTCACCCCGCGGGTAATCCGCGTGCCTTCATAGTCCGCGAAGAAGAATGCATGGTCCTTCAGGATCGGGCCGCCGATGTTGCCCCCCGGCTGATTCTGCCGGTTGTCGGGTTTGGGCGCGCCGGCTTTCTTCGAGAAGTAGTCGATCGAGTCCATCGACTGGTTGCGGAAGTATTCGTACGCAGTGCCGTGGAACGAGTTCGTGCCCGATTTGGTGGAGACGCTCACGGCCGCGCCCGGCGACCGGCCGTACTCCGCCGAGTACGGCGTCGTCACGACCTTGAATTCCTGAATCGCGTCGACCGACGGCCGCGACACCTGGGTCGTCAGCTCCTGGACGTTTTCGGAAATGCTGTTATTGTCGACGCCGTCCAGGAGGAAGTTGTTCTGCAGCGCACGCGCGCCGTGCACGTTGATGCCGCCGGTGCGGCCGAACGACGTGCCGCCGCCCTGCTCCGTGTAGCGGTCCTGCTGCACGCCCGGGACCAGCGTCAGGAGGTCGTCCCAGTTGCGAATCGACAGCGGCAGGTTCGCAACCTGCATCTGTGGGACGACGCCGCCGAGATTCGAGTCATTGGTGTTCAGCAGCTGAGGGATCTCCTGCACCGTGACGGTCTCGTTGAAGCTGCCGACCTCGAGCGCCGCGTCGATGCGGGCCCGCTGACCGACGTCGAGCGTGATCACCTGCGAATTTTTCTTGAATCCGCTCAATTCCACGTCGACCTGATACCGGCCGGGAATGAGGTTCACGAGCAGAAACGACCCGGATTCGGTCGTGGTCTGCGTGGAAGACACGCCGGTGGCGAGATTGGTTATGGTTACGGTGGCGCCGGGCAACACCGCGCCTGCGGCGTCCTTGACCGTGCCGGTGAGCGTCGCGCGATCGACCTGTGCAAACGCAGCTGCTGGCAGCAACGCGAGCAACGCTGCAACGACCAGTAGTCGTTTCATGGTAACTCCTCAGACCAAGGAAAATAGTTGAACTGGCGGACGCAAAGCTACAGGTGTCTTACGTTTGTGTCAACTACGAGGTTGCAAACACTTTGTAAGCTCTGTTACACAAGTCTCGGCGGACGCCGCCGTTACGCGAGACGATGACCCGAGGCGGTATCGAAGAAGAGGACGCGCTCCGGCGCCACCCGGAACCACACAGAATCCCCTGACGAGAGCGGCGTATCCGCCGCCGCCCGGGCGACGACTTCCATGCCCGCCACCCGCGCGGACACGATCGTTTCGTTGCCGATCGGCTCGACGACGTCCACCTGCGCTTGCGACCAACCCTCCGAGGGGGTGACGGCGATTTCGACGTCCTCGGGCCGGACGCCGACCTGGAATGCCTGTGGGTTGAACCGCCCTGGCAGCTTCGGACAGAGCGTCAGTCCCACGGCGCCCACCCGCCCCTCGGCGTCGACGCTGGCGTTCCACAGGTTGATCGCCGGACTGCCGAGGAACCGCGCGACGAAGGTGTTGGCCGGGAAACGGTACAGGTCGAGCGGCGGACCGAACTGCTCGACCCGGCCGCCCTTCAGGATCGCGACGCGCTGGCCGAGCGTCATCGCCTCGGCCTGGTCGTGAGTCACGTAGATGGTCGTGGTTCTCAAGTCCTGCTGGATGCGCTTCAACTCGGCGCGGGTCTGCACGCGTAACTGGGCGTCGAGATTCGAGAGCGGCTCGTCCATCAAGTACACGGACGGATTGCGGACGATGGCGCGCGCGAGCGCGACGCGCTGCTGCTGACCGCCCGAGAGCTGTGACGGCCGCCGCGTCAGGCACGGAGTCAGTCCAAGCCGCTCGGCGACACCCCGAACGCGCCGGTCGGCCTCGTCGCGCGCGACCCGGCGCGTGACCAGCGGGAACGCGATGTTGTCGAAGACGCTGAGATGCGGATAGAGCGCGTAGTTCTGAAAGACCATCGCGACGTCGCGCTCGGCTGCCGGGACGTCGTTGACGACGCGATCCCCCACCACGATTCGCCCAGCATCCGGCGTCTCCAGCCCCGCGAGCATACGCAACAACGTCGTCTTGCCGCATCCCGAGGGGCCGAGCAGGACGACGCATTCGCCGGCGCCGACCTCGAGATCCACGTCGCTCAGGATAGTGTGCGCGCCGAAGCGTTTCGTGACGCGCTCGAAGCGGACCGGCATCGCGTCAGGCATTCGGGCTCCCAATCACGAGTTCGACCGTTTCGATCCTGCGTGGGCCGATGTCCAGGAACAGACGGCCATCGGTGATCTCACACGCGCCGGTCCGCTGCTCCAGTAAGTCCGTCCGGAACGCCTGTGCAATTGACGGCGCCAGGACGAGCGCGGCGCGGGCGCTCTCGTCCGACGGATTGAAAAGGCGGACGATCGCGGACCGCCGGTCGTCGGCCAGCTTGCACGCGCTGAGAACGGGAATCGCCCCCCCGCGGCTTTCGACGCTCAGCAAGGATGCGTGCGCCGGGATGCGTCCGTCACCGGCGGTTGCGACAGTGAGACGAGGCGGCATCAGGGCTGCCCGTGCCAGTGAGTAGAGCGCTGCGGCATCGGGAGGGCAGCTCCTGGGAACGAATGTCACGCTGAACTCATGCGTCCCGGCGCACTGCGCGCCTGGCGTCGCGAGTCCGGGCCCCGCGTGACCGCGGCGCGTCGAAAGATCGTTGCGCGAAAGATCGCCGACGCAGCGCAGGAGCGTAACCGCGACGGCTGCCCCCTCCTCGCCGGACACGAGTTCGAATTCCGGCAAGCCGTCGGCAATGATGACGGCTCCGCAGTTCTCGTCACCCGCGTCGACGAACGACTGCATCGGCGCAGTCGCCGATGGAATCTCGGTCAGATCCTTCCGAAGCGACAGGCCGTTCGAGGTCGACAGTTCGCTTCCAGCCGGCATCGCCTCACGCGAGACGAGGTCGAACGCGCCGTCGGCGCGATGATGAGTCACCCGGGCCGCCCCGGTCGCGCACCGGATACGCAGCCGATGATCGCGCGCCGTATTCGTGACGCGCAGATGGCATACCACCGCGGGAGAAGCCTTGCGGATCCGCATCTGCAGAACGCAATGCAGTGCGGCTCGCGTGGCCGAGCGACGCCGGCGATCCGGCGCTGCCGCCTCAGGTACGTCGAGCGTGTACTCAATCTCGAGCGCCGACGTCAGCGGTCCGTCGTCGAGCGTTCGCGTCTGCACGTCGCGCGCGACGGCGCTGGTGACGTGCTCATCGGCGGCGGGCGGCGCGTAGTTGTATTCATCGCCGACATCGCCGCTGTCCTCGAGCAGGAACACCGTTGAATAGCTCACACCCGTCCGGATGTCCACGATTGTCGCCGCGCCGTTCGAATACGACACGCGAACGAGATCGTTTTCCAGCACCGGGACCGCAGCGCCGTGCTCACCGGGCGAAGCGCCGCTGTCGCGGCGCG
Organism: Vicinamibacterales bacterium; assembly: GCA_035492775.1. Taxonomy (GTDB): domain Bacteria; phylum Acidobacteriota; class Vicinamibacteria; order Vicinamibacterales; family 2-12-FULL-66-21; genus DATJFQ01. Next base: position 56,594 of record DATJIW010000072.1, read on the forward strand.
CGTGGCCGACGTGAAGATCCAGGACGGTGTATCCCATGGGGGGGACCGACGCCTCGATGGCCAGGCGCATCCGTCGCACGCGCAGACCCGGCGGCGGCGCGAACCGGCTCATGCGGAAATCAATGGTGTCGATGGCGTGCAGGATTTGGAACGGGACCCGCTTTCCGGCCGCGTCGGTGATGTCCGTAACGACCGCGTCAGCCCCGAAACATGGCGCCGGATCATCCAGCACCGTGAAGTCGACGGATGGAAAGCCCCTCGCAGGTTCGAGCGGAAGATCGACGTCGGCGATGAAGACGCCTTCCCACCGCGAAGCCGCCGTGTTCAGCGCGATCGTCCTCAGCGTCCCCGAGGACACCGCGGGCACACCGGACGTCAGCCATCGAATGGAGCGCTCGGCTGCCCCCTCAATCACCTGGTGGACCTTTGCGAAGCGCGTCATGTTCTCGTCGTGGACGGCATCAATGCTGCAGCCGCAGATACTGTCGTGCGGGTGATTCTGCAGCAGGGTGCGCCACGCATACGCAATCGTGCCGTGCGCGGTTGGGGCACCGTCGATCGCCGCCATGACCGACAGCGGCTCCGCCCACTGCTCCAGTTCCCGCTGCGCAAGCGCGTTCGCCTTCTTCAGATACGTGCGAGCCGAGAACACGCCGGGCAGCAGGTGCGCGTAATCCTGACCGGAGCGCAGCTCCCCGTCCACGGTTGGGAGGGCGCTGATGTCCACATCCTGCCGGACGCTGCGCACGAAATCCGGCAGCGTCGAAATTCCGGCCGTTATACCGGGCATCGTGTTGATCACGTCCACCACGTCCATGAGCCGCGGGTGCGGTTCCACGTGATCCACGCCGACCATCAGCAGAATTTGCTGCGAGCTGGAACGCTGCTTCTCGTACGCGAGGACGGCGCTCGCCTGGCGCAGCAATTCGTCACCGCTGACGAGCGGCAGCCGCAGGCCGTTGCAGTAGCCGTCGGGCGGCAGATGCGAGAGGAGCACGTCGGTCCCGTCAGGAGCGCGCCATTTGTATTCCGCCCTCCGGCCGCCAAACCCGCGCCAGAGGATCGCACCTTCGAGTCCCATGCCGGCAAGGATCTGCGGCATCTGACCGACGTGGCCGAAGGGATCGGGAATGTAGCCTACCCGCATCGCGCGGCCGAATGTCTCTGCGATTCGAATGCCGCGCGCAAGATTGCGCACGAGCGATTCCCCGCTGACGAGGAACATGTCGGGCATGACAAACCATGGTCCGACGAGGAGCCGCCCTTCCTGAACCCGCTGTCGGATCTCATCTTCGCGCTCCGGCCGGATTTCCAGATAGTCCTCGAGGACGATGCTCTGTCCGTCGAGATGGAAGAACGTGAAGCGCGGGTCGCGCTCCATGCGATCGAGTACTGCGTCGACGAGATCGACGAGGCGCGCGCGATACTGCTCGAACGTCCGATACCACTCCCGATCCCAGTGGGTGTGGGAAATCACGTGAACCGTCGTCGTCATCCCTTGGTGGCTCCGGAGGTCAATCCCGCAACGAAGAAGCGCTGCAGCGCGAGAAACGCCGCGAGCACCGGCAGCAGGCCGATGAAACTGGCGGCCGCCACGAGCTGCCACTCGGTTTCATAGCCGCTCTGAAAACTGAACAGGCCGATGGGAATCGTGTATCGCTGCTGGGAATCGAGCAGCACCAGCGCGAGCCCGAACTCGGCCCAGTAGGACGCGAGGTTGAAAATCGCGACCGATGCCAGGCCGGGACCAAGCAGCGGCAGCGCGATCTTCCTGAACGTCGTCGCACGTGTCGCACCATCGAGGAGCGCGGCCTCGAACAGTGACTTCGGCAGCGCGTCGAAGAAATTCCGCAGGACGACGATGGTGAACGGGAGCTGGACGGCCACGTAGACGAGCACGAGGCCGGTGTGGCTGTCGAGAAGATGGAGGTGCGCGACGAGTCCGTAGAGAGGGACGAGCAGGACGATTGGCGACACCATCTGGGCCAGCAGCAGTCCCGTGGCGACGGTTTCCCGCCGGCGGACGCGTTCGCGCGACAGCACGTAGGCCGCCGGCGCGCCAATCGCCATCGTCGCGACGGTCGACGCGATCGACACGACAAGGCTGTTCCAGAGATACCAGGGCAGTTGTGTGCGCGTGAGCACGAACGCGTAGTTCGCGCCGGAGGCATCGTTCGACCACAACCGCGGTGGATACTCGTAGACGCCCGCCTTGGTCTTGAGGGACAGCGCGAACAGCCATACCTGCGGCAGGAGAAACGCGACGGCGACGCCGATCAGGAGCGCGGTCAGCGCGATCCGAACCCCGCGGCCGCGCGTCACGCGTCGGCCCTCCGGCGAGCCAGCCGCAGCGCGGCGACGGCAAGCGCCACGTTCACGAGCAGCATGACGACCGCTACGGCCGCCGCGCGTCCCGATTCCAGGCTGAAGAACGCCGAGCGATACATGTACAACGAGACGACTTCCGTGGCGCGGCCGGGACCGCCGCCCGTGAGCGGCAGCACGAGGTCGAACGTGTTGAACGTCGCAATCGTGACGAGCGCGAGATTGAGGGCGAGCACGGGCGCGATCTCCGGCAGGACCACCGAGCGCAGCCGCTGCCAGAAGCTCGCGCCTTCCAGATCCGCGGCTTCGTGCAGCTCACGCGGGATCCGCTGCAGCCCGGCGTACTGCAGGATCATGCTGAATGCGCATCCGCGCCAGGCGTTCGCGACGATCAACGACGCGAGCGCCGCGCCCGCCGACGAGAGAAACGGCAGCGGGCCGATGCGGGCGAACGACAGTACGTAGTTCGCGATCCCCGCGCGGTTCTCCATCAGCAGAATGCGCCACAGCACCCCGACGACCACGCCCGGTATCACCCACGCGCTCACGATCGCCGCGCGAGCCAGCGCCGTCCCCGGGGCGCGCCGCCGGCGGGCGGCATCGATCAGGAGCGCGACGGCCAGCCCGACGCCGAGCTGCACGACGACCGACGCGACGACGAAGATCAGCGTGACGACGAGCATCGAACGAAATTCCGGGTCTGCGACCAGCCGCGCGAGCGTCTGCAGGCCGTAGGTGTAGCGATTGTCGTAGGCGCGGGCGTCGGTGACGGCGAGGCGCACCAGATCGAAGACCGGATACACGAGGAATACGGACACCAGCACCAGCGCCGGCGCGAGCCAGAGCATCGTGCGTCGGCCGGTGCCCGAAAGCAGCCAGGCGCAGAGAAGGACGGCGGCGATCGGTGGCGCCCAGGTGATCGGATCGAACTGGCGCCTCTCGCCCGCCGCGCGCAGCCGCTGGCGTTCCGCAATCGCCTGTACCGCGTGAAACGCATCGTCCACGGCGGACTCGGGCGACTTGGCGCCCGAGACCACGGCGCCGACCGCGAGCTGAAGCTGCTCGGAGATGGCCGGGTAAATCGCGACAGCCGGACGCGCGCGTCCGTGGACCAGCATCCGTCCGAACTGCGCGTACCACTTGTTCTCACGGAACACCGGAAAATCGCGGTAGACGCTGCGCCGGACCGGCAGCTGGCGCGTGGGGATGCTGATCCTCGCGACGTTCTCGGGCGACTCGATGAACCGCAGCAGCTCTGTTGCCGCTTTCTGCTTCACGGGGTCGTGCGTGAAGGTGACCCATACCCATCCGCCGGTGCCCGTTGATTCTGTTGCGGGATCCGCCTGCGGAATGTCGGCGATGGCCCACTTCGCGAACTCGTCCGGCGGGAGCGCGAATTCGAGCTCGCGAAGCTGCCAGCTGCCGCCAAGGAACATGGCGACGTCGCCAGAAACGGCTGCCGACGAGAGCTGCTGGTAATCGTTGTTGGCGAGAACGGACGACGGCGACGCACCCGTGTCGATCGTGGCGCGAAGGAACCGCATCAGCTTGATCATGCGATCGCGATTGGGCGGCAGGCCGAAGATCGGATTGCCGTCGTCGTCGACCAGATTCCCCCCCTGCGCCCAGAACATCGGCAGGTGATCGAAAACGGTCGCTTCCCACCGGCCGGCGTTGTAGAGGTAGCCGGCGATGTGTTTCTCGCGCGAGATCCGACTCGCGATCGCGAGCAGCTCGTCCCACGACCGCGGCGGCGTCGGGACGAGATCGGTCCTGTAGTAGAGAACGCGGCAATCGGTGCCGTGCCACATGCCGTAGACGTGTCCCTGGCGATCGCTGAGCGTGCTGATCGTGAAGGGCAGGAAATCGGCACGATCGTCGGCGGGCCAGTACGGGTCGAGCGGCTGGACGTCGCCGCGCTCGAGGAAGAGGGGCATCCAGAAGCTGTCGACGGAGGCGATGTCGGGCAGCCGGCCGGCCGCGGCGGCGAGCAGCAGCTTTGCCTTGTGCATTTCGAGCGCGGGCATGACGGAGACTTCGATCTGCACATCGGGATGGGTGCGGGCGTACTGCTCGAAGATGTCGTGAAAGAGCGACGAGACTTCCGGCCGCGCGTCGAGGTGCGAGTAGTCGTGCTGGGCCCACAGCGTCAGCTTGATCGGCGCGTCGGGGCGGCCGATGCGGACGGGCGTGACGAGGTCGTCTTGCGCAAACGCCAGCGTCGCCGTCGCGATCAGCGTCAGGAAAAAGGGGACAGCCGCCATTTTTGTGAAAAAAAGGGGACAGCCGACACGAACGACAGGCTGTCCCCTTTTTTTGCGAAAAATGGCGGCTGTCCCCTTTTCCATCAGCGCACCCTCACGAAAATCGGGTTCGCGAACGCGCGCAGCGACCCGTCAGGCCCGGCAATCTGGACGCGGAAGTACCCCGGCGCCGTTGGATACCGGACGAATCTCACCGTGCCGTCCTCCGGGACGTCCGCGTGCGCGACGCGCTCTCCGCGCCACACGAGATCGATCCGATTACCGCGATAGGCGTCCGCGTCGACCGTGACGTCGATCGACACGCCCTCGCCGGCCGCGACGGTCAGCTCGTCGCCGACGCGCGCAGTCGCACCGCCGGCGCGTGCGACGATGTCCGGCGTCGGCAGCGCGGTATTCGCCATCACGATGACGCGACCGGACTTGACGCCGGCGAGAATCGCGGACGCGGAGAGCTCCGGCGCCCAGACGCGCGAGGTCGGCGATCCAATCGGCGCATCGCCCCGATGCCAGTCGCTTTCACCCACGGCCGTCACACGGCGCCCCGCTCTGAGCAACTGGTCCCACATGGCGACCGCCTGCCGACGCCCATCGACCGTACCGTTGAAGACCTCCCACGCATTGACGCTGTCCGGCACGGCATGCGTCCATGAGCACGCGACGCAATCCGTGACCGCATGATTGATCGAGATCAAGGCACCGCGATCGGACGCAGACTTCATCACGGCCGGGAGAGCCGGATCGCCGGAAGCGATCCGAAAATCCACATACGCCCGCGCCCCCGACAGCCCCCACACATTGAAGTGCCCCCCAGGCGTCGTCACCTCTTCTCCACTGATCACCAGCAGGCCCGGCCGATCGAGCGGCACGAGCTGATGCGCCGTGTTGTTGTGATCGGTGACGACGACGAAATCGAGTTTCTCGGCGCGGGCCTTGTCGACGAGATCGGCGGGACTCAAGACGCCGTCGCTGAACGTCGTATGTGTATGCATCGCGCCCGCATACCACGCCGCTCCGCGACGTATCGGTCCCGGATTGCGCGGCTGAACGGCCGGTGTCGGACCCGCAGCCGGCGCGGACGAAGTCGTTGACGTCACGGTCACGTCGACGCCCCCGGGGCCGACCTGATAGAGCCCCAGCAGGACGTGCCACTCGCCTGGCGGCAATGGACCCGGCCAATACCCTGGGGAGGCGTGATCGACGGCCACCGTCACGGTGTCCTGAGCGCCGCCACTGTAACCGCGAAACGCCGGCGTACCGAGCGTGAGAGGGCCGGGCTCGTACAGTCCCAGGTCTACGGTATTGGCGCCGCCCGCTCGATCGTATTCGTAGCTGACAGTCAGGCTCGTCGTCCCCGCCGGCACGTTCACCGGAACGTAGACGTAGCGTTTGGTCTGCTGATCCTGCTGCGTATAGTGGCGCGTTTCCGTCGTCCGCTGCCCCGCCGCGGCAGCAGGCGCAGACGTGGCCGTCGTCTGAAGTCCGGGCGAGCCGGGTACGAGCGTAACGGCAAGCACGCACGCCACTATGGCGACTCTCACCGGTCCGCCTCGTGGGCCGCCAGCAGATCCAGCGCCAACGCCGTCCAGGAGAAGTCTCGCGCGCCAAAGCCCTTCCCCGAATGCGGATCGTAGTACTCGCGGAACCCCTCGCCTTCGACGAGCGCGGCCGAGCGATCCTCGATCCGCCGCGCGAGATCCGGCCGCCCATGCCGCCGCAGGCCGCGCGCGATGTACCAATTCGAGTTCATCCATGTCGGGCCGCGCCACACCAGCTTGTTCTCCGCCGTCGGCGCCAGATATGACGGCTCGTTCAACGCCACGCTCGGCACGGGGAACGGCGCCGCGTACTCCGCAGGATCCTCGACGTGCCGGATGAGCGCGGCAACGCAATCGTCCGGCAAGCTGGCCAGCAGAATTGGCATCAGGCAGCTGACGGTGTTCACCTCGAGCATCCGCTCGTCCGCGCCTGCGAGGTCGAAGAACAGTCCTGACTTGTCGTCGAAGCATTTGCCGGCGATCGCCGCGCTCGTCTTCGCGGCACGCGTCCGCATGTCGCGGGCGCCCTCGCAGTCGCCGGCGCGTTCGAGCAGATCGCCGAGCACTCGCTGATTCTCCGCGTAGATGGTGTTGACGAAGACGTCCTCGACCATGAAACGGTCGAGTGCGAACATCTTCACGTGTTCGCGCCCGACCGACGCGTATGGGTGCGCCACACGCTCCCACGCGGCGGTGTAGTCGGCAAGCACCGCGCCGCTGACGCCAAGGTACGCGTCGTATTTCGGCGTGTGGTCCAGGCCGGATTCGTCGGGCTGCAGCGTCGCGACCAGCCCATCGCGATCCGGATCGCGGACCTGGTCCAACCAGTCGAAATACCGCCGCACTTTCGGCAGGATCTCCTTCAGGTAATCGTCAGCACCCGGCCCCTGCGCGCCAGCGGCGACCGCCTCGGCCAGGACCGGCGGCTGGATGCAGTCGCTCAGATATGGCGTGCGATACGCAATCGCATACGTCGACAACAGTTCTTCAAACCGTTCGCGCTGCCAGAACGTGACGTGCGCCACGAACCCGTCGGGCTGCTGATTCATGAGCAGGCTTCGTATCTCGATCCGTGCCCGCTCGATGTCGAAATGCGACAGTGCTACGGCGTGAAAGCACGAATCCCAGAACCACTGGAAGGGATACGTGCCCATCGAGGGACAGACGAAGTCGTATTCGCGCCGGCACCACTCGGCGAATCCGCGCTGGCGGTTGCGATCGTAAAGGGCGGAAACCGCATCGGTCATCGTGCGAAGACGGGGGCTGATGAGCATGGACGCAGCGCCTATCATGCTATATTCCGCGCCGCATGATCCCGCTTGCCGTCGCTCTCCTGCTTCAGTCAACGCCAGCCTCGACGACGCTCACGCGCGAGTTCACGGTGAGCGCGCCCTCCGAAGTCGTCGCGACAATCACGGCCGGCTGCGGACGCTGCGACTGGGCAGCGGAGCGGCGGGAAGCGCTGCTGCTCGAGTTGCGAGTGGACGGCGTGTACTCCCAGCACGTGGCCCTCGTGCGCGGCAGCAGTCCGTCGGCGTACCCCGTGATGCTCGGCCGCCTCGCGCCGGGCACGCATCTGGTCGCGTTGCGCGTCGACACGGCGCGATCCGCACCGGATGCCGGCCCGCTCGACGTCACTGACGTCTCGTTCAAGACGTACAGCAGCGACACGCCGGAGTTCGACTGGCTGCAATACGCGCCACGTTTGCGCGCGCGGCCTGGAACGGTCGAGAAGTTCTCGGATTTCCCGCTCGTCATGTACGCCGAGCGCAACATCCGCGGCGAAACCGGGCAGCAATATCGATATCAGTACACCGTCATCTTCACGAACGAAGACGGCGGCACGCCGACGGATCGCCTCATGGCGACGTGGGGCCGAACCACGGACATCGAATTCGTGTACGGACTGCCCGAAGGAAAGACGGTGGGCGAAATCCAGGCCGAAGGCCACAAATGGATCCCGTTTGCAGGACCGACGGCCGGCACCCACCCCGTACTGTGGGTCGCGACCCTGAACAACATGGTCGCGGATCACGGCCCGGAAGATGCCATCACGTTCGCGCCGGCGCCGACGATGGTCGACCTCGCCGGGACGTCGCGCGAAAGCGTGATGGACGGCCAGCCCTGGATGTACGCCGCGACATCAAAAGAAATGCAGCGCGAAGATCGGATCGATCCGTTGGCCGAAGCGGGCAGCGGCAAGATTCCCGACCCGCGGAGATATGCAACCGTCGAAGCCTGCGGCGCCGTTGCGGACGCGACGCTCGCCTTCGACATCGGCGTGCGCGATTCGGCGGGAACGATCGCGTGGTATCCGACCGATCGCGGGGACCCGCGTTTCCGCATCGCGCGCGGCGGCTGTTTCCGCGGCGGAGCGCCGCTCGCCGAAGGAACGACGCCCGGACAAATTGCGGCGCTCCGAGTACGCGCCTATCCGCGTCCGCCGCGCGAGGGGGAATCCGCCCAGCCGCCGGGCAGCGGCTCCGTGACGATTGAGTCGGTCAACATGATCTTCATGCTGGACAGCGCGTATGTGCCCTCGCGCGCGCCCTTCACCTGGAAAGGATCCCTGCCGGTGAAGACCGACGGCGCGCCGGTGGAGATCAAGTAACTCATCTCCGGCCCTCCGCGTTCGACCCTCCGCCTACGGTCTCGGCACCACCGGCAGCCTCGGGTCCGGCGGAGGCCACGACTGACGGAAGTGCGCGTAGCGCGGGTCGTCGCTGGCCGCCATCGAGCGCCGCGTGCCGGCCAGCACGTTGAGGTAATACGCGTCGTAGCCGTACGCGGTGACGAACGGGTGGTACCCGTCGCGGATGAGCACGAGGTCGCCATCGCCGACGCGAACGGTTTCGTCGGCTGCTCCATCGAGCGAATACAAACGCTGGAAGCCGTAGCCGAGCGGATCCCGCATCCGGTAGTAATACGTCTCCTCGAGATCCACCTCCGCCGGCGGATTGTCGACGTCGTGCTTGTGCGGGGGATAGCTGGACCAGTTGCCGCTCGGCGTGAACACCTCGCAGATGAGCAGGCGGTCCGCGGGAAACGACGGCGGCAGAATATCGACGATCTGGCGAGTCGCGTTGCCGCCCCCGCGAATCTCGTAGCCGCAGTCGCGTGGCGTCACGTGCTGCGGCTCCAACGCCTTCTGCGACGGAGCACGGCAATCCGCAATGTCCGCCGGTTCGCTCGCTTCAACCGAAAACCGGCGGCCCGGAGGTAGGTATACGGCGTGCGGGTAGGAGGCGAACACGCTAGGTCGCGGACCGAGCGTCACCGTCTCGTCATCCCACGTCACCGAGCACGTGCCGTTGAGAAGCACGAGACAACACTCCTCACGGTCGGTCTTCCCTCGCCACGATGTGCCGGGCACGATCCGGCGCACCGAAAAGCGAATGTACTCCCAGCCCGCTTTGCGCGGCGTCACCTCGACTAGTACGCCAGGCTCCGCCGCACCAAGCGTACGCGATCTCATCAGCAGCGGTCTGCGCGCCATCGCCGAAGTGTAGCAGCAAGCGTTCCTGATACACTTCGCGCTTCATGGCGACAGCGCTCGACCTGCTGTGCATGGGACGCAGCTCGATCGACCTTTACGCGCACGAAATCGGCGTGCCGATCACGGCCGTCAAGAGTTTCGACGCCTACGTCGGCGGCTGCCCGACCAACGTGGCGGTCGGGACGCGCCGCCTCGGCCTCCGCAGCGGGCTGTTGACGGGCGTCGGCACCGATCAGGTGGGTGATTTCGTGCTGCACTTCCTCCAGCAGGAAGGCGTCGACACGTCGGCGGTCGCGCGCTTTCACGAGCGGCGCACGAGCGCCGCCCTCTTGACGATCCAGCCGCCCGACAGATTTCCGCTCACGTTCTATCGGGACAATTGCGCGGACCTCGGGTTGACGATCGACCACGTTCGTCAGTCGCAGGCGCCGCGCAGCAGGCTGCTCTTCGTTACCGGCACCGGACTCTCGGAAGAACCCAGCCGCACCGCAACGCTCTTCGCGGCCGAAACAGCGCGTGCGGGGGGAACCCGCGTGATTGTCGACATCGACTATCGCTCCGGTCTTTGGCCGTCGGAAGACGCGTTTGGCGCGAACGTGCGCGCGCTCGCGCGATTCGCGCACATTGCGATTGGTACCGAAGAGGAGCTGCGCGCCGCCACGAACGAGGCAGACATCGACGACGCGTGCGCGCGGATGCTCGAAACCGGGATCGAGCTGCTCGTGCTCAAACGGGGCGCGCACGGTGCACGCGTTTTCCCGGCTGGCTCACCTGCCGAAGACGTCGAGCCGTTCTCGATCACCGTCGTGAACGTGCTCGGAGCCGGCGACGCCTTCGCGAGCGGCTTCATCTACGGGCACCTGCAGGGCTGGCCTGCCGCGAAAGCCGCGCGGCTCGGTAACGCCACCGGCGCGATCGTAGTCACACGGCACGGGTGCGCGAACTTCATGCCGACGATCCCCGAAGTGCGCGAGTTCCTCCACCTCCAGGGGGCGACGGATCTATCTCTTTGAACGCCCGAACGCCATGCGACTAAATGTCGGCCTCATTGGCTGCGGGCGCCTCGGACGCGTTTACGCGCGGGATCTGTCGTCGCGCATCCCCGAAACGCGACTGGCCGCTGTCGCCGACGTCAACCCCGCCGTGGCGCAGCGCGCCGCTGACGAGTTCGGCATGCGCGCCGTCGGCGATGCCGCCGACCTGTTCGACGACGCGTCGATCGATGCGGTCGTGATCGTGAGCCCGACCCACACGCACAAAGATCTGACTATCGCGGCGGCGTCTGCGCGCAAGCCCGCGTTTTGCGAGAAGCCGCTGGCGCTCTCCCTCGACGCGTGCCGCGAAATGCGCGAAGCCGTCCAGCGCAGCGGGTCGTTTTTTCAGATGGGATTCATGCGACGGTTCGATCCGGGCTACGTCGCGGGCAAGCGCCAGGTGGACGAAGGCGCGATCGGCCGTCCCGTGGTGTTCAAATCGACGTCACGCGACCCTTACCCTCCGAGCCTCGAGTACGCCAACCCGGCCAGCAGCGGCGGCCTGCTCGTCGACATGGGTATCCACGACTTCGATCTGGCACGGTGGTTCATGGGGGAAGTCGCGAGTGTGTCGGCGATCGGGGGCGTTCTGGCGTATCCGGAATTCGCGTCGGTCGGCGACATCGACAACGCGATCGCCACGATCGTCTTCGCCGACGGCCGGCTCGGCGTCATCGACCTCACCCGCAACGGCATCTATGGCTACGACATCTGCACGGAACTGCTGGGCACGGCAGGCACGATCCGCATCGGCTATCTGCGCGAGACGCCAATGCTGACGATGACGAGGAACCAGGTGGCGCACGATACCGTTCCGTACTTCATGGAACGGTTCGAACGCGCGTACACGGCGCAACTGCAGAACTTCGCGTCCAACGTCATGGGACAGAAGGAACCGCCGGTCACGATTGGGGACGGCATCGAGGCGCTCAGGATCGCGGTGGCGGCGACCACCGCGCAGCGCACGGGACGGCGGGTCGAAGTGGAGGCCGGCAGCCCGGGGCACAAGTGAGGTCTTCAGACTGCCGGTCGCGTTGCGTCTGCCCGGCGACATCGGTGAGGCAGAGTACGAGATGTTGGCCGGGCCGATCTCCCACCAACGGCTGCCAATCTAAGGCGAGATGCATTACCAGTTGCGTGGCAGCGGTGACCCGTTGCTGCTGCTGCACGGCGGGCTGGGAATCGGAGACGACTGGCGTCATGTGTTTCCGTCAGACCCGCCCGGCTACCGCATGATCGTCCCGGATCTGCGCGGACACGCATGCTGAGACCGATCGCCTTGGCACGCTCGA
>DATJIW010000073.1:0-82847 GCA_035492775.1 Vicinamibacterales bacterium
TCTTCGATGTTGCGGCGCGTGACGATGCCGTCGATGGGAGACAGGATGCGGACCTTGCTCAACGTGTAGCGGGCGCTGTCGAGCGCCGCCTGCTCCTGTCGCATCCGGAGCTGCTGCGTGTCGATCTGTTTGTCGGCCGACGCGGCGTCCGCTTCACGCATGCGGAGCGTGCTCTCGGACGTGTCGAGCGCCTGCTTGGTCGTGAGCCCCTGCTTCCAGAGCTGCTGCTGACGCGAGAACTCGTCCTGCGCCTGTTTGAGCGCCGCGTGAGCGCTCTGCGCCGCAACGCGCAGCTGTTCCGTCTGCGAGCGCGCTGCCGCAAGGCTTGCCTGCGCCTGATCGGCCGCGCTGGCGAGCAGCTTCGGGTCGATCTGCATCAGGAACTGCCCCTTTTTCACGCGCACGCCCTCGTCGACCGCGAGGTTGGTGACGCGCCCGACCGTGTCGGCGCTGATGTTCACGAGATCGTGCGGCTGGATCTTGCCCGATGCGCTGACGACGGCCTGCAGGTCGCGCTTCTGGACGGATTCGACGTTGACCGTCACGCCTTCCTGGCGCCGGAACTTGATATTGACGAATGCGAGCGCGGCCATCACGACGACCACGCCTACCCCGATCAAAATCTTCTTGTTACGACTCATGCACCACCCGCACGGCTCTTGAACACGGCGACGATGACCGCGATCACCGCGTAAACGCTCAAGAGCGAGATCGCAATCGGCTGCGTGCGCCGCTTGTAAAGCACGCCGAGCCCGATCGCGAGCACGATCAGCTGCCACACGAGAAAGACGTCAATCGCGCCCAGAAAGTGCGACGCAAACGATTGCTCCCCCAGCATCGGCAGCAGCGATCCCAGATTGGCTGCGCTCGTGAGCGTGCCGCGGTAGTAGTTCAGCGGCATCGAAAAGAGCTGTCCGATCACGCCGACCGGCCCCGCATGGACCACCACCGCGAAGACCTGCTTGAACGAGGCCTGCCCGCCCAGCGCTGCGTTGAAAACGGCGAACAGAATCCCGGAGATGGCGGCCAGCACGAGCGGGAAGATCACGAGCGTCTGGCCAAGGGCGAAGTAACCCGCGTACGGAGCAATCCGTTCGAATGTCTGCAGCTGCTGATCGTTCAGCTGGCGCCCCGTCGTCACCGTATCGAGCCACGCATCCTGCCCAACCTGCGTGAAAAGAAATCCGGCAATGAGGACCGCCGCGGCACCGATGCAGAGCAGCATCATCCCCAACCATTTCGGATGAGCCGCTACCGAAGCGAATGTGTCGCGAGGGCTGGTGATGATCCCGAAAAAGCGTGCAGGGAGGCTCATCGGCGCGGGGGCGGCGCCGGGCTCCACCGAAAGGCTGGTCATAGAAGTACCACCTGTGGCGCGAGTTTGCGGACTCGTGGAATAGGCGATTGTACTACGACGAATACGTGTCATTCATCCCGAAAGTTTCATCGCCTCATCAGCGAAGTCTCACGCAGCGAAAGGGTTACGACGATTCAGCCGCCCGTGACGAACACCCGCGTACGATAAGCTCGGCGAATGCGCACGCTCGTCGTCGTCATTGGCCTCTTGATACCTCTCGTCGGCCGCCCGCCAGCTGCGCTGGCGCAGGCCGAGCCGCCGGTTGGCGTTCGGGCTGCCGGCATGGGCGGCGCATTCGTCGGGGTCGCAGACGACGCGTCCGCTGTTTACTGGAATCCCGCGGGACTGGCGTCAGGCGCGTTCTTCGGCCTGGTGCTGGACCGCTCGTCGTTCAAAACGGGTGATGGGGACAACGCGCCCGACTCCTCGGCGTTGCTCCTCGCCGCGGGCAGTCCACCACTCGGTGCCACCTATTACCGCCTGGCGTTTCCGGTAGCCGCTACCGGAACCGGCGCCGGCGACCGAAATACCGTTGGTTTCACGCTGGTCACCAACCAGTTTGGCGTGACGCTCGACCAGTCCCTTCGCGATGGCCTCGCGGTCGGGGTCACGGTGAAAGGCGTGCACGCGACGACGGAGGTCGGATCGCGGACCGCGCTCGACGCGGACATCGGCCTGATGTTCTCCGGGTCGGTTGGCCGCGCCGGCGTTGCCGTCCGCAACGCCTTCGAGCCTGATTTCACGACGCCGATCGGCATCGTCCGCCTCCAGCGGCGTGTCAGGGCCGGAGGGTCGCTGCTGCTTCGGCAGATGGTCAGGGTCGCGGGGGATGTCGACATTACGACTGCCGATACGCCCCTCGGGCCCTGGCGGGACGCGGCCGTCGGCGCCGAGGCGCATCCGCTGACGCGGGCCTGGATGCGCGGTGGTGTGCACTGGAACACCGCCGGGGGCGCCCTTGGCGACGCCCCAATTTTGTCGGTCGGCGGCTCGGGTGTCGTTTATGGCTCTCTTATGGTGGATGCCCAAGTCAGTTTCGGGTCGGAAAACGGCAATCGGGGCTGGGGAGCGGGGCTCAGGTACAATTTTTAGCTGGACAAAAAACGTCAATTGTTTACCATAGAGTTCTTCCCCGGCGCGAATTTCGTCAGCAGCGGGCGTGACAGCCCGCACTGCGAGTCCGAACGATGCCTGTTCGAATTGGCGAGCTGCTGCTCAAAGAGAAGCGGATTACGTCTGCCCAGCTGCAGGAGGCGCTGACCTACCAGAAAACCAATGGCGGGAAGCTCGGCCTCAACCTGATCAAGCTGGGCTTCCTGAAGGACGAGGAGATCACCAGCCTGCTCTCGCGCCAGTATGGCGTGCCGTCGATCAACCTCGCCCAGTTCGACGTCGACCCCGCCATCATCAAGCTGATTCCAAACGAGACCGCTCAGAAATACGAAATCATTCCGCTCAGCCGATCCGGCGCCACGCTGACGATCGCGATGACCGATCCGACCAACGTGTTCGCCATGGACGACATCAAGTTCATGACGGGCTACAACGTCGAACCGGTCGTCGCCTCGGAGACCGCGGTGGCCGAAGCGCTCCACCGCTACTATCCGACCGCGCCGACGCGCGTCGTCGAAAAGAAGGTCGAGAAGAAACCGCCGAAGCTGCAGCAGGAAGCGAATCTGACCAACGCGGCGACGCTCGAGATGGTCACCAAGGCGCTCGAGGAAACCGCCTCGGTCGCCGACGACGATGTGGAGCTGCTCGAGGAGATCGAGCAGATCGACGTCACGTCGCTCGAGAAGCAGGGGGGCGAGGCGCCGGTCATCCGCCTCGTGAACCTGATGCTGATGTCGGCGATCCAGAAGGGCGCCAGCGACATCCACATCGAGCCGTACGAGAAGGAGTTCCGCGTACGGTTCCGCATCGACGGCCTCCTGTACAACGTCATGGCGCCGCCGATGAAGTTCCGCGATGCGATCACGTCGCGCATCAAGATCATGGCGAAGCTCGACATCGCGGAGAAGCGGCTGCCGCAGGACGGCCGCATCAAGATTCGCTTCTCCGACGGAGAAGGCGGCACCAAGGAGATCGATTTCCGCGTGTCGTGCCTGCCGACGCTGTTCGGCGAGAAGATCGTGATGCGTCTCCTCGACAAGGACAAGCTGATGCTCGACATGACGAAGCTCGGGTTCGAGCCCGACGCGCTTCGCAAACTCGAGACGGCGATCAGCAAGCCCTGGGGCATGGTGCTCGTGACCGGACCGACGGGGTCGGGCAAGACGAACACGCTCTATTCCTCGATCGCGAAGATCAACACCATCGAAACGAACATCATGACGGCGGAGGATCCCGTCGAGTTCAACCTCGTCGGCGTCAACCAGGTGCAGGTCCGCGAGAACATCGGCCTGAACTTCGCCGCGGCGCTCCGTTCGTTTCTCCGGCAGGACCCGAACATCATCCTGGTCGGCGAAGTCCGCGACTTCGAGACAGCCGAGATTGCCGTGAAGGCGTCGCTGACCGGCCACCTCGTGCTCTCCACGCTGCACACCAACGACGCGCCGAGCACGATCAGCCGTCTGATGAACATGGGCATCGAGCCGTTTCTCGTCGCCAGCTCGGTGAACCTCATTTGCGCGCAGCGCCTGGTGCGCCGCGTGTGTTCGAAGTGCAAGCAGGACCATCCGCACCCGGCGCAGGCGCTCGTCGACGCCGGGTTCACGCCCGAAGAAGCCGCCTCGATCGTCCCCAAGAAAGGCAAGGGCTGCGAGCACTGCAACAACACCGGCTACAAGGGACGCGTCGGCCTGTACGAGGTCATGGAGATTACCGAGGAGATCCGCGAGCTGATCCTCGTCGGCGCGTCAGCGCTCGAACTGCGGCGCAAGGCGATCGACGAGGGCATGATCACCCTCCGGCGGAGCGGACTGCAGAAAGTGATGGAGGGCATCACGACGATCGAGGAAGTCGCGCGAGAAACCGTCAAATAAACGCACCACTTGCCAGTAGCGGGTTTCCCGTCGGGAACCGGGAGCTGGGAACTGGAAAACGGAAACTGGAGACTGATTTGGCTACGTTGCCCGAACTGCTCAAGACGCTGGTCGACAATCACGGATCGGACCTGCACATCACCACGAATACGCCGCCACAGGTCCGCATCCACGGCCGGATGCAGCCGCTCGATCTCCCGCCGCTCACGGCCGCCGACACGAAAACGCTGGCCTACAGCGTCCTGACGGATGTGCAGAAGAAGCGCTTCGAGGAGACGATGGAGCTGGACTTCTCGTTCGGCATCCGCAACATCGCGCGCTTCCGGTGCAACGTGTTCAATCAGCGCGGGGCCGTCGCCGCGGTGTACCGGGTGATTCCCGAACAGATCAAGGGCTTCCAGGAACTCGGTCTGCCGCAGGTGCTCGCGACGCTGGCCGAACGTCCGCGCGGCCTCGTGCTCGTGACGGGTCCGACCGGATCCGGGAAGTCGACCACGCTGGCCGCGATGATCGACAAGATCAACGCCGAACGCCACGAACACATCCTCACGATCGAAGACCCGATCGAGTTCGTGCATGCGCACAAGAGCTGTCTCGTGAACCAGCGCGAGGTGCACCAGGACACGATGGGATTCTCGAATGCGCTGCGCGCGGCGCTCCGGGAAGACCCCGACATCGTCCTCATCGGCGAGTTGCGCGACCTCGAAACCATCGAGTCGGCGCTGCGGATCGCGGAAACGGGCCACCTCACGTTCGCGACGCTGCACACGAACTCCGCAGCCCAGACGATCAACCGCATCATCGACGTCTTCCCTTCGCACCAGCAGGGGCAGATCCGGACCCAGCTGTCGCTGGTGCTCGAAGGGATCGTCTGCCAGGCGCTGCTGCCGAGGGCGGACGGCAAGGGCCGCGTCGTGGCGCTCGAGATTCTGGTGCCGACGCCGGCCATCCGGAACCTCGTTCGCGACGACAAGGTGCACCAGATCTATTCGGCGATGCAGTCCGGCCAGGAGAAGGTCGGGATGCAGACGATGAACCAGTGCCTCGCGACGCTGTATCAGAAGCGGCTCGTCGCGCTCGAAACCGCGCTGAGCGCGTCGTCGAACAGAGACGAGCTGGAGCAGATCATCGCGCGCGGCGCCGGCGTTGTGCCGGGCGCGGGCATGCGTCCCGGCGCGCCGGCCGGGCAGCGGTCACCGCTCGGAAGGTGAACAGGAACGTTACCGGCTGGCAGTCGTCGGTTGACCGGGCTGGCAACCGGCAACCGCGAACCGGCAAGTGGTGGAGCGATTGATGCCTACCTTCGCATATAACGGACGAACGCGTGGAGGACAGACCGTCACCGGCGAGCGGATCGCGGACACGGTGGACGCGGCAGTCGCTGCGCTCCGCCGCGAGCAGATCCAGGTGACGCGGATCGACCAGGCGAAAGAGAAGGCAGTCAAAAAACCAAAGGGCAGCGCGCCGCCCGCCAAGAACCTGGCGATCTTCACGCGGCAGTTCTCCGTCATGATCGACGCCGGGCTGCCGCTCGTCCAGTGCCTCGACATCCTCGGCCGGCAGGAGCCCCACAAAGGGTTTGCCGAAGCCATCCTCCAGGTCCGTTCGGACGTCGAGGCGGGCGCCGCGCTCGCCGATGCGATGAAGCGCCACCCGAAGACATTCGATCCGCTGTATTCGAACATGATCGCCGCGGGCGAAGCGGGCGGCATCCTGGACACGATCCTGAAGCGGCTCGCGGTCTACATCGAGAAGAGCGTCAAGCTGAAGGGGCAGGTCAAGTCCGCGATGATCTATCCGATCGCGGTCATCGTGATCGCCGCGATCGTCGTCGCGGCGATCCTGTGGAAGGTCATTCCCACGTTCGCCCAGCTGTTCGCCGGCCTCGGGGCCCAGCTTCCGCTGCCGACGCGCGTCGTCATCGCGCTGAGTGATGGCCTGGTCGCCTACGGACCCGTCGTGGTGCTCGCCCTCGGCGGCGCGATTTACGGCGTGAAGAAGTACTACGACACGCCCGCGGGACGATATCAGATCGACGGCATGCTGCTTCGCGCCCCGATTCTCGGGATGATCCTGCGCAAGATCGCCGTGGCGCGGTTCTGCCGGACGCTTTCCACGCTGCTGGCCTCCGGCGTGCCGATTCTGGACGGCCTGGACATCACCGGACGGACTGCCGGCAACGCGATCATCGAGGAAGCCATTCAGAAAACACGCAGCAGCATCGAGCGCGGCGAAACCGTGTCGCAGCCGCTCCGCGAAACGAACGTTTTTCCGTCGATGGTCGTCCAGATGATCAACGTGGGTGAGACGACTGGCGCGCTCGACGCGATGCTCGGCAAGATTGCCGACTTCTACGAAGAAGAGGTGGACACCGCGGTCGCCGGGCTGCTGACACTGATGGAACCGATCATGATTGCCGTGCTCGGCGGCATCGTCGGCGGCATCGTCATCGCGATGTACATGCCGATCTTCGACCTGATCTCGAAGTTGACCTAGATCGGACGAACGGACTCCGGACGACGAACAAGTGACGTCTTCAACACTCCGGCGAACGCTGCTCTGGCTGATGGGCGGACGTGTGGCCGTCGTGACGCTGCTGCTCGGCACCGCCATCGTCATCCAGCTGCACGCGCCGGAAACATTTCCGATCGACCCGTTTTTCGCGCTGATCGGACTCACGTACGCGCTGACGTTCCTCTGGGCGCTCACGCTGCGGTACCTGGATCGCGCGCCATGGATCGTCGACGTGCAGGTTGCATCCGACACGCTCATCGTCGCGGCCATCGTGCACCTGTCCGGCGGCGTCGCGAGCTACTACGCGTCGCTCTATACGTTGCCGATCATCGCGGCGAGCACTGTGCGGTTTTCGCGCGGCGGCCTGAGCATTGCGCTTCTCAGCTCTGCGGTCTACATCGGCCTGGTCGTCGCACAGTATTCGCCGGCGTCGATCCTTCAGGGCACGGTGCCGGTTGCGATTCTGCCGGCGACGCGCGTGGCCGCATTCACGGTGACGTTGAACGTGTTCGGGTTCTTCGCCGTCGCGGCGCTCAGCGGCTACCTGGCTGAGGGGCTCCGCCGCACGGGCGAGCAGCTCGAGGAAGCCTCGACGCAGCTCGCCGATCTGCAGGCGTTCAGCCAGCACGTCATCGACAGTCTGACGAGCGGCCTTGCCACCTGCGACGTCGACGGCCGGCTGTTGACCTTCAACCATGCGGCGGAGACGATCACCGGCCTGACGGGCCCTGAAGCGATCGGCGCGGACGTCCGCGAGGCGCTGCAACTGCCGCCCGTGCTGCTCGGCATGCTTGGCTGCGCGACGCCTCCGCCCCCGGTGCCGCGCATGGAGTATTCGTTCTCGCGCGGAGACGGCCACGCCATCGAGCTCGGCATGAGCTGCGGACCGGTGATGACGCCGCGCGGCGTTGCCGGCCTGTTGTTCACGTTTCAGGACATCACGGACGTGAAGAAGCAGGAGCGCGACGCGCGCGCGCAGCACCGGCTCGCGGCGGTCGGCGAGATGGCCGCCGGGATTGCCCACGAGATCCGGAACCCGCTCGCGTCGATGGCGGGATCGATCCAGATCCTCCGCCAGGAGCTGCCGCTGACGACGGAGCAGTCGCAGCTGATGGACATCGTGCTTCGCGAATCCGATCGGCTGAACGAGACGATCCGGAGTTTTCTCTCTTACGCCCGCCCGCAACGCGGCGCATCGACGGAGATGGACGTCCGACGCGCCATCACCGATACGGCAACGCTGCTCGAGAACAATGCCGAGGTGACGGACCGGCACGCCATCGACGTGGACGTCCCAGACGAGCCTCTCCTCTATCACGCGGACGAGGCGCAAATCCGGCAGATCGTCTGGAACCTCGCGACCAATGGACTCCGCGCGATGCCCGACGGCGGCCGGCTGCGGCTGTCGGTGCACGCGTCGACTGGCGGTGAGCACGGTGCCGTGGTCATCGCCGTGCAGGACGAAGGGACAGGCATCGCGCCCGAGGAGCTGGACGGAATCTTCCAGCCGTTCCGTGGCGGCTTTGCCCGCGGTACCGGACTGGGTTTGTCCATCGTCCACCGGATTGCCAGCGACTACGGCGGGGAAGTCCGGGTTGCGTCGCGCAAGGGGGACGGGACGACCGTCGAAGTTCTACTGCCGCTGACCCCGGCGCGCGCCGCGGTCCTGAGATAGTTCGTTATGAGCGCCGACGCCGAAACCATCGAACGGACCGACGCCGCATCGGCAGCACGAATCCTCATTGTCGACGATGAGCGATCGATGCGCGAGATGCTGGCGATCCTGCTTCGCCGCGAGGGCCACGACGTGGTCACGGCGGAGAACGGCCGCAGCGCCATCGATTTCATCGGCCGCCGGTCCTTCGACGTCGTCGTGTCCGATGCGCGGATGCCGGACGTGGACGGCCTGGAGGTGCTGCGGCAGGCGCGCGCCGCGAACCCTGCCGTCATCGCAATCATGGTGACCGCCTACGGATCGCCCGACCTCATTCGCGGCGTCGAGACGCTTGGCGTCAACGATTACGTCGAGAAGCCGTTCAACACCGAAGTGCTGAAATTCCGCATCCGGAAGGAGCTCGATCGGAAGCGGCTGCACCAGGAAAACGCGCTCCTGAAGCGGGCGATGCGGAGCGCGCATCAGTTCGAAAACATCATCGGCACGAGCAGCGCGATGCTGCGCGTGTTCGATCTGGTCGACACGATTGCGCCGACCGGCAGCACGATTCTCATCAGCGGCGAATCGGGCACCGGCAAGGAACTCATCGCGCGCGCAATTCACGTCCGCTCGAGCCGCGCCGAGCGCCCGTTCGTCGCCGTGAACTGCGGCGCGCTGACCGAAACGCTGCTCGAATCGGAGCTGTTCGGCCACGTGCGCGGCGCGTTCACCGGTGCGGACAGCAACAAGAAGGGCCTGATCGAGGTCGCCGACAAAGGCACGATCTTCCTCGACGAGATCGGCGAGATGAGCCCGATGCTGCAGGTCAAGCTGCTGCGCGTGCTCCAGGAACGCCGATTCCGCCGCGTGGGCGGCACCGAGGAAATCGACGCCGATATTCGCATCATCGCCGCCACCAATCGGGACCTCGCAAGGATGGTCAGCGACGGGCAGTTCCGTGAAGATCTGTTCTACCGGATCAACGTCATCCCCGTCCGGATGCCGCCGCTGCGCGAACGCACGGGCGACATTCCGCAGCTCGCGGAGCACTTCGTCGCGAAGTTCGCGCCGCAGATGAAGAAGGAGATTTCGAGCATTGCAGCGCCTGCCATGGTCCATCTCACGGGCTATGCGTGGCCCGGCAACGTTCGCGAGCTGGAGAACGCGATGGAACGCGCCGTCGCCCTCGAACGGACCACGACCGTGACCGTCGACAGCCTGCCGGACGCGGTGCGGGGGACTGCCGCCGCGGCCTCTCGCATTCCGTCGGCCGTCGCGGGGGCGCAGCTGCCCGACACCGGATTCGATTTGGAACAGCACGTGCAACACATCGAGCGCGAATACATCGCCGAGGCGCTCCGACGCTCGGGCGGGGTGAAGGTGAAGGCTGCCGAACTGCTCGGCATGAGTTTCCGTTCGTTTCGCTACTACATGAAGAAATACAACCTGGGGTGAGCCGTGGTGTGTGATTGTCAGTTTCCGAATCGCTCTCGGCGTACGTGCGAGGCAGGCCTCCTGGCAACCCGACGTTCGAGGTTCGGGGCCTCGGGGTTCACGCTCGTCGAACTGTTGATCGTGATTGCGATCATTGCCGTCATTGCGGCGCTCGCGATTCCGGGACTGCTGCGCGCACGCATTTCCGGCAACGAGGCCTCGGCGATCGCCTCGATCCGTGCCATCTCCACCGCGCAGGCGACGTACTCGCGCAGCTGCGCCGACGGTCTGTACGCGAAGCAACTCGGTGATCTGGGAACCGCGCCCTCGGGGCAGCAGCCCTTCCTCAGCCCCGACCTCACCGTGTCGGCTACGGTCACGAAGAGCGGCTACACGTTCTCGCTCGACGGGACTGCGGCGAGCGGCACGACGTGCACCGGATCGACCGACGTCGCGTCGGGCTTTCACTCGTGGGCCAACCCGATCTCGTCGAATCAGGGCGTCCGCTACTTCGGCTCGAATACCACCAACACGGTCTGGCAGTCCGACACGACCCTCAGCGGATTGACGGACGGCGGGACACCGTCGACGGGCACGCCCATCCAGTAATCCCGCGCGCGTCGACCGCGGATTGCGGCGTCTCCGCCGGTTTCCGCCCGGACCATCCTGCTCGCGACCCGAAGGTGGGCCAGCCGGGCGCGGGAAACAGCTATTTCATTTGCACACAGCGCTTTATGCCTGCAATGACGCCGCTGGGCGCTGCCGGGCATTGCGGTTGCTCTCAAAGAGCGGGAAGGGGCTGATTACGACAATTCATGACAATAAACGGGTGCCATTTATTGTCAGGTGCCGTGAAATGGCACCATGCCCGCGGTATAATTTGAGACGTCCAACCCACACCAAATAGCTGAACCAAAGGCCCTTAAGCGGCGCTGCGCGTCTTATGGACGAGCGTGGCACCCCGGTTGCTCAATCGGCAGGCACGCAGCCGCCGAGACGTGGCCCGGGGGCGGCGGGCACGTGACGCGGCCACCACCACACAACGGACACAGGAGAATTCGCTCATGAAAGTTCGGAACCAGAAGGGCTTCACGCTTATCGAGCTGCTGATCGTGGTCGCGATCATCGGCATCATCGCGGCGATCGCGGTCCCCGGCCTCCTCCGGGCGCGCATCTCCGGCAACGAGGCATCGGCCATCGGGTCCATGCGCGCAATCGCCAGCGCGGAATCGACGTTCTCGGCGAGCTGCGCCAACGGTCTCTACACCTCCTCGCTGACGGTCCTCGGCAGCGGCCCCTCGGGCGGCTCCGCGTTCATCAGCCCGGATCTGGGCGCCTCGGCCACGGCGACCAAGAGCGGCTACACCGTGAGCCTTGGCGGATCGAGCGCCACCGGCACGGCCTGCAACGGTGCGACGACGCTGTCGTCCGGCTACCATGCGTGGGCGAACCCGGTGTCGACGTCGACCGGCACGCGCTACTTCGGCACGAACACGACGGGCACGATCTGGCAGGCGACCTCGACGCTCAGCGGCATGGACGACTCCAGCACGCCGTCGACCGGCACCGTCATCCAGTAACACGGGCCTCGAGCCGCGTCACAACACGAGGGAAGCCCGGCCGGGCTTCCCTCATTTCATTTCGGGAGGGGCAACCGCGTGCGGCCCGTCCAGGCCGCGTATCGAAGACAGGAGATTGCAGTCATGAGAGTTCGGAAGGAACGGGGCTTCACCCTGATCGAATTGCTGATCGTCGTCGCGATCATCGGAATCATTGCCGCCATCGCGGTGCCCGGCCTGCTGCGGGCGCGTATCTCCGGAAACGAAGCGTCGGCCATCGGATCGATGCGGGCGATCGCCAGCGCGGAGTCGACGTTCTCCGCCAGCTGCGCGAACGGACTCTACACCTCGTCGCTGACGGTTCTCGGCAGCGGCCCCTCCGGCGGTTCGGCGTTCATCAGCCCGGACCTTGGCGCCTCGGCGACCGCGACGAAGAGCGGTTACACGGTCAGCCTCGGCGGCTCGACCGCGTCAGGCACGGCCTGCAACGGCGCGACGACGCTGTCGTCCGGCTATCACGCATGGGCCGACCCCGTCTCGACGTCGACCGGCACGCGTTACTTCGGCACGAACACGACCGGTACGATCTGGCAGGCGACCGCGACCTTGAGCGGCATGGACGACTCCAGCACGCCTTCGACCGGAAGCGTTATCCAGTAAGGCCAGTCACCTCCCATTTCCAACGCCCGGGCCGACCAGACCCGGGCGTTGGCGATTTCCTTCTCGGAGGCCTGCCGGAACCCGACTTCCGGACCGATACAGCCTTCGATCCGTGCCGCTTGCCGCCCGTCGATGTCGATTCCCGCGACTGCACACACAGCGACCGTTCACGGGGCAGATCCTCAGTCTGATCTGATGCCGGGTCCGCGCAACCGCGGCTGGATCTGGCCGCTCATAGCCGTCGTTGCAGCCACGGTTCCGATCGCCGGCGTCTTCACGCTCTCGCGTATTTTCTTCGTCCGCGACCTCACGCTGGCCTTCAGGTCGCGCTTCCTGTTCTTTCGACACGCAGTCTTTTCGGGCGTCTTCCCGTTGTGGGATCCCTACGTTGCCAACGGCCAGCCGGCCGTGAGCGATGCCCTGTATCAGCTCTTTCATTTTCCGTCGATCCCGATCCGCCTGCTCCTTCCCGACGTCATCGCTTACAACGTGTGGATCGCGCTCCCCGTGCCGCTTGCGGCAACAGGCGCGTATGTCTACTTGAAGCGCTACGTGCAGCCGGCGGCGGCGTCGCTCGGCGCGATCGCATTTGCGGTCGCCGGCCCGACGGTGTCGTCAACGAACTTTCCCAACCTGTCGTGGTCTGTGGCGTGCGTTCCCTGGGTTTTCGCGGCGGTCGACCGCGCAGCCGTGACGCGCCGCGCCTCATCCGCAGCGGTCGTGTCGATCGCGCTGGCCGCGCAGGCGCTGGCAGGCGAACCCGTGACGTTCGCAGCAACCCTCGCGATTGCGGCGTTGTACGTCGTCTGGCCGCTGAAGGGATGGCGCGACTGGCGGCTGCTGGTGCTGACGGGAAGCGCCGTTGCCCTCGGCGTGCTGCTGGCGTCCATCCAGTTCGTGCCGCTGGCGCACGCCGGCAGTCAGTCGGTTCGATCCTTCATGGAACCGGACGACTTCTGGTCGCTGCACCCGCTGGCGCTGCTCGAGTTGTTTGCGCCGCATTTCTTCGGCGAGTACTTCCACTCGAATCTCGCCGAGCTGACGTGGATGCCCGCGCTGAACAGCGGGCGCGAGCCGTTCTACTACTCGATGTACATGGGAATCCCGTTCGCGCTTGCGGCAAGCGTCGCCGCGTGCGCACGCCGGCCTCGGACCACGTTCTGGGCCGCCGTCATCGCCGGATGCGTGCTCGCATCGATGGGCGCGCACACGCCGTTCTACCCGTTCCTTCAATCCGTCGTGCCCGGTCTGCGCGCGTTCCGGTTCCCGGTCAAATACCTTTCACTGGCCGCCATGGGCGTCTCGGTGCTCGCCGCGCTGGCGATCGACTGGATGATGCGGGGCGAAGTGCCGCGCGCCGCGCTGCGGATAGCGGTCGCGGCATGGGTGCTCATCGCGGCGGTCGTCTACGGCTTCGTGGCGTGGCAGATGATTGCGCCGCGGCTTCCGTTGTATCTCGTATTCGAGACCGCGCAACGCGTCCACGTGCGCTCGCCGATCCAGGGCGCAGAGTTCCTGATCTATCGCGCGCGTCCGCTCCTGTCGGCGATGGTGCTGAAGATCATCTGTGGCGCGTTCCTGCTCGCCGTCGCCTCGAGCCGCCGCCCGGAGCGGCGACTTGCGCTCGTGACGCTTGGGGCCTTTGCGGCGGTCGATCTGGTACTTGCGAACGCCAGCGTGAACCCGACGATGCCGGCGGCACTCCTCGACAAGCCCGCGTGGCTGCAGCAGATTCCGGCGAATCTGCACGAGCGCATCTACGTGGGCGGACGCCTCGGCGGATACGTCGAAGCGACGGACGTGGACGCGCCGAAATACATCGCGGAGATTCCCGGGTACACGCCGATGGAGCAACGCTTCATCGCGGTGAACGAGCTCGCGTTCCATCCGTCCGGCTGGCAGATTCGGGAAACGATGTCGTACGACCTGCCGCTCATCTGGCCCGTGCTCAACATGAAGACGCAGAACCGCTTCCGCACCGCGCCGCGCGCCGACCGGATGCGCTTCCTGCTGCGCACCGGGATGCGGTACGCGATCCTGCCAGCGCCGGCGCCTCAGGGCTTGAAACCGCTTGCGACGTTCGTCGGCGCGGAGCAGCTGAAACTGTACGACGTCAACCCGAACGCGCATCGAGCATACGTCGTCGGTGACGCCTTGATGGGCCCGGATCCCGACTGGGCCGTCGAGGGCCTGTTCCAGCCCCGTTTCGATCCGTCGGCCGGAGTGCTGGTCTCCGAAACGCCTCCGCCTCCTGCGGGGCTGCCCGGCGCCCCCGCTGCGGCCTCAGCAGAGTTCATCGAGGACGGCCTGAATCGTGTCGTTGTGCGGGCGGGATTGCCCGCCGACGGTTATCTCGCGCTCCTCGACTCCTATGATCCCGACTGGAACGTCGATGTGGACGGCGCGCCGGCGCCGCTGATGCGCGCCAACGGTCTGTTTCGGGCCGTGCACCTGCGGACGGGCACGCACATCGTCACTTTCACCTACCGCCCGAGATTCCTGTATCTCGGCGCCGTGCTGACCGCAGTGGCAGCGTTGACGCTGACGATCTGGTGCGTGCTCGACGCGCGGAGGCGGCCGTCCATCGTCTAAGCTCGATGTTGCGGCTTGCAGCACTCGCCGGCCTTCAGCCAGAATACGGGTCCAGAGTGGACGCGTGCAGGGGCAAACCATCGTTCGCGACCCGGCGACGGATTACCGCAGACTCGTAGCCGCGCTGGCCTCGAAGGCTGCGCGCCTGGGTTCCACGGACGGCGAGGCGGCCGCGCAGGAAGCGCTCAGACGGTCCCTCGCGCACCCAATCTCCCGCGCCGCAATCGTCTACTACTTTCGCGAGGATCCGGCCATCGGCGCCGAATCGCCGGAGTGGCAGCTGCAGCAGCTGTTCGCCTGGCTCTATGGCGTGCTGCGATTCGTCGTCCGGGAGGAACGCGCGCATGCGAGCGCGCGCCGGGAGTTTCGATCCGACGACGGTGTGATGGATGTGTGCGATCCGTCGCCGGACCAGCTCGAGGCCCTCATCGACGACGAATTGCGCGGAATCGTCCGCGAGTGCCTGACCTCGTTGAAAGGCGATCAGCGCCGCGTGCTGCTGCTGCGCGCGGAAGGCCTGAAGTACGAGCAGATCGCAGCACGGCTGGGTGTCAGCGGGAACACCGTGGCGACCTGGGTCCGCCGCGGGACGCATGCGGTCACGCGTCTCGTCGAGGAACGGATGCGCGCGCAGGCGCACGCGATCTACGACCAGGGATATCAGAAGCAATGAGGATTTGATGGCCGACGTTTCAAGCCGCCTCGAGCGATTCATGGCAGGAGAACTCTCCCGCGGTGAAGAGCGGGAGATCGCGCAGGCGGCCCTCCAGGACGGCGAGTTGTTCGACGCGTTGATGACGGCGAGCACCACCCACGCCGCTCTCCGCCTCGAAGGCGCCGGCGAACGCGCGGCAGTCCCGGTGACGGCCGTCGGAAACCGGGCCGTTCGGTTTCTGCGTACGCCAGTCGGCCGTGGAGTACTGGCCGCGGCCGCGGCCGCGATCATCGTGGTGGTCGTCTCTCCAATCGCACGCAGGACGGCAGCGCCGTCAACGCCCTCCGCGCCGGCGCCGGCGTCTCAGCCGCTGCGGCCTATTGCGCCTTCAGCGCCGGATCTACCGGCGCCGACCTTCCTCACCGCGCATCTCGAGGACCTCGCGGGCACTGCCACTGCCGCATTTCGAGCGGCGCCCTCGCCAAGCCGCCCGCCGAACGCAGAGGGCGCGATCACCTCTGTTCGCGAGCACGAAGCCTGGGCCGCGCTGGGTTCAGTCGACGGCGTAACCCAGGGTGCGGTTCTGCAGATCTTCCGCGGACGCGATCGTACGAATTCGATTGGCAGCATCACGGCCAACGCAGTGTTTCGCGATCGCATGCGCGGATCGACGACGACGGCGTCGCCGCGTCCCGGCGACGTTGCGGTCCTGCCGCCACGTCTCGTTGTTGCGGCTCTCCATCAGCGCATGGTGTCGCTGATCGCAGCAGGGGAGATCGCGGCTGCGCGCGCGACGGGCGATCGGGCCGCCGCCCTCTTGCAGGCGCCCGATGTTCCGGTCAGCGACAAGCGCGGAGTACTCGCGCTGCTCGGCGCGCTCGAGCGCCGCTCCGGCAGCGTCGATCGCGCCGTCGAACACCTGAGGGCCGCGGCCGCACTGTTCGACGGTCCTGCTCGCACTGCAGCCGGCGAGCGGACCGATACGCTCACCGAACTCGCCGCCGCTCTCGCCGAGGTGCATCAAGGGGAGGCGGCCAGTCAGGCGCTGCGACTGGCGCAGACGACTGCTTCGGGCGCGGCGGCCGGCCGGATCGAGAACAATCTCGGCGCGGTGGCTGCGATGCGTGGTGATCGGGAAGCGGCGGCAGCACTCTATCAATCGGCGCTGCGGTCGCTGGGCCGCACGCCCGCGACCGCGGACGAACGCCGCGCGATCGAGAAGAACCTGGCGGATCTCACGGCCGTGCGATGAGCCTCCCGGCCCTCAGCGGCACTCCCGCGATCCTATGCGCGTTGGCAGTGTCGCTGATGGCACCCACCAACGAGGCCGCTTTCATCGAGCAGGCACGAACGGACTGGCAATCGCTCGATGCGAGCGCGGCTGCACTCTACGCTCGCGGCGACCTCCCGCAGGCCATCGCGGCGGCCCAGGCGGCGCTGCGGATTGCGGCTTCGCCGCGCGAATCGGGCAAGAGTCTCGACCGTCTCGGCTTTCTGCACTACACCGCCGGCGATCTGGCCGCTGGAGAAAAGGAGCTCCGGCAGTCGCTGCAGGTTCGCGGAGAGGCATTCGGACGGGAATCCCTGGACTACGCCGAGACCGCCAACGATCTCGCCATGCTGCTGCGGGACCGGCATCACATGGACGAGGCGGTGTCGCTGGCCTCGAAGGCCGCGGCCGTTCGCGAGCGCCTGCTCGGGCCCGACGACCTGCTGCTTGCGGAGAGCCTCAACACGCTCGGCACGATCCAGGGCCTCTCTGGCGATTACGCGACGGCGGTGACCACGTTCGAACGGGCGATGTCGATCCATGACCAGCGCTCGCCGGGCGAACGCGCGTCAGAGGAATACGGGACTTTGTGCGTCAACCTGGCAGGCACGTACCAGCGCCTCGGGAAATACGCGGCCGCCGAACGCACGTTTCAGAAAGGGCTCGACTCGCTTCGCGTGAAACCAGGCACTGCCCATCCCGCATACGCCGTCAGCCTCCTGGCGTTCGCCGCGTTCGAGGCAGATATCGGCAAGTACGTCGATGCCGAGCGTCTGTACGACGAGGGCGGCACGCTGCTCAAGTCCGAGCTGGGCGAGCAGCATCCCATGTACGCAAGCGCCCTGAACAACCGCGGCGCTTTGTATCAGGCGATTGGCAACGCCGACGCGGCGGCGGCAGATTACCAGCACAGTCTCGAGTTGAAACGAAAACTCTACGGGCCCGGTAGTCCGCAGGCGGCGAGTACGCTTCGGAATCTCGCGCATCTCACATACCCGCGCGATCACTCCGCGGGGGAGCGGCTCTTCGCCGAGGCGGTCGAGACGTACTCGCACGCGTCCAGTCCACCGCCATTCGACGACACGAGCGTGCTGCTCGGACTCGGCCGGGCGCAACGCGAGCGGAATGCGCTCGCCGATGCGCGATCGACGATCGACAAGGCCATCGAGGTCGCACGCGCCGGCCTCGGTACTCACCATCCGCTATATGCTGCCGCGCTCCGGGAGAGCGGGCTGCTCGCGATGGCCGCTGGTGACGCCACTGCAGCGCGCCGGACGCTGGACGACGCGATCCGCGTCGCAGTCGAGGCTCACGGCCCCGACCACCCAGACCTTGCCTCGTTCCTCGACGCGCTGGCCGAGCTGGACGTGCAGCAAGGAGATTTCGCCGCCGCAGAGTCGCGGTATCGGCGCAGCCTCGAAATCAGGAACCGTTCCCTGGCCGATGCGCTTGAAATCGGATCGGAAGCGTTCAAGCGGCAATCGATCGCGCACGCCAACGATCCCGTTCCGACGTTGATTGCCTTTCAGGAGGCAGCCGGTGATCACCTGCCGCAGGCCCGCGTGCTCGCGTTCGAAGCGGTCACCTGGCGCAAGGGGCGTGTACTCGAGCAGGTGCGCGGCTGGCGCCGCGAGCTGCGCGACACGACGGATCCGCACCTGCACGAAATGGCCGCCGAATGGCAGGCGCTTCTCGAATGCCGGACATCGCTGAACGTCGCGCTCGGCTATCGCGACGTCAAGCCCAGCGTTGTCGGTGGCTGCGGTCTGGAGCACACCGATCTGGCAGGTCGATACGAGCGGCTCCTGAGCGATCTACGGACGCGGCGAAGCGACGACCTCGCAGCCAGGGCCGTGGCTGCCGTGGATACGTTGACTCGCCGCGGCGACGCGCTCGAAGCGTCGCTCAATCGCGCGCTGGGCGGACGAGGGGCCGAGCCCGCGGAAGTCTCGGTCGAGAGCATCCGGCGTCGTCTCGGGTCCGGCGAACGTCTGATCGAGTTCGTATCCTTCGAGTCGAAGGACGCGGAAGCGAGCGGCCAGCGTTACGGTGCGTTTGTGCTCGATAACGCCGGGTCCCTGTCGTGGCGGGATCTCGGACCAGCCGGACCTATCGACGCATCGATCCGGGACCTGCTCGCCGCCGCAAACGACTGGAGCACGTCGGTCGCGAACCACGAGACCCTGGCGGCCGCTGCTTCCGCGCGGACCGCCGCCGACGCCGTCACGACTCTGTCGAAACAGATCTGGACGCCGCTGGCGCCGCTCGTCGATTCGGTCGCAGGTGTTCACCGTCTGCGCATTGCGCCGGACGGGCTCCTCAATCTGGTGCCGTTCGAGGCATTGTCGGACGGCCGCGCCCTGATCGATCGCTTCGCGATCGCCTATCTGCCCGCGGGCCGCGACCTGGCAATCGAGGATGCGTCGCCGCGCCCGGCGTCGGCTCCGGTCGTCATGGTCAGCCCGGGCTCGGTTCGGAAGTCCGATTCCGGGGGAGAAAACGTCGAACAACTCGCTCCGCTGACCGCGGCAGTGGCCGAAGCCGACGATGTGCGCCGGACGATAGCCGACTCGACGTTGTTCGGCATCGGCAGCGCGACCGAACGTCGGCTGAAAGCGCTGCACGGCCCGCTGCTGCTGCACATCGCCGGCCACGGCGTCATCCAGGCCGGCGACGAGACGTGCCGCGGTTCGGCGTGCGCCGGCACGACCGATCCCCTGAAACGGACGATGGCGCTGTCGGGGATTGTGCTCGAGGAAGCGTACGGAAGGGGTGGGGCGTCCGATGAGGACGGCCTCGTCACGGCTGACGAACTGCAGAACGTGGATCTTCGCGGAACCGAGATGGTCGTGCTCTCGCAATGCCGCATGGCCAACGGCGTGGCGTCGGTCGGAGAAGGTGTCTACGGCATGCGGCGGGCAGCGGCGATCGCTGGCGCCCGGACGTTCGTCGCGCCGCTCTGGAACGTCGACGATGACGTGCAGCGCCAGTTGATGCACCGCTTCTACAAGGCACTCGCGTCCGGCGCGACGCGCGCGGACGCCCTTCGTACTGCCAAGCTCCAGATCCGACGGACGTCCGCCACAAGCAGCTTTCTGTATTGGGCGCCCGTCATTCTCTCGGGGTCTGCGGGTCCGCTGCCCGCGTCGACGTTCCGGGCGCGGTGACCTCACGACCTTCCGCGACCGGACGGACGACCATCGCGGTACTGGCCGTGCTCGCCTTGTTGCCGGTCCGCGGGCTGTTTACGACCGGCCGCCTGTTCTTCGTGCGGGATCTCGGCTTCTTCTTCTGGTCGCGCCACCTCTGGCTGCGGCACACAATCTTCGGCGGCGAACTGCCACTCTGGAATCCATACACGGCTGCAGGCCACGCCGCTTACGCCGACGCGCTGAACCAGATCTTCATGCCGCTCACCCTCGTCGTGCGGCTGCTGCCCTCGGACGTGGTGTCATTCAACCTCTGGATTGCACTGCCGCTGCCGGTGGCGACGCTCGGGATGTTCGGTTTCCTGCGCCGCCGCCTGACGATCCCGGCTTCCGCCCTGGGCGCCTGCGGCTTCGCGCTCTCCGGCGCGATGGTGTCGTCGCTCAACGCTCCGAATCTGTCCTGGTCACTGGCGCTGCTGCCCTGGCTCTGCTGGATGGGCGATCGCCTCGTGTTTCAACCCTCCGCGCCGGCCCTCGTGAGCCTTGCCGTCGTCGCCGCGCTGCAGGCATTGAGCGGCGAACCTGTGACGCTGGCGGCGAGCGTGATCGTCCTCGCGGTCTGTTCGACGACAGCGCCGCGGCGTCCGGGTGTGCGCAGGACGCGCGCGCTCACGTGGGTTCTGGCTGCGCTTGCGATTGGCGCTGCGCTGTCGGCAGTGCAGATGCTGCCGACCACCGCCGCTGGCATCCATGCCGGCCGAGCCGCGTGGTCCGAAACACCGGATTTCTGGTCGCTCCATCCGCTTGCCGCGCTCGAAGCCGTCGTGCCGCATCTGTTCGGGAACTACTACTCGGCATTCCTCGCCGATCTGCCATGGATGACGGCGCTCAACAGCGGGCGCGAGCCGTTCTTCTATTCCATCTACGTGGGGCCGTTGATCGTGCTGCTCGCGTGTGCGGGCGCCGCTGCGTATCCACGCCGGTCGGCGCCCTGGCTGGTGCTGCTGGTGATCTTCGGCATCGCGGCGGCCGGACAGTACACACCCATTTACCCGGCGGTGCGACGGCTGTTTCATCCGCTCGCGTTCTTCAGGTTCCCCATCAAGTACCTCGCCGTCGCCTTCTTCGCGCTCGCCGTTCTGGCGGCGTACGGGTGTGAGGGACTGTATGATCCCGACCGCCATCCGCGGATCCGACGGACCGCGGCGGGCGGCGGCGCGCTCGCAACGCTGTTCGCAGCGCTCGTAATCGTTGCACTTGCCGCTCCATCTGCTGCCTTGCATGCAATCCATCAGGTCGCGGCGCGAATTCAGGTTTCCGATCCGGATGCCGCCGCCGCGTTCCTGCTCCACGTCGGCGAGCCGCTGGCCTCACGATCCATCGGCCTGTTGCTCGCGGGAGCCGGCGTGCTCGCGCTGGCGGCGGGTGAGCACGGTGCGCGTCGGCGTACTGCGCGGATGGTATTGCTCGCGCTCTGTGCCGGTGATCTGGCGATCAGTAACGGCTCGCTCAATCCGACCGTCGAAGTCTCGAAACTCCGGCCGCCCGCGTGGTACGAACAACTCGCTTCGCGTGATCGCATTTACGTCGGCGGCCGCCTTCGGGGCTTCATGGACGCCGATGATCCGGACGGCAGCCCCGGCTGGGATATCCCGGCGGAACCTTCCGCCATCGCGGGGCGCGCCGTACTGAACGCGGAGCTGCCCATGGAACCCTCCGGATGGAAAGCCAGAGAGTCCGTTTCGTACGACCTGCCGGTTCTTCTTCCCGCAGAGTACGGCGCGGCGATGCATCGGTTCGTCGACGCCGGTCCTTTCGCACGCGAGGCGTTCCTGCGGCGTTCCGGCGTCCGTTGGTGCGTGCTGCCGGAGGACTTCGCAGACGGCAGAATCATCGCGAAGGTGCCCGACTGGCACATGATCGTCACGGAGTGCAACCCCGCCGCGAGCCGGATCTTCGTCGCAACCTCGGCGGAAATCTCATCGAATTTCCGATCCCAGCAGGATGCGCTTTTCGATCCCTCGTTGGCGGACTCCGTACTTCGCATCGACGCGACGGTGGACTCCGCCCCTGGCGCGGAAGCGGCCGATCGTCTGGACGCCGCAATCACGAAGGATTGGACGAACGAAGTCGAGCTTGCCGTATCGCTGCCGCAGGACGCATTCGTCGTCCTGCGCGATTCGTACGACCCCGGCTGGCGCGCAACGGTCGACGGCGCCGCCGTTGACGTCCTGCGTGCCGATACGCTCTTCCGCGCGGTGCACGTCCGTGCCGGCAGACACGTGATACGGTTCGTGTACCGGCCACGCATGCTTGTCACCGGTCTAAGCCTTTCAGGGATCGCCATCGTGTTCTGTTGCTTCCTCGTGCTCCCGCGCCGGAAGCGCCCGTCGTCCGCAGAGGCTGGATTCACGCTGCTCGAGCTGATGGTCGTGATGGCGCTCATCGGGATTCTGCTGGCGATTGCGTTCGCACGTTACCAGGGCATGCGCGCGCGTGCCGACGAAGCGTCGGCCGACAGCGCACTGCGAACGATCGCAACCGCCCAGTGGACGTTCGCGCTCACGTGCGGACGCGAGAAGTACGCCACCACGCTGCCGGCCCTGGCGCAGCCGATTCCGTCGACGGGGCAGGCGTTTCTCGGTCCCGACCTGACAGGAGGCGAACAGGTGCAGCATTCGGGCTACCTGTTCCAGATGGCCGCCAAACCGATCGACGATGCGCCGCCGTCGTGCAGTGGCGTACCCGTGGCGCAGGGCTACGCGGTAACGGCCGACCCGATATCCCCAGGCGTCAGCGGGACTCGATTCCTGGCGATCAATGCGGACCGCGTCGTGTACGCCGACGAGACGCAGACGTTTACCGGCAACATGCCGGAATCGGGTGCACCGGAGCACGGCACCGAAGTCCGCAAAGATAAATGAGCAAGGATCTTTGCTAAGATCCACGCAACAACTCTCTAATGTCTGCGCTGGCCCGGAAGCTTCTGGTGGGGTTCGGTGTGCTCGGACTGGCCGCGTCGAGCGCGGCCACATGGGTGCACTATCACCTCATCGTCAATCCCGACTACACCTCGTTCTGCGACGTCAACGCGACGGTGTCCTGCAGGCAGGCGTATTTGAGCCGATATGGATCGATCGGCGGGGTTCCCGTCGCACTGGGCGGCGTGGCGTTCTTCGTACTCGTGCTGCTGCTGGTGTGGGGCAGCCGCGGAAAGAGCCGGATCGGCGATTCAGCGCCCGCGTACATCTTTTCGCTGTCGACGCTCGCGCTCGCGGCCGTGCTCTATCTCGCGTACGCGTCGTTTTTCGTGTTGAAGGAAGTCTGCCCGCTGTGCGTGACGACATACGTCGCGGTGGCCGGCATCTTCATGATCTCCGGAGGGGCCAGCTCGGTGCCGTTATCGTCCTTACCCAGGCGTGGAATGCGCGATTTGGGCGCGCTGGTGTCCAGTCCCGTGCCGCTGATTGTCGCGCTGCTGTTTGCCGGCGGCACTGCTTCTGCGGTGGCCTTCTTCCCGCGTCCCGAAGAGCGGCCCGTCGTGACGGTCGAGGCGCTCCCGCAGGATCAACGAAGCGAGCTGGAACGGTGGTGGGACCTGCAGCCGAAAATGGACATGCCGTATTCGAACGACGGCGCGAAGGTCCTCCTGATCAAGTTCAACGACTATCAGTGCCCGCCGTGCCGTGCGACATATTTCGCGTACGAGCCGGTCATCGAGAAATACAAGGATCGGCCGAAGGACTTCAAGTATCTGCTGAAGCACTTTCCGCTGGATCC
This sequence comes from Vicinamibacterales bacterium, assembly GCA_035492775.1. Lineage (GTDB taxonomy): Bacteria > Acidobacteriota > Vicinamibacteria > Vicinamibacterales > 2-12-FULL-66-21 > DATJFQ01. The sequence goes on from DATJIW010000073.1 coordinate 23,609, forward strand.
GAAGTGCAATGGGTCCGTCGCGAACCTGGTGCATCCCGCCGCCTGCGATGCCGCCGCGGCAGCCGTCATGGCGGAGTCGAAGGGAGCGTTCGACAAGCTGACCGACTGGTTCTTCATGCACCAGGATCAATTGAGTCCGACCACCGTCAGAACGGCCGCGAAGGACGTCGCCGGCATCACGGATTTCGACGCCCAGTATCCGAAGGCGATCCAGCGGGTGAAGACCGAAGCTGCCACCGGCGGCGCTCTGGGCGTCAACTCGACGCCGGCGTTCTTCCTCAATGGGCGCCGGATTACCGCGCTGCCTCCGAATGCGCTCGACGCGCTCATCGAACTCGAAATCAAGAAGGCCGGAGGGCAGTAGCGCCCGGCGCCCCTTGCCGCATGACCGACGTTGCGATTCGCACTCGCGATCTGAGCAAGGACTACTCGGTTGGATTCTGGCGTCCGCGCCCGTACCGGGCGCTGGACCGCCTCTCGATTGACGTCGCCCGAGGCGATGTGTTCGGGTTTCTCGGCCCGAACGGCGCAGGGAAGACGACGACGCTCAAGCTGCTGATGCAGCTCGTGTTTCCGACGAGCGGCGACGCGGAAATCCTGGGACGGCCCGTCGGCGACCTGTCCGTTCGCCGGCGAATCGGCTACCTGCCGGAGAACCCCTACTTCTACGACCACCTGACGGCCGAGGAGCTGCTGGACTACTACGGCCGGCTGTTCCGGCTGGACCGCCGTGCGCGTCGCGTCTCGACGACGCTCGATCGGGTGGGCATCGGGGCGGAACGGCGGCTGCAGCTGCGCAGGTTCTCGAAAGGCATGCTGCAGCGGGTTGGCCTCGCGCAGGCGCTGCTGAACGACCCGGACGTCCTGTTTCTCGACGAGCCGATGTCCGGGCTCGATCCGCTGGGCCGTCGCGACGTGCGCGCGCTGATCCTCGAACTTCGCGACCAGGGGCGGACGATCTTCTTCAGCTCGCACATTCTCTCGGACGCCGAAACGCTCTGCAGCCGGGTTGCGATTGTCGCGAAGGGACGTCTTGCCGCGACCGGCGCGCTCGGCGAGCTCCAGGAGTTCACGATTCTCGGTTGGGAACTCGTCGTGTCGGCGATGACGTCCGCGGCGCTGGAATCGCTCGCCGGACGCGTCCGCAACATCACGCAGATCGCGGGCGGCCGTTACGCGATCGAGCTGCCGGCGGACACGCCGCCCGATCGCATGCTCGCCGAGATCACGTTGGCGGGGGGTTCGCTCGTATCGCTCAACCCGGTACGCGAAACGCTCGAGGATTTCTTCGTCCGTCGCGTGGCACAGGTCGGCGAGGGCGCGCGGGGGCCGGCGGCATGAATGCGGCCAGCTGCGTGGCGGTGGCGGTGTTCCGCGAGTCGGTCCGCGACAAGGTGTTCTACAACCTCGTGCTGTTTGCCCTCCTGCTGGTCGCGGCGTCGATCCTCATCGGACAGCTGACCGCCGGCCAGGACGTCAAGATCATCAAAGACCTGGGCCTCGCCGCCACGTCGTTCTTCGGACTCTTCATCGCCGTGTTCGTCGGCACGAGCCTCGTCTCGAAGGAGGTCGAGCGGCGAAGCATCTATCCGCTCCTCGCGAAGCCCGTGAGCCGCTCCGAGTTCATCGTCGGGAAGTATTTCGGCCTGCTGTTGACGCTGCTCGCCAACATCGCCGTGATGACGGTGGCGCTGTATGCCGTCCTGTTCTTCCTCGCCCGCGGCGTGCCTGAGAACATCCAGGCGGTGTGGGATTCGCCGGCGATGGATCCCGCGATGCTCGAGGCGATCGCGCTCATCTTCGTCGACCTGGCGCTCGTGACGGCGCTGGCCCTCTTCTTCTCGAGCTACTCGAGTCCGATGCTGTCCGCGGTGTTCACGCTCGCGGTGTATGTGATTGGGCAGTTCAACGCCGATCTGCAGCACTTCGACACGATCGTCAAATCACCGGGAGCCGCGGCGATCGGCAAGGCGTGTTATTACCTGTTGCCCGACTTCGCGAAGTTCGACATCAAGCTGGCCGTCGTGCACGGATTGCCGGTATCGATCGGTTACGTGGCCGCGTCGGCGGCGTACGGCGCCGCATACATCGCAGCTCTCATCTTCGGCGCCATCGTCATTTTTTCGCGGAGAGACTTCAAGTGACGCGCGCCCCGGGGACACTGCGCCGCACGCGCGCGATTGCTGCCGGCGCCGGCGCGTTGTGCCTGGCCGGCGCGATCGCGCTCCACGCGGCTGATCGCCGGTTCGCGCCGGCGCCGGACGTGCACGAGCCCGGCTTCCTGTATGTGCGCTCGCCCGCAACGGTCAAGCGGCTGGCGCTCGAGTACGACGCAATCGCCGCGGACGTGTACTGGATCCGCGCGCTTCAGCACTTCGGTCGCGAACACCTCGCCCAGCCGCCCACCGTCAGGACATATAACCTGCTGTACCCGCTGCTCGACCTGACGACGACGCTCGATCCGTACTTCAATATCGCGTACCGATTCGGCGCGATCTATCTCGGGGAGCCGTATCCCGACGGTCCCGGACGGCCGGATCTGGCCGTGACGCTCCTGCAGAAGGGACTCCACGCTCAGCCCGAGAAGTGGCAGTACATGCAGGACCTCGGCTTCGTCTACTACTGGCATCTCCACGACTACCGCGCGGCCGCGGCGTGGTTCGAGCGCGCCGCCGACATCAAAGGGGCGCCTTCCTGGCTTCGCCCGTTGGCGGCCGTCACCCTCGCGGAAGGAGGCCACACAGGAGCATCACGCATGCTCTGGGAACAGATCGCGAAGTCGGACGAACAATGGCTCCGCGATTCCGCCCGACGGCGTCTCCAGCAGCTCGACGCGATGGATGTCATGGCGTCGGTCCAGGACCGGGTCCACGCGTACCACGCGTCGCATCCCGCGGTCCCGCTGACATGGACGACGCTCGCGGCGGCTGGCGTTGTTCCGGGTGTGCCGCTGGATCCCTCTGGGACGGCGTATGTGATCGATCCGAAGACGGGAGACGTGTCGGTGTCGTCCGATTCGGCTCTGTATCCGATGCCGGGACCGTACAGGCCGGAGCGCTGATGCACTTCGACGCGACGGCCATCGTTCTCGCGCTCGTCGGGCTGATGGTCGGCAGCTTTCTCAACGTCTGCATTTATCGAATCCCGCAGCGTCGCTCTGTCGTCCGGCCGCGATCGCGGTGCGCTTCGTGCGAACGCCCGCTCGCGTGGTACGAAAACATCCCCGTAGCGAGCTACATCGCGCTTCGCGGACGCTGCCGTACGTGCGGTGCTCGAATCGCACTGCGCTATCCGATCGTGGAGCTGGCGACGGCGGCTGCGTTCGTCCTCGAATACGCGGTTCTGGGATGGTCGCCGCTGCTCCCCGTGCGGATTGCTTTCGCCTGCATCCTCATCGTCCTTTTCGCGATCGATCTCGAGCATCAGCTGCTGCCGAACGTCATTACGCTGCCCGCGCTCTGCGCGGGCCTGGTCGCGGCGATCGCGCTGCCTCCCGGTCTTCGCGACGCGCTCATCGGCGCCATCGTCGGCGGCGGGATTCTGTTCCTCATTGCGGAGGTCTACTTCCGCCTGCGCCACGAGGAGGGCATGGGCATGGGGGACGTGAAGATGCTCGCGATGATCGGAGCGTTCCTCGGTTGGAAGCTGACCCTTCTCACGCTCATTCTGGCGTCGCTCGGCGGTTCCCTTGCTGGCGTGCTGCTGCTCGTCACGCGCCGCGGCAATCTGAAGGCAGCCCTGCCGTTTGGAACGTTTCTCGCGGCCGGAGCGCTGGCCGCAAGCCTGTTCGGCGAGCCGATCGTCGCGTGGTATCTCGGTCGTCTCACCTGAGGCTTGACGATGGCGAGGTCCACGCTGCTCCTGTTCATGCTGGGCGCGATCATTTTCGCGCTCGCAAATGTGCTCGCGATCGCGGTGCTGCGCTTTGCCGCGGCCGTCCGGCGCCTGGCGCGTTCGGATCGGGCGGGCAGCGAAACGCTGCTGATGGCCGACGCCGTGCAGGACGCCGTGCACCGGCTGCGGAACGAGGAGCGCGCGATGAAAGCGCGCGCCGAAGAATCCGAGCGCCTGAGCAGCGAGATTATCGCCAGCATGACCTCCGGTGTGCTCGTCGTCGACGAGAAGCGGCGGGTCCGCACGCTCAACCCGGCCGGTGTGCATCTGCTGTGGGGCGACGACCCGCAAGCCGGAGCCGGGCCGCAGCCGGGGTCAGACCCCGCGCTGCACGAATTACTCTCGTCGACGCCCGCGCTCGCTGACGTCGTCGAGGAGTCCCTCGCCTCGGGCAAGCCGATCGTCAGGCGCGCGCTGCGGCTGGAGAGCGCGGGATCGACGGCCTCGCATCTGGGCGTCACGGTGTCCCCAATCCGCAGCACCACCGGAGCGCTGCAGGGTGCCATCTGCCTGTTCAGCGATCTCAGCGAGGTCGCCGAGCTCGAAGAGCAGCTGCGCCTCAAGGACAGCCTCGCGCGGCTCGGCGAACTCACGGCAGGCATCGCGCACGAGTTCCGGAACGGCCTCGCCACGATTCACGGCTACGCGCGGCTGCTGGACCTGGAAACGCTGCCGGAACAATACCGCCCGTACGTCACCGGCATTCGCGAGGAGACGGAATCGCTCCGTCAGGTCGTCACGCAGTTCCTGAACTTCGCGAAACCAACCAACCTCGTGCTGGCCCGAATCGACATCGGTGCACTGGTGGAACGCGCGGCCGAAGAGATTGGTGCGGAGGCACGCGCACGCGGGGGTCGCATCTCGGTCCGCGGACGATTCGGAAGCGTCGACGGCGACGAGGTGCTGCTGCGCCAGGCGTTCAGCAACCTCTGCCGCAACGCGCTCGAGGCCTGCGCCGCGATCGGTACTGCTCCCGACATCGCGATCGAAGGCTCGCCCGATCCCTCACAATCGGTGCTGCGGATTGCGATCACCGACAACGGTCCGGGGATCGACGATCGCGTGGCCTCGCAGATGTTCCAGCCGTTCTTCACGACGAAGGCGAACGGCATCGGCCTCGGACTCGCGCTCGTCCAGAAAATCGTCGTCACGCACAACGGCCGCATCTCCGCCTCCCGCGATCCCGACCGCGGCGCCCGCATCGTCGTCACGCTGCCGCTCCCCGATTCGGCGCACGCCTGACAGCGGTCCAGCGAGAGCAGTGCTCTCGAAAATTCATCATTCCCTCGCGCGTGAATGACGCGGATTCTGCGTACTTCGGTGGCGCCGCCGCCAATTCGCGCGGAAATCCGCGCGGTTCGACCTTTGCACCCGTCGATCGGCATGCGGGGCATCAGCCTGATCGAAGTGACGATCGCGACCGCGCTCATGACGACCATGGCGCTTGGCGTCGCACCGCTCCTGGCGTCCGCCGTGCGGGCGAACGCCACGGCCCGTCTGCAGTTCGCGGCGACGACCGCCGCCAGCGAGCGAATGGAGGATCTGCTCGCGGCGCCGTTCGCCGACGCGCTCTCGCCAGCGGATGCGTTGACTGTCAACTATCCGGATTTCAGCGACATCGTGACATCGGCCGCCGGAACGTTCGTCCGGCGCTGGAGCATCACGCAATACGGCGGAGACCCCGCGGACACGCGCGTGTTCAGCGTTCGTGTCACCGCGGATGGCAGGCCGCCCCTCGTAACGCTGACCACGATACGGACGAGGACGGGACCGTGAGCGATCGCGGGTATTCGCTGGTCGAGATGCTCATATCGATGGCGATCATGCTGACCGTCTTCGGGGGCGTGTGCCAGCTGGCGTCACCGGCACATGCGACCGCGCTCATCCAGGCGGAGCTGCAGGACATGGAGCAGCGCGCCCGCATTGTCGCCGACAGGCTCACGCGCGACCTGTGGCTCGCGGGTGCCGGTCCGATCGGCGTACCGCGCGGCGGTCCGCTGGGAGCGCGCTTTACGCCGATCCTGCCGATCATCTGTTGTGGCGGCGGTGCCGACGCTCCTGGATCGGCGTTCACCGACCGGGTGACGATCATGTACGCGCCGGCGGACGCCATTCAGGCAGTCACCGCAACCGACATCTCGCCTGGCGCGCTGTTGCTCTCACTTGCGCCAGGGCCTTCGTGCCTGTCTCCGCCCTTGTGCGGATTCGCAGACGGAGATCTGCTTCTCGTCTTCGACGACAGCGGGTCGTTCGATACGTTTCGGATCGATCTGTCGTCTGGACTGCCGATGTTGCTGCCGCGGTCCAGTCCGTACAGTGCGACGTACACTGCCGGAGCTACAGCGGTTCGGGTCATCTCCCGCACGTACTTCCACGACGCCATATCCGACCGGTTGTTCGTCAGCGAGAACGAAGCGGCGCCGCAGCCCATCGTAGACGGCGTCACAGCGTTCCGGCTCCAGTATCGTGACTCGTCCGGTGCTTCGCTGGACGTTCAGCTCGGAGATGGTCCGTGGCGCGGCGGCGGCGGAACTGTGTACGATGCCGATCTCCTCCGCGTCCGCAGCGTTCGCGTGTCGTTCACGATCCGCAGCGGTCTTTCCGGTACGGGCGCGCTGAGCATCCCGGACCTCACGTCAGCGATCGACGTCACTTTGCGAAATGGCGGGAGCGGCTGATGGCGCTCCTCACGGTGCTCGTCGCCGGTGTGCTGCTCCTCGCGTACGGATTGACCACGACGTTCATGGCGAACACGGAGACGGCCATCGCGTCGGCCAATCGCGCGGGACGGGAAGCCGTGTATGCGGCAGACGCTGCCGCGCACGCCGCCATCGCCGAGCTCGCGCCGATGTCAGTCTGGGATCCGGTGCTTGGCGGCCAGCTCTCGGCGTTTCACGACGTCACCATGACGCCGCGAGTGGACGGGGAGGCCAACCCCCTCGACCTGGCGGCGCGTACGGCGACCCTGCAGGCGGAGACCGATGCGGTGGCCTCCGGGCCCGACCGGCCGGTCTGGCGCCTGTTCGCGTGGGGGCCGGCATCGATGCTGCTTCCGTCTCCCGCATCGATAGGCCCGTTCTACCTCGCCGTGTGGTTCGCTGACGATTCTGGCGATGGCGATGGAAATCCGTCGGCCGACGCGAACGGAATCGTAATCGTGCACGCAGAATCGTACGGGGCCGGCGGGGTACTCCGAGCGGTGGAGTGCGTGATAAGCCGCTCGCCGACAACGGGTTCGCGTCCGCTGCTGCTGTCGTGGCACGAATTGCGACCGATATAATGGGGGAAGGATCCGAATGCACACTTTTGCACCTGCGCTGGCCCTGATCGGGGCGTTGCTGTGGCCCGCAGCCGCCCACGCGCAGTCGCTTGGCGAGGTCGCGCAGCGGGAGGCTGCCCGCCGGAAGGCTGAGGCGAGCGCGCCGAAAACGGCCGCTCCGCAAACGCCTGCGGCGCCCGCGGCGCTTCCCGCGCAGCCCGAAGCGCAGCCGGACGATCAGTTCTCACCCTCCGCGACAGGGAACATATCGCTCGCGGACATTGCGCGGCGCGAGGCGGCACGCCGGAAGGCGCTCGCGGCGTCCGGACAGCGCGCCAGGCTGCTGACGAACGGCGACGTCAAGAAATGGGAGCCGCCGGCAGACACGGCGTCGCCTGATACCACGCCTGTCGTCGGCGAGGCCGGGAAGGCCGCCGATGCGGCTGCCGGCGCGGGGCGCCCAACGGATTCGTCGAAGGACGCCACGGACGAGGCAAAGGGTGAAGAATACTGGCATTCGCGCGTCAGCGCCGCGCGCGAGGAACTGCGGCGCAATCAGGCGTTTGCCGAGGCGCTTCAGAGCCGTATCAATGCGCTGAGCGCCGAGTTCTCCGCGAAGGACGATCCCGCCGCGCGCGCGCTTGTCGCCGACGATCGGCAGAAAGCGATCGCCGAGCTGGATCGATTGACGAAACAGATCGCGGACAATCAGAAGGCGATAGCCGATATCGAGGAAGACGCCCGCCGCGCCGGCGTGCCGGCAGGCTGGATCCGCTGAGTTCCCGTACCTGCGTGCCCGCGACCGCGCGAATCCTGCTCGTCGAAGACAAGGACTCCCTCCGCACCATGTTGCGCCTGGCGCTCGAGAGCCAGGGCTACGCGGTCGTGGAAGCTCGCGATCAAGGAGAAGCACTCCGCGAGCTTCACCACGCGGATCCAGACCTCATCCTGTCGGACCTTCGGCTGCCCGAAGGCGACGGGCTTGGTGTGCTCCGCGCCGCCAAGGAGATTGACGCGGAAATCCCCGTCATCGTGATGACGGCGTACGGGAGCATCGAGGATGCCGTCGCGGCGATGAAGGAAGGCGCGCTCGACTTCCTCGCCAAGCCTGTCGATCCCGACCATCTGCTCCTGCTCGTCGCGCGCGCGCTCCAGCAGCGGCGTATCGCGACGGAAAATCTGCTGATGAAAGAGGAGCTGGCGGTGCGCCGCGGCGCGCCGCAACTCGTCGGCGAGGATCCATCCCTTCGCAAAGTGTTTGCGTCGATGCAGCGCGCGGCGGGCACAGATGCCACGGTGCTGCTCGAAGGGGAAAGCGGCACCGGCAAGGAACTGTTCGCCCGGTCGCTGCACGCGCTGAGTCCGAGAGCGGACGCGCCGTTTGTGGCGATCAACTGCGCCGCGATCCCGGAAACGCTCCTCGAAACGGAACTCTTCGGGCATGAGAAAGGCGCGTTCACCGGTGCGGTCGCGCGCAAGCCCGGCAAGTTCGAGATGGCGCATCGCGGCACGCTCTTTCTCGACGAGATCGGCGATCTGCCGCTCGCACTGCAGGCCAAGATTCTGCGCGCGCTCGAAGAGAAGCGGTTCGAGCGCGTGGGGGGTACCGTGTCAGTGCAGGTAGACGTGCGGCTGGTGGCCGCGACCAACCGCGGTCTGAAAGCCGCGGTCGCCGCGCGCCGCTTCCGCGAGGATCTCTATTTCCGCCTGTCCGTCTTTCCCATCACGGTGCCGCCGCTGCGCGATCGTCCCGGCGACATTCCGCTGCTGGCGAGGTTCTTCGTCGAGCGCGTCTGCCGCGACCTCAAGCGGCGGCCGCTCACGCTCACACCCGACGCGCTGGAGGCGCTGCAGCGCTACCGCTGGCCGGGTAACGTCCGCGAGCTGCAGAATTGCATCGAGCGCGCGGCGATCCTCGCGGAAGGGGACGCGATCCTGCCGCGGCACCTGAATCTCTCGTTCGCGGAGCCGCCTGCCCAGCCGGCGCCGTCGCCCTGGGCCGCGCTCGACCTGTCGGGCTCGCTCAACGAAGTCACGCGGCGCGCGATCACGCAGGTCGAACAGTTGAAGATCGAGGAAGCGCTGAAAGAGGCGTCCGGCAACAAGGGACGCGCGTCGGAACTGCTCCAGATTCCTTACAAGACGTTCCTGGTCAAGCTGAAGGAACACGGGATCGAATAGCGGATCGAAGATTCCAGGGTCATTTCAGAGGCGTCAGTCCTGGGTCTGGAATCTGAGATTCATCGCGCGACACCCAACCCGTCGAGCGCGCGCTCGATCTCGTCGGTCGTGACGTCGGCCACGACGTCGCACGATCCGATCGCCGTCGGCAGCACGAAGTGCAGCCGTCCGTTGAGCACCTTCTTGTCGCGGCCGATGCTGTCGATGACCTGCGCTGCCGACAGGTCGCCGATGGCGGGCAGCGGTCCCATCGCGGTGATGAGGCTGACGAGCGCTTCGCGGTCGGCGGCGGGCATCGTGCCGCGATGCTCTCCGATGCTGGCGGCAGCAAGCATCCCGTAAGCGACCGCTTCACCGTGACGGAGCCGGCGATATTTCGTGACTGCTTCGAGCGCGTGGCCGACCGTGTGCCCGAAGTTCAGCGTGCGGCGCGCGCCGGTCTCGTGTTCGTCGTCGCCAACCACCCGCGCCTTGATCCGGCACGACTCGCCGATCACCTGCATCAGCGCTCCGGTGTCGCGCGCGAAGATGGCGCTCAGTGACGCGCTCAGGGTGTCGAACAGGCTGCGGCTGGCGATGACGCCGTACTTGATCGTCTCGTAGAGTCCCGCGCGGAACTCGCGGCGCGGCAGCGTCCCCAGCAGCTCGGGATCAACGACGACCAGCGCTGGCGGATGGAATGCGCCGATCAGGTTCTTTCCCGCTGCGTGATTCACGCCGACCTTGCCGCCGATCGCGCTGTCGACCTGCGCGAGCAGGGTGGTCGGCACGTGGACGAGCGCGATTCCGCGCAGATACGTCGCCGCGGCGAAACCAGCCGTATCCCCGAGGACTCCGCCGCCGATTGCCACGAGCGTGCTCCCGCGGTCCGCGCGTGCGCGGATCAGTCCTTCATAGACGCGGCTGACCGACTGCAGGTTCTTGAAGCGCTCGCCGTCCGGCAGCAGAATCGGTTCCTCCGCTGACAAGCCTCGAAACCGGTCGCCGTGGAATCTCCAGACCGTGGCGTTCGACACCAGAACGCACGCGCCCGCGCGGCCGTTGTCGCGCAGCAGACGGCCGGCCCTCGCCGATATACCGGGCGCAATGATCACCGGATACGTTCCGGCGCGGCTGTCGACATCGATGCGAACCGGAGTCCGGGTCGCGACGGGAGAGGTCATGACTGGTGTCGGGCGAATGGTAGGATAACAAGACTACACGCACAAACCTCCAATGTCAGAACAGGTGGACAGCAAGGGCGGCGTCACGGAAATCACGCCGCAGTCCGAGAACTTCTCGCAGTGGTACCTCGACGTGGTTCGCCGCGCGGAGCTCGCGGACTATACCGAGGTGAAGGGCTGTATGGCCATCCGTCCCTATGGCTATGCCATCTGGGAACTGATCCAGCAGGCCTTCGACCGCCGCTTCAAGGACACCGGGCACGTCAATGCCTACTTCCCGCTCTTCATTCCTTCCGGACTGCTGATGAAGGAAAAGGAGCACGTGGAGGGGTTCGCGCCGCAGGTCGCCTGGGTCACCAGAGGCGGCGACGAAGAGCTCGCCGAACCGCTGATCGTCCGTCCCACGTCGGAAGTCATCATCGGCACGCTCTACGCCAAATGGATCAAGTCGTGGCGCGATCTACCCGTCCTGATCAACCAGTGGGCGAACGTCGTCCGGTGGGAGAAAGTGACGCGCCCCTTCCTGCGGACGACGGAGTTTCTGTGGCAGGAAGGACACACGGCGCACGAAACCGAAGATGAGGCGCAGGCCGAGACGATGAAGATCCTGGCGCTCTACAAGGAGTGCGCCGAAACCGAACTGGCCATGCCGGTCATCGACGGCCAGAAGAGCGAGAGCGAGAAATTCGCCGGCGCCTCGCGTACCTACTCGATCGAGGCCCTCATGGGCGACGGCCGCGCGCTCCAGGCGGGGACATCACACAATCTGGGCCAGAACTTCGCCAAGGCATTCGGGATCCAGTTTCAGGGCCGCGACAAGACGCTGCAACACGTCTGGACGACGTCGTGGGGCGTCTCGACGCGGCTCATCGGCGGCATCATCATGACGCACGGCGACGACAACGGGCTCGTGCTCCCGCCGCGCGTCGCTCCCTATCAGGTCGTCATCGTCCCGATCTCGCGTGGCAACTGGCAGGAAACGGTGCTGCCGAAGGCGCGCGAGATCGCGGACCTGCTGAAGGCGCGCGGTGTCCGCGTGTTCCTCGACGAGCGCGACACCTACACGCCCGGATGGAAGTTCGCCGAATGGGAACTCCGCGGCGTGCCGCTGCGCCTGGAGATCGGACCGAAGGACATCGAGAAAGCGTCCGTGATGGTGGCGCGGCGTGACACTCGCGAGAAGCAGTCGATGCCGATGGACGGGCTCGCCGAGGCGATCGTCGCCCGGCTGGACGACATCCAGGCGGCGCTGCTCCGGCGCGCGACGCAATTCCGCGAGGAGCACACCACGCGGGTCTCGACGTACGACGAATTCAAGAGCGTGATGGAAGGACGTCCCGGGTTCGTGATCGCCGGATGGTGCGGCAGCGCCGAGTGCGAAGCACGGATCAAGGCGGACACGCAGGCGACGCTCCGCAACATTCCATTCACGGGCGAGCGGACCCGCGCAGCCTGCGTGTTCTGCGGGCAACCCGCGACAGCCGAAGCCTGGTTCGCGAAAGCTTACTGAGCCCATGGGTGGTCCGGACGCGGTCGCGGGTCGGCCGCGTGAGACCGGCGGTCGGAACTCGCGGCGCCGGCTGCGTATCGTTCTCGGGTTTTCTGCTGCGGCACTCGCCGCGATCGTGTACGCGAATGGACTCGCGGGTCCCTTCGTGTACGACGATCACATCACCGTTCTCCACAATCCCTCACTGACGGATCTGTCGAACACGCGGTTCATCGCGGTCTATAGCCTGTACCGGCCATTCGTGAACGTGTCGTACGCACTCGATCGAATGATCTGGGGCTTCGTACCGTTCGGCTTCCACCTGACCAACCTCGCGCTGCACATAGCGGTGGTGCTGCTGTTCCACCGGCTGTGCATCAGGTTCCTGGAGGATACGGCCGGTGATGCCGGAGACGTCGAATGGCCGGCGTTCTTCGCGGCGGCGCTCTATGCCGTCCACCCGATGATGACGGAGGGCGTCGAATACATCTCGGGCCGATCGGAGCTGCTGTGCGCCATCGGATTTCTTTCCGCGTTGCTGTTCGCGCGGGATGCCGTCCTGACGGGCAGCCGGGCCGCAGTGCTCGCCGGCATTGGCGCTGGCATCTTCGCGTATGGTTCGAAGGAAACGGCTGCCGCGTTGCCGGTCGTGCTGCTCGCCAGCGACGCCTGGATCTTCGGCCGCGATTCCTGGAAGCGGCGGGTGTGGACGTTGTACCTGCCGCTGTTCCTGGCGACCGCCGCGGGAGCGTTGATCCGTCTGCGGACGTTGCTTCGGTTCGAACCGGAGATGCACCGCAGCATCCATGACAATCTACTCACGCAGCCGATCGTCCTCTGGCGCTACCTGGCGCTGATGGCCATGCCGGCCGGGCAGACGATCATGCACTCGGTGCGCTTCACGACGAGCATCGTCGACCCTTACAGCTGGTTTTCGATCTGCGCGTTTGCCTTCCTCATCGGCTACGCCATTCTTGAGCGCCGGAAATATCCGATGGCTGCGGTGGGTTTGTTGTGGTTCCTCGTCGGGGTCGTACCGTCTTCGATTCTGCCGCTGCGCGAAGGCATGGCCGAACACCGGGTTTACGTTGCCAGCGGCGGCCTGTTCCTCTCCCTTGCGGCCATTTTCGCGAAGCCGCTTGCCTCGTCACGGACGGCGCGGGCGGCGGCAGCGATCCTGCTGGCGGTGTGCGGGTGGCTGACGATTCAACGCAATATCGTCTGGAGGGATCCGCGCCGCATCTGGGCCGAGGCGGTGCACCATTCGCCGAACACGTGGCCGCCGCACTATGGCTACGCCGACGCGCTCCGCGAAAAAGGGGAGTGCGACCGCGCGATCCCTGAGTACCAGACAGTCCTCCAGTTGAGTCCCGATCACCGGGACGCCTTGACGAACCTGGGCATCTGTTACGCACAGACGAACCAGTTCGGCGACGCCGAACGGACGTTTACCGAGCTCATCACGCGATACCCCGAATGGTCGCGCGGGTACTCGAACTTCGGGACGATGGAGGTGGCGCGTGGGAATTACGAGCGGGGTCGCAGGTTTTATCTCGAAGCTTTCAAACGAAATCCCCAGACGGTGATCGCCCGGATGGGGCTCGCGGACCTGGACGAGCGGGTCTATCACGACTACCGGTCGGCGGCGAAGCTGTGCGACGAAGTCCGCGGCATCGATCCCACGGTTGCTGGCGCGAAGGAGTGTTCGGAGCGCAATTGGCGTAAGGTATCGGATGGAAAGTAATCGATGCGCCGGTACCGCGTCCTGCACGCGATCCACGACTTCCTGCCCCGCCACCACGCGGGGTCGGAGATTTATGCGCATGACCTCGCGTCGGAGCAGGTGCGGCGCGGCCACGACGTCTGGGTGCTGGCGGCCGAGTACGATCCCGCCGCGACACACGGCACGCTGCGCTGGCGCCGGCATGGCTCACTGCCCATCGTGGAACTCGTCAACAACTGGGCGTTTCACCACTTCGAAGAGACGTACGCATCGCCCCGCCTGAACGAACAGCTTTCGCACGTGCTCGCGGCGACCCAGCCCGATGTCGTCCACATACACAATCTGCTGAACCTCTCGCTCGATCTGCCGCGCCTCGCGCGGGAGCGCGGCGCCGCGGTCGCGGCGACCCTGCACGACTACACGCTCGTCTGCATCGCGGGCGGCCAGCGGATCCATCGCGCGGAGCGGCACGTCTGCACAACGATCGATCCGGATCGATGCGCTCGCTGCTTCGCCGAATCTCCATTCGGCTTGCAGTTCGCGGCGGGACGGCTGACCGCGTTGTCGCGGATGCCAGGCCTTCTTCGAGCGGCCGCTGCCGTCCGGCGCGCGATACCCGTCTCCGCATCAGCCGTGCGGGCGGCATTCCCCGCGAGCACGACGGTCGAAGATGTCCGCCGCCGACTCGCCTACGCGAAGCACGTGTTCGACATGGTCGATTTGTTCGTGGCGCCTTCAGTTGCCATCCGCGACGAGTACGTGAGTCTTGGCGCCCCGCCGGAACGTATCGAGGTGTCTGGTTACGGGCATGCCGTCACACAGTCTGTGCCTGTGACGCGCACGCGGCCGTACGGAGCGCCGCGAATCGGCTACGTCGGCTCGATCGTCTGGCACAAGGGATTGCACGTGCTGCTCGCGGCCGCGCGGCAGCTCGACGGCGCCTTCACACTGACGGTGCACGGCAGCCTGGGTACAGATCCCTCCTACACGGCAGACATGCAGTCCGCGGCTGCAGGCTTGCCGGTACGGTTTGCCGGCGCGTTCGATCGAGAAAACATGGCGGCGATCTACGGCACAATCGACGTGCTCGTCGTCCCCTCCATCTGGCCGGAGAACGCGCCGCTTGTCGTTCAGGAAGCCAGGCGCTACGGCATTCCGGTCGTCGCGTCGCGCATCGGCGGCCTTCCGGAATTCGTAGACGACGAGGTCGACGGCCGGCTGTTCGCGCCGGGCGCCGTTGACGAGCTGCGGCGGCTGCTACAGGTCTTCGTCGACGATCCCGCGCGGCTGACGCCTCTGTCGGACGTGCGCTCGACCGTCAAAACCATCGACAGCGACGCGACGGAGTGGGAGCGCCGGTATGCAACGCTCACGAGTTTCGATTCTCATTCCAACGTGGAACGGCGTCTGGACGCTGCCCGCGCTGCTGGATGCGATCGATCGGCAGAGCAGGCGTCCTGACGAGATCGTCGCGATCGACTCAGGATCGAGCGATGGCACGCATGCGCTGCTGCAGGGCAGAGGTGTGCGCGTCCAATCGATTGCTCCGAACGAGTTCAATCACGGTGAGACGCGCAACGCCGGCGTCGCTGCGTCCGCCGGCGATCTCATCGTTCTGACCGTGCAGGACGCCGTTCCGACGACCGCCGGCTGGCTCGAGGCGCTGACGCGGCCTCTGGACGACGATCCGCTCGTCGCGGGCACGTTCGCGCGGCAGGTTCCTTCGGCTGATGCGAGCGCATTGACACGCTGGAGCCTCGACCGATGGGTCGCTGCGCGCGCCGAGCCCAGAGTCGTCGGTCCGTTCGCACGAGCGGAATTGGAGTCGCTTCCCCCCTCGTCCCGCCTCGACGTGTGCGCGTTCGACAACGTCTGTTCGTGCATCAGGCGCGAGGCATGGCTGCGCCATCCGTTCAAGCGCGTGGCCATCGCCGAGGATCTCGAATGGTCGCGCGACGTATTGGTTGACGGCTGGAAGATCGCGTATACGCCAGATGCATGCGTGCGGCACTCGCACGATCGCGGTCCGGCGTACGAATGGAGGCGGACGTATCTGGTGCATCGCAGGCTCATGGAGCTGTTCGACCTGTCCACGATCCCTTCGGTCGGACAGCTCGCGGTGTCGATTGCGCGAACCGCCGCGGCGCATGCGCGGGTGTGCGGACGGGAGCGCACGCCTTTGAACGCGTGGACGCGGGCGGCCGCGCTGGCGCTGGTATGGCCGGCCGGTCAGTACCTTGGAGCGCGCGACGCCAGGCGCGGCGCGCCTGAACGCACGTTTGCCGGCATCTGATGCGAATTCTGCTCATCGTCCACGGGCTGCCTCCGGCGTGCGCCGGGGGCACCGAGACGTACACGCTCGGACTCGCGCGCGCCCTCGCCGCGCGCCAGGGCTTTCAGGTCGGGATCCTCGCGCGGGACGCGGATGCGAGCCTTCCCGAGCTGCATATCCGTACGGAGCGGCGGGGCGACGTTGACATCTGGTTCGTCAACAACACGTTCCAGGCCTGCGCGACGTTCGAGGAGACGTATCGAAATCCCGGGTTATGCGCAGCAGTGCGTCCCTGCGTCGACGCGTTCGCGCCCGACGTCGTACACGTGCAGCATCTGACGGCTCTCTCTACCGATCTCGTTTCCGCCCTGAACTCGCGCGGGATTCCAGTCGTGATGACCCTGAACGACTATTGGCCAATCTGTCATCGCGGGCAGCTGCTCAACACGCGCGGAGAGCGCTGTGATGGCGGGGCTGGCCGCCCCTGCGCTGACTGCATCCCGGCCGGCGCCGTCGCGCCGCCGGCGGCCTGGAGACTCGTTCGGCAGTTCCGTCGTGGCGGATCGATCGTTCGATGGATGTCTGCTGCCGCTGTGCGGCTGAGGCCCGCCGTTTCCACCGCGCCGATGGCCCGCGCACGCGCAGCGCACATGCGCGAGATGCTGGGGCACGCCTCAGTGCTGCTCGCGCCTTCGAAGACCCTTCAGGCCCAGTATGAGGCGTTCGGCATCGACACTGGTCGCATCCTGAGATGGGAGCAGGGCATTGCGCAGCGGGCGCAACAAACCGTGACGCGCGCCGGCACTGTGCCGCTCCGCGTGCTGTTCGCGGGCAGCTTGATGTTCTCCAAACATCCGGCGCTGCTCCTGGACGCGTTGCAGTTTCTTCCGGCGAAATCCGTCCAGGTCGATCTTCTGGGCAGCGTCGTGGCGTATCACGGAGACGAGGCATATGCGTCGTCGCTCCGCGCGCGCCTGGGTCATCCGGCGATGCGCCGATCAGGTCCCGTTCCTCATGAGCGCGTGGCCGCAGCGCTCCGCGACGTCGATGCTGTCGTCGTGCCGTCGATCTGGATCGAAAACGCGCCCTTCGTGATCAAGGAAGCGTTCGCGGCCGGCGTGCCGGTGATCGCGTCGCGGCTCGGCGGCATGATGGAGCTGGTTCGCGACGGCGTCGACGGACTTTTGTTCCAGCCAGGCGATGCGCGGTCTCTGGCCGACGTCTTCCGGCGGCTGTCGAACGAACCGGCCCTGCTGCCGGCTCTGCGGCGCGGCATCAGAGCGCCGCTGACCATCGAAGAGGATGCAGCGCGCACGGCGGCGCTCTATCTCAGTCTGGCGCCGCATACGCGTACATCACCGGCGCGGGCGGCCGCCCGACGGCGCGTCGAAGGATCGTCCACGTGGAATATCGCGGCCGTGGTGTTGAACTACCAGACACCCGACGACACCTACATCGCGGTCCGATCGATCGACACGTCCCGTTACCCGGCTGACGCGATCGTCGTCGACAACGGCTCCGGCGACGCTGACGCGCTTCGCCGCATGCTCCCTCGCGCCGAGATCATTGCGACGGAACGGAATCTGGGTTTTTCCGGAGGGAGCAATGTCGGGATCCGTGGGGCGCTGGAGCGCGGAGCAGACGCCGTGCTGCTGCTCAACAGCGACGCCATACTCCACCCCGACGCCCTTGGTCTGCTCGTGGATGCGTTGCGGGATCATCCCCGGGCCGGCGTTGCCGCTCCGGTCTTGTGTCCAGCGAACGAGCCAGGCCTCATATCCAGCGCCGGCATCACCTACCATTTGACGAGCGGCCGAATGCGGCACCGCGCGGTCGGACAGCGACGCAGTGCCCTCGGCACGCGACCCGTCATCGAAGTAGATGCCGCGAGCGGGTGCGCGTTGCTGGTGCGCCGCGAGGTATTCGAGCGGTGCGGGCTGCTCGACGAGCCTTATTTCTTTTCGTTCGAAGATGTGGAGTTCTGTGTGCGGGCGCGCGCGGCCGGGTTTGCGACGGTCTTGGTGTCTGCAGCGACGGTTTTTCACAGCGGCAGCGAGAGCATTGGCGTCCGGTCGCCCCGTCGCGTCTACTATGCCGTGCGGAATCATCTTCGACTGGCACAGCAGGTCGCGCCGCGTTCCGCGCTGCCGCGCCTCGCCCGATCGGCTGCGATCCTGGGCTACAACGCCGCGTACGTCATGACGTCGCCTGACGTGTCCTTAGTCCAGGGCGCCGCTGCCTTCACGCGCGGTTCCCTCGATTACGTCAGAGGACGATTTGGGAGCTGACGCCGCCGTCGATCCACGTTCCCGCACTTCGGCGTCGAGCAGCGCGACTTCTTCCACGAGGCGCTCGATCTGCTTGCGTTGCCGCGAGATGACGACCGAGAAGTACAGCGCAATGCAGAACACCGCGAGGATGACGGCGAGCAGCAGCAGTGCCGGCGGATAGAACACGCCCAGCCATCGCGCCGCGATATCGAGACTCTCCCGCCAGATCGAAATAACGAGCAAGCCCGCGGAACCGACGAGCCACGCGAACGCGTACTCCTCGCGCAGTTTCCCGCGGGACACCAGCCGTACTACGACGCTCAGCAGCGCGACTGATACGATAACCGCCGCGATTTGAACGTGATCATTCACGGCTGGCGACAAGTATTTCCGCGGCCGAGAGCACCAGCGCCAGCGCCGTTCGCGCGAATGCGATGGTCGACCGGCGCGGTGTCAGCGAGGTGCGCCCTGCCTGCCGCTGTCGTACCCGCACCGGAATTTCGGTCACGAACAGGCCGCGCTTTGCGAGCAGGAGCCTGAGTTCGGGTTCCGGGTAGCCGCCCGGATGCTCTCGATCGAGTAGCCGGAGCGCGCGCGGCCCGAAGGCCCAGATGCCGGACGTCGGATCCGTCACACGCGTTCGCGTCGCCAGCGAAAGGACGGCTGAAAGCACCTGCTGCCACATCGCGCGTCGGGACGCGCGTTCCGCACTCAGATACCGCGAGCCCGTGGCCGCATCGGCGCGCCCACGGCGCACCAGCCGTATCAGCCGAGCGAGATCCGAACCACGATGCTGCCCATCGCCGTCCATGCGCGCCACGATTCCGTAATCTCGGCGCATCGCGTACCGGACTCCTGCTCGAAGCGCGCCGCCCACACCTAGACGCTCCGTCAGGACGAGCCGCTTCACGCCGAGCGTCGCGAGCACACGCTCCGTGTCGTCTGTCGACGCATCGTCGATCACGAGCGCCTCGGCGTCCGGAATGTCCCGTCGAAGCTCTTCGATCACGGCGGGCAGGTTCTCCGCTTCGTTGTACGCGGGAATCAGCACGAGGACCCGGACCGCGTCGTCAAGGCCGCCGATTCGACGCCGTCTAGGCATGCTGTGGGATGGCAGGCTGCCTCCGGTGAATTGTCGTGAGATCCAGATGACGGTCGCCGCCGCCCAGGAGACGTCACGCAGGAGGTGAGCGGCGGGGAAGAGCAGAACCGCGGAATCTCCCGTGAGTCTCCACGCTCGAAGAGCGGCGATGGCGCGCTCCCCAGCCAGGGCAGCAAGCAACGCGAACGCGTATACCGCCGCGACCGGCCATACGACGGCGGTTGCGGCGAGCGCGATCGCCGCAATCGTCACCGGTGCAGGGGAGATCATCCGAGCGCCGGACACCGCGTCGCCCGTGCAGCGCCGCGGGTGAGCGCGTACCAAGTCGAGCCGACCGTAACCGACGCCGAACTGGTGTCGTAGATAGCCGGCGACCCCTTCCCGCCAGTGGTGCTCCGCTGTCGCGTCGGGGCAGAACGCAAGAGTGGCGCCCGATGCAAGGAGCCGATAACTCGCGTCGTTGTCATATCCGTACCCGAGGCGCTCATCGAACAAGTCGATCCGGTACACCGCAGAGGCGCGATACACGGTGTTGCCCGTGCAGACGTGATCGACCGTTCTCCGCGTCAGATCCGCATACCGCACGTCGAGATCCCGCCCGGACATCCGGGCCCAGAAGCCCGCCGTCGATGGCACGATAAAGCGCCCCTGTGCCGCTGCGATGTGCGTATCTCGCTCCAAGCGCTCGAGCAGAATTTGCAACCAGCCGGACCCAATCACGACATCCTGATCGATTTGGGCGATGAAGGGGTACTGCGCCTCCCGGATGCCTGCGTTGAGCGCGCCCGCCGCTCCCCGCCCGGCGCCGGCGACGATGCGGATCGGGGCGCGCGTTCGTCTGCACACGGAGTCAATCACTACCCGCGACGCGTCAGTGCTGCCGTCGTCGACGACGATCACTTCGAACGGATGCCCGTCAGCCTCGCGCAAGATCGCGTTCAGCACCTTCCGCAGATGGCGGCGGCCGTTCAGAACAGGCACGACGAAACTCACGCCTTTCGTCGTCATGCGCAGACCTCTTCGTAAACGGTCTGAAGCCGGGCGCACACCGCGTCGGCGCCAAAGAGCGTCCGGACGCGCGGCGCCGCATCACGTGCTTTCGTCGTCCACAGGGCAGAATGCGCCAGGACTGTGTCGATAGCGCATGCCAGTGCCACCTCGTCGCCGTACGGGACCGTCAGGCCTCCGCCTGTTCGACCAATGACCTCGGCACATCCGCTGTCGTTGCAGACGACGACGGGGCGGCCGCACAACAGGGCTTCGAGCGGCACGAGGCCGAAGATTTCGTCACGAGACGGATAGACGACCACGTCGGCCGCCGCGAGCGCGTCAAGGCGGTCCAATCCGCGCAGGAGGCCAACCCGTGTGACGCGGACGTCGGAACCGGCGCTCCGCAGCGCGCGATGGAATGCCGATCCCGCGCCCATCTCGTTGCCCGCGATCACGATGCGGGTATCGACAGCTCTGAAATGGCGCGCCGCGCGCACGAGCGCGTCGACGCCCTTTCGCGGAGTCACTTTGCCAAGGTACAACACGAGCCGGTTGTCGCCCAGCTGCCACGCGCGACGGAAACGCGCGCCATCGGGGTCGTGATTGAATTCGCGCAAGTCGAGCGGGTTCGGCAGAAGAGCGATCTGCTGCTCTTTCACGCCCGCACGACGGAGCTGGCGCCGCTCGGATTCAGTGACCGCCAGCACGCGGCGGGCGTGCTGGAGCAGACCGCGCCCGAACACGTTGTCGAACAGGAGCTTGGCCACTCGTCGGCGCTCGATTCGCAGCGCCGTGCCGTTCGGAGATACGACGTAGGGTACTTCCGCACGCGTCATCTCCTTTGCCGCGATGACGGAAGGGAAGTTATGGCACGCGTGGATGTGGCAGACGTCGAACGAGGCCGCGCGGCCGCGCAGAAAGCGTCGCAATCCGATCGGCGTGAACAGCTGCCACTGATACGCCGCGCGGTTCGACAGGTTCGGAAACACGCGCACGTCGACACCGTCTGATGTGCGTGGCCGCGCGGACGCTCGAGTACCGGCATCCGCGACGTCCGTCGTACAGACTGTAACGTCGTGTCCGCGGGCGGCCAGTGCTCGCGCCATCGCGGAGGCCAGGCGAGGAATGCCGCCGTAGGCCCACGCCTCGGTGTAGTACGGCACCACGTGCAGGATGCGCACTGCGCCTATAGTATGAGTCATCCATGGGGTTTTCCGACGCGGTCGCTGCCAGAGATCTCGTCTGGACGCTGGTGCGTACGGACTTCAAGACCAGGTATCACGGCACCATCGGCGGCTTCGTCTGGGCGCTGCTGAAACCACTGTCCATGTTCGTCGTGCTGCTCGGGGTGTTTTCTTACATTTTCGTATCCGATCCGCAGTACAAAATCGACCTCATCATCGGGCTTTTCCTGTATGAGTTCTTCCAGGAGGCGACCAAGACCGGGCTCCTGTCACTCAAAGCGAAAGGATACTTGCTGACGAAGGCGCGCTTTCCGTCATGGGTGCTCGTCGTCTCGTCCGCATCGAACGCCCTGATCACGTTGATCCTGTTCTCGGTCGTACTCGTGTTGTTCCTGGCCAGCTCGGGACGGCCGCCGTCCATGGCTGCCGTCGGCCTGTATGGCGCGTACGCTCTGCTGCTCTTCTGCATCGCAACCGGGTTCTCGCTCGCCGCGAGCGTGTTGTTTCTGCGCTACCGCGATCTGAATCAGGTCTGGGAAGTCGTTACGCAGGCCGGCTTCTTCGTTGCCCCGGTCGTGTATCCAATCGGCGTGCTGCCGGAGCGGCTGCACATCTTCCTCTATCTCTGGCCGCCGACGCCCGTCATCCTCTTCGCGCGCGGAGTGCTCGTCGATGGCCGCGCACCATCGCTGCTCGGACACGCGCTCCTGTGCGGAGAGGCCGCCGCGGTCCTCGCGATCGGAACGCTCATCTATCGTATGCACGCCCCGCGCGTCGCGGAGGCGCTGTGAAACGCCGCACTGTGCTCGAAGCAAGCCACGTCTCGAAGGCCTTCGAGATTCCGACGCGCCGGCGCGATACCGTCCGGGCGCACGCGCTGGATTTGTTTCGACCACAGCCCACCGAACGACTGCAGGTGCTCGACGACGTCAGCCTTGCGCTCTCAGCCGGAGAAAGCCTCGGCCTGATGGGGCGCAACGGTTCCGGCAAGAGCACGCTGCTGAAGATCGTGAGCGGGATCTACGTCGCCGACGCGGGACACGTGCGCGCGTCCGCCGGAATTACGCCGATTCTCGAGCTGGGGATCGGGTGGAACCCGGACCTGGACGCGATTGACAACATCGAGCTGCTCGGAACGGTGATGGGCATGACGCTGCGCGAGCTGCGCGGCGCAACCGATCGGATTCTCGAGTTCGCGGGTCTGGAGCGTTTCGCGCGGCTCGAATTGCGGCATTACTCGAGCGGGATGGCGGCACGGCTCGCGTATGCCGTCGCGTTTCATGCAGTTCGGGACGTCCTGCTGCTCGACGAGATCTTTGCCGTGGGCGATGCGGAGTTCAAGGACCGCTGTCAGCAGCGATATCGCGAATTCCACAGGTCCGGCCGCGCGCTGCTGCTCGTCAGCCACGATCCCAGAGCCATCGCGGAGTTCTGCGATCGCGCGCTCCTGCTGGAGCAGGGCCGGATCGTCTTCGAGGGTAGTGGATCCGCCGTGGCGGCCGCGTATCTGGATCTCCTCACCGATTCGTCCAACATGGCGGCGTCATGAGAGCGCCCGCCGTGTCCGTCCTGATTCCGTGTTTCAACCACGGCCACTGGATAGACGAGGCCGTCGACAGTGTGCTGCAACAGACGATGCAGGATTTCGAGATCATCGTCGTGGACGATGGTTCGAGCGATGTGCCAACGATCGAAAAGCTCGCCGCATACGATCGTCCGCGTACGCGCATCGTCCGCACCGACAATCGCGGGCTCCCGGCCGCTCGAAACCACGCCGCGAGTCTCGCGACCGGCCGGTTCTATTGCGCGTTGGACGCGGACGATCGCCTGGCGCCACGCTGGCTGGAGTCTGCACTCGGCGCGTTGCAGGACGATCCCGGACTCGCGTTCGTGTCGCACTGGCTCGAAGCGTTCGGCGACGAGCAATGGTCGTGGCAGCCGGTGCGCTGCGATCTCTCAAGCCTGCTGGCGCGCAATGTCGTGAACAGCGCGGCTCTCATCCGCCGAGAAGCTTTCGAAGCGGTTGGCGGATTTGACGAGACGATGCAGGCGGGGTGCGAAGACTGGGACTTCTGGCTGCGCGTCGTCGAGGCAGGGTTCCGCGGCAGGATCGTGCCGGAGGTTCATTACTTCTACAGGCGCAGTGCCGGATCGATGAGCCGTCACATGACCCGCTCGGCCGAGAGCTATCGCGTGCCGCTCGAACAACTGGTACAGAAACACGTCCAGGCGCTGCGCGACCATGCTCTCGACGTTCTCGTATCGAAGGAAGCCGAAGGGTTTGAACTGGCGAGAGAGATCCACCGCCTCGAACGTGACTACGTCACGGAGATCAGGCCTGCGCTGGCCGGAGCCCGCCAAGGGGCTGTCGCGGCACAGGAGCTCGCCGCGGCGGAATCGATGCGCCGCGACGATCTCACGCAGCTTGAGGACCAACGTGCGCAGCTTGAGGCGGATGTCACCCGGCTTCGCGAAGAGAACGGCCGCCTGCGCGACGAGCTTTCCAGCGGCAGCCGGGAATTGATGTCGGTGCAGTCGAGCATCGTGGCGCTGCAAGCGCATGCGGCGGAGAGGAACCGCGAGATCGAGAGCTTGCGGAATTCATGGAGCTGGCGGCTCACCCATCCCATGCGTGCCCTCGTCGCCCTCCTGCGGGGGGAACCGTGACGGCGGGCACTGTTTCAGCGACGCTCCCCGATGTCTGCGTTTTCAAGACATCCGGCTACGTGGTGAACCGGGAGGCGAATGCCGCGGCGGCGTGGCTGCTGCAGCAGTCCGGCGTGACCGCCGTCACGGGGCCGGTGATTTTCGGGTGGCTCGACGGACTTCAAACCGGCCAGTGGCATCCCAGCGCGCTGACGATCGCGTCGGTGTTCGCCAACCCGCGCGGCGTCCCCCCGGTTTGGCTGACGCGTGCGAGCGGAGGCGCACGCGACCATCTAATGGAGGACCCCCTCGACGCGGTCGATGCGTGGATCCGCTGTCTGAACGAATCGCCGGGTACCGTCGCATTGCTCGATATCCCGGTTGCCGAGCGGACCGCGGATGTACCCAGCGCATGGGAGCAACTCCTGAACCAGGAGGGATACCTCCTCGCGTTTCGACGGCTTCTCGAGCGTCATCGCGCGCTCGTCGAACAGAACATCGGCGAGATTCTGATTCTTCGCGAGACAGAGTTTGCGGCGCTTCGAGCCGAGCACACGACGCTCGTGTGCCGGCACGAGGAGGCCGTCACAGAGATCGCGAACCTCAGCAGCACGTCCTCGCCGAGCCAGATCCAGTGGGGATCGTTCAATCGTACGAGGCCCATCGCCAACGACTGGGGCTACGGCCGAGGCGGACCCGTCGATCGCCGCTACATCCGTGACTTCATCGCGGCCCACTGCTCCGACATCCGCGGGTGTGTGCTGGAAATTCAGGAAGACGATCTCACGCGGGAGTTCGGCGGCATCCGTGTAGAGCGTGGTGACGTGCTCGATGTCTCGTCGACGAACTCACGCGCGACGGTCATCGCCGATCTGCGGGGCGCCGGACATATTCCCGACGGACGATACGACTGCATCGTGCTCACGCAGACGGCGCACATCATCGACGACATGCCCGCCGTCATACGCGAGTGCAGTCGGCTGTTGACTCCAAACGGCGTCCTCCTCGCGACCTTTCCGAGTCTGAGCCGGGTCTGCCTCGAATACGGTCCTCACGGGGATTTCTGGCGCGTCACCGCCGCGGGCGCCCGCGCGCTGCTTTCTGCCGCCTTCGAGGGAGTCACGATCGAAGCATTCGGAAACGTCAAGACGGCGATTGCCTTTCTGCATGGTCTCGGCGAAGGCGAGTTGACGGAAGCCGACTATGCCTTCCACGATCCGTACAATCCGGTGCTCATCGGTGCGCGCGCGCAGAAGCGGCGCGCCGGCGGCGCTACCGGAGTCCGAGGCGTCGTCCTCGCATATCACCGCATCGAGCAGGATTCGTCGGGACGGCTCGATCTCAACGTCGTGCCCCAGGTATTCCAGGAACATCTATCCTGGCTGGAAGACAACGCATCCATCGTCCCGCTCGAGGATCTGCTCGAATTGGATCCCGAGCGGCTGCCGCCGAACGCCGTTGCCTTGACGTTCGACGATGGCTACGTCCACCACCTGGAATCGATCGCACCGCTCCTCGCGTCGCGACGGATTCCGGCAGCATATTTCGTGACGACTGCCGGGTTGCACCAGGCGGCCGAACACTGGTGGGATCTGTTCGAACGTGCGGATGTGCCCGATAGCGAAGTCGCTCAACTGCACGATCGCTTCGTCCATGCATCGCTCGAATGCAGAGAGCAGTTCATGGCGGATCTGCGCAAACGCGCCGGCCAGCGCGCGACCGGAATATCGTCTCGACGGCCCCTGCTGCTCGATGAGGTTCGCCGCCTCGCCGCAATTCCTGGCGTCACCATCGGCGCACACTCCGTGCACCACCTGCACCTGCCGGATCAGCCTGACGACGTGAAACGTTCGGAGCTTCTGGTGTCGCGACGATCCCTGGAGAGCGCGATTGAGCGCCCGGTGCGCCTGTTTGCCTATCCGTACGGCGGCGTTGATCGACGCACGGCGCAGTGTGCGCGTCAGGAGTTTCGGTGGGCGATGGGTTGTCATGCCGGGGTCGTGCGGCAATCATTCGACGCCGGCAACGTTCCGCGGCTGGATGTGAAGGAGTGGTTCGGTCACGATTTCGGTGAACGGGTAACGGCGCTGCGCCGAACCGTCGTTCCAGGAGAACGCGTCAGACTCTTGCCATGAGGTCGGCCGTCGCCTCCGGCCAGCGCGTCAGCGCCCGCTTGACGACCAGGTGCCGGCGCGTCAGTCCTTCGCGCCGGACGATTGCCCGGAACGCGGCGGCCACGTGTTCCCGCCACCACAGGTCCGCGCTTCGAGACGACGCATCGTACGCGTCGGCGAGCGCTTCGACACAGCTCGCGTCTCCGATCTCTTCGAGCGCAGCGAGGAACGTCACCGGGAGCGCTCCGTGTTCCGACAGGCTGTCGCGCAGATCGTAGAGCGCCAGCCGGCTGCCGCGGCTGGCGAGCGCCTGATGGAGGCTGCCGCGGACCGCGCGCCACTCTGCGCGGACCTCGGGGTCCGTCTCGGCGCGCTCCCGCGCGCGCACGTGATCCACCAGTCGCTGCAGTTCCGTCAGCCGCGCGTCCGACTGGTGAGCGGCAACGAGTTCCTTGAGAGATGCCGCTGTCGCCGGCAGTTCTCCTGCCGCCGCCATGTGCCATTCGTCGACCCGCGCGGACTCGCCGCGGGCGGCCGCGCGCACGCCGGCATCGGGATCCGCGAGAAGAGAGGCACGGATGGGCGCGAGCACGTCTGTCGGAAGGTCGCGTAACGCTTCCAGCGCCGCCAGCCGAAGCTCCGTTCCGAGACCGCGATTGAGCGCCGCGGCGACGAGTACATCGAGCGCATCCTTGGCTGCCTCGGTCGTCGCGAGCAAGCCGCGCAGAACGCCGACGGCTGCCAGCGACGCGTCGGCAGGACCCGCGGACAGTGCGTCGCACGCGGGCGTCAGAGCGCGCGGATCCGCGATCGCTTCGAGCGCGCGGAGAATCCCGACGCGGCCCCGGGTAGTGGCGTTGGTGTAGGCCTGGAGCAGGTGATCGACCGTTCGTGGGCCGATGACGGCGAGGCGGGCGATAGCCGCCTCGCGTTGCACCTCGTCCGTTCCTCCGAGCGCGGCGATGAGAGGTTTGACCTCCGCGCCGGAGGAAGGACGAATCGGCATCTCGTGATTATCGCTGCAACCGCACAGTCAGAGCCGCGCGGCGGTTCAGGCGACGGGTTTCTTCACGGCTGTTGTCGTACTTCGGGCGCTCTTCGCCGTAGCTGACGGTTTGGAGACGGCTGGCGGAAATGCCACGTCCCGTCAGGTAGTCGCGGACGGCACTCGCACGACGATCGCCCAGCGCCAGGTTGTATTCCGCCGTTCCGATGTTGCACGTGTGGCCTTCGATCTGGATGCGCAGATCCGCGTCCTCCTGCATCGCCCGCACGACCTCGTCGAGCAGGCGGGTGGCTTCCGGACGCAGGCTGTAGCGGTCGAAGTCGAAGTGCACGTCCTCGAAGACGATCTCCTTGACGGCCGGCTTGACGACCTGGATGGTCACCGAATCAGAGGCGGTTCCACCCTTTCCATCGTCGACGGTAACGGTGACCTGCACCGGGCCTTCCTGCATGGGCGCTGTCCACGGCGTCTGCCGCGCGGTGCCATTCGTGAACGTGCCCGCGGGCGCGCTCCAGCGATAGGCCAGCGCGTCGCCGTCGGGATCCTGCGCATCCGCCGTGACCGTCGACGTCTTGCCCACTTCGACTGTGCACGGCTCGCAGCGCGCGTGAACCGTGGGCGGCTGGTTGCGTGGTGTCGGCGCCGGTGGTGGCGGCGGGGGAGCCGGCGCGACATATACGCGAACGCCGGGGTGATAGCCAATCCGCCCGACGATGTCCATCCGGTCGCCGGCGCCATTGGTGTACTGGCTGAGGAAGTGATCGCGCGAATCCATGTTGACGCGCCACGTCCACCCCGCGCCCGCGAAGAACCCGCTCCGTCCCTGCCACGTCAGACCGAGACCGACGTTCACCGGCGACGTGACCTCCGATTGAAACCCTTCGGGAAGAATCGATCCGTCTTCGGCGACCAACTGGCTCTTCGTGGTGAGCGTGCTCTTCGTGTACGCCTCGCCGGTCAGTTCCGCCGTAAACCGCAGCGATTTCCGGCTCGGGAACCCCGCTCCGAAGCCCCACCGGAATCCGTTGGTCTCCTCCACCTCCGATGGCGCTCCGCGGACGATGAATCCGGCGTAGCCCGACACCTCGGCGCGCTCGTTGACTTCCTTGCTGACGACCCCGTCGAACGCGAAATCGGCCTTCCCGGTGCTCGCGCCGCTGTCCGTGTCGCCGGTGGGCAATTTCACCATCGCCCGGACGGCGAATGCCGCGGGCTGCTGCCGCCACTGCGACGTGAGGTTGAACTTTGCTCCGACCCAGAGGTCGCCGAGGTTATTGCCACTCCAGCCCTTGCGGGCGAGCGGATTCTGCGGCACGACCCCTGAGACGCGTGGATCGCCAGCGACTGCGTTCGCGGACGGACCGCCCGACGCTGGAAACAGCGGGCGGATGTCGCGATCGATGCGGTTGACGAGGACCCACGAACCGAACAGCTCGGCACGATCCGCGATGCCGACCCCGAACGTGACCGGCCAGTTCGAAACGTCGCTGAAGCCCTGGTTGTCGTCGAAATTGACTCGATAGGCGCTGACCGACCAGCGGCGCGCCGGCAGGACCTCGCCGGTCGGCACGTTCCAGAGTCCGGTATCGCCAAGAAAAGTCGTCGTCGCCGGCCGGGTCTCCACCTGGGTGCTGCTGGCGGTTTGGGTGGAGGTGCCCTGAGTCGACGGCGCGGGGGTGGTCTGCGCGAGGGCGGGCGTGGCAAGCAGAGCCACAAGTCCCAACGTGCTCGCTATTTGTCGCATGAGTTGGCCTCTTTCGGCGGGCGCTGTCGGGGAGCTTTACGGAAGTCGAATGCCGTGGTGACGACCGCCCACCGCCTCAACAGTATATCGCGGAAGAGGTTCGGGTAACAGATTTGTTTTTCAGGCGGGGTCCGGCCGCTTCCGCTTCTTTCCGAAGATAAAAGCGATCGCGATGCTGATGATGTAAAGGCCCCACATCGGGACCGCCATGATCATCATCGACATCATGTCCGTGCCGGGACTGACGACGGCGGCGACAATCGCGATGATGAGGATCGCGTATTTGAAGTACCCCCACAACATGCCCGCCGTAACGACGCCCATCCGCGCCAGGAAGAAGACGAGGGTCGGCATCTCGAAGACAAGACCGAAGCCGAGCAGCATCTTGGTGTAGAGGCTGAACGCTTCGTCGATCTTCGGCAGGAAGACCATGTAGTCCGTGCTGAAGCTGATGAAGAACTTCCAGGTCCACGGGAAGGCGATGTAATGGGAAAACAGCCCGCCGAGGACGAAGAAGATCGTCGAGAGCAGCACGAATGGGATCGCGAACTTCTTTTCGTGCGTGTACAGACCCGGAGAAATGAATTTCCAGACCTGCCAGATGATGAGCGGCGACGAGAAGAAGATGCCGGCGATGAGTCCGATCTTCAGATACAGCATGAAGGGCTCGGCGCCGGCTGTATAGATCAGCTTGTTGCCGCCTGGCAGCATGTGCTGCATCGGCAGCATCACGAACGTGAAAATCCGCTGGATGAAGAGATATGCGACCGCGCAGCCGGCCAGCAGCGAGTACGCCGAGTAGATCAGCCGCTTGCGCAGTTCCTCGAGGTGCTCGAGGAACGACATCTTCGCGGAGCCATCGCTGTCCTCGTCGTCTCGATCGCGGAGCGCGGAACGGGTATCGTCGGGCGGAGCGGCCTTCTCGGCGCGCGGAGACGTGCCCGGGAATGGAACGAGCGCCATGGGCGGCGAACTTTACGCGCTGCCGTTCTGACGCGGGATGCTGCCCGCGATTGGGGATTCGCCCACCGATGACACGTTTGCGGCATCAGGCGGCGGAAGGGCCGCCGGCTGCGAGGGGCGCGTCGTGCGCTGCTCGTCGAGCCGGATTTCCTCGTCGAGCGTATTCCTCAGCTCGTTCGAGGCGCGCTTGAATTCCGCCAGGCTTTTGCCCAGCGACCGTCCGAGCTCCGGCAGTTTCCGGGGCCCGAAGATGATGAGCGCGAGCGTGAAGATGATAATCAGCTCGGGAAGCCCTACAGAGCCTAGCATACGCAAAATTATACACCCGCTGGGCCGCGCCGTGGAGCGGAGGCCTCTGGCCCCGAAGTCTTTGCTCTGCCTGCACTTCCTCTGCTACGATGCCAATCATGCGTAGTCCGCGTTTCGTGCCGGTCGTCGCCCTGGCGGTACTCCTGTCGGCTCTCGTGGGCGGCTTCTTCGGCAGCACCGTTCTCGCGAAGCAGGACCAGGTGCAGCTGCAGTATCGGGCCTTTACGGCGGCACTTGCCGCCGTGGACCGCGAATATGTCGACGATGTGCCGTCCGATCGGCTCGTCTACGGCGCCATCGACGGCATGCTGCACACGCTCGATCCTCATTCGAGCTTCTTCGATCCGAAGCAGTACGCGCAGATGCGCGAACGGCAGGAAGGCAGCTACTACGGGGTCGGACTCTCGATCCAGACGGTTGACGGCGACGTCACCGTCGTCTCGGTCTTCGAAGATTCGCCCGCGTATCGCGCCGGGATTCGCCGCGGAGACGTGATCGCACGCGTCAAGGGCAAAGACGCAAAGAACTGGACGACGGAGCAGACCGCGCACGAGTTGAAGGGCCCGAAGGGCACGAAGGTCAATATCTCGATCAGGCGTCCCGGGTACGACAAGCTGATCGACATGGACGTCGAACGCGACCAGGTGAACATCACCACGCTGCGCGGCGCCTTCATGCTGGATGCGCAGACCGGTTACATCAAGCTGGGTGACTTCTCGGAGACCTCCGACCACGAAGTCGGCGAGGCGATCGCGAAGCTGGAGTCGCAGGGCATGAAGCGGCTGGTGTTCGACCTCCGCGACAATCCTGGCGGGCCGCTCGATCAGGCGATTCGCATCGCGAACCGGTTCCTCCCGCGCGGCGACATGATCGTCTACACGCGTGGGCGGATCGCGAACTCGGACGAGGACTACCGCGCGACGGAAACGGCTGACTACACGGGCCCGATGATGGTGCTCGTGAATCGCAACAGCGCGAGCGCGTCGGAGATCGTCACCGGTTCGCTGCAGGACCACGATCGCGCGCTCGTCGTCG
Source organism: Vicinamibacterales bacterium (assembly GCA_035492775.1). GTDB lineage: Bacteria > Acidobacteriota > Vicinamibacteria > Vicinamibacterales > 2-12-FULL-66-21 > DATJFQ01. The sequence continues at coordinate 54,953 of DATJIW010000073.1, forward strand.
GTGAGACGACGTTCGGCAAAGCGCTCGTGCAATCGGTATATCGCATCAGCGAAGGCGCCGGGCTCGCATTGACGACGGGCCGGTACTTCACGCCGAGCGGACGCATGATCCAGCGGCCGTGGGACGGCAGCTTCGACGAGTACCTCACCTACACGCTCCGCGACCAGACGGGCCACCGGGAACACAATGCCGCGCAGTTGAAATACACCGACGCGGGCCGGAAGGTGTACGGCGGCGGCGGGATCGAACCCGACAAGTTCTACGTCGGCCCGATGCAGGGCTTCAATCCGACGCGATTCGGACGGGCCCTCTACTCACGCGGCGCGTTCGCGAACTATGCCGAACGGTATTCGGTCGAGGGAGACACCCGCATGGTTGCTGCCGCGGGTGGACACAAACACATCGCGCGCGGCTTCCAGGTGTCGGACGCGATGATCAACGACTTCCGCGCGTATCTCCAGTCGGAGAAGATCAAGATCGACGACGCCTCGTTTGCGAAGGATCTCGATTTCATCAAGGCGATGATCCATTACGAGATCGACGTCGCGCTCTTCGGGATTGGCGAAGCGCAGAAGAACCTCATCGCGCACGACCCGCAAGCGCAGTTCGCGCTGGGCCAGTTCGCCGACGCGGTGAAGCTGACGGAACTCACGAGGGCCCGAGCGAATACGAAAGGCGGGCATTGAGGGGCGAGGGGCGAGGGGCGATGCCCGATGGGCGGTGGGCGATGGGCGAAACCGACCCTCGGCCAATCGAACATCGGTTAGGTCAGTAGACCCTATTAGTTGTGCGTTCAGTTTGCTCTTGCCCCTAGGTATGGGGCTTGTTAGACTGGCCGCCGTTTGCCGGCCCCAAGGGGACATCCCGCCTGTGCGGGGTGTGGGCGTCGGCGCCAACGGCTGTTGTCAGTCATCCGTTTCCTGAAAACCAGTTCCGTTCGAAGCGAACCCAGCCGCTTCCCGGCCGTGCTCTAGCCGCGTCCGGGCAGGCGGCTTTTTCTTTTTCGCGGGTCTTCTATGCGTCTTCAACGTCTCGAGATTTCCGGGTTCAAGAGCTTCCCCGATCGATCAGAACTGGCCTTCGACGACGGTGTGACGGCGATCGTGGGTCCCAACGGGTGCGGGAAGAGCAACGTCGTGGACGCCATCACCTGGGTGCTCGGAGAGCAGAGCGCCCGCAGCCTTCGCGGCGAGCATATGCAGGACGTGATCTTTGCGGGAAGCGACGCTCGGAAGGCGACGGGGGCGGCGGAGGTGAAGATCCGCCTCGCCGGGGTCGCGGCGCGGGTGCCGGGCAACGGGCGAGTGAGGCCCGACCGCCTCACCCCGGGACAGGCCGTCGTCGCCGTTGCGGCCGGAGAGCTGGTTCTCGCAGGCGGTGCGCAGGCGGCGACGGCAGTCGAGGCGCCGCTGCTTGCCGGAGATCTTGCCGAACTGACAGGCGAATCGCCGCTCATCGTTCGGGACGTGGAGGTCGGACGGCGCCTGTATCGATCCGGCGAAAGTGAATACCTGATCGATGGCGAAACGGTGCGGCTGAAGGACGTGCAGGATCTCCTGATGGACGCGGGGCTTGGCGTGAAAGCCTACGCGGTCATCGAGCAGGGGAAGATCGGCCAGATTCTCAGCGCGCGTCCGACGGACCGGCGCCAACTGATCGAGGAAGCAGCCGGCGTCACGAAATACAAGACGCGACGGCGCACCGCCGAATTGAAGCTCGAGGCGGCGCAGCAGAACCTCACCCGCGTCGACGACATCATCTTCGAAGTCGAGAAGCAGCGCGGCGCCCTGAAGCGGCAGGCGGCGAAGGCGCGCCGCTACAAGCGGTTGCGGGACGAGCTCCGGCGATGGGAGAAGGTGCAGTTCGCGGACCGGTATGCCCGTCTCGGGGACGTCATCGAGGGTGCGCGCGGGAGGCTGGCCGCCGCGCGCGAGCGCGAAACGGCTGCGTCGGCGCGCCTCGCGGAACTCGAGAGCACTCTGGAGCGGCTGCGTCTCGAGCTCACCGAGGCCGACGGGCGGACCACTGCCGCACGCGAGGCCGCGCACGCGCGTGAGCTCTCGATCGGCCGTCTGCAGCAACAGGTGGCATTCGACAGGCAGCAGATCGAAACGCTGCGCGGCACGTCCGCCGCGCTGGAAGCGGAGCTGTCTGCGCTCGAATCCCGGCGCGACCCGGCGCGGCTCGAACTCGAAGCCCGTCGCCAGGCGCTCGATTCGGCGATCGCCGACCGCGACGCGGCTGCCGCCGCCCTGACGGAGCAGGAAGAGGCGTACGCGCTTGCGCACCGCAACATCGAGGGGCTGGAAGCGGATGTCGAAGCTGCGCGGAGCGAGGTGTACGCCGCGGTCAACGCCGCCACCGCGCTCCGGCACGCCATGGAACATGCCGCAGCCTCGCGCGCGCGGATTGGCGAGCAGCTCGCAAAGCTGGATGTCGAGCGGCGCGACCTGGAAACAGAAGCGACGCGCGCTGCGGACGAACGCGCGTCAGCCGAGGAGGCGCTGCGGCGCGCGCGAGAGGCGATGGACGCGCTTCGGGTGCAGCGTGCCGCGCGGGAGTCGGAGCTCTCGGTCGCCCGCGCGAGCCGCGAATCTGTCGGGCGCGACGTCAGTGCGCGCGAACGCGAGCTGGCCGCGGTCTCGGCGCGCTTGCGCTCGCTCGAGGAACTAGACGCGGCACGGGCGGAGTACGGCGAAGGCGCGCGCGCGATTCTGGCCGAGTCCGGCGACTCGGTCCGGCATCTCGGTTCCGTCGCGGATCATCTCGAGGTGGACGCCCGGTACGAACGCGCCGTCGAGGCCTCACTCGGCGATCTTCTTCAGCACGTGGTCGTTCACGATCATGAGGACGCCGCGGCAGGACTGGCATTCGTACGCGAGCGCAATGCGGGGCGTGTGGGCTTCATCGTGGCGCAGCCCGGAGCGTCTCTTTCCGCCAGGGACGGCGATGTTCCGGTCGACCCACCGGCCGTGCGTCTTCGCACGCTCGTCCGCATAACCGACCCTGGGGCCGATGCTATCGGAGCCGTGATCCACAATGTCTGGGTTGCGCAGACTGGCGACGCGGCGCGCGACGCCGCGGCGCAAACCGGCGGCGTGGCCGCCACGCTCGACGGCGAAGTCTACCGCGGCGCGCATCGCGTCGAGGGGGGCGATCGCGCGGAATCGCGCAGCATCCTGACCACCAAGCGCGAAATCAAGGAGCTGCGCGAGCGGCTCGAGCAGGATACGGCGGTGCTGAACCGGCTGCGCGAGGAGTCCGCGACGCTCGATGTCGCGGCTGCAGCTGCCGACTCCGCGATCGCCTCACTGCAGCAGGAGCTGCATCGCCTTGAAAAGGCGATCGTCGGCTTCGACCTGCAGTACGCGGCGGCCGGCGAGACGCGGGGGCGCATCTCGCGGAAGCAGGAGCAGATTGCGGTCGAGCGGCGGTCCGGCGAAGACGAGCTGCGTACGCAGGAACAACGCGAGGCAGAGGCGCACGAGTCGATCCGGCGCCTCGAGGACGACCAGCGCGCCGCGGACGAGCAGCTCGCGGCGGCGCAGCGACGGCTGTTCGAAGCGCGCGATCGCGCCGAGCAGCAGGCGCGCGGCACGGCGGAAGCGAAAGCGGCGCATGCGGCGCTGGTGGAACGCGCCAGCGCGGTGACGCTCGAAATTGCGCGTCTCGAGGACGCCGCCCGCGACCTCGATCAGCGCGTCGTCGCGCGCGCGGCCGACCTCGAGCGAAGCGCGGCGCGACGCGAGGAGCTTCGCGTCGCCATCGACAGCTCCGAACGGCAGCTCGCGGACGATCTCCGCGAGTTCGACGATCTCAGGGAGCGAGTGCGCGCGGCCGACGATACGTCCCAGACGCTCCACGCGGCGTTCGACGGACAGGAGGCGACGATCCGTGATGCGCGGCGGACGCTCGAGAGCGTCCGGACCGATGTCACACAGCTCGAGATCGAGCGTGCGACCGCGGAATCCGACCTCGCCCACCTGGCCGGTTCGTGCGTCGAATCCGTGCAGTCGACCCTCGACGAAGTGGCGGCTGAAGTGAAGCAGATGGAGCAGGACGGACTCCTGGTCAGCCCGCGCGCGGTCGAGGACGCACCGGAACCGGCGGAAATAGAGGGAGAAGCCGCGCCGGACGCGAGCCCCTCATCTGCCGACGCAGCGGCCGCCGCGCCAGCCGAGGCATCGGCAGCAACGCTAACGCCCGATGAAATGGTGACGGACCTGCGCCAGAAGATCGAGCGGATGGGCGCCGTCAACATGATGGCAATCGATCAGTTCGACGATCTCGAATCGCGGCATACCTTCCTGACGGCGCAGCGCAAGGATCTCGTCGACTCGATCGCGGCGACGAACGACGCAATCCGCAAGATCGACAGGACGACCCGGGAGCGCTTCCAGGACGCGTTCACCGTCATCAACGTGAATTTCGAACAGACGTTCACGACGCTGTTTGGCGGCGGCAAGGCGGGGCTCGTCCTGCTCGACGAGAGCGACGCGCTCGAAAGCGGGATCGACATCATCGCGCAGCCGCCGGGGAAGCGCCTGCAGAACGTGCAGCTGCTGTCGGGCGGCGAGAAGGCGCTCACCGCGATGGCGCTCATGTTCGCGATCTTCAAGTACCGCCCGAGCCCCTTCTGCCTGCTCGACGAAATCGACGCGCCGCTGGACGATGCGAACATCGGGCGGTTCGTGGACATGCTCCAGGGGATGCAGGAGCACACGCAGTTCATCCTCATCACGCACAACCGCAAGACGATGGAAATTGCCGATCGTCTGTACGGCGTGACAATGGAGGAGCCGGGCGTGTCGAAGCTGATCTCCGTCCAGCTGAACTGACGCGCCCGCCCCGGCATGAACGAGGACAAGGGTGCGCGGTATCACCGTCTGCGCAGGCAGGCGGCGATGGCCTCCACGCTTTTCGGGGCCGCCTGGCTGGGCGGACTGTATGCATCGGGCGGATCGACGACGCTTGCGGCGCTCGCCACGCGCGCCGCCGGCGCGCTGCCGGCCGCTCTTGCGCCGGCTGGCGCCGTCGCCGCATTCGTCGGTATTCTCGCGGCGGGGTACGAACTCATCTCCTTTCCGATTGCCGCTTACAGGGGCTGGTTTCTCGAGCGTCGCTACGGTCTCTCGGCCGAGTCGCTCGGCGAATGGCTGCGCGATCACGCAAAGGGTTTTGGTGTAGGCCTGGTCCTGGCGATCGGCGCAGCGTTCGTCTTCTACGGATGCATCCACGCCGCCGGCCGCTGGTGGTGGGCGGCCGCGGCAGCAGCGTTCTCCGCCGTCGCGGTGCTGCTTGCGTTGGCCGCGCCGGTTGTCCTGATGCCGCTGTTCTACCGGTTCGCACCGCTCGAACGCGAGGCACTGCGCGATCGGCTGCTCGCGCTGTGCCGCGAGGCGCACGTGCCGGTCCTCGGCGTGTTCGAGTGGGCACTCGGCGAAAAATCGACCCGTGCGAACGCGGCGCTCGTCGGCATCGGACGAACGCGGCGGATTCTACTGTCCGACACGCTGCTGGCAGGTTATTCGGACGATGAAATCGCCGTCGTCCTCGCCCACGAGCTTGCGCATCACGTTCATCAGGATCTGTGGACAGGCCTGGCGCTCGAGAGCGCGACGCTCATGGCGGGCTTCTTCACGGTTTCACGGCTGGTCCAGAATCCAGGCGACCTCGCGGCGCTTCCGCTCGTTGCGCTCATCTTCGCCGCCGTCTCGATCTGTCTCACGCCGGCAGCCAACGCATGGTCGCGGCGCAACGAACGCCGCGCCGACCGGTTTGCACTGGACCTCACCGGCCTTTCGACGCCGTTCATTTCGGCGATGCGCCGCCTGGCCGCCCAGAATCTGGCCGAGGAGCGGCCGTCATCGGTGACATATTGGTTCTTCCACAGCCACCCCACGATCGAGGAACGCATCGAGGCCGCCAGGGACGTCCGCTGATCACTTCATCGTGACGGGTACCGCGATCTCCGCGCTCGCCGCGTGAGATCGGCACGACGGTCGCTGCGTGAGATCTGCGTCTCACAGTACAATCCTCCCCCATGCGACTCGTCATTCCCACCGCCCTTCTTCTACTGCTGACAGGCGTAGCTCCTGTGGCGCAGGCGCCGGCGGCCACACAGGCGCGCCCCGTGTCGGGTATCCCGACGCCTGCCTCCGTGTTTGGATTCGAACCTGGCGCCGACTACAAGCTGGCGACCTACGATCAGTCGCTCGCGTATTTCCAGAAGCTCGCCGGTGCAAGCCGCTACATCAAGCTGTTCGAAGCGGGGAAGACCAGCCAGGGGCGGCCGATGGTGTTCGCGTTGATCTCGACGCCGGAGAACCTCGCGCGGATCGATCGGCTCCGCGAGATCTGGCGGCGCCTGGCGCATCCGCAGGGGCTTTCCGACGAACAGGCCGCGCAGCTCGCCCGCGAGGGCAAAGCACTCGTCCACATCGACGGCGGCCTGCACGCCACCGAGGTGGCAGGGCCGCAGCACACGCCTCTTCTCGCATACGACCTGCTGCGGAAGGCCCTGGAGCCCGCAACCCACGCGATGCTCGAGAACGTGGTGGTGATGCTCTGGCCGACGATCAATCCCGACGGCCAGCAGATGGTCGCGGAGTGGTACATGAAGAACGTCGGCACGCCGTACGAGCTCTCGGGCCTGCCGCGTCTTTACCAGGACTACGTCGGGCACGACAACAACCGCGACGCGTACATGCTCAACATGATCGAGTCGCGGGTGATCGAGCACACGTGGCGGCAGTGGGAGCCGCAGATCGTGTACGTTCATCATCAGTCGGGTCCGTTCCCCACGCGGATCTGGCTGCCCCCGTTTTCCGAGCCGGTCGGCGTCGACGCGCCGCCGATCGTCGCGCGCGAAGTGAACATGATCGGCATGGCGATCGCGAAGGGCCTGGACGAGCACGAGCAGCCGGGCGCAACGCACATGGGCACCGCCTTCGACGCGTGGTACCCGGGCTACATCGACTACGCCCCCGTGTTCAAGAACATCCCGGCGTTCTGGACCGAGACCGCGCTTTATCAATACGCGACGCCGCACCAGTACACGCTCGATGACTTTCCGCAGAATTTCCGGGACCTGCGGCCGCAGACTCTCTACTCGAGCCCGTGGAAGCCGGGCTGGTGGCATCTGCGCGACGCGGTCGATTACATGGAGACCGCATCGCTGTCCGTGATCGAATACGCGTCGAAATACAAGGAATCGCTGCTGCTCGACCGGTACAAAGCGGGCCGCGATCAAATCGCGCGCGGCAGGACCGACGCGCCGTTCGCCTACGTGATCCCGCAGGACCAGCGCGATCCGGTAGCCGCCGTCGAACTGTTGCGCCGCCTCGCCTTCGGAGGCGTCCGCGTGTCGCAGCTCACCGCGCCGGCGGCCATCGACGGCACGACGTACCCTGCAGGAACCTGGGTGATTCCAACGGACCAGGAATTCGCGGCGGTCGCTCGCGAGGTCCTCGACGTGCAGCATTACCCGGATCTGCGCGAATTTCCCGGCGGGCCGCCGGAGCGTCCGTACGATGCCGCGGGATGGACTCTGCCGCTCCAGATGGGCGTGAAAGTCGCCGCTGCGAAAACCGCTCTGAGCTCAGAGGCGCGCGCGTCGTTGGCAGTGCTCGGACCGATGCCGGAGCCGCGCGTGACTCCGTCTCCCTATCCCGACAACAGCCCGGACGCTGCTCCGTTCGACAGCGTGCCGGGGATCGGGTTCGACAGCGAGCCGGCGGCCGGCGCGATCGTTCCTCCCGCCGGGCGCGTAACCGGAGACGGACCCGCGCTTGCCCTCGACGCCGCGCAGAACAACGCCTTTCGCGCGATGAACCGCGCCTGGACCCTCGGCGGCACGGTGCAGTTCTCGAACGGCAGGTATTTTCTCGTCGGCCTTTCGCCCGCACAGCAGGACGATCTCGTCAAGACGCTGGCGCTGGTGGCGGAGCGCACCGCGGCTGAAGGCGCGACCGTCCGGCGACCGCGGATCGGACTGTTCCAGCCCTGGAACGGCAGTATGGACGAAGGCTGGACGCGCTGGCTGCTGGAGCGGTACGGGTTCGATTATGTGCTGCTGCATCCCGAAGATCTGAAGGCTCCTCTCGCCCCCAGAGTCGACGTCGTCCTGTTTGCAGACGACGCACGCATTCCGATGGAGGGCGCCGGGCGCGGCGGCAGGGGAGGACAGGCAGGGCAGGACAGCCAGGGACGCGGCGGCCGCGCAGTCCGGCCGGAGTACGCCGCAACACTGACCGCCGACGACGTGCACGGAATCGAGCAATTCGTGCGCGGCGGCGGCACGCTCGTCTTTGTCAACAATGCGACGGCGTTTCCGATCCAGCAGTTCAAGCTGCCCGTTCGAAATGCAGTCGCGGGGCTCAAGTCCGAGGAGTTCTTCTTGCGGGGAACCATCGTGGAAGTGCTGCCGGATACGACGCAACAATCGATGGCAGGCCTCGCCGAGCGCACGCCCGTGTTTGCCGACAGCAGTCCGATCTTCGAAACGGAAGAAGGGTTCACGGGCAAGGTGCTCGCAAAGTATCCGGACACCGGCTCGCCGCTCCTTTCGGGGTATCTGATTGGCGAGAAATACATGAATGGCAAGGCCGCCGCGCTGGACGTCCAGCTCGACGCCGGACACGTCATCCTGCTCGGCTTCAGACCGGAATGGCGGGATCAGTCGTTCGGGACGTTCAAAGTGGTCTTCAACTCGCTGCTCGAGTCGACGACCGGGAAATAGAAGCCGCTGCCGCCGGTGAGGCGGCTACTTGACCACGAGCCGCCCCTTCATGTTCCTGCACTTGTCGTCCTGGGTGAGATTGCAGTAGTAGCTGAAGGTCCCCGGACGGTCGGCGCGGAATTCGAAGGTAACGGTCTGGCCCACTCCGGAGCGTTTCACGATGCGGTATTCATCAATCGTGAAGCTGTGAGGAATGTCCTGGGCGGTGAACGAGATCTTGACGAGGTCGTTGCGGTTCACCTCGATCGTGGGTGGCTGGTATGTATAGCGGGTACCCGTGACGGTGAACTCTCGGACGGCGCCGGCATCCTGGGCGGCCGCGACGGCCACGAGAAGGACGACGGTTGCGGACAGCGTTGCGACGAAAATCATCGAGCGGCGCATGATGTCCTTTCCCGGGATCGCAGGTAGGATGTCCGCCAATCCGGACAGCTGGATGGCGGACCACCCTCCCTTTTAGACGTCACCGCGGGCGTTCGGGTCTGCTACTCCCGGTTGGCCGGCTCCCGGCGAGGCCCGCGGCGGTCGCGATCGTGGCGAGGCCGGCGATCTCCGGCTTCGTCGCCGCCCTGCGCCGGCACTCCTTCCGGAGCGGGCAGCAGCACTTTTCGGCTCAGCCGAATCTTGCCCGAAGGATCGATGTTGATGACTTTCACCATCACCTGATCGCCTTCCTTCAGTTCGTCCCGCACGTCCTTGACCCGGTAATGGGCGATCTCGGAGACGTGGAGCAGGCCGTCGAGGCCGGGCATGATCTCGACGAACGCGCCGAAGTCGGTGATCCGCTGGACCTTGCCGGCATACACCTTGTTCATTTCCGGCGTCGCCGTCAGATCCTGGATGATGCCGATGGCTCTGGCGGCCGAAGCCTCGTCCGCCGAAGCGACGTTCACCGTGCCGTTGTCTTCGACGTCGATCTTGACGCCGGTGCGTTCGATGATGCTGCGGATCATCTTGCCGCCCGGTCCGATGACGTCGCGGATCTTGTCGACGGGAATCTTGATCGTGACGATCCGCGGCGCGTGACGCGAGACGTCGGCGCGGGGCGCCTCAATCGACGCCTGCATCTTGTCGAGGATGAAGAAGCGCCCCTCTCTGGCCTGCGCCAGCGCCTTGCGCATGATCTCCATCGTGATGCCGCCGACCTTGATGTCCATCTGCAGCGCCGTGATGCCCTGGCGCGTACCGGCGACCTTGAAGTCCATGTCCCCGTAGTGGTCCTCGGCGCCGGCGATGTCGGTGAGCACGGCATGCTTTCCCGACCGCTCATCCATGACCAATCCCATCGCCACTCCGGCGACCGCCTGCTTCAGCGGAACGCCGGCATCCATCATCGCCAGGGACCCGCCGCACACCGACGCCATCGACGACGACCCGTTCGACTCGAGGATGTCCGAGACGATGCGGACGGTGTACGGGAACTTGTCCTCGTCCGGCAGCATCGGCGTGAGCGCGCGCTCGGCAAGGGCGCCGTGGCCGATCTCCCGGCGGCCCGGGCCGGTGAAGCGGCCTACCTCGCCGACCGAGAAGGGCGGGAAATTGTAGTGGAGCATGAACCGCTTCCACTGCTCACCGTCGAGAGTTTCAATCTTCTGTTGATCCTCCGCCGTACCGAGCGTCGCCGTGACGAGCGCCTGTGTCTCACCGCGCGTAAAGAGCGCCGATCCGTGGGTGCGCGGGAGCACACCCACCTCGATCGTGATCGGCCGGATCTCGTCGAAAGCGCGGCCGTCGAGGCGCTTACCCCGCTCGAGCGCCTCGTCGCGCATGACCTTTTCCTTGAGGTCCTTGAAAATCGACTTGGCCGCGGCGCGCTTTTCCGTGTCCGCCTCGTCGTAGCCGGCGAGCAGCTCCTCGAGGACCTTGTCGACTGTCGCGTAGTTCTCCAGCTTGTCCTGGATCCGCATCGCAGCGGCGAGCTTCTCGTACGACTTGCCTTCGACTTCGCGCACGAAATCCGCCTCGATGTCATTTGCGGGCGCCGTCGTCTTCGATTTGCCGGCCTCCTTGGCGAGGGCGTCGATTCCGGAAACGATTTCCTTGATCGCCTTGTGCGCCGTGTCGAGCGCCTGGACCATGTCCTCTTCCGACACCTCCCTGGCGCCCGCTTCGACCATCACGATGCCATCGCTCGTGCCAGCCACCGTCAGGTCGAGCGTGCTGTTGCGGCGCTCGTCGAAGGTCGGATTGACGATGAAGCGTCCATCGACGAAACCAATGCGGACGCCAGCCAGCGTGCGTGTGAACGGAATGCCCGAGAGCGCGAGCGCAGCCGACGCGCCGGTAATGGCGAGGACGTCCGAGTCATTCTGGCCGTCCGCCGAAAGGAGGAGCGCGATGATTTGCGTCTCATGGCGCCAGCCCTGCGGAAACAGCGGCCTGATGGGACGATCGATCAGACGGCTGGTGAGGACTTCCTTCTCGCTCGGCTTTCCCTCGCGTTTGAAAAAACCGCCGGGAATCCGCCCCGACGCGTACGTGTATTCACGGTAATCGACCGTCAACGGCAGGAAATCGATGCCTTCGCGCGGAGTAGCCGCCGAGCAGGCCGTGACGAGAACCATTGTGTCGCCCGACCGGACCAGGACGGATCCGTCCGCCTGCTTGGCGAGCCGGCCGGTCTCGATGGAGATCCCACGGCCGCCAATGGAGATGTCGCGTGTGTGCATGTAACTTCTTTCAGAAATGAGCTGCGCCAGCTTTCGGGGTGGAGCGCGGGTTGTGCGGCACGACGACGCGTCGTGCCAGTGCTCACGGCGTCCTGCCGTGATTACTTGCGGATCCCAAGCCGCTTGATCAGGTCGGCGTAGCGATCCGAATCCTTCCGTTTCAGATAGTCGAGGAGGCGCCGGCGCTGGCCGACGAGTTTCAGCAGGCCCCTACGGGAGTGATGGTCCTTCGCGTGACTCTTGAAGTGCTCCGTCAGGTAGCTGATTCGCTCGCTGAGGAGCGCGACCTGTACTTCAGGGGAACCGGTGTCGCCGTCGTGAGTCCGATAACTGCCGATGACTTCCGTCTTACGGTCCTTGCTCAGCACTGCTGTACCTCCACGCACGGCCCAGTCCGCGGAATCCACGTTCCGCAACCGACCCGCCGTAACTGCCCTATTTGCAAACGAGTCAATATTTTACACCAGCACAACCTGCGGGTGCAAAAGCGCATCGGGCCCAGGCCGGGCGATGGCAACCAGGTTCCCGCCAGGGCCCAGCAACCGCACCCGCTCGGTCATATCCAAGCCGGCCGCCTCGCCGGACACCTGGCGCTGTCCAATGGCATTCCCGTGCGACGCCAGCTTGAGCTCCTCTTCAGACAGTGTCACCGCCGGCATATTTGACAGTAGATCGTTTACCCCGATCAGTCGGGGAGCGCCGGCCACGAGTTCGTGAAACGGCACGGCCGCATCGACGGCGAACGGTCCCGACCGCGTCCGGCGCAGCGATTCCAGGTGCGCCCCGCACCCGAGCCGTTGACCCAGATCGTGGGCCAGCGAGCGGACGTAGAAGCCTGCACTGACGACGACGCGGAGCTGCACGAGCGAGGGATCGACCGATGGCAGCCGCTCCAGCTGCTTGACCGTCACCGGAATTGCCTTCATCTCGACGACGCGATCCGCTCGCGCGTGCGCGTACGCCGGCCGACCGGCGATCTTCTTGGCTGAAAATGGAGGAGGCTTCTGGGGAAACGTCCCTCTGAAACCGTCGAGGACGTTCTCTAAACTCCCGACTCCCAATTCCCAATTCCCAATTTGGTCCAATTGGGAGTTAGGCGTGGGAAGTTGGGAATTGGGAATTGGGAGTTGGGAGTTTCCTGAGATACCCTCCGCATCGTAAGTCGCGGTGACGACGCCCAGGCGGATCCCGGCGAGATATTCCTTTTCGTCGTGGACGATGAACTGCGACAGCCGTGTCGCGCGGCCGACGAGCAGGACGAGTACGCCGGTCGCCAGCGGATCGAGCGTGCCTGCGTGGCCGACTTGACGCGTCTGCAGGACGCGGCGCGCCACCGCGACGACGTCGTGGGAACTTGGACCTGACGGCTTGTCTACGATCAGCGCGCCGTCCATCTGAATTCGTTCATTCCGGCCGCGACTGCATACCTGCGGCGATCGCCTGCTCGATCTCGCGGATGATTCCGGGCCGCACGTCGGCGAGCGGACCGCGGACGGTGAAGCCCGCCGCGTTCTTGTGCCCGCCGCCGCCATGGCGGCCCGCCACCGACCGGACGTCGACGTCGTACTTCGAGCGCAGGCTGACGCGGATGTCTCCGTCGGCGCCCACCTTGAAAAACGCGACGGCCTGGATCTCGCGCGCGGTCAGCGGCAGATTGATGAGGCCCTCCGTGTCGTTGTAGGTGGTGTTGGTCGCGTTCAGGATGTCGTCGTTCAGATACAGCACCGCGAGGCGTCCGTCGTCCCGAAGGTCCATCTCGTCGAGCAGCGCACCTATGAGCTTCAGTTTGCCGAAGCTGTTGCTGTCGAAGACGCGCCGCGCCATCGCCGCCGGATTCACCCCGGCCGTGACCGTCTGACGGCAGATGTCGAACGTTTTCGGCGTGATGTTCGAGTGATGGAACGATCCGGTGTCGGTGAGGATCGCCAGGTAGATGTGTGTTGCGATCTCCAGCGTCAGCGGCACGCCGAGGCTTCCAATCAGTTCGAACACCAGCTCGCCGCAGGCCGCCGCCGATTCATCGAGCCAGTTCAGATCGCCGTAAACCGAATTGCCCTGGTGATGGTCGATGTTGATCGTGAACCGGCCTTCGAGTCCGGCGACGCCGGTCCGGCGCAGGTCGCTCGACTCCATGACGATCAGCGCATCGGCGTCGCGCTCGAGGATCTCGCGCGCGACCTCGATCCGGTCGACGCCGGGAAACTCCAGATAATGCTCGGGCGCCGGGTCGGCGTTGACGAGGCGCACCTCCTTGCCGAGCGCCTCGAGCGCGTACGCCATCGCGAGCTGCGAGCCGATGGAATCGCCGTCGGGCCTCGCGTGGGACGTAATCAGGAAGCGGCGCCGCGAGAGGATCGCCTCGCGGATGTCGGAAACGGTATGGTTACTCGTCGTCGGTGTGCTCATCGGTGACTGCGGGGCCGGTGGCGCTGCCGGCATCGGCGCCAGCGCGCGCGGCGCGCTCTTCATCGAGCTCGTGAAGGATGCGCTCGATGCGGTCGGCGCGCTCGATCGACTCGTCGAAGAAGAACTCGAGTTGCGGCACGCGCCGGAGCCGCAGCCGTTGCCCCAGCTGACGGCGGAGGAAGGGCGACGCGCGCAGGAGTGCCTTTGCGGTCTCGCGGCGGGCGGCATCGTCCCCCAGGGTCGTGTAGTACACGCGCGCGAGCTGCAGGTCGGACGTCACCTTCACACGCGTGAGCGTCAGGAACCCGACGCCGGGGTCCTGGAGATTCCGGGCGATTATCTGTGACATCTCGTCCCGGATCGCCTCGCCGACGCGCTCGGGTCTGTTGGAGGTCAATTCGAACTCCCAACTCCCAATTCCCAACTCCCAAGTCCCAATCCCAACTCCCAAACTGCCAAGTTACAATTCAGGTCCGTCGTCTAGTTCAATGCCGGGCCTCGGGCGTTGATAATTGTCACGCGCGTTTCAGACGGTGGCCGCAACCCGCTCCACGACGAATGCTTCGATGACGTCGCCGACTTTGATGTCGTTGTAGCGCTCGAAGCCGATGCCGCACTCGAACCCGGCCTTGACCTCCGAGACGTCGTCCTTGAATCGCCGCAGCGAAGCGATGCGGCCTTCGTGGATCACGACGTTGTCGCGGACGAGCCGTGCCTGCGTTTCCCCTGACCGCGTGATCCGTCCCTCGGTCACCATGCAGCCGGCAATCGTGCCGAACTTGGGGACCTTGAACGTCTCGCGGACGTCCGCGGCGCCGATCCGCACTTCCTTCAGCGTCGGATCGAGCAGCCCCGTCATCGCCTTCTTCATCTCGTCGACCACGTTGTAGATCACCGAGTGGAGGCGGATGTCGACGTTATCGCGATCGGCGACGTCCGCGGCATTGCGATCCGGCCGCACGTTGAAGCCGATGACGATGGCGTTCGATGCCGTCGCGAGCAGGACGTCCGATTCGTTGATGGCGCCCACGCCGCTGTGGATGATACGAATCTTCACCCGGTCGTCCGACAGTTTCGTCAGCGTATCCGCGAGCACCTCGGCCGAACCCTGCACGTCGGCCTTGATGATGAGCGGCAGTTCCTTCATGCCGCCTTCCGCGATCTGCTGCTGGAGCGATTCCAGCGTCAGGCGGCCGCCCTTCGCGCCAAGCGCCTTGTCCTTCGCCTGGTTCTGACGATACATGGCGATCTGCCGCGCCTTTGCCGCGTCTGCGAGCGCCTGAAATACGTCGCCGGGCTGGGGCAGTCCTCCGAGCCCGAGGACTTCGACCGGTGTCGCCGGACCCGCCGCCTTGATCGATTTGCCCCGATCGTCGATCAGCGCGCGGACCTTGCCGACGATCGTGCCCGCGATGAAGGTATCGCCGACCCGCAGCGTGCCGTCCTGCACGAGGATCGTGGCCACCGGGCCGCGTCCTTTGTCCAGTTTTGCTTCGAGTACCGTCCCCGATGCGTTCCGCTTCGGGTTGGCCTTCAGCTCGCTCAATTCCGTGACGATCAGGATCATCTCGAGGAGACTCGAGATGTTCTCGCGCTTCTTGGCCGAGACCGGGACCGTGACCGTATCGCCGCCCCAATCTTCCGGTACGAGCCCGAGATCGGCGAGTTCCTTCTTCACCCGGTCCGGGTTCGCGTTCGGCTTGTCGATCTTGTTGATCGCAACCACGATCGGGACGTTTGCCGCGCGTGCGTGGTCGATGGCTTCGCGCGTCTGCGGCATCACGCCGTCGTCTGCCGCGACGACGAGCACGACGACGTCGGTGACCCTGGCGCCGCGGGCGCGCATCATCGTGAACGCCTCGTGGCCCGGCGTGTCCAGGAAGACGACGTCACGGTCGTTGACCTGGACCGAGTAGGCGCCGATGTGCTGCGTGATGCCGCCGGCCTCGCGTTCGGCGACGCGCGTTTCGCGGATCGCATCGAGCAGCGTCGTCTTACCGTGATCGACGTGGCCCATGACGGTGACGACGGGGGCGCGCGTGATGACGTCCTCGGGGTTGACGTCCTCCGCTTCCACCTGGAGGAGTTCCTCTTCGAACGTGTGCATCTTGACGTCCGCTCCGAACTCGCGCGCGACCATCGACGCGGTTTCCGTGTCGAGCGTGCTGTTGATCCGCATCATCATCCGCTTCTCGAACAGCTTCTTGAGGACGTCGTTTGCTTTGACGTCGAGCTTCGAGGCGAGATCCGAAACCGTCATCCCTTCGGCCAGCGTGATGGTGCGCGTGACCGGCGGCGGAGCGGATGCGGCCTGCGACGCCGTCTGCATGCGGGGCTGATCGCGGCGCGGCCCGGACGGACGCGGCCCGGCGGGCCGTGAGACGGGCGGCCGGTAGCCCGGCACCTGCGGCCGCTGCGGCTGCGATGGACGAACCGGCTGCGAGGGAAGCGGCCGTGGTCCTCCGACAGGCCCCTGCGGCCGCGGCGAATACGGCGGACGAGGACCGGCGGGACGGGCCGGTCCTGGCTGACCGGGACGAGGAGCCGCGGGGCGGCTCAGATTTCCAGTCGGCGCAGCCGGCGGCGTCGTGGGCTGCGGCGGACGCACAAGAATCGGCCGTCGCGGCGGCGCGGGCGGTGCCTGGCCCGTGCGGGGATCTTCAACACGCAAACGAATCGTAGGCGGAACGATCCGTCCCGTCGGCGGCGGAACTGTCTGGCGTGCGGGTATGGCGGCGGCCGGCCGCGGCGCAGCTGCCGGCGCCGCCGGCTCCTGCGTTGCGGCCGCGGGCGCGGGTGCTTCGGAAACCGGTGCCGCAGGCGCAGTCGGTTCCTCGACAACCGTTTCCGGTGCTTCCATGACGGGTGCTGCGGCGACGGGTTCCGGGTGCGCCGGAGCGCCGTGCGGAGCCGGCTCGGCGATGACGGGGGGAGCAACTGGTTCGGGCGGCGGCGCCACGGATGCATCTGCCGCAGGCGCGGGCGTCGGTGCGTCGACGGCGGGCGGTGGCGCGGCGGGTTTCGCCGTCTTCACCAGTCGAGGCGCCGGCATCGCAGGCCCGGCGGGCTTGGGCGGCTCGGTGGCTCGACCGGCCGGTTTCCGTGCCGTTGTCCGCGAGGCCGCCGGCGTGTCGGCGAACGCAGCGTTCGGCGGCACCTTGAGGCCGCGCTGACGCGCATGCTTCGCGACGAACTCGCGTGCGACGACTTCCTCTATTGTGCTCGACGCGCTCTTCACTTCGATGCCATGCTCCTTCTTGAGGAGCGCCATGACTTCCTGGCTCGTCGTGTTGAGCAGCTCCGCGACTTTATAAATCCGAACTGTTGCCAAACAGTACTCCAGAAAACTCATTCCGATTCCCACCCGCTTCCCGGGTCGCAGGGAATCGGAATCTGCGAGTTAGCCTCTATTCACCCGTGTCGGAACCCTCTGTGCCCGACGTGTCCGCGGCCGTTTCCGTGACTGCCGCAGACGCCGCCTGTGCCTCCGCCCCGTCCCCCTCCGCAGCCTCTGCCTCTCCGGTCGGTTCGTCACCCTCGCCGACGCCAAGCGCGCCGAACTGCGCCTCGACCTCGCGGCGCTTCTCTTCCTCGCTCTTGATGTCGATCTTCCAGCCCGTCAGCTTCGCTGCCAGCCGGACGTTCTGTCCCTTCTTGCCGATCGCGAGCGACAGCTGCTTGTCTTCGACGACGACCTCCATCACCTTTTCGGCGTCGTCCACGATCGACACGCGCTGCACCTTGGCGGGGCTGATCGCGTTGGTCACGAACAGAATCGAATCTTCCGACCACTCCACGATGTCGATCTTCTCGCCGCGCAGCTCGCGGATGATCGACTGAACGCGCGTGCCCTTCATGCCGACGCAGGCGCCGACCGGATCGACGTCGCGCTCGCGAGAATAGACGGCAACTTTGGCGCGGTCGCCCGCTTCGCGCACGGCGCCTCGAATCATCACGGTCCCGTCGTAGATCTCCGGGACTTCCTGCTCGAAGAGTTTGATGAGCAGCGCCGGGTCGGTCCGCGAGAGGACGATCTGCGGTCCCTTCGCGCTGCGATTGACGCCGCGGATCACCGCGCGCACGCGATCGCCCACGGCGTAGTTTTCAGCGCGCGACTGCTCCTTGCGCGGCAGAACGGTCTCGATCCGCCCCAGTTCCATGATGATGTCGCCATTCTCGAAGCGCTTGACGACGCCGTTCACCACTTCGCCGACGCGGTTGCTGTACTCGGCGTAGACGTTCTCGCGCTCCGCTTCGCGCACCTTCTGGAAGATGACCTGCTTGGCCGTCTGCGCGGCGATCCGTCCCAGATCTTCGGTCGGCCGCGGGAATTCGACTTCCATGTCGACTTCGGCCTCGTCGCCGTAAAGCTGCTGGGCTTCCTTCAGCGAAATCTGATTCGCGGGATCGGTGACCTCGTCGACGATGCGCTTGACCGAGCACAGCTCGATCTGGCCCGTGTCCTGGTTGAACCGGGCGCGCAGGGTTTCGTTTTTGTATCGCTTCCGCGCCGCCGCCTCGATGGCGTCCTGTACGGCGCCGATGATGATGTCGGGCTCGACGCCTTTTTCCTTCGCGATGGCGTCGATCTGCTGCAACAGCGGATTCTGCATATCTCAGTTACCAGTAACCAGCGACTTCAGCTTTCAGTTTCCAGCTCGGCTTCGAGGCTCGCACTGGACTACCGCTCGCTGAAGGGGAAACTCCGCGCGTCAGAATTCCACGTCCAGGTGCGCGCGTTTTACCTTGTCCAGCGGCACTTTGTGCGTCCGCCGCCCCTCTTCGAGCACGACGGCGCCGTCTTCGATCCCCGCAATGCGCCCGGCGAACGCGCTCTGCCTGGCGATCGGTTCGGTCGACACCACCTTGGCCATCCGTCCGGTGAATCGGCGGAAATCCGCCTCATTCCGGAGCGGCCGGTCCAGTCCTGGCGACGAAACCTCGAGGGTGTACGTGTCGCCGAGCTCCTGATGCCCGAATTCGTCCTCGACGTCGAGCAGCGCGCTCAGGTCCTGACTCACGCGCTGACACTCGTCGATTCCGACGCTCTCCTCGGGCCGCTCGACGTGGCCGGTGTCCGGACGGTCAATTACGACCCGCAGGACCATGCCGATCGGTTCGCGGCGCATCTGGACATCGAAGATTTCCAGCCCATGGCTCCTCGCCACGCGTTCCGCCGCGCCCCTCAACCGGCTGATCGCCTGCGATCCTGGCGTAATCTGTGCCCCTAAAAACAAAAAGTGGGCACCGGCCCACTAGGACTTTTCCCCTGCAAACGGCACCTGCCAGTATATCAAATTTAGCGAGGTCGTCGTTCGGGTCCGGGACCGTCGGTCCGATGCCGTACCGAGATTCGGTGTTCGGACAATGGATACCGGACGATGGTAACGAGTTAACTCAGCGGTTGTACGAGCAGGTCATATCCCTTAGCTCCCGTCACAAGAGCACTGATGAGGTCCCCCGGACGGAACTGAGCCGGATCGCAATCGGTGAGATAGACGACCGGATCGATATCGGGTGCCTGGCCTTCCACGCGTCCCTGCAGCACGAGTTCGTGCTCCGCGGACGGGCCGTCGATGAGGACCCGGGTCTCGGTGCCAATCCTCGCCCTCTGCGCCTGCGCGACGATTCGACGCTGGCGCTGCATGAGCCGGTTACGCCGCGCCCGCTTGGTCGCCGCGGGCACGTCGTCGCGTACGGCGAACGCCCGCGTACCTTCTTCGTGCGAATAGGTGAAGACGCCGATGTGATCGAACCGGGTGTCCTCGACGAACGCTTCGAGCGCCTGGAAATCCTCTTCACTTTCTCCAGGGAACCCGACGATGAACGTCGTTCTCAGCGTGACCCCGGGGACGCGCGTCCTGATGCGTGACAGGAGGCCGTCGTAGGTGCGCCGGTTGCCGGGACGGCGCATCCGTTTGAGGACGTCTGCAGACGCGTGCTGCAGAGGCAGGTCGACATAGCGGCAGACCTTGTCGCACTCGGCCATCGCATCGAGGACGTCGTCGGTAATCGTCGTCGGGTAGAGGTAGAGCAGACGAATCCACTCGATGCCATCGACGGTATTCAGGCGGCGGAGCAGGCGTGCAAGCTCGCCGCGCTCTCCACGGTCGACGCCGTAGAAGGTCGTGTCCTGCGAAATGAGCAGGAGCTCCTTGACGCCGCGCTCCGCGAGCATCTGTGCTTCGCGCACGAGGGAATCCGCCGTGCGGCTCCGGTATTTTCCGCGGAGCGTCGGAATGATGCAGAACGCGCACGTGTAGTCGCAGCCCTCGGCGATCTTCACGTAGGCGAAATGCTTCGGCGTCGTGATGACGCGCGGCGTGTCGGCGTCGTAGATGTAGGTGGGGAGGTTCGAGGACGGAGATTCGAGGGCGGAGCCATGGCTCGCGCGCTGCCCCTTTCGATGAAACGTCAGCGGCTGCGCGATCGGCCCGAACGGCTGCGCCTCGATCGCTTCCACGATGCCCTCGACTTCGCCGGTTCCAAGCACCGCGTCTATCTCAGGGATCTCATTCTTCAGTTCGTCGCGATAGCGCTCCGCCAGGCAGCCGGTCACCACCAGGCGGGCGCACCGGCCGTCGCGCTTCTGCTGCGCCATCTCGAGGATCACGTCGATCGACTCCTGTTTGGCTTTGTCGATGAACGCGCAGGTGTTCACGACGATCACCTCGGCGTCGTCTGCCGTCGGAGTGATCTCGTGCCCCGCCTGCCGGGCAAGGCCCAGCATGACCTCGCCGTCGACGAGATTCTTCGGGCAACCGAGCGATACGAATCCCAGCTTCATGCGTTTTGCTGTCAACGTCACATTACAGAATCAGCGGACGACAAAGGGAGCGGGAATCATGGATACAACCTGTAAAGCATCCGCGGATAGGGAATAGCCTCGCGCAGGTGCTCCAGTCCGCAAATCCACGAGACACAGCGCTCGATGCCCATGCCGAAGCCGCCGTGCGGCACGGTACCGTAGCGGCGCAGGTCGAGGTACCACTCGAACGCTTCCTGCGGCAGCTCGTGCTCCTTGATGCGCGCGAGCAGGAGGTCGTAATCCGAAATGCGCTCGCCGCCGCCGATGATCTCGCCGTAACCCTCGGGAGCCAGCACGTCCACGCCAAGCGCCACTTCGGGCCGATCCGGATCCGGTTTCATGTAGAACGCTTTGATTTTCGA
The DNA here is from genome assembly GCA_035492775.1 of Vicinamibacterales bacterium. Taxonomy (GTDB): domain Bacteria; phylum Acidobacteriota; class Vicinamibacteria; order Vicinamibacterales; family 2-12-FULL-66-21; genus DATJFQ01. The sequence continues at coordinate 75,938 of DATJIW010000073.1, forward strand.
CGGATAGCGATGGACGCAGATCGGACGATCGAACCCTTCCGAGAGCGCCGTTTCGTCGGGTGATCCGAAATCGCCGCCCCACTCGAACGGCAGCCCCTTCGCCCGGAGGATCTCGACGGCATCGTCATACGAAATGCGGGGGAACGGCGCCTGGACGCGCTCCAGCTTCGTCGTGTCGCGCTCCAGCGTCTGCAGCTCGCGCTTGCGCGTCTCGAGCACCCGCCCGACGACGGACACGATCAACCCTTCGGCGAGATCCATCACGTCGTCCAGCGTGGCGTACGCCATTTCGGGCTCGACCATCCAGAACTCGGTCAGGTGTCGGCGCGTCTTGGATTTCTCCGCCCTGAACGTCGGCCCGAATGCGTAGACGCGACCGAGCGCCATCGCGTTCGCCTCGTTATAGAGCTGGCCGCTCTGCGTCAGATAAGCGGTCGCGTCCTCGAAGTACTGCACGGGGAAGAGCGTCGTCGTCCCCTCGCAGGCGGCGGGCGTGAAGATCGGCGTGTCGGCGAGGATGAAGCCGCGGCTGTTGAAGAAATCGCGGACGGCGTTGATCACCTCATGACGCACCCTCAGGATTGCCGCCTGACGTTGCGAGCGGATCCAGAGATGCCGGCGATCGAGCAGGTAGTCGACGCCGTGCTCTTTTGGCGTAATCGGATAATCCTTCGACTCCGACACGACCTCCAGGTTCTGCACGTCGAGTTCGTAGCCGCCCGGTGCGCGGGAGTCGGCGCGCACGCTGCCATCCACGATCACCGCGCTTTCCTGAGCGAGGTGGTCGGCGCGCATGAAGAGGTCGTCGCCAACCTGCTTCTTCACCATCACGCACTGGATGAAGCCGGTCCCATCCCGCAGGGTGAGGAAATGGATCTTGCCGCTCGAGCGCCGGTTGTGCAGCCACCCGCGCAGGCGGACGGTCTGTCCCTCGTGGCGGGCGATGTCCTCGATGTAAACAATCGGCGTCATCTGCGTGTGCGTGCGTTCGTCGTGCGTGTGCGTCGTGGGCGTTGATGCGAAATTCAGTACGTCAGAAGCTTCTCGAAACGCGCTCGGGCGGAACGCGCTTTCGACAACACCTCGGCCGGCGTGCTCGTGTTCGCCAGTTCCATCAGGTACGTTCCGTCGTATCCGACCTTCTGCATCGTCATCAGCGCGGCGTCCCAGTCGATGCGGCCGCTGAACGGGACGAGATGGTCGTCCTTCCTGCGGTCGTTGTCGTGCACGTGCGTCGTCACGAGGTGCTCCGCGACGGATTCGATCGCGTCGGAAACATCGCCCATCAGAAACGCGTGGCCGAAGTCCAGGCAGATCCCCGCGTCCAGACCTTCGAGGTCGCGTTCGATCAACGTGACGAGCGCCTGCGGGTCCGACAGCTCGTTCGGGATGATTTCCAGCGCGGCCCTTACTCCGGCCGCCTTCGCGATACGGCAGATTTCCGCGGCGCTCTTGAACGCGGCAGCGCGGTTGTTCTCGCCCCCCTGGACGGTCGGCGTCCCCAGATGGACGACGTATACCGTCGACGGGATCCGCTTCACAATCTGGAGCGCTGCGTCGGCCTCGCGCACCGCGGCCTCACGCCGCGCGCCGTCGCTGACCGCATTCGAGATGGCAGCGCCCCATTCGCCCTCCGGCGACAGCCGATCGGTAATCGGCGCGTGTACGCCGTGCAGCGCAAGCCCCGTCTCCCGCAGCCATCCTGCGAGCTGCTCGATGGCGGACGGATCGCGGTAATCGAAGTGGCTCCGCGTGGCGAAGACTTCGACAGCCTCAAATCCATACGAGGCGATCTCGGCCAGATGGTCGCGGCTCAGCCGCCGGTCGTGGTACAGGTGCGTCGAAATCCCGAATCGCATCACGCGGAACATTCCATTGTAGCAGGACAGCGGGTGAGCGCCGGCTGCCGCTGGAGCCGCCGGATCGGGGACGATCTCTCCCCGGACTTTATCGAAATTCTTCGACGTGGGTCGCGAGGATGTCGCGAAGACGCGCGAAGCGCGGCTTGCTCGCGAGATTGTCCCGCACGTATTTCAACGTTCGCGGGATGTACTGAATGTAAACGGGGTTCCGGCGGGCCGTCGTCTGGTATCCGAACGTCCCGAGCGCCTTAAGATTGCGCTGCAACGCCATGACGTCGAACCGGTCGCTGAAGGCGCGCTCGGAGCCGGTGATGCCGCGGAGCGCCAGGAAGTAGGCGATCAGTTCGTCGACCGTACTTTCCGGAAGATCGACATAGGAGTCGCGGAGCAGCGACACGAGATCGTAGGTATCCGGCCCCATCCGCGCATCCTGAAAGTCGATCATGTACAGCTGCGACTCGTGCAGCATGAGGTTGCGGCTGTGATAATCCCGATGGCACAGCACGCGGTTTTCAGCTGCGAGTTCGTCGATCACGTCTGCCAGTTCGCTTCGGAGCGCCTGCCGCTGCGGGTCGGTCAGCGTGACGCCACGGTAGGCCTCGAGGAAGTGTCTGGTAAAAAAGTCCATCTCCCACGTCAGTTTCTCGACGTCGAACGCAATGCCGTAGGGAAGATATTGAGGCGCTTCCAGCTCGGCCCCGAATCGCTGCAGCGTAGCGATCAGTGCGACGGCCTGCCGGTAGAGGGCCGCGTGTTCCGCCGGCGTGGCGGCGCCCAGATGCGCCTGCAGCGTGACGTCTCCGAGATCCTGCAGCGCGAGCACTCCCAGGTCATCGGCGTGCCCGAGCAGTCGCGGTACCGGGATCGGCATGTGTTCGAGCAGGCGCGACACGTTCACGAACGGCAGCTCATCGAATTTGAACGGCGACGAGTACAGCGACAGCACGATCGACGGAGAGTCCGGCATGAGGATCCGGAAGTAGCGGCGGTCCGAGGCGTCGCCCGTCAGCGGCACCACACGCGGTGACCGTGCGGCGTACCCGCTGCGCTCGAGGAAGCCGTCGATCTTCGCGCGTGCTTCCGGTGCGTCGTGTGCAGGCCGATCCATCCGACGGATCTTGCCACTATTCGCGCGTCCTCCAAAGTGGAACTTGCGCGGCGTTCACTGATGCCGCAAGCCTCACGCTAGATTGGCGCGATCACCCGATGCCCGTCATCACCCATGACGATGACCCGCCGCTCGAACCTCTCGCCGGCCGCTATCGCGACGCCGTCGGCGACGATGCATTCCCGGAGCACCGCGTCCGCGCCGACGCCGACGTCATCCCATAGCAGCGAGCGGTCGACGTGCGCGGACGGATCCACGCGCACCCGCCTGCCGCGGCGCGGGGCGTCCGGTCGCCCGGCGGCCGCGGCGAGATCGAGGGACGTCGAGAGCAGGTCGGCCGGCGTGCCGATGTCCTGGAAGCTCGCGTTGCTGACGAACGCGCGGATGCTCTCCGGCGAGTGAATCATCATCTGCGGGTAAATCCCGAGCACCGATTCGGCGAACACTCCATCCTCGAGCGGCGCGAGGACGCGCGACTCGACGGCCTGCACGCCGATGAAGTGAAACGATTCCACGCCGCTGCCGCGTCTCGTGAAGCCGCGCACCACCCCGCCGCCATCGACAACGACACCGCCGTATTTGTCCGGCCGATGGTTTGGAATCACCGCCATCGTGACGAGGGCCCCGCTGCGCGCGTGGGCGCTTGCCATTGCCGCGACGTCCACATCAGTCAGGGTGTCGCCGTTGACGAGGAGCACCGGGGAGTCGGCTGGCAGCCCGTCGATGAGCAGCGGCAGCGCGTGTCGCGGACCGCCGGCGGAGCCCAGTACCGGCCATTCCCACGAGTAGCGTACGCGTACGCCGAGCGCGGATCCGTCTCCGATGACGCTCGTAATCGATTCCGGCCGGTGATGGAGGTTGAGGACGAGATCCCTGATGCCCGATGCGCAAAGCCATCGGATCACGCGCGCGGCGAGCGGTTCGCCGTCGACCGGCACAGCGGCCTTCGCACGGGCCAGCGTCAGCGGCCGCAGCCGTGTGCCCAGACCCGCCGTGAGCACGAGCGCGCGCTCGAACGACGGGCTCAATCGCGATCGAACGACATGTCCGTGCCCGAAATGCCGAACTCCTCGCGATGCTTGAGGAAGAGTCCGCGGTACGAGTCGAGCACGTAGTCGGCAGGCGTCCGCCCGAGTGCCTCAGCCATCGCCGTGATGCCCTGCTCGGTGCCCTCGATCTCGACGAACACCCCGACCGGCGTTTCATCGATGGCGACGATGACGTCCTCGTGCGAGAACTCCTCGCGGTACTTCTCGTACCGGAACCACACGTGCAGCCCCAGCTCCGAGAGCACTCGCAGCAGCACTTCGCCGTCGCCGACGACCGTCTCGAGTTCTTCCCGGAGCTTCATCGACGACTGCTGGACCGGCCCTTTGAAGGTGAGGCGACTCTTGCCGTTCTCGACGCGCACGCGCAGGACGCATCGGCGGCGTCGAAGCGCCTCGTCGTCCGAGTCGAGCAGCGAGTCCTCCTGCAGCCGACGGCCGTGCAGCGGGCTGGCCCCCGCAGCCAGCACAGCCGCGCGCGCCTCGTCCGCGGAGGCGAATCTCAGCTTGATCTCACGCTCGAACGAAGCTGTCGTCGACATAGCCCTCCCCGCGAAAGCCGGATTATAGCGCCACGGGCCGCCGGCGCCGCCGCCAGATCAAGTGCCTGACGAAGACATACATCGTGAAACATTCGACCGCAAACGGCGGAAATCCAAGGAATCCGGCAAGAGGCATTTCGAAAATCTTGACGTGAGGAGGGACGGGGACCGTGTAAATCCACTTCGATCCCGCCCAATAGTTCCAGAACTCCCAGATGAATCCGCAGATCACGCCCGAGATAAGGAGGTTCGTCAGGCGGCCGCGATGCCCCTCGCGCAAATCGCCCCGGATCGACTCGGCGCCCGACGCCGCATTGATCGGATCGAGCAGGAAGATGAAGCCAAGCCACACCGGCGCCGCGAGCCAGGTCGACGGCCGGATGATCGGCACCAGCAGCATGGTCGCTCCGGCGATGACGCTGACGGTGCCGCCGACACCCAGCGGAACGATCGGCGGGGTGCGGCTCGCCGCGTCTTCCCGCCGCACGCCGCGGTACGCGCCCACGCATTCGGCGGTCTCGAAGATTGCGATTGAAATCGTGGCGAATGCCCACGCGTAGCCGAAGTAGCGGACCGCGAGATTCTCCGGGAGTCCGATGTAATACCAGTTGTGCAGGAAATACTTGTTGTAGCCCTCGAAGACGACCCATAGAGGAATGCCGGCGACGCCGATGAACGCAGCTTCGGCGGGCATCTGCGTCATGAGCGATTCTCCGCGGCGCTTCCGGACCAGCGCGTCGACAAAGAAGATATAGCCGCTCCACGCGATAGGCGTGTGCCAGGACCAGAAGGGCTCGATCTTCGCCAGCATCAGAGCTTCCGATGCCAGCATGATCGCGACTCCGACCCAGCCGTACGAAGGCAATCGGGTCACCTACACCACTCCACAACTTCCAACTGCACGCGGTGCCAACTTCCAAAAGAAAACTCCCAAGCCCTGACGGACTTGGGAGTTGACGGCTCGAGTATTGGAAGTTGCCGGATTGCGCGGTTCCGCTATCGCTTCGTGACCGTCACAAATGTCGTGGTTCCGTCACGCCAGATGAGCAGGAACACCGGCTGGCCCGGGGCGACGTTCTGCAGTTCGCGCGTGATCTGGCTCACATTCGTGACCTGCTGGCGATTGACTTCGAGGATCACGTCGCCCGGTGCGAGGCCGGCCACGTACGCCGGGCTGTTCGGCTCGACATCGCTGATGATCGCGCCGCCTGCGTTGCGCGGCAGATCGAGACGCCGCGCGATCTCCGGCGTAATCGCGTCCAGCGTCATGCCGAGAGCGGTCGACGTCTGCTGCTCGGGCGCTGTCTGAGGCGTGTTCCGCGCAGCGGCTCGTCCCTGCTCGGCGTCGAGATCCAGCTCATCGATCGTGACGCTCGCCGTTTTCTTCTGATTGGTGCGGTAGTACGTCACCGGCACGGTGGTTCCCGGTTTCGTGTTCACGACGTCGGCGACGAGCACGTCGCTGTCCTTCACCGGCTTGCCGTTGTACTCCACGATGACGTCGCCTGGCTGGAGGCCTGCCCTGTCTGCCGGTCCCTTCGGATTCACGGTGCTGACGAGCGCGCCGTTCGTATTCGGAAGACCGAAAGCCTTGGCCGTTTCCGCCGTGAGCTTGTCCTTCGATACCTGCACGCCGATGACGCCTCGAACGACCTTGCCCTGGCGCAGCTGGGGAATGAGGTCGCGCACGACATTGATCGGCGTCGCGAACCCGATGCCGATGTTGGCTTCGCTGCGGTCGGTATAGATGGCGGTGTTCATGCCGACGACTTCGCCGCGGATGTTGAGCAGCGGGCCGCCGGAGTTGCCCGGATTGATCGCGGCGTCGGTTTGCAGCATGTTCTGTTCGCGTCCGACGACCCCGCCGAACGGTCGGCCGAGGCCGCTGATGACACCGACGGTGACGGAGTGTCCGAGCCGGAACGGATTGCCGATGGCCATGACCCAGTCGCCGGGTTCGATCTGCGACGAATCGCCGAGCTTGATGGCGGTCAACGGCTCCTTCGGCAGTTCCGTCAGTTGAATCAGCGCGCTGTCGGTCAGGACGTCGCGACCGATGACCTTGGCCGGCAAGCCCTGCGCCAGATCTTCCATGCCCTGCAGCTTGACCTCGATCTCGGTGGCGTCCTCGACGACGTGGTTGTTCGTCAGGATGAAGCCGGCCTTGTCGATGATGAACCCGCTGCCGGCGCCTTCGACCGGGACCACTTCCGGCTGCTGCAGGCCCCGGCGCCGGTTCGCGCCGTTCCCGCCGCCCTGCGGATCCTGGAACCCGAAGAAGTCGGCGATCGTCCGCTGCGTGCGCGTCGACTTGGTCAGGATGCTGACGACGGCCGGGCCCTGATCGTGGGC
>DATJIW010000074.1:0-124831 GCA_035492775.1 Vicinamibacterales bacterium
GCCGTAGGTCTTCGACTTGCCGCCGTCCGGCGTGATCGTCAGGGTCGCCTGGTTCACGGTCAGCCCATTGCTCGCCGTGTTGGTGTGGACGTCGTAGTTCGACGCGAGGCCCATCGTGAAGGCGAAGCTCGACGTGATGTCGTAGCTGCCGACGTTGGCCGTCGCGGGCGCGCCGGTGCTTGCGTAGGTCGCATTACCGGCGTCGCTGTTCACCAGACCCGTCACCGTGCCCGTGAACGCGCTGAAGGTTTCACCGTACGTCTTCGACTTGCCGCCGTCGGGCGTCACGGTCAGCGTCGCCTTGCCCACCGTCAGGCCGTTGGTCGCCGTGTTGGTGTGCACGTCGTAGTTGCTGGCGCTCCCCGTCGTGAAGGCGAAGCTCGAGGTGACGTCGTAGCTGCCGACGTTCGCCGTGTTCATCGCGCCGCTGCTGGCGTAGGTCGGGGTACCTGCGTCGCTGTTCACGAGGCCGGTCACCGCGCCCGTGAACGCGGTGAAGGTGTCACCGTACGTCTTCGACTTGCCGCCATCGGGCGTCACGGTCAGGGTGGCCTTGCCCACCGTCAGGCCGTTGGTCGCCGTGTTCGTGTGCACGTCGTAGTTGCTGGCGCTCCCCGTCGTGAAGGCGAAGCTCGACGTGATGTCGTAGCTGCCGACGTTCGCGGTCGCCGGCGCTCCGGTGCTCGCGTAGGTCGCATTGCCGGCGTCGCCGTTCACGAGACCCGACACCGTGCCTGTGAAAGCGCTGAACGTCTGACCGTAGGTCTTCGACTTCCCGCCGTCCGGCGTAATCGTGAGCGTGGCCTGGTTCACCGTCAGCGACGAAGTGCCACTCGACGACGAGAACGACGCGTCGCCGGCGAACGAGGCGCCAACGCCGGACAGATACGAGCCCGCAGCGATCGAACCAAGACTCACATTGGACAGTGACGCGACACCCGATGCGTTGGTGAGCGCGCTTCCCTTGCTCGTGCCGTTGAGCGTGAACGACACCGTCTTGCCCGAGACCGGGTTGACTCCCGACGTCAGCGTCGCCGACAAATTCACGGTGCCGCCATACGTTCCGCTGGCGGCCTGCACCGACAGAGCGGTTGTGGAAATGCTCGGACTCAGGACGAAGTCGGCGTTCGTGATGGTCGCGCCGTTGTTGACGCCGCTCAGCGTGATCGTCTGGGACGTGAATCCGGGCTTGCTGGCCGTGAGCTGGAGCGTGACAGGGCCGTTCGTGCCAAACGACAGCTTGGTCGTACCGTTGTCGAACACATAGGCGCCTGACGTGTTGGAGGTCGTCGAGGCCGCCGGACTGTTGTTGCAGCCGCTGGTGCACGTGATCGTCACGCCCGACAATCCAGGGCCGGACGCAGAGCCGTTATGGACAGTTCCGGAGACGGACGTCGCATTGCCATCCGTAAACGTGATCTGCGCCCTGCGCTCGCTGCCATCCGCCAGCACCTGCTTCGCCAGCAGATAGAACCGGACGTTCAGGTCATGCGGCTCCGGTGCCCACTGGTCCCAGTAGATCTTTCCTTCCGCGTCCGCGGTCACGTGCAACACGTAGTCATCGTGTACGGCAGGATCCTCCTGGAAGATCAGCGTGACGTCCGAGTTCGGGTTCCAGCCGGCACCGGTTATGACGGCCTTGGTCCCCGGTGCGTAGTCGTCCGCGTCCGTCTTCAACGTCGCGAACCGGTAGACTTCCGCATCCGTTGCGCCCCCGCCGATCACGACCGAGTAGCCCTCGATGTGCGGTGCGCCGACGGCGCCCGCACGCGGCTGCGTCAGCGCGCCCGTCGCGGCGAAGGTGCCCATGCCCCACGAATACGGATCGGGGAACTGCGCCGGCACGAACAAGTCCGTGGCCGCCTGCGCGACACCGTTCGACGTGCCACCCGCGATGAGCACGCTGCCGTTCCACGGCAGCAGCACCGCCGTGTGACCGCTGCGGGCAACGCTCAGCGCCGTGGTGGTCTGCTCGAAGGTCGTCGACATCGGATCGAAAATTTCCGCTGACGCCAGATCCTGCGTCCCGTCGTTGCCGCCGGCGATGAGCACGCGGCCGTCGATGAGCGTCGTCGCCGAGGCGCCTGTGCGCGGAGAGAGCATGTGGAGCGCGGTGGGCGTCACCGAATTATCGGAAGGATCGAAGATGTCGCTCGTATCGAGCACACCGTCTACGCCGGTGCCGCCGGTGATGAATACGCGACCGTCCGCGAGGAGCGCTGCGGCGTGGCCGGTGCGGGCCTGCGTCAGCGAGCCCGGCACCGTCGATGAATCCGCCGAGGGGTCGAAGATTTCCAGGTCCGCCGTGGTCACGCCCTGGCTGACGCCGCCGGCGATCAGCACGCGGCCGTCCTTGAGGACCGTTGCCGTGTGGCCGCTGCGCGGCAGCAGAAGCTGCCCGGCGCTGGTGAACGAACCGTCAACCGGATTGAAGACGGTGGCAGTGGCCGTCTGTGCGCCGCCGATCGTGCCGCCAGTAATCAGCACGCGGCCGTCGGCGAGCGTCACGGCGGCAGCGCCGACGCGCTGGTCCGGCGTCGCGCCGAGCGAGCGCCACGTGCCGACGGACTGCGGCGTACCCGCGCGAAGCAGGCCGGACGCGGTCACGATGAAGGCCACCACGATGCCGAACGCGAACCGACGGCGTCTCAGGGAAGTCATAACGTCCTTTGGGTCTGAACGACACACCTCCAGCGCCGCGACACCAGTCGCACAGCGGATGCATTCACGCTGAGGTGCGCGCACGACGAGGCAACGGACGTACCCCGACGTACTGGACAGGAGTCAGACTGGCTATCCAGCCGCGATTCAATGGCTTTGAGTAGCGAGCGCAGAAATCGTCGTTCCGCGCAGGAAGAGATGTCTCAATCTGCCAAACAAAAAGTCTGGACAGAGCTGGATGGCGCGGCGGCCCGATGAGCTCGCACGGTCGGCGCGGTCCTGCTACTATCGCGCGACCCTTTGAAATATCCGGTGGCCCGAACGATCTTCGCCGTGGTCCTGGTGTGTGGAATCGCACCGTGCGCGTCAGCGACCGACTATTACGTCAGCGCTGCCGGTGGCGATGGCAATCCGGGTACGCTTTCGAGCCCGTGGCGCACGCTCGCGCGCGTGAATACAGAGGCGCTGCAGCCCGGCGATCGCGTCCTGCTCCGCGGCGGTGATACGTTCGCGGGGTCGCTGCTCCTCGATTCAAGGGACGCCGGCACCGCCGCAACGCCGATCGTGATCACGTCCTACGGCTCCGGCACGGCGACGATCGCGCCCCCGGCAGGCCCCGGCATCTACGTCTACAACGCCGCGGGCATCGACATCTCGAATCTTGCCGTCGTCGGCCGCGGCGCCGACAGCGGCATCAGCTTCTACGCAGACCTGCCCGGCGGGGTCGTCTTCTCACGCGTTCACATCGACAACGTCGACGTGGGCGGCTTCGGCGAGAACGGCATCGACATCGGATCGTGGAACGGGACGACAGGGTATCGGGACGTGCGCGTCACTCGAACGCGAGTGCACGGCAACGGCCGCACGGGGCTCCTGGTCTACGCCGAGGCGCGCAACGTGCAGCAGGATGTCTACGTCGGGCAGGTCACCGCTTTCTCGAACCCGGGGATCGCCGGGTCGACGACCAACACCGGCAGCGGCATCGTGCTGGGCGGCGTGAGCGGCGGCACGATCGAGGACTCGACCGCGTACGGCAACGGCGCGAACTGCACGGCGCCGGAGGGCCCCGTAGGCATCTGGACCTACGATTCGACCGGAATCACCATCCAGCGCAACGAGTCGTACGGCAACCGGAGCGGCGGGACGGCCGACGGCGGCGGCTTCGATCTCGATCAGAACGTCTCCAACTCGATCGTGCAGGGCAACTTCTCGCACGACAACGCCGGCGCCGGCTTTCTGCTCGCGCAGGGACTCGCCAACGATCTGCACACCGGCAACATCGTCCGCAACAACCGATCGGAGAACGACGGGCGGCAGAACGGGAACGGCAGCATCGAGGTCTGGGGACGCGTACGCAACGCCGACATCTACGGCAACACGGTCACCCGCTCGGCGGCGCTCGGCGGCGGCAGCGATCTGCGCGTGTGGAACGCCGGCATCACCGACCGCTTCACGTCAGGCGTTCATGTCCACAGCAACACGTTCCAGATCGACGGTGCGCTGCCGTTCGTGATCGTCACGTCCGCGGCACTTTCCGGCGCAACGGATCTCGTGTTCTACGCGAACACCTACACCGGTGACGGCACGTGGACGTGGGGCACGGCCGTGTTCACGACCAACCAGACATGGCTGTCCAGCGGACACGAACTCGCGAACGCGCCGCCCGCGCCGCCGCAGGGTGTGCGCTTCATCAAAGTACCGAACCCGGCGCAGTAACCTAAGCTTCGGAAATCGAAGCGCGTTTGCGCCTCATTCGTATTCCACTTCGCGCCATTCCTGCTTACCCGCCACGTTCGAGACTGCCAGACCGACCGCGATGCAGATGAGAGAGCCGACCACGACGTACCACGTCCACGCCAGCTTCGTGGTCCACCAGATCGCAATCATCGCCGCAGCCGACACCGTCATCCCCGCAATGACGCCGGACGCATTCGCGCGGCGCGTCCCGACGCCGAGCAGAAACGCGCCGAGCATCGGCCCATAGACGATCGACGCCACCGTCAGGCCGGCCGTGAAGACGGACCCCCATCCGCGCGCGACGACGGCGATCGCGATCAGCACGACGCCCCAGCCGGCAGTGCACCAGCGCGACAGCGCCAGCAGCGTCGCGTCCGGCACCGCATGGCCGCGCAGGGGCTGGTAGAAATCGATGATGGTCGTCGATGCCAGCGAATTGAGCGAGCCGCTCAGGTTCGACATCGCGGCGGCGAAGATCGCGGCGATCACGAGACCGGAGATGCCGTGCGGCAGCGTCGAGACGATGAATGCGGGGAAGATCTCGTCGTTGGTCGTCAATGCAGGCCGCGGCACATGCTGGTAGTACGCGAACAGCATGATGCCGATGCCGAGGAACAGGACGAACTGGAGGAATACGATGAACCCGCTCGTGACGATCGCGCGCTGGCTGTCGCGGAGATTCCTGCAGGTCAGCAGCCGCTGCACGAGGAGCTGATCGGTCCCGTGGCTGGCGTTGGTCAGGAACGTCCCGCCGATGACGCCCGCCCAGAACGTGAACGGCACGGTGAGGTCGGTCGAGAAGGACCAGACCTGCAGCTTCCCTGCCGCGCGGGCCGCGTCGACGATCCCGCTCCAGTGACCCGGCGTGAGCTGCACGAGTTCCCACGCCGCGAGCAGCGATCCGCCGATGTAGATCACGAACTGAATCAGATCCGTCCAGATGACCGCTGCAATGCCGCCCTCGAACGTATAGACGAGCGTCAGGACGCCGACCAGGCCGATCGACCAGAGCCACAGATGCGGGACCGAAGGAAAACTCGATCCGAGCACCGCCGACAGCACGAGTGATGCGGCGAAGACACGCACGCCTTCCGCCAGCGCCCGCATCACGAGAAACAGCGACGCGGCAACGTGGCGCGTCGCGATCCCGAACCGCCGCTCGAGCAGGGCATATGCCGTGAGCAGATCGCCTCGGAAATAGGACGGCAGGAACAGCCGCGCGATGATGAACCGGCCGACGACGTATCCCACGAGCACCTGCAGGTACGTCAGCGAACCTCCCTGCTCCGGTTTCGCATACTGCGCGTATGCAAGCGCCGGCACGCCGATCAGCGTCAGGGTGCTGGTCTCTGTGGCGACGATGGACAGGCAGATCACGAACCACGACGTGGTGCGAGTGCCGACGAAATAATCCTTGACGCTGCGCTGTGCCTTGCGGAACCGCATGCCGAACGCGGTGATGCCCGCGAGATACACCAGGAGGACGACGTAGTCGATCGTGGAGAAACCCATCGGCGGGGCAAAGTATCACACCGTACGGCAGCCGCCGGCCGCCCTGGCGGAGGGGACTAAGGACTATAATCCCGCCGCATGACGCTCACGGCGTTCGACTGGTCGGTGATTGCCGCGTACTTCCTATTCAATCTGAGCATCGGCCTGTACTACTCGCGCCGGGCCGGAACGAACACGAGCGAATTCTTCCTGTCCGGCCGGGACGTCCCCTGGTGGCTCGCCGGCACGTCGATGGTTGCGACGACCTTCGCCGCCGACACGCCGCTCGTGGTGACGGGACTGGTCGCGAGCTACGGCATCGCGGGCAACTGGCTGTGGTGGAGCCTGGCCATGAGCGGCATCATGACCGTGTTCCTCTACGCGAGGCTCTGGCGGCGCGCGGGCGTAATGACCGACGTCGAGTTCGCGGAGGTCCGATACGCCGGCCGTCCTGCCGCGGTGCTCCGCGGATTCCGCGCGCTCTACCTCGGCATTCCGATCAACTGCATCGTCCTCGGCTGGGTGAATCTGGCGATGCTCAAGATCCTGATGACGACGCTCGGGATCGAGCGCGGCCCCGCGCTGCTCGTTCTGCTCGCGATTCTGGCGTTCACGGCGTTCTACACGACGATTTCAGGCCTCTGGGGCGTGCTCGTCACCGATCTGTTCCAGTTCGCGTTGAAGATGGCGATGGTGATTCTGCTCGGCGTACTCGCCGTGCGGTATGTCGGCGGCATCGACGCGCTCCAGACCAAGATCGCGGCGCTCGACGCGGCCCGTGGCGGCGGCTCGCGCCTTTCCTTCTTCCCGGCGCACGGATCCGCCTGGATGCCGGCGTTGACGCTGTTCGTCTACCTCGCCGTCAACTGGTGGGCCAGCTGGTATCCGGGGGCGGAACCCGGCGGCGGCGGCTACGTCGCCCAGCGGATCTTCTCGGCGAAAGACGAGCGCCACGGCGTGCTCGCGACGCTCTGGTTCAACGTGGCGCATTACGCGCTGCGGCCGTGGCCGTGGATCGTGACGGCGCTCGCCACGATCGTGATCTATCCGAATCTGGCCGACAAGGAATCCGGTTACATCCTGACGCTCATGGATCCGCGCATCTTCCCGCCGTCGCTGCGGGGATTCATGCTCGCGGCGTTCGCCGCCGCCTACATGTCGACGATCGGCACCCAGTTGAACTGGGGGGCGTCATACGTCATCAACGACTGGTATCGCCGCTTCGTCAGGAAAAACGAGAGCGAGCGCCACTACATTTTCGCATCCCGCATCGTGACCGTGGTCCTCACGGCGGTGTCGATTTACGTAACCCTTCATCTCGAGTCGATCGGCGGCGCGTGGAAACTACTGCTCGTGACGGGCGCGGGAACGGGCAGCGTCCTCCTGCTCCGTTGGTACTGGTGGCGCATCAATGCGTGGTCCGAGGTGTCCGCGATGATCGTCGCGGCGGTCGTCTCGCTGTTCCTGCAGACGGCGTGGCATTGGAACAGCGACGATCCGGCACAATTCGGATGGCTCATGCTCGTCACGGTGGCCGTGACGACGGCCGCGTGGGTGGTGGTGACGCTCGCCACGCCAGCCGAGCCGCAGGAAACGCTCGTCGCGTTCTACCGGCGGGTCCGGCCGGCCGGTCCCGGCTGGAAGCCCGTTGCCGCGGTGTCGGGAGTGCCGCCGTCGCGCGAATCGCTGCTCCGGCAGATTGTCGCGTGGATTTTCGGCTGTATCCTGATCTACGCGCTGCTCTTCGGGATCGGGCTGCTGATCCTGGGTCCGCGTCTCCTGGGCGCGGCGCTCTTCGCGATCGCCGCCATATCTGGCGCGATGATATTCAGGGTGTTCGAACCCGACATGGAGGAGACTGCAGCCGCCGCGCGCTGAACGATGGATCCCGAATACCGGAAGATGATGTTGTGGGTCGTGTTCGCCCTCGTCGTGTCGCTGCTCATCTCGTTCGGACTGGTCGAGTGGACCGTCCATCACTACGGCGGCGCGTAGTCCGGCGTCGCCTTACCCGGTGCGGGACGAGGCCGCGCAGATCGCTCCTTCCAGCGCCTCGAAGTCGAGCGGCTTCACGATGAAGTCGTCGAAGCCCGCCTCGCGGGCGCGCGCGCGATCCTCCGGCCGTCCATACCCCGTGATCGCGACGAGATACGTCTCGCGCGTGTCCGGAGTCGCTCGCAGGTGCTGGGCGACTTCGTAGCCATTCAGGCCGGGCAGCCCGATATCGACGATCGCCACCTGCGGCGCGTCGAGTGACGCCGCGCGTACGCCGGCGATGCCGTCGTGTGCGACGCGAACCGAGTGCCCCCAGGACTCGAGCAGCGTCCGCAACAGTTCGGCGGCGTCCGGGTTGTCCTCGACGATGAGGACGTTCAGGTGCACGGCCGCCGGCGCGGGCTGGTCGCTGCCGGGTCGATCGGCTGGAGTCACCGCATCGATCGAGAGCGGAAGCATGATCAGAATTCTCGTCCCCAGTCCCGTCCCCGCGCTCTCGGCCGAGATCGTTCCTCCGTGCAGTTCGATGACGCTCCTCGCGATGCTCAGGCCGATCCCGAGTCCGCCCTGAGAACGCGCGAGCGAGCGGTCCAGCTGCACGAACAGATCGAAGATCGCATCGAGCTGGTCCGGCGCAATCCCGATCCCATAATCGACGATGCGCACCGTGACGGTCGTGGGAGACGCCCGTTCGACGAGCACTTCGATGCGCGAGTCGGGCGCCGAGTACTTCGCGGCGTTGTCGAGGACGTTCACGAGCGCCTGTTCCAGGCGGACCGCGTCCGCATGGACCAGCAGAGGCTCGCCGGGCATGACCAGCCGGATGCGGCCTTCCGGAGCATCGGCCAGGCGGGCGCTGACTTGCGCCGCCTGTTCGACGACCGATCGCAAGTCGATCGCATTTGGATGGAGCTGCAGCTGACCGCGCGTCAGCCGCGACACCTCGAGCAGATCGTCGACGATGCGCGCGAGGTGCCGGACCTGGCGCGCGATCGTGGCGCGCACCGTCGGCTGCCGCGGATCATCCGACGCGAGCTGCCCCTGCACGCCGACCGCCGCGGCAATCGCGTTCAGCGGATTGCGCAGCTCGTGCGCAAGCATCGCGAGAAACTCGTCGACGCGGGCGTGAGTGGCCGCTCGAGATGGATCGTCCGGGCCGTTGAGGAGGGAATTCATGAACCAGGGGCGGACCTGTAGCAACGCGGCGCTGGTGGACCGGTGTGGCTGACGATGCAAGCAGCGGGCCGTGCCCAGGCGCGTCGATTTACGGCCTATTTCTTCGCTTCAGCCGGCCGCAGTGTCACGACGGTGTACCGTTCGGCCGGGAAATAGGTCTTGAACGCGTCTTGAATGGAAGCTCGCGTGAGTGCGTCGATGCGCTCGGAGCGGTGCAAGATGGACGAGGGATCCTGGTTGAAGAGGTGTTCCGCCTGCAGGCGCCCGAGCCAATAGGCATTCTGCTTCAGCGACGTTTCATAGTTGCGCCGCGCCGTCTCCTTGGCGCGATTCAGCAGGTCCTCATTTGGCCCTTCCGTCTGCAGCCGTTTCACCTCGGCAAATACCCTGGCTGTCATGGCGTCGATATTTTCCGGTGCGGCGCCAAACACGATCTCGATGTGCCCGTCGCCGCGCTGCGGCAGGCTCTGCGACAGCCCGGCGCTCACCGTGTAGGTCTGCCCCAGATCCTCGCGCAGGATGTCGCGAAGCGAGATCTCGAGCACGTCCGCCGCGGCATTGACGCGCTCCTGCTCCTGAGCGTCGGGTGGCGGATCGGCAAAGAAGCTGATGACAGTCTGGCTCTTCGGTTCCGTTCCCTTGTCGACCTCCGCCTTTACGACCGCGGACGGAAAGTGAATCCTCATGTCGGAAAACGACGCCCCGGTGTTGTGGGTCGAGGGGAGAGACCCGACATACCGCGCGAGCAGCGGCACGGCATCGTCCACCTTGAAGGCGCCAACCATGAAGAACGTGAAGTCAGCGGCGTTCGAGAAACGCTGCTTGTAGAAATCGATCATCTTCTGGCGGTCGAGCGTGTTGACGCGTTCAACCGTCAACGGCTTCGAGGTGTAATGGTTCGAGCTGTTCACTTCCTCGACCTTGTCGCCAAACACGGCGTCGGGGTTGTCCAACCGGTTGACCACCGCCGCATTCAGCTGCTTTTTCAACAACTCGAACGCCTCCGGATCGTTTCCGGGCTGCGTGAACTTCGCGTACAGCAGTTGAAGCGCCGTTTCGAGTTCCGCAGGTGCGGCGGACCCGGCGAAGCCCTGCGTCGACAAGGAGATCGTCGGGCTCGCGCCGGCAAGCTTGCCGGCAAGCAGCTTCTGCAGATCCAGCGCCTTGAGGCCGGCAGCGCCGGAGAGGCTCACGAGCGCGCTCGCGAGCGACGCCTCGGGAAAATCCTGCGGGGGCGCAAGCGACAGACCGCCCTTCGCATACATGCTGAAGAGCACCTGATCGTTCTTGAAGTCAGTGGGTTTGAGCCACGCCTGCAAGCCATTGGCAAACGTCACGACGGTGACGCCGATATCGTCGATCGTCTTCGTGGCGGTGACGGCGGCCGGGGACGGCTTCGTCTCGAGCAGTTCGCGGTTCGTCGACGTGTCGTTCCACGGCGTGACAGCCACGCTGTCCACCGATTGGATGGCAGTCCGCACTTCCGCTTCCGTCGGCACTTTCACGTCGGGCTTCTGCGGGGCGTTCACGAGCACGACGCGGCTGTCGTCCGAAAAGAGCTCCTTCGCGAGGCTGGACACTTCGGCGGCTGAAATGCCCGGGAGGACCTGCTGCAGCAATCGGTACTCGTAATCGATTCCGGGGCTCGGCTCGTCTTCCAGGAAATTGTCGAGATATTCCTGCGCGTACGAGCTGCTCTCGGTCTTGTCGCGTTCGTTGTAGGCCCGTTCGTATTGCGCGCTCATCCGCTTCTTGGCGCGATCGAGTTCGGAAGCCGCAAAGCCGAACTGGCGCGCGCGCTTGGCCTCGATCCCTATCGCCGTCATGCCGTCCAGGATCCCGCCGCTCTGCACGTTGGCGCCGAGCGCCACGGTGTCCACCTTCGGACTGAGATTGCCGCCGTAGAAACCGGCACCGAGGAACCTGGCATCGGGTCGCCGCGTCAGCTCGTCGAAGCGCTCGTTGAGCATCGCTTCGAAGAAGCGCCGAACGAGATCGCGCCGGTAATCGGCGGCGGTACGTTCGTATTCGCGCGGCCGCTTCCGGATGATGTTCACGGACGATTCCGTCAGTTCCGGATCAGTGACGATGCTGACCAGCAGCTCCTTCTGCAGCGGCACGTCGTCCACGCGCGGCACCGGATTGCCGTCACGCGCCTTCAGCGGCGAGAACTTGGCCCGGATGGCCTCGAGCATCCGATCGGGATCCGCGTCACCCACGAGCACGAGTGCCATGCGATCGGGACGGTAGAACATGTCGTAGAAGGCGCGCAGGCGTTCGGGCGGGAAGGAACGGATGATGTCTGGCTTGCCGATCGGAATGCGCTCGGCGTAGCGGGAGTGGTAATAGAGAACCGGGATCTCCTTGTCGCGTACTCGCGAAGCGGCTCCCAGTCCGCCGCGCCACTCCTCGATTACGACCCCGCGTTCCTTGTCGATCTCTTTGGGATCGAGGGTCAGGCCGCCGGCGAAATCCGACATCGCGTCGAGCCCGCGATCGACGATCTCGGGCTTGTCCGATGGCAGGTCGAGCATGTAGACGGTCTCTTCGAAACCGGTATACGCGTTGACGTGCGGCCCGAGGCGCGCGCCGGTGGATTCGAAGTAGGAAATCAGTTCACCCGGCTTGAAATGCGCGCCGCCATTGAACGCCATGTGCTCCAGCATGTGCGCGAGCCCCTGCTGGTCGTCCGCTTCGTCGAGCGAGCCGGTTTTCACGGCCAGCCTGAGCAGCACGCGATTCGCCGGGCGGGCGTTACGACGGACGTAGTATCGCAGCCCGTTCGGCAGCGTGCCGGTCTTGACCGCCGCATCGAACGGGATTGGCGACTGGAGCGGGATCGGCGCAGCCGGCTGAGTCTGGGCGGGCGCCGTTTGTTGCGCGGATACGGCGGCGGCCGAGAGCGTGCAGAACAGAAGTACAGCGGAATGGGCGCGGCGGCGAAACATCGGGCGACTGTAACACGTGCCAGGATGTGCGGGCTGCGTCAGCGCCCAAGCTCGGCGATGGCGGCGTCGAATTCTTCGAGCAACATCCGCTCGGTGTCGCCGAGAGACTTGATAGCCGCCGTCTGATCGCGGAGCTTCTGCATCTGCAGAGAGTTGAAGGATCCGCTCTCGCGGATCGCCACGCTGACTTCGTTCACTGCCTGATGAAGCCGTCGGGCCGCACGCTGTCGTGCTTCGCTTTGCGCGAGGACGTCAGTCGCAAGTGCTAACAGGTTATGGACGTGACGGTTATCCATTTACCGGGTCGCAGACGCCAGTGCGTCCACGTTACCCGGCGGAAGTATTTAATGCAACCCCGAATACCGGATCAGCTTCGCTTTTCCTCAGCGAAAGCGTGAGAGATCGAGGCGCGCGGTCCAGAGAACGTCGCCTTTGTCGTCCACCACCACGATCGCCGGGACGGACGCGCTCGCGATGTCCGCGACGGAAAATACGGCTTCGAGATGCACTCCGGTGAGCGCCGTGCCCGGACTCGGCCGGGGAACGGCGAATATCGCGGTCCGCTGGAAATTCCGAGGCGCCAGTGGCGCTGTCCGTGGACCTGTCTGGATATACAGATCGTACCCGGGCGCTTTTATGTACGTGTTGAACGGACTGAGACTCGCGTCGACGTCGATGGTGACGAGCCCGCGATACGGCACGATTGCGTGCTCGAGGTCGCGCTCCGTGAAACCGTATTCCCCCTGGTTCGCCCGATCGCGGACGATGAGGACGGCGCGGCGGAACTCGGTGGTGATCTCCGCTTTGGTGATGGGGCCGCTGGGCGCCAGCTGATAGCCGGCATTGAACGCGTCGTACAACGCCTGATCCCCGGTCCGGCCAAGGCGGAGCGCATCCCGCAGGGCATCGGTCTGACCGACAGCCAGCGTGAGGGCGATGATCGTCAGGAGGGTCCGCATGGCGCGCGTCGTTCTCGCATAGGATCGCGAGATGGGCGGGTCGGTGCAAGTCCGCGTGATCGACGAATCTACCTTGCGTGCGGCGATTACCCCGGCGGTGGCCGTCCGCGCGATGCAGGAAGCCTTTCGCGCCGACGGCGAAGGGCGCACGCACGTCCCCCCTGTCATCAACCTCGAAGTCCCCGGCACGCGCGGCGAGTTCCACATCAAGACGGCGCTCATCGAGGGGTTTCCACGCATGGCCGTGAAGGTGGCCAGCGGCTTCTATGACAACGCCTCGCGTGGTCTTCCAAGCGGTTCCGGCCTGATGGCCGTCTTCAGTGCGGACACGGGACTGCCGGAGGCGCTGCTGCTGGATAACGGTTTCCTCACCGACATCCGGACGGGCGCGGCCGGCGCCGTAGCGGCAGACGTGCTGGCCCGGCGTCGGATCGACTGCGTGGGTCTGCTGGGATCCGGTGTGCAGGCGCGCCACCAGGTACGCTGCCTTCGCGTCGTCCGCGAGTTCGCGAAAATCGCCGTGTGGAGTCCCAACGCGGCGCACGCCGGGATCTTTGCCAACGACATGCGCGCGGAGGGTTTCGAGGTCGTGGTGCGCAGCGATCCTCAGGCGGTGTGCCGCGAGGCCGACGTGATCGTCACGGCCACTCCGTCGCGTGCGCCGCTGGTGCGAGCAGACTGGCTGCGACCGGGGCAGCACCTCACGGCGCTGGGGTCGGATTCGCCCGGCAAACAGGAACTCGAGCCGGAGTGCCTCGATGCCGCCGACCTCGTCGTCGTCGATCGATTCGCCCAATGTTCTGCGTTCGGCGAACTGAAACACGCGATCGCGGCCGGTCTGATCACCCGTCACGACGTGCATGCGGAGCTCGGTCAGATCGTCGCCGGCGGCAAAGCCGGCCGGACGGACGACTCGCAGCTCACGATCGCCGATCTGACCGGCATCGGTTTCCAGGACACCGCGATCGCGAGCGCGGCGCTCGACCTGATCGGCTGATGGCGCGGTTCAAGCTCACGATCGAGTACGCGGGCACTCGCTACAGCGGCTGGCAGATTCAGAAGAACGCTCGGACCGTTCAGGGAGAACTCGCGCACGCGATTCAGCAGGCCGCCGGCCGCAGGGAATTCGAGCTGTATGGCGCGGGACGGACGGACGCCGGCGTGCACGCGCTGGCGCAAGTGGCGCACCTGGATGTCTACACGTCCCTCGAGGCGCACACGCTGTGCGCCCGCATCAACGAGCGTCTGCCCGCGGACATCCACGTCAACGATGCGGCGCCCGTTCCACATCGGTTCCACGCGCGTCACGACGCGCGATCCCGCAGCTACCTGTACCAGGTCAGCCGGCGGAAATCGGCGTTCTTCAAGCCATACGTGTGGTGGGTGAAGGAGGAGCTCGACGCTGACGCAATGCGCGCCGCGGCATCCGCGTTCGTCGGTCTGAAGCCGTTCGATTCGTTCACCGCCGACGAGCCGGACGAGAAGTCGACGAAGGTCCTCATCGAGCGCGTCGAAATCGCGGAAGAGGGCGCGCTCGTCCTGATTCGTGTGATCGGCTCGCATTTTCTATGGCGCATGGTGCGCCGGATGGCGGGCGTGCTTGCCGGTGTCGGACGTGGAGAGCTGGAGATTCGCGACGTCGCCGGATTGTTCGGGTCGAAGTCGGCGGTGCCGGCCGCGCTCACGGCACCCGCGTCGGGGCTGTTTCTCGAAGGGGTCTACTATCGCCCCGGCGACGGACCCGGGCCGCTTCACGGCCCGCTCCGCGTTCCGCTCGCCGGCTGACGCCCGGCATTCAACAAATCAGCGCGTTTTTCGGACGAGCGGAACGAAGCGCACGCCGATCGTCGTGATCGTTTCCAGGGCACTGCCTTGTTTGCGCAGCACGTGCAGGTCCTGGTTCCATTCGCCGACGGGAATCGCGATGATGCCGCCGTCCCGGAGTTGGTCGAGGAGGGGGTGCGGCACCGCGCCCGCTGCGGCTGCGGCCACGAGCACGCGGTCGTACGGCGCATGCTCAGGCCAGCCGTCGTGCCCGTCGCCGACGCGCAGGTGGATGTTGCTGTACCCGAGCGACGAAAGCGTCTGTTGCGCGCGCTGCGCGAGCGGCTCGACGATCTCGACGCCGTAGACTTCCGACGCGATCTCCGCGAGCACTGCCGACTGATAGCCACAGCCGACGCCGATCTCCAGAACCGTGTTACCCGGCTCCAGACGCAGCGCGTCCGTCATGAACGCCACGATGTAGGGCTGCGAGATGGTCTGGCCGAAGCCGATCGAAATGGGGTGATCGTCGTACGCTTCGTGCTCGTGCCCGGCTGGAACGAACAGATGGCGCGGGACCTTGCGCATCGCGGCAAGCACGCGCGGATCCTCGATCCCGCGCGCCGCGATCTGCGAGTCGACCATCTGATCTGCGGTCACGGAAACACGCAGCTGCCAGCTCCCCGGTCACCAGCTGTCAGGAGGAACCCGGCAACCCAACCGGTGACTGGTAACCCGGAAACTGGACTACCCTCGTTATTTCTTCCTGGTTCCGAGTTCCGCGAGCCTGGCGGCCATGTCGTCACCAGCCGTACCGGGGCGGACCTCCTTGTCGACGTAGAGGATCTTGCCGTCGGGACCGATGTAAAACGTCCACCGCGAGGCGAACGAGCGACCTGGCGCGATGACGCCATACGCGTTTGCCGTTTCCTTCGACGGATCGCTGAGCAATGTGAAATCAGCTTCGGTGGATTCCGCGAAGCGCTTGTTGGTATCGGGGTCGTCGACGCTCGCCATGAAATACGCGACGTCATAAGAACCGAGGTTGGGGCCGCTCGCACGGAGCGATTTGCATTCGGCCGTTCACCCGCCGGTGAACGCCTTCGGGAACCACGCCAGCACGACGGTTTTTCCCCGGTAGTCCGACAGCTTGTGCACATGGCCGTCGGATCCCGGCAGCGAGAAGTCCGGCGCCTGGTCCCCCGGTTTCAACTCTGCCGGCGCAGCGCCCTGAATCGCCATCGCGAGGCCCGCGAGGCACAGGACCGCAAGTTTCAGCATAAGTAAAGATCTTATAACGGTTTCGGCGGCGCCGCGTCAGGTCCGCAGCGCGACGACGGGATCGACGTGGAGCGCCCGGCGCGCGGGCAGCCAGCTCGCCAGAAGAGCGACGACGAGCAGCGTGGCCGCCGACGCGGCCCATGCCGCAGGATCCCACGGAGTCACCTCGAACAGGACGCTGTTCAGGGCGCGGACCGCCACGACCGCGAGGACGAATCCGATGACGATGCCGGTCACCGCAAGCACCAGACCCTGACGAATGACGAGGCGGACCACTCCGCGAGGCGACGCGCCGAGCGCCATCCGCACGCCGAACTCGTTGATGCGCTGCGCAACGGCATGTGCGAGCAGTCCGTAGACGCCGATCGCAGCGAGCGCGAGCGCGATGACGGCAAAGATCCCGAGGAGCGTCGTCCGGAATCGCGGCTGCGACACCGACGCCGCAACCACATCGTCCAGGGTTCTCAGGTTGGAAAGCGGCTGATCCGGATCGACGCTGCGGACGGCCTCGCGGAGCTGCCCGACGACCTGCGCCGGCGGAATCGACGGACGCACCACGAGCGTCACGAGCGAGAACAGGCGCCGCATGAAATCGTCGGGGTACTGCGCATAGGGCACGTACATCTCGGCCTTCGCTTCGGCGTCCGGCTGCTGTTTGACGTCGCCGACGACGCCGACGATCTGCATGTAAGCCACATTCGGATCGGGATCGGGCAGCGCGCCGAGCTGAATGAAGTGGCCGAGGGGATCCTCGTTCGGGAAGAACTGGCGCGCCATCGTGTCGTTGATGACGACCACCCGGGGCGCTCCCTCCTTGTCTCGATCGTCGAGCAGCCGGCCACGCCGGAGCGGGATCCCGAGGGTCTCGAAATACGAGCCGCTCGCGGCGCGATAACCGGCAAGCGTGAACTGCGCCGGACCCGCGGGCGGACGCCCCTTGATGTTGAAGTAGATCATCGACCCGCCGCCGCTGAGCGGCAGGAGTGTCGTGACCGCCGCCGACCGGACGCCTGGAATCGTCCGGACGCGGTCGAGCAGCTGCGCGACAGCGTTCGTCCGCGTGGCGTCGCTCCGGTACTTCACGGACGACAACGGGAGGTCCGCCGCAATCGCGTTCGCCGCGGTGAATCCGGGAGACACCGCCTCGAGCCGGGCGAAGCTGCGGATGAGGAGTGCTGCGCCGATCGTCAGCACGATCGTGAGCGCAATTTCAGCGACGACGAGCGCACTGCGCGCACGGCGCTGCCAGACGCCACCACCCATCCCCGAGCGCCCCGCTTCGTTGATCGCTTCACGCAGGTCGACCCGCGCGGACTGCAGCGCCGGGACGAGACCGAAGATCACGCCGGTCAACACCGAGAGGCCAAGTGTGAACAGCGTGACGCGGCCATCGATGCCGACGGTGTCCGCTCGCGGCAGCGTCGGGCCGACCAGCTGCAGGAGCAGCGGAACGGAAAACGCCGCGAGCAACAATCCGGCCACTCCCCCCGCAAGCGCGATGAGCAGGCTCTCGGCGAGCAGGTGCGCCACGATCCGGGCATGACTGGCGCCGACCGCGATGCGAACGGCGATATCGCGGCGGCGGCTCAGGCCGCGCGCCAGCAGCAGCCCCGCCACGTTGATGCAGGCGATGAGCAGAACGCCGGACACGGCACCAAGCAGCACGAGGAGCGCAGTCCGCACGCCCTGGACCTGCAGGTCCTGCGCGCGCGCCACGAACATCGACGTTTTCGTGTTCGTTTCCGGATAGGCCTTCTCCAGCCGCGCGGCGATGCCGGCGACTTCGGTGTTCGCCTGCTCGATCGACACGTCGTCCTTCAGCCGGCCGACAGCGAACAGCCCCGGGTGCCATCCGCGGTCCGCCGGCTGCAACGCGATGAAGGAACCGATCGGCATGTACACGTCGACGTTCTGGAACAGGCGGAACGTGGCGGACATGACGCCGACGATCGTGTAGGGCGTTCCGTCCAGCAGGAGTTTCTGCCCCAGCACGCTGGATGCGCCGCCGAACCGGGTCTGCCACAACCCGTAGCTCAGAATCGCAACCGGCTGGCCGCCGCGCGCGTCTTCCGTCTCGGTGAACGATCTCCCCAGGGCGGGAGTCACGCCGAGCACCGACAGCAGGTTCGACGAAATCATCTTGGCGGTGATGCGCCGCGGCTCGGCCTCGCCGCTCAGGTTCACCGTCAGATTTCGATAGACACCGCACGACGCCAGCGCCTGCAGCGGCGGCGCGACATTCGCGCGCCGCGGACCACACACATCCAGCAGGTTGTCCGCCGACATCGTCAGGAGTGGGAACTGCGGCGTGCGCTCGCTGACGATCACGACGCGATCGGCGCGATGGAACGGCAGCGGCCGCAGCATCACAGCGTCGACGACGCTGAAAATCGCCGTGTTGGCGCCGACGCCGAGAGCGATGGTCAGGACGGCGACGACGGTGAAGCCGGGCTGCTTGCACAGGCTTCGAGCGGCAAGTCGAAAATCGTTCATGGCGGCTCCGCCGGGTCGCTCAGTGGCGTGCGATCTCCAGGGTCGCTTTGATGTCGCTGCCGCGGTGCTCGAACCACTTCTTGTGGTCCTCCCACGGGATGGGATCCGTCAGCAGCTGGCGCAGCGCGCCCGGCCATTTCCTGTCGATGGCGGTGAAGTCCTTGACGCCGGTTTTGAAGTGTCGCGGGTTCGCGTTGACGCTGCCGACCACGACCTGGTTCCCGAGCACGAGGCGCTGGTTGATCAAGTCGATCGGCTCCGGATTCATCGTCTGCCCGCCCGTGACGCTGAGCAGGCAGAGCACGCCATTGGGCGCCAGCAGCTCCATGGCATCGAACACGACCTTCGAGCTGCCGGTCGCTTCGATGACGATGTCGGGGTATCCGGTGTCCCTGGGAAGATCCGTGAGAAGCCGGTTCGCTACTGACACGAACTCGGCGCCGAACTGCTTCGCGATGCCCGCCCGGACGTCGGTCTCGGGCTCGCGGCCGACTACGATCACGCGAAGCCCGCGCGCGCGCAGCACCGCGCTGGCGAGCAGGCCGACGGGTCCTGCGCCCAACACGATCGCCAGGCGAGGCTTCCACACCTTCAGACGCCGCTGGATGTGAAAGACTTCGTCGATGCCTTTTTCGACCACCGACATGGGCTCGAGGAGGACGGCAAAGTCCCGCACAGCCCTCGGAATCCTGTTCAGGAACCGCGGCTGCTCCGCGTAGTACTCCGCCATGAATCCGTGCCGGCGCATGATGCCGCGTTCGGTGTAGCGCCCGCTGGAGCACATGTCGTTTTCGCCGGCCTTGCACTGCGGGCAGATCCCGCACGGTCGCCGGACGGTTGACACGACGATGTCGCCGGTCTTGAACCCGGAGGTCCTGGCCTTACGGCCGACGTCCTCGATGATGCCCAGGTTCTCGTGGCCAAGTATCAGGAATTCGCTGCCATCCGGCGGCTTGCCATACAGGCCGTGGTTGATTTCCGCATCGGTTCCACACAGCCCGACGCGGATCATTTTGACGGCCACGTGATCGGCCGGCATCGGCGGGTCGGGCATGTCGCGCATGTGGACGCTGTCGGCCTGGCCCGGTTTCACGACAATCGCTTTCATCGGACGTCCTCGCCTCCATCGGATCAAATGATCCGCGAATGCTGCCCACTACGATACGCTATCGCGGATTCCGCCGAAGATGACTGCTCTCGCGCGCGTGCGGCGCCGTCTGATCCCATTCCTGTTTCTGCTCTACCTGGTGGCGTATCTCGATCGTGTGAACGTCGGGCTCGCAGCACTGCAGATGAACGCCGCCCTCGGGTTCTCGGCCCGCGTCTATGGCTTCGGTGCGGGCATCTTCTTCGTGTCGTACGTGCTCTTCGAGGTCCCGAGCAACCTCGTTCTCGAGCGCGTCGGAGTCCGTGTCTGGATAGCGCGGATCATGATCACGTGGGGTCTCGTCTCGGCAGCCATGGTCTTCGTCCGGGACGCCCGGAGTTTCTTCGTGTTGCGCTTCGCGCTCGGCGCGGCGGAGGCGGGTTTCTTCCCCGGCATCATCCTGTACCTGACGCGATGGTTTCCGGCGCCGGACCGCGCGAGGGCCGTTGCTCTGTTCATGACGGCCACGGCCCTGGCCGGCGTCATCGGCGGCCCGCTCTCGGGCGCACTGCTCACGATGAACGGCGTGTGGGGCTTGCAGGGATGGCAGTGGCTGTTTCTGCTCGAGGGACTGCCGGCCGTCGCCCTGGGCTTCGTGGTTCTCTACTGGCTTCCCGAGCGGCCGAGCGACGCACAATGGCTGACGAACGAGGATCGCGTGGCGCTCGAGGCCGCAATAGCATCGGATCGCGCCCGGGTAGCGCCGACGGCACACCATGCGTTGGGACCCGCCATGCGATCGACGCGTGTGTGGCTGCTGGCGTTCCTCTACTTCACCATTGTCATTTCGTTTTACGCGATCAGCTTCTGGCTGCCGCAGATCCTGCGGTCGTTCTCGAGCGGCAGCGACCTGACGATCGGCGTCATATCCGCGGTGCCGTACGTCTGCGCCGCCATGGGTATGGTAGCGACCGCGGCGATCTCCGACCGGAGCGGGGAGCGCGCCGGATACGTCGCCATTGCTGCGCTCGTCGGCGCGGCAGGATTTTGTGCCGCCGCGGTCCTGCACGATCCGGTCGCTTCGTTCGCCGGTATCTGCGTCGCCGCACTGGGTCTGTGGAGCACGATGGGGCCGTTCTGGACGTTGCCTTCGCGATTTCTGGCGGGCCCCGCTGCCGCAGGCGGCATCGCGCTCATCAACTCGGTGGGAAATACCGGCGGGTTCGTCGGACCGTATGTGATGGGCTACGTGCGCGATCACACGGGGAGCTTTTCCGCCGGGATGCTCGTCATGGGTGCGTCGCTCGTCGGCACTGCGGCGCTGGCGATGGTCGCGCGGCGAACCGAGTGACGCTTCCCCGGGTCAGATGAAACGGGAAAGCCGGAACAGCGTGATGTCGTGACGGGTGGTTCCGACGTCGGCGAGTTCCGCGAGGATCTCTCCGATCACCGGACAGAATTTGAATCCATGGCCGGAGAAGCCGGCCGCGATGACGATGCGCGGGTCAGCAGGCCACACGTCGACGATGAAGTGCTCGTCGGGGCTGTTGGTGAACATGCACGTCACCGCGTGCAGGACGGGTCCGTCGGCGCCCGGGAAGCATTGCCGGATCGCTTCGCGAAGTACGTGTTCGTCCTCGCTATGGATGGTCCGATCGATCCCGTCGGGTGTGACGACCTGTGCGCGGTGATGGTACTTGCCGATCTTGAAACCGGGGATTCCGAACTGCGGGAAGCCGTAAAAACGGCCCTCGGGCAGTTCGAGGTTGAACACCGGAAAGCACGAGGGCTGGAAGCGTTCCGGCGCGGACACGGCCGTCCACATCAACACCTGGCGTTCCGGAATGGCGAGCGGAGCGAGCTCTCCGAGGAGCGACGCGGTCCATGCACCGACCGTGATGACGATCCGACGCGCGTGGTATTCGCTGCGGTCGGTTACGACCCGCACATCCGATCCGCTGCGATCGATCTCCAGTACCGTCTCCCCTTCGTGGACGATCGCACCGATCGCCACCGCGGCCTCCGTATGGGCGGTGACGCCCCGCTCGGCCAGCACGAAGCCACCTTCTGGCTGGAATAGCGCGCGCACGGTTGACGGCAGCCGGTATCCGGGAAATCTCCGGCCGACATCCTGGGCGGAGAGCATCTCATGTTCGAGATCGTGGAGCTTGCAGGCGAGCGCGGACCCCTCGAGCGTGGTGCTGCCCCGCGCACCGATATCGAGCGAGCCCGTGATGAACAGCAACTGCTCGCGGACTTGTGTCTCGAGTTCGCGCCACAACTGGTAAGCGCGCCGGAGGATCGGGACGTACGACGGGTGCTCGAGATAGGCGAGACGGATGATCCGGTTGACGCCGTGCGACGATCCCTTGTCGTGCGCGAGGCCGAACCGCTCGATGCCGAGAGCGCGAAACCCGCGGCGTGCGAGATGAAGCAGGGCCGCGCTGCCCATCCCGCCGACGCCCACGACGATGGCGTCGTAGCGTTTCGCGCTCGACATGCTTTCCCGCGCGAAGCGCGGTATCACCCTCCTACGAGGTTCTTCAGCACGAACGTGACGTTCGCCGGACGCTCGGCGAGGCGCCGCATGTACCACGGGAACCAGTATTCGCCGTAGCTGATGAGCACGCGAATGCGCCGGCCGGCGGCGGCGAGCCGCTGCTGCTGGGCGCGTTGGATGCCAAACAGCATGGCGTATTCATACGCGGAGGCCGGCACGTGGTGCTGATCGATATAGGCAGCCAGCCGGTCGGCCAGCGCGATGTCGTGGGTGGCGATGTGCAGCAGCGTCCCCGTCTTCTGCGCGTCGTCTGCCACCAGGCGGCAGCAGAGGGTGTAGAAGTTCTCGTCGACGTCGGCCTTCTTGGGATACGCGACGTCCGGCGGTTCCAGGTAGGCGCCTTTGACGACACGGATGGCGGGTCCGAGCGGGATGAGACTCTCGATATCCTTCGCCGTCCGGTACAGGTACGCCTGCAGCGCGATGCCGACACCTTTATGGCGTTCCTTGCTCTTGCGGTACAGCTCGAGCGTCGGGTCGACGTAGGGCGAGCTTTCCATGTCGATCCACACGGGCACGTTGTGGAGTCGCTCTGCCTTTTCGCAAATGCGATCGAGATTGCGCTGGCAGACGCCGGCGTCGAGATCCAGCCCGAGCTGCGTCGGCTTCACGGAGATTTGCGCGTCGAGGCCGGCCTGCTGGACCTTGTCGAGGACGTCGAGATAGTGCTGCGTGACTTCTTCCGCTTCGTCGAGGCGCGTCAGGTTCTCGCCGAGCCTCGTCAGAATGGTGGTGATCCGCTCCGGTTTCAGGGCCGCTGCGGCGGTCAGGGCGTCCTCGACCCTTTCGCCTGGCATGAACTTCGAGACCGACTTCCGAACGAACGCGCGCCGTGTCGCCTGCCGCCGCAGCCAGGGCGACGTCGAACCTGCCAGCAGAGCCTTCCGCATCAACGACATATAAAGCGCCTGATCTCCGCAGTTAGAGGACAGCTTTGATGAGACCGCCGTCGACCTGCACCGTCGCACCGGTCATGTACCCGGCCGCGCCGGAGAGGAGGAAGGCGGCGACGCTTCCGAATTCGGGCGGTTCGCCATACCGGGCAAAGGGAATCGCAGCCAGGGATCGTGTTTTCGCGTCCGCTGCGGAGATGCCCAGTCGTTTCCCCGTGATCTCGTCGAGGTGCCTCACGCGATCGGTGTCGATGCGCCCGGGAATGATTTGATTGACGCGGATGTGATCGCCTGCAAGCTCCAGAGCCAGGGTCTTTGCAAGCGATGACACGGCGCCGCGAACAACATTCGACAGCGCGAGATTCGGCAGCGGTTCCTTGACCGACGACGACGTGGCCACCAGAATGGCGCCTCCGCCGCGCTGTTTCATGCTCGGCACCACCGCCCGTACAGATCGGATCGTGCTGAAGAGGAGCAAATCGATCGCGTTCTGCCACGCCGAGTCGTCGAACGAAAGCGCACTTCCCGCAGGCGGCCCGCCGGCGTTCGCATAGAGCAGATCCACGCCGCCGAACGCGTCGATCGTCTGCTTCGCCCATGCGTCGATGTGAAACGCGTTCCGCACGTCGACCACCGTGGAGCGGATTTTGCCGCCTGCGTTGGAGAGCTTTTCCGCCGCCGCCTCGATCGCCGCCTGGTTGGACGAGGCAATCGAGACGTTTGCGCCTTCGCGTGCGAGCGCCTCCGCCACCGCGAAGCCGAGGCCGCGGCTCGCGCCGGCGACCATGGCGACCTTTCCTGTCAAACCGAGATCCATTCCAGTCCCTTATTCGAATGCCATGAACCCCTCATTCTAGTGCAAGATAAATCTGCAGGCGGGCGCCCCAGCCGCCGATAGGCCGATCGAAGCCCCGTTTCCGCAACGGCACTGTCAACGCAGGCATTCTGCGTTGGAGGCAACATGCGTAATTCCCAGAGTTTTCTCCCGGCTGCAATCGTGCTCGCGTGCGCGCTGTCGAGCGGCTGCAGCCTGGTTTCGGACATCAAGAACGCGATCAGTTCCTCGCCGACCTCGCCATCGACCCCGACGGTCAGCATGGATGTATTCGCCGGCACGTGGACGTCGGTCACCGCGTCCACGCCATCCGGGGGCTGCGGCGACGTGAAATACACCGTCACTCCGGTCACGGCAACGACAGCCAGCGTGACGTTCGCCGCGACGTGCGGTGGAACCATCGACCTCGACGGCACGGGCACCGGGACGTTGTCCGGATCGACCCTCGGATGGAACGCAAGCGGGACCGTCACGCAGGGAGGCCTGAATTGCCCCTTCGCCTTCACGAACGGCACGGCCGCGCAGGACTCGACCGGCACAGGGATCGTCGTGACGTATTCCGGCACGGTGTGCGGCGTCTCGGTCAGTGGAACGGAAAACGTGAAGAAGTAGAGTCGGCTCTCCTCACCGTCGCTTGAGCTTGCGCTCGACCGACGGTTGTCTACACACTCGAATCGTGCGTGCTCTGCGATACGTGATCCTGCCGGCGGCGGTCATCATCTGCTTCGGACATGCCCCCCGGTTCCTTGCAGCGCAAAATCAGGGTGCGCCGTCGGCTTACGATGCGGTCACCGATCGCGGCGCCCGTGCGAAGCCATCGCTCGTCCGCGTCGGGAATGCGGGCTTTTCCTTCAACGATCCGGTCTTTGGCACCCGCATATGGCGCGTCACCGACGGCTCGACGCGGCCCGGATTCCTCAACTACTCGTTCCGGACGCCGTCGGGCACGCATCAAAACGCCTGGGGCGCCGACGGGCGCCATTTTTATGTGACGACGGATGACGGAACGATCATCCCCTTCGCGTTCGATCCCGCTACGGGCTCGTCGTCGCGTATCGATCCATCTCGCGAAGGTGAAGGCGGGCTGACGCTGAAGTTTTATCTGGAGCCGCAGTTCAGCTACGCGGACGCGAACATCGTCTACGGGACGACGAATACGTCGGGCAGCAACCTTCACACGGTGGATGCGTACGACTTCTCGACCGGTCGCTACACGACGGTTCTGGATCTCGAGTCCATCGTGCCCGCGTCGACGCTGAAGGACACGTACGTCGGCGTCATCGGATCGAGCTCGGGCCCCGTCGAGAGGATTCTCGCGATGTTCGGCGGCGCGAGCCAGGACCGCCATCACTTCGTCGTCGTGTTCGACCGAGCCAATCCGAAGAATCGGCGGCTACTCGACACGTCGTCGTCCACGCTCGACGGCAGACGGACGCCGACGGCGCTCAACTTCACGCTGCATCATGCATTTCTGGATCGCAGCGGGCGGTTCGTTCTCCTGTATCCGAGCGGGGCCGACCGGCAGGGGCCGCGCCAGGCGCCGCCACTTTACGTCTGGGATTTGTCCGACGACTCGTTCACCGCGCTTCCGCTCGATGCGGCGCACGCCGGCGGACACGATGCCTACTCTTTCGGGTTCGCGATCAACCAGGATTGCTGCACGAGTACGCCGTACGACGCCGCACAGTGGCAGCTGCGCTCGCTGTCGGCGCCGCTGGGCACGCGCGACCTGGTGCAGCCCGTCATCACTCCGAAGGAAGTGCTGCTCGCCGACCATCCAACGTGGAACAACGCGCAGCCGGATCGACTCGTGCCGTTCATCAGCGCGCTGTATCGGTACGGCGCCAACGACGTCGAATGGCGACCGTGGGACGATGAGATCGTCGCCATCCAGACCGACGTGCCGGCTGATGCCGGCGCCGAGGTGTGGCGTCTCGCGCAGCATCGCAGCGACGTGCGCAACGACAACGACGCGGCGCAGTTCTCGTTCTGGTACACGCCGAGACCGAACGTGTCGTCTGATGGACGCTGGGTGCTTTTTACGACCAACTGGGAGAAGACTCTCGGCACCGATCCCGCCGGCGCCCCAGGTGAAAAGGCGCGCCAGGACGTCTTCCTGCTGCAGTTGCGCGGCAGTGACGACGCGCCGGATACGCCTCTCGCGATCCTGACGACGCGGTTACCCGAGGCGAAGCGCAACATACCGTACGTGGCGTACTTGACTGCCTCCGGCGTCCACGGTGCGGCCGTCTGGCAAATCACACGCGGCGGCCTGCCCGGCGGACTGACACTCGATCCCGCCACCGGGATAATCTCGGGAACGCCCACGTCTGCCGGTACGTTCTTCAGCGTCATGGTCACGAACGATGGCGCTTCCGACTCGCGCACGTTCGCTCTGGCCGTCCCCCGGTGATCCGCCCGTAAATGCGTACCCGATTCGCGCCGGCGCCCACGGGCTGGCTGCACCTCGGGCACGCACTCAACGCCGAGTACGTGTGGAACGCCGCGCGCGAACGTGGCGGAGAAGTACTCCTGCGCATCGAGGACCACGACCGCGAACGCTGCCGGCCCGAATACGAAAACGGCATCCTCGAAGATCTCGATTGGCTCGGATATCGGCCGGATATCTTTTCAACCGACGCATTCCGCGCAGGCCGCTGCGAAGGACGGCAGAGCGACCGCGGACAGGTCTACCT
Organism: Vicinamibacterales bacterium; assembly: GCA_035492775.1. GTDB lineage: Bacteria > Acidobacteriota > Vicinamibacteria > Vicinamibacterales > 2-12-FULL-66-21 > DATJFQ01. The sequence goes on from DATJIW010000074.1 coordinate 26,577, forward strand.
GGAAGCGTTCGAGCAACTCCGCGACCGCGGCCTCGTTTACGCGTGCAATTGCACGCGGCGCCGGATTGCGTCCGCGGCCGACAGCGACGGCGAGGTGCGGTACCCGGGCACATGCCGCGACCGCGGACTTCCCATCGTCGAGGGGTCCGGCTGGCGTGTGCGGATCGATTCCGGCGTCGAACGGTTCGTCGACCAACGGCTTGGACCGCAGGAGCAGAATCCTCAGGAGCAGTGCGGGGACGTGCTGATCCGCGATCGGCTCGGCAACTGGACGTATCAATTCGCCGTCGTGGTCGATGACATGCAGCAGAAGATTGATACGGTGATCCGCGGTGAGGATCTGCTGCCGTCCACCGGCCGGCAACTCGCACTCGCGCGGCTCCTCGGCCGCGACCATCCGCCGGCATTCCTGCACCACCCGCTCATCATGAAAGCGCCAGGCCAGAAGTTGAGCAAATCGGACGGAGATACGGCGATTCGTGACCTGCGCCGCAAGGGCCTGACCCCTGCGGACGTGAAGGCGCTCGCCCGAACAGCCGAGTAATCGCTCCTTGCATTGCTTCCCTGGAAGAAGGATACCCGGGGGGGCACATGGCACATGAAACTGATGCACCGATGAGCACGCTGGTCCGAGGCGCGCTCGACGACGTGCGCGATCTGTTTCGAGAGGAAATCGCACTGGCGCGAGCCGAACTGCGGCAGGAGGTGACGAAGGCGACGTCCGCGGGCGCGCTGCTCGGCAGCGCAGCCGGCGCAGGCTGGTTTGCCGCGCTCTTCATCCTCGGCGCAATCGCAATGGGCATTTCCGAGCTGTTCGGCTGGCCATACTGGGCAAGCTTTGGCGCGATCGGCGTGCTGCTCGCCATCGCCGGCGGCCTGTTGTACGCAGGGGGCAGGCGGGCGCTTTCCGAGATGAGAGGGATGCCGCGCACGATCGAGACGGTGAAGGAGAACTTCCGATGAACGACGATACGAACGCCGGAATCACCGAGCTGGAGCTGGACATCGCAGAGACGCGGCAGGCCCTCGATCGCAAGCTCGACGAGATTGGACGGCGGCTGCAGCCGTCCGAGATGAAATCGGAGTTGAAGGAGGCCGTGAAGGAGCGTCTCGATCCGCAGCCGTATCTCGGCTACATCGCCGGCAGTCTCGTGGCGCTCGGAACGCTGATGGCCGTCAATGGGTTCCGGCGCCGACGTCAGACGGGGTTCCCGTCGGACAAGAACCTCGAATACCCTGACGACCGCGCGGTGCACCTGGAGCTCGACTGCTGTTGACGCCGTCGGGGGCAGACCTGACGCCGCGGGCGACGCTATTCGCTCCGAAGGATCGCCATCGGATCGACACGCGTCGCGCGGCGTGCAGGCAGCCATGCCGCCGCTGCCGCCACGGCGAGCAGGATCGCAGCGGCTCCGCCGAGCACCACCGGGTCGGCCGGAGGCACGTCCACGAGCAGCGACCGCATGCCGCGGCCGAGCGCAAGCGCGACGGTGGTTCCGATCGCCAGCCCGATGCTGGCCGTTCCGACGCCTTCGCGCACCACGAGGAGCAGGATGGAGCGTCCACCTGCACCAAGCGCCTGCCGGATGCCGAACTCGCGCAGACGCTGCGTGACTGAAAACGCCAGCACGCCATACATGCCGATCGCGGCGAGCACCAGCGCGGCCGCGCCGAACATGGCGAGGAGGATCGTCGGGGTCCGGCGGGGCTGCAGCGACCGCTCGATCCATTCGTCCATTTCGCGGATCTGCGCGACCGGCTGCTCGGGATCGATCGCCTTCACCGCCGCGCGGATCCCGGCCGCTGCGGCCTCCGGGTTGACGGCTTTCATGACCAGCCCCATTCGGGCGGGAGGCACCTGCGATGCGGCCAGATAAATTCGTCCTTCGGGCACCGGCGTTGAGAGATCCGCGGTATTGACGGTACCGACGATTCCCACGATGGTGTAGTTCCGCTCGCTGCCGAAATTGAGTTGCCGTCCGAGCGCGTCACCTTGCGGAAAGAATTGATGCGCGAGCAGCTCGTCGACGATGGCCACGCGGGGGGCTTCCGCCGTGTCGCCGTCGCCGAAGACGCGTCCCTGCAGCAACGGAATCTGCATGGCGCGGAAATAGTCGCCGCCGACGCGGTCCTGGTAGGCGTGCGGCGTCTGCTCGCCCGCGACCATCCCCCGTCCAACGATCATGAAAGACCCCGCACTGAACTCGCCGCTGAATGGCGTGACGCTCACGAAACCGGCGGAAGAGACGCCGGGCAGCTCGCCAACCTTCGCAGACAGGCGCTCCCAGAAGGCCCGCCGTGCATCCGACGTGGGATACCGCAGCGGTTGCAGCGCTATCTGCGCCGTCACCACGCGGTCTGGATTGAAACCGGCGCTGACTTTGGTGAGATGCGCGAAGCTCTTGACCAGCAGCCCCGCGCCGACGACCAGCACGAGCGCGACGCTCGCCTCGACGATGACGAGCGCGCGACGAAGGCGGCCGCCGCGGCGCGTGCCACGCGTGGTGTCCTCTTTCAGCACCGATCCAGCGGACGCGCGCAGCACACCGATCGCCGGCACGAGTCCGAAAACGACGCCAGTGGCGGCAGTGACCGCGAGCGCAAAAAGGACCACAGTTCCATCGGGAGTAGTCCTGACAGAGAGCGGCAACTGATCCGCCGCCATCGCAAGGAGTCCCTGCACACCCATGAGGCTGAGCGCGACGCCGATGGTGCCGCCGATCGCCGCGAGCAGCAGCCCTTCGACGAGCATCTGACGCACGATCCGGCGGCGTCCGGCTCCGATCGCGGTGCGGATCGCGAGTTCGCGCTGCCGCCCCGCCGCGCGCATCAGCAGTAGATTGGCGACGTTCGCGCACGCGATGAGCAGCACCAGCGCGACGGCTGACTGCACGATCAGGAGCTGTACGCGAACCGACGCCGTCTCGGATGCCTGGAGCGGCCTCGCGCGCCCTGTAAAGCCGCTCGTCTTCATGTATTCGGCACGCCGGGGCACACGCGTCATCAATCCGGCGACAATCGCATCCATCTGCGCGTCGAACTGTTCTACCGTCGCTCCGGGGCGGAGGCGCGCGATCATCCAGCTGAACTCGTTTCCGCGCTCGGCATTGGAGATCTGCTCGGGCGTGAACGCGAAAGGCATCAGCATCGACGTATCGCGCCAGGGAATTTCGAAGTCGCGCGGGAGCACGCCTACGACCGTCTGCGCGGCGCCGTTGACGCGAATCGCGCGCCCGATAATGGAGGGGTCCGCCCCGAAACGCGATCGCCACGTGGCGTTGGTGAGAATCACGACGTTCGCGGCGGTGCCGCCGGCGACATCACTTTCGCCGAACGCCCTGCCGAGCGATGGACCTCGACGAAGCGTCGTGAAGAATGAGGGCGTCACCGCCAGCGCGATGACCTGCTCGGGATTGCCGCTGACGTCGAGTGCCGAAACCCGCGGCGTGAACAGCGTCGCGTCCTCGACTGCCGGCGCACCTGTGCGGCGATCGAGATAGTCGGGAATCGCCACCGCAGATGGTTCCCCGCCCGCCTTCAAATAGACGTTGCTGACCGCGACCAGCCGGCCGGCGTCCGGATACGGCAACGGCCGCAGCAGCACCTGGTACAGCACGCTGAACACGGCGGTCGTCGCGCCAATCCCCAGCGCCAGCGTCAAAACGGCAACGCTGGAGAAAACAGGCTGGCGGCGAAGTCCCCGGAGCGCGTAGCGGACGTCCTGCATGCCGCTTGGACGCGATCGGCTGGCGAAAGGTTGGAGAGTTCTTTACGTTCTTTAGCGGGCGGCTCGTCTACAGATAGTTCGGCGGCAGATCGAGGACAATCCGCCGTCGCATCAGATCCTGCACGTCGTCGGTGAGCCGTCCCGCCTGGATCTCGGCCAGCGTTTCGTGGCTGACGTTCAGCGCGTCGGGGAGGTATTTGTGGCTGGCGCTGTACTCATCCTCATAATCAGAGGAAGGATAGCGAAGGGTCAACGATGCGTGACCGTTCGACAGAGAGACGTCGTACAGCGGAGAGAATTTCAGCTCGCCGCTGACGATGGCCGGTGCAGGCACGTCGAAATCCCGGAACACCCGTCCGTCGCGGGTTGCGATGACAGAAAACGCCTCGTCCCCCTCGAGTGCCGCCTGCGAATCGTGGCGCGACAGACTCAGCCGGCCGGCAAGGACCTCCGCGAGTGTCAGCTGCTCGGAATAGACGCGCGCGTCGGTGTCTTCGAACAGTCCGCGATAGTGTTCAGCGGAGAGCGCCGTCCCCTTCGAAGGCGTCCACGTGTCGGCGTTGTGCGTGTGCGTGATCGCCGCGACGCCCGCGGCATCGGTAATCCGCCACATTTCGCGGACGAGCTGCGCCTTGTGCCAGATGTAGTGAAACGCGTCGTTGCAGACAACGAACCGGAACGAACCGGTGGCAAACGGCAGCGCCACCTCTGCATCGGCGAGCACCGCGTCGGCGGCAGGCGCGGTGAAGTGCCGTGCGAGCCAGAGTTTGATGAAGGAAATGTCGGTGACGACCGGGGGAAGGGCGCCGATGGATGCGAGCGAGCGCGTGAGATGACCCGACCCGCCGCAGAGGTCGAGCACGGCGGCATGGGGATCCACGACCGCGGAAGCCACCGAGCGCACGACCGCATCCGCGACCACGAACGTCGGATCGGAAAAGCGATAGACGAAGTACCCGCCTTCGAACTGCTCGCCAACCCCCTCGGCAATCTGCCGGTACGTGCCGAGCGCCTCGCCTTCAGGTCCAATCAAACGCGCGGCCGGAGGGTCACCGGTGAAGTTGAGCATCGCGCGCAGGGCGTCCGCCGGCCGGCCGTCGACGATCGCCGCCCGCGCAACTTCGGTCTCCGGCCAGAGCGTCATCACGGCGATGCCGTCGCACACGAGGAACTGGCAGCAACGGCATGCGAGCAACGCATCGCGGATCTCACCGCCGTCGCCGATGCGATGGAAGACTTGCGTGTTCAGCTCCACCTTCCATCCGCAGAAGGGACATCGGAGGAGCTGGAGGGTGTCAAAGCGCATTCGTCACGCGGCGAAATGGACCATCACTTGATGGTCCGGTACCGTTTCAGCAGTTCGGTCTGGCGCGTATCCGGAGACATCTCACGTCCCTTGATGAACACATGCTCCGGTCCCGTCGTCAGCTCGAACGGGTCTCCGGACCAGACGACGACGTCGGCGTCTTTCCCGACCTCGAGAGAGCCCACGCGGTCCGCGACGCCCCAGAAGCGGGCAGGCGCCAAGGTCACCGCCTCGAGCGCGGCGTCACGGCTCAGACCGTACGCGATCGCGTTGCCCGCCTGCTGGCGGAGCGTCCGCGAGTTCTGCGTATCGAAGGAAGCCAGTGCAAGGCTCACGCCGGCTTTCGACAGGCGCGCGGCATTCTCCAGCGTCGCGCCAAGCGAATCGAACCCGGGTATGTCAGTGAGCGCGTCGATGACGACCGGAACGTGAGCCGCCGAGAGCTGATCGGCAACCATCCAGGCCTCAGCAGCCCCCATCAGCACGAGCCGGACGTTGAACTCGTGCGCGAGCCGGATGGCTGCCAGCAGATCGCTCGCGCGTTGCGCCTGAACGACGAGCGGCTCCTGTCCTTTGAGGACCGGCTGGAGCGCCTCGAGATCGAGCCGGCTTCGAACGTACTCGCGCCGCTGCGACGAATTGAACGCCGCGCGATTCGCGGCGTAGTCGCGCGCGTCCTCCAGCATCTCGCGCATCCGCAGAATCGCGGTGGCGCGAGCGCCGCCGGCCACTGCCGCTCCTCCTTCGCCCATCAGCGCGATCATCGCCGCCGGAGCTTTCGTGACCGCGTCCGGCACCTGGTCGCCGCTCAGATCCATGACGGCCGCCTGTCCGACGAAGACGTTCCCCGTGCTCGACGGCGTCACCAGCTGCCGCGTGATCCCCTCGATCCTGGTGACGGGAATGACCGTGGAACTGCCGTTGAACGAATCGACCACGGTGAACGCCGCACTCACGCGCGTATCGGTCGTCGCTTCATCGTCCGTGCCTTCCGCGGACGAGGGGATTTCGACGATGCCGGTTTGCACGCCGGCGTCGAGCCAACCGGGGGTCAGAATCTTGCCCGTCGCGTCGATCACACGGGCGCCGGCAGGGACAGCGACATCCGCCCCGACGGCCGCGATGCGTCCGCTCTGGATGAGCACGGTTCCGCGCTCGATGGCGGGACCGGAGACGGGCAGCACGCGTGCGTTCGTAATCGCGATCGTTTCGCCAGCCGTGGACGGCCGGGACGCGGGAACCGCGGCCCGCCGGGCGGGCGGCTGTGCGGCAGCCGGACGTGCCGCCTGCGGCTGCGGCAGGGCGAGAACGGACACGGCAAGTGCGAGCGCGGCCTTCATCGGCGCACCTCCGGCAGGATGCCGATCATGAAATCGCTCTTGTGCTGCTTCGACGGATCGTTGCGATCGTACAGCAGCGCGCCGTCGACGAAGACCTGTTCCGCGCGCGTGTAGACGCTGAACGGGTTTCCCGACCAGATCACCACATCGGCGTTCTTTCCAGGTTCGAGCGAACCTGTCTGCTTGTCGATCCCGACCGCCTTCGCCGGATTGATGGTCAACCAGGTGATTGCGTCGGCTGGCGTGAGTGTGATGCCGGCCTCGGCGCCGGCGCGCATCGCCTTGGCTGCTTCCTGGTTGAGACGCTGGATGCCATCCGCGCTGTCGGAGTGGACGATCGCGCATCCGCCCGCTTCGTGCACGAGCGCGATGTTCTGCCGGATGCCGTCGTACGCTTCGAGCTTGAACCCCCACCAGTCGGCCCACATGCTCGCGCAGATGTTGTTTGCGACGAGGAGGTCGCGGATTTTGTACGCCTCCACCGCATGGTGGAAGGACGCGATCTTGAATCCGAACTCCTTCGAGATGTCGATCATGGTCGCCATCTCGTCGGCGCGGTAGCAGTGATTCTGGATGCGAATCTCGCCGTCGAGCACGCCGGCGAGCGTCTCGAGCTGCAGATTCCGCGATGGCTTCTTCGCCGGATCCGATCCCTGGTCGCGCCAGCGCTTCAACTGGTCGCGGTATTCAACGGCCGATTGCCACGCCTTCCGATAACCGGCCACGTTGCCCATGCGCGTCGCCGGCGCCTGCCCCTTGCTGCCGTACACACGCATCGGGTTTTCGCCGCACGCAATCTTCAGCGCGTACGGCGCGCCCGGGAACTTCATCCCGTCGGCCGTTCGGGATGGAACGTTCTTCAGTGTCACCCCGCGGCCGCCGAACAGGTTGCCGGAACCCGGGAGAATCTCCATGGCCGTCACACCGCCGGCGCGAGCGAGATCGAACTGAGGATCCTGGGGCCAGATGGCGTGCTCGGCGGACACCTCGGCGGTGTTCGGACTCGTCAGTTCGTTGCCGTCCGCGAGCGATTCGATGCCGGGCGCGGCGTAAACGCCCAGATGCGAGTGGTCGTCGATGATGCCTGGAGTGACCCATTTGCCGCTGCCGTCGATGATGACGGCGTCGGCCGGTGCGTTCACGGTCTGACCGACCGCGGCAACCTTGCCGTTTTGCAACAGCACGGCGCCGCGTTCGATGACGGGGCCAGCCGCAGTCAGGATCGTCGCGTTGCGAATGACTGTCGGCCGCGACGGCAGTGGCTGGTACGTGGAGGCGTACGGGTTGGTCTGTTGATCGGCCGCGATGGCCGTTGCGGCCATCAGCAGCGATAAAACGAATGCGCGCATGGGGCCGGATTGTAACGCGGGACTGAATCCCGCGTAGGGCGTTCAACCCTGCTTTGGTCCCGAGCGCGCCGGGTGCCTACGCGCGCGCCGCGCTCGCCTTCTTGTCCATCTCCTGCTGTGTCCGGTAAATGCTGCACCAATCCTTGTGTTCGGCCACGGGCATACCGCACTCGACGCAAACGCGCACGCGCTTCACAGGCTCAGATTTCTTGGAGAACAGCTTCTGGAAAATGGTCACGACGGGCTCCCTTCCGTAACTGAGACGGAAAAAGGGGCCGGGAGGTTTGCCCGGGGGTCGAAAAACACACCTTCCACCGTCGGAGGCGTTCGATTGGCGGATCTTTAAGGTCTTTATCTTCTATTCTTTATCTTTGCCTGACTGCTTCTCATGACGTCTCGCGCACCTGAACTCGAACAACAGGCGGTTGAGTATGCGCGCCGCGGCGATTTCGGCCCGTCGGCTCGCGATCTCAACGAAGAATTGACCCGGCTCTCGCCGGCCAACGCCGGCGCATGGACGCGGCTGGCCCGCTGCTGTCTTGAACTTGGACAGCTCGAGCAGGCAACCGCCGCACTGGATGCCGCGCTCCAGCTCAATCCGCAGAACACGATCGCTCGCAACCTGCAGGCTGAGGTGACGCGGCGCCGGACGCCTCCCCCAGCCCCCGCCTCCCCGCGTGCGCGGAGAGCGGCCTCACAGGATCCGGCGCCCAGGCCCGCTCGATCGCGCTCCTCGGCAACCGCGCCGATCGCGCTCGACCGCAGCATTTTCACGACGCTCGGCCACCTGTCGTCCACGGCTGCTCTCGAAGCGCTGGGACCGCGGATCGAACCGCTGCTCATGGCGCTCAACGATCGACCGTTCGCCGGCAAGGTCGTCGAGGCGCGGAACCGCGCCGCGCAGGCAGGCTACGTGCTCTTTCGCCGCAACAGCATCGAGACCGGCGGCGAAGGCCACGTCCATGCCTTCCATTACGGCGGCCGATGGGAACCGCAACTCAACATCGGCATCTTTGCCGCACCGCAGTGGGGACAGGACTGCGTGCGCGCCGGGATCGGGTTCAATCTCACGCCCGCGGGACGCGACGCCGATCCGGAAGCCGGTCAGCTGCGTGCGCTCGCGTACTTCGAACGGATGCAGCAGCTGGTGGGAAGCTCGTGGCGGCAGCTCCTGGCTACGTGGATGAGCGCCAACGGCGGGTTCATCCAGTACGGCGGCAACCGCCCGGCGATCGATATGCTGCCGACCGATGCGATCGAGTGGCTGACGAAGCTGCAGAATCCCATCGAGACAGGCTGGGTGTTCTGCGGACGTTGGCTGTTCGCGAATCGTGCGGATCACGCGTCGACGCTGACCGACGGCCGCCAACTCCTCGCATGGTTCGAACAGACCTTCAACGATCTGCTGCCGCTCTGGATGACCGTCTATCGGAAGGATCAGGGCCTCTAGTCAGGCGTGAGCTGCAGCCGCGGCGCGACGGTCTTCAGCATCTCCATCATCGCGTGCACCATCCGGGGCACCCGGCCGCTGTCCAGGTACACCCAACCGGTCGTCCGCACGAGCGGCGGCCCTGCGACGCGCGCGTAGCGAAGCGTGCCCGCCGCCGCTTCGCGCGCGATCGACTGATACGGCACGATACTCACGCCAAGTCCCGCGGCCACCATCGCTTTCGTGATCTCGACGTTGCCGGTTTCCGTGACCACGGGCGGCTGCAGCCGTTCGCGGGCAAAGAATTCATCGATCGCGCGGCGCGTATTCGAGCCGCTCTCGAACGTAATGAACGGCTCCTGCGCGAGTTCGGCCGGGTCGATCGGATGCGGCTCCCGCGCGAGGCGGTGCGCGGGCGGCAGCACGAGCAGCATCTCCTCGCGCCAGACCGGATCGACCCGCAGCGCCCGATCGGCGATGGGAAGCGTCAGGAGCGCGAGGTCGATCGACGCCGCCCGGACCTTCCGCAGAAGCCGCGGCGTGCCGCCGGTAACGACTTTGATCTCGACACCAGGATGGGCGCAGCGATACTCGCTCACGAGCGCCGGGAAGACGTACATGCAGACGGTCATCCCGCCGCCTAGCGTCAGCTGACCCGCAAGCGCGTCCTGACGCTGGACGATGGCAGACGAGGTTTCGCGGATGTCGGCGAAAACGCGATGACTGAGCTGCAGGAGTGATTCGCCCGTCGGCGTGATCTGGATCCTCCGACCGGAGCGGACGAAGAGCGGCTCCCCGAACTCTTCCTCGAGGAGCTGAATCTGACGGCTGATCGCCGATTGCGATACACGAAGCCGCCGGCCCGCGCCCGTGAACGAGCCGGACTCGGCAATCGCCCGCAGGACTTCCAGCTGCCGCAGGTCCATGCAGGCGTATCGTAGCGGATCCGCCGGAGGGGACTTCGCGTCCCGGGCTCTAGTTCGCGATGTCGGCGCGCTCTGGCGCCGCGGGAACGGTCGACGCCTGGGCGAGGGCGAGCTTCACCTGCTCACGCAGCCAGCGCGCGGGATCGGGCTGAACGATCTTCAGCGCCTTCCACTCCGCTTCGGTCAACGTGGTCGAGATGAATCGGGTTGCAACCTCCATGCTTCGGCCTCCTGACCTGCTACGCTACCGCGACAGCGCGGCGGCCGACCATACAATCGACGCATCGGAACCATCTCCCGCGCGCATGGCTGATATCAGCCGCTCCAGCGCGCCGTGCATCGCCGCGTACAGCTCCTCCCTTGCTCCGGCGAAACTGTGATTGTGCGCATCGATGGACACGAAGTGGCGGACCACCGTGTCGGGACCGAACAGGACTCTCGCCTCCGCTGCCGGAAGGTAGTTGTCGCGCGTCGACTGAATCACGGTGATCGGCACGTCATGGAGCCGCGGCAGATATTCGTACAGCTGCACGATATCGGGCGCCGACACGACGGAATCCCCTGACGGCGCGGCAGCGGCGCGCTTCGACGCGTGCAGATGCCGCCGGAACCACTTCACGTACTCCTCTTCGCGGGTCAGCGCGACCGCGACCACTCCGCTCAAGTGGTCGCGCACGTGCGGCTGTCCCGCCGCGACAACGGAGAGGTCGGCGCCCCGCGAGACGCCGACCAGCACGACCGGAACCGCGTCCTGCAGGTCGAGTGCCGTGCGCGCGGCAGCGATGATCGCGCCGTAGTCGCTGGCCACGCGATCGGGGGTGGTCGTTCCGGACGGACCCAGGTGTTTGACGTAGTCGTGCGCGTCGAAGCCAGCGACAGGGTAACCCCACGCGACGAGATGGCGGTAGACGTCGAGGTCCTTTCCCGCCCATCCGCGATCGCCAGTCGCGTACACGATGAGCGGCCGTGCGCCGCTGTCCGCGACGCGCGTATCGGCCGCGTGCACGCGCAGCGGATGGCCGTTGAGCACGACCGAGCGAACGGCCTGAACGCCCGGCGGCTGCACGACGGGTTCGCGGTGCATGCCGCAACCCCATGAAGACAACGCGGCGAGCGCGATCGCGCTACCCGTGCGCACGGACAGCCTCCGGTGTCGGATCCTCCCGCCGATCGCGCGCGGGCCGTAGTGCACTTCCCCAGCCGCCGGCAATGAGCGCGCTCACCGACGCGGCCGCGACGGGCCATTCGAGCGTGGACTGATACGCCATGTAGCGCGGCACCCAGTCGGGATTGAACTTCTGTTTGTAGAAGCGCACGCCCTGGAAGTTGTACCAGTGCTCGCCGCGCTGGAAAATCAGCCGTCCGAGCTGCTCGCGCACGTGCGCGCCCTGCTGCTCGCCGACGGAGGCGAGCGGCGCCATCCCGAGATTGAAGCGCTGGTAGCCGACGCGCCGCGCCTCGAGCAGCAGCGACGTGATGAGAAAGTCCATCACGCGCGGGCCGTCGCTGCGGGATCGCATCAGGTCGACGGACAGCTCCTCGCGACGCGGGCCTTCGAGCAGGTTCGCGAACGCCAGGATCCGCGGCGGTGTCCGCTGCTCCACGATCGCACACCGGCACGACGCGATGTAGTCATCCGAAAACGCGCCGATCGAAAACTGCCGCTCGGTCACGCCTTTCGTCCGGAGCCAGTCGTCGGAGATGGCGCGGAGCTGAGGAAGGACTGCTTCGACCTCGAAGGGAGCGAGGATGCGGAACGCGACGCCATCGCGCTCGGCGCGGCGCAGCGTCTGCCGCGTCTCCTTGCCGGCGTGGCCCTGATCGGTCACACGGTCCATCGGCACGACCGCCTCTTCCCCGAGTTTGAAGAAGTGATAGCCGCGATCGTGCAGCAGCGGAATCCAGTCGAGCGAGACCTGGTAGAAGAGCGGACGGCGATCGATGTCGCCCGCGAACTCGAAGAGCGCCTCCAGGAAGGCGGGGCGATCGGCGGCGCACGTGACCACGGGGTCCGCGAAGACCGCAAGGTAGGGCCCGATCGTGCGATAGAGACACAGGCCATGATCGTTCGCGAAGATCGACTTGTCGCGGTTCGCCACCATCAACGGCGTCGTCGACGAGCCGTACCGGCCGATGAAGTCCAGCGCGGCCTGGATTTCGCGTTCCGTGGGCGGCTCGAACTCGACGCGCGGGCGCAGGAAGAGGTACAGCCCCGCCGCGGAAACCGCCAGGACGAGCGAGGCGCCCGTCCTCAGGAAGCGTGCTGACTGCAGGTGATACCCGAAGCGTGCGACGCGCGACAGCGTGGCCGGCTGCAGGTTGTGCGCGACGAAGCCGAACGTGAAAAACAGCGCGAGCGCGCCGCACGCCACGGCCAGGTCGCTGCCCTCGAGCCAGTCGCCGCGCGATGGACGGTCGAAGATCGCGCTCTGTGACGAGGCCGCAATCGCGACGAACACGAGGACGAGCGACTCCTCCCAGTCGAGCCCTTTCAGAATGGATGCACCGGCGGCGATGACGAGCAGCAGGCGCGTCGCCCTAAACGCGGCGCGATAGCCGCGGCCGAGCCCGCGTGCGAGCACGAGCAGCAGCAGGCCGGCCAGCGCGGCGGCGAGCTGCCCGGCTTCGACGAGTGGAAGCGGCATGATCTTCTCGAGCAGCAGCAGCCGCGCGTGGAGCGCAGGGGACGCCGCGCTCAACATGATCAGCACGCCGGCTCCGCCGACCAGTCCCGCGATGCTGCGGCGGCCAACGTCGCGCCGTTCGGTCGACCGCCGCGTCGCCCATCTGAGCAGCAGCAGCGACGCAATCGCCCACGGCCCGATGTAGTACACGAAGCGGTACGCCATCAGGGCGGCAGCCGTCGTGCTTTCCGCCAGCGGCACGTGCGTGAGCCAATACGCGTCGGCCGTACCGAATCCGCCGGGAATCAGGCTCGCGAGCCCGAGCACCTGTCCGAAGAAAAACGGTCCGAGCGCGTCGATGGCGCGTCCGGTGAAGCCGCCCGCGTGCAGACACGCCACGAACACCGTTCCCGCGAGCAGCCAATCGAGCCAGCCGACGAGCGCAAAGGCGAGCGCCCGGGCCGGTGTCGAGGCGACCGCCGCAAAGCGCTCGAAGCGCGCGCCAGCGGCTCGCCCCGTCCACGCGATCACTGCCGCGCAGGCGAGCGCCGCAGCCGCAATGACCGCGAGCGGCGCGGATCGCAGCACGCCGATCGCGATCGCCCATCCGGCGAGTCCCGACGCGAACGCGACGGTGATCGACACGATGCCGGCGCTCAGATCCGAAACGCCGTCGACCGACGGCCGGTAGAGCCAGAAGCGAATCGCCGGACCGGCCAGCGGGCCGAGCGTCAGGAAATTGCTCCATGCGAACGCCACGGCACCATAGCGCCACCGTTCGCGCGCCCGCGCCCGCGTATGGCGAAACGCGACGACGTCGTACCACCCCATGACCGCGACGTTGAGAATCGTCAGCAGCCCGGCGATCGCGATCCACTGCGGGTGCAGCGCCCGAAGCGCCACGCGGAAATCGCGGGTGTGGATCTGACGCAGCGTGTGCCACGAGAGCCAGACGACGACTGCGAAGAGGACGAACGGCCACAGCCGTACGGCGTGGCCGAGGGCCCAGACCGCCAGATCGTCGAGACGCGCCGGCAGCCGGCGACGCTTCATTTCGCGTTTCCTGAAGAGCCGTGCGCAGCCTTCACCCAGTCGAGCGCCGACGCATACGCGGCGCGGAGCTCGCCGGGCTTGTCCGTGAACCGGTGGTTGCTGGCCTCGATGAGAATCAGCCGTTTCGGTTCGCGGGCGGTCGCGAACAGGCGTTGATAGTCCGCTTCGGGGACGTACTCGTCTTTCGTGGACTGAATGAGAACGAGAGGCACTGGCGAGACCGACGGAATGATGTCGTGGGCGTGGAACGAGGGCTCGCTCGCGTCGCGTTTCAGGATCCACGCCGGTACGTCCGACCACCGCCACGCCAGCTCGGCCACCTCGGGCAGTCCCATGGCGATCACCCCATCTATCCAGACGTGATTGGATGGATCGGACGCCGCAAGCGCCGCGAGGGCCGCCCCTTCGGAGACACCGGACACGATCACCGGCGCGGCCACGAGCTTCTGCTGCCTGAGCTGATTGGCGATCGCGTTGTAATCGCGCGGTACGTCGGCCGCGGTCAGGTGAGACTTTCCGTCGGTGAACGCCGAAAGATACTGGCGCACGTTCAGACCCACGACCAGGTAGCCCTGCGCATTCAGGTCCTGCGCCATCGACACCGCGAGCCCCACCCAGCCGACGTCCCCACTCCCCATGATGATGGTCCCTCTGGCTGTGGCGGAGGGCCGATAGATCGCGAGCGACAGCGTCCTGCCCCGGACCTGAACGTCGAGCGTCTCCGTGCTGCCGGCGAGCGCCGGGGCCGCGGCCGAGAGAAATGCCAGCAACAGGCCAAGGGGCCTGAACATGAACGTCCTTTTTCTAACTGGGGGGTATAGCCAGTGTAACCGGGATTGACCGCGCTTCCGAAGCGGAAGCTCAGCGATACCGGCGAGTTACAATCCTCGCTTGTCGCATCGGCCGCCCAAACTCCTGATCGCCGCGTTCACGGCGGTCATCCTCGTGGTCGTGACGGCGATGCAGGCGCTCTCCACGATCGACGCCCGGCATCGCGCGATCGACGCCGCTCTCGCCCGCACCCGCAACCTCGCGGTCGTGGTGGCCGGCTACGTCCAGGACAATTTCGCGCTCGCCGATACAACGCTTCGTCAGCTGGCAGTACACGCCCGGCGCGTCGGCGGGGCCGACGCTCCCGCAGACGACTGGGAGCCCATTCTCGCCGCGGCCAAGGCCGGGCTCGCCGGCAGCGGTTCCATCTCCGTCGTCAATGCCGACGGCGTCGTGACGCACAGCACGCAGCGCGCCATCATCGGACAGTCGCGCCGGGACGATTTCGTTTTCAAGGCGCTGTCGCGGGCGGACCACGACGAACCGGCCGTCGACCTGCCATTTCTGACGGCAAGCGCGCCGCCCCGGTACGTCCTCCCCTTCGGCCGCCGGCTCTCGAACCGGGAGGGTCAGTTCGCCGGCGGCGTTGTCGTCTCTGTGATCCCTGACAGGTTCCGGGATTTCTTTCGAACGCTTGATGTGGGATCCCATGGGGTGATCTGGGTATTTCATCCGGGCGGCGCCGTGCTGTTCCGCGAGCCGTCGGAGCGAAACGCCATCAATGCCTCCGCGGCCGACAACGCCATCTATCAAGCGGCGATGAAGACGGCCGGAAGCGGCGACCTCGAGGGCCCCGTCGAAGCGCACGGCCCGGCGTATCTCACGACGTTCGCCCACACGCAGACGCCGCCGCTCATCGTGGCGGTCTCCTACAGCACGTCCGAGGCGCTCGAGTACTGGCAGCATCAGGTGCGGTCCGCGATCTTTTCGATCGGCGCGCTAGCGCTCACGCTGGCGGCGATGACGATCGTGCTGTTCCGGCAGATCGATGCGCGATCGAGGGCGGAGGCGGATCTCGCGAGCGTGCAGCTGATCGAATCGCAGCGGCTGCGCGAGTCCAACGAGCGGCTTGCAGCAGCGCTCGAAGGAGAACAGCGGGCGCGACGCGAATCCGAGCGCGCGAGTTATTTGAAGGACCAGTTTCTGATGACCGTTTCGCACGAGCTGCGGACGCCGCTCACGGCTATTTACGGGTGGGCGCGCGTGCTCTCCGGCGGGGCGCTGCCACCCGACCAGCACACGCGAGCCGTCGATGCCGTCGAGCGCAACGCCCGCGTGCAGACGAAGCTCGTCGAGGACCTGCTCGACGTCTCCGGGGCGATCACCGGCAAACTGCGGATCGAGCCGCGGCCCGTGGAGGTCGCCGACGTGCTGCGACTGGCGGTGGAGACGCTGACACCGGCGATCCTCGCAAAGCGCCTCACGTTCGAACCGAGGATCGACGACCTCGGGATCGCCCTCGTCGATCCGGACCGGTTGCAGCAGATCGCGTGGAACCTGCTGTCGAACGCGATCAAGTTCACTCCCGAGGGGGGCACGGTCGTCCTCGAAGCGCGGCGGCGGGGTGATCAGATCGAGATAGCCGTCCGCGACAGCGGCGTCGGGATCGCGCCGGAGTTCCTGCCGCATGTCTTCGAGCGCTTCCGCCAGCAGGACTCGGGCACCCATCGTCAATACGGCGGTCTCGGCCTCGGACTGGCGATCGTGCGCCACTTGGTCGAACTGCATGGCGGGACTGTTGAAGCCGACAGCGACGGTGCCGGCCACGGGGCAATTTTCCGCGTGCTTCTTCCGACGCGGGTCGAAATAAGCGGCACGGCACAGCTTGCAACCGTAAGCCCGACTGTTGGACAGTAAGCAGCGATGTCGCAAACGCCGGGAACCTTCGTCCGGGGATTGAAGATCAAGGGAGAGCTCGTCGCGCACGAGGACCTCACGATCGACGGGCACTTCGAAGGGACGATCGACATCACGGGCTACTGCCTGACGACAGGGAAGACGTCGGTCGTGAACGCGGAGGTGAGCGCGGGAATCGTCAGCGTCAACGGCCGCCTCGACGGGCACATCACGGCGGATTTCGTGGAGGTGCGCCCCGGCGCCCTCGTCACCGCGAACCTCCTTACCAAGCAGTTCTCGCTGGAGGACGGCGCGCAGTTCAACGGCGCCGTGAACACCGAGCGCGCGCGCGCTGCGGCGTCCATCGCGCGGCACCGTCGGACCGACAACCGTGCCGACGTCCTCGTCGACTCGTAAAGGCCACGATTCAACCGCGCTCACCGTCCCCAGAGGCCGCGCTGCTCCCGGCGCGCAGCGTCTTCGGCCTCTCGCAGTTCCGCACTCCGAGGCGCGGAACGCGCCCCGCTGACGCGCGCCAGCCCTTCGCGAACGAGCAATCGGTTGACGAACGTTCCATCTTCGAGGAACACGTAAGCCGCGCCGCGAGGGATCGCGCCATCGCGGAGTCCGTGCGGGAACTCCAGGATCACGAAGCGGTGCGCGACGAGCCCGTTCAACCGCTCGCGCGCGGCAATCCCGATGGGATCGCCAGCAGCCCCCCGGCCGGCAGGCGGCGCCTGGATGCCGAGCAGCGGGATCCGCCCCGTGCCCGGGATGAAGATGGTGTGACCGCTCGTCGCGGCGGTGGCGAGGATGGGACCGGTACGGGTACTGTTCGCGGCGAAACCAATCGCCACCAGCGCCACGCTGAGAGTACGCACAATCTGCACGATCGACGCTCCTTTCCCGTAATTTCACGCGGGATCGCGATTCGTCGTGCAACCGAACCGCCAGGCCGAAAAATTTCGTAGGGACGGACGCGCGTCGATGCCATGATAGGGGCCGACTTCCGCCACCCAATTCAGGACAACGGGCATGCTCCGGGATCTTCGGTTCGCTCTGCACCTCATTGCGAAGGACCGCTGGTATTCGGCGGTTGCGATCGTCGCGCTTGCGCTGGGTACCGGCGTCAACGCAACGGTGTTCACGCTCGTCAATGCGGTTCTCATCCGCAGCCTGCCGTTTCCCGATGCGCAGCATTTGTACGTCCTCAGCTCCGATCTGCAGGGCGTCGCGACGAACGTATCGTTCGCGGATCTCGACGACTGGCGCGCCCAGGCGCACGCATTCAGCGGCATGGCAGGCTTCAACGTCGCGACCGCGAACTTGAGCGACGACGTCTCGACGCCCCAGCAGGTCCGGAGCGCGTCTCTGACGTCCAACATGTTCGGGCTCGTCGGTCAGCAGCCGCTGCTCGGACGTGATTTCACGCCTGAGGACGAGCGCGCCGGCGCGGCCCCGGTTGCGCTCATCGGCTACGACCTCTGGCAGTCGCGGTATGCCGGCGAACTGTCGATCGTGGGCCGATCGATCCGCGTCAACGCGCGGGATTATGCGGTCGTCGGCGTGATGCCCCGGGGGATGCAGTTCCCCTCGAATACCGAGGTCTGGCTCCCGGCGGTGCGCACGGCCGATCTCGCGCCGCGGAACATGCGATCGTTCGCGATCATCGCGCGCCTCCGCCCCGAGACGAGCGTTCAACAGGCGCAGGCGGAAATGAACGGCATCGCGGCGCGCCTCGCCTCGGCATATCCCGACACCAACAGCGATTACGCAAAGGTCCACATCGAGACGTTCCAGCAACGCTTCAACGGCGAGCAGGTGCGGCCGCTGTTTCTCTCGATGATGGGCGCCGTTGGCTTCGTGCTGCTCATCGCGTGCGCAAACGTGGCCAATCTGCTGCTGTCGCGCTCCGTGAAGCGCACGCGGGAGATCGCGGTGCGGATTGCGCTCGGCGCGACGCGCTGGCGCGTCATGCGTCAGCTGCTGATCGAAAGCGTGCTCCTCGGTTTCATGGGAGGCGCCGCCGGCCTCGGGCTCGCCGTGATTGGCGTGCGCCTGTTCGACAGCGCCACCGCGAACACTGGAAAGCCGTACTGGATCATCTTCTCGATGGACTATACGGTCTTCGGGTTCCTGGCGGTCATCTGCCTGGTGACCGGCGTGCTGTTCGGGCTCGCCCCGGCGCTCCAGGTCACGAAAGCGAACGTCCACGACGTGCTCAAGGAGGGGGGCCGCGGAAACGCCGGCACCCGCCGCGCGAGCTGGATCACCGGCATGATGGTGGTGCTGGAGCTGGCGCTCACGCTCGTGCTGCTCGTCGGCGCGGGACTCATGGTCCGCAGCTTCCTGAAGCTGTATACGCTCGACGGCGGGATCAATCCGGACCACCTGCTGGCGATGGATATCCGGCTGCCCGCCACGAAATACCCCACGGACGACTCGCGGCGCGCGTTCTTCGATCGCCTCACGCCAAAGGTTGCGGCCGTCCCGGGAGCGCAGGCGGTCGCACTCACGACCAGCGTGCCGCCGTTCAACGCGGTGCGTCGGCGTTTCGAGATTGAAGGCCGTTCAGCCGACGCGTCGGCTGGAGAATCCGCTGAGGCCGCGCTCGTCACGATTTCTCCGGACTTCTTCGGCGCTGCCGGCGTGCAGCTCCGGCGCGGCCGCTTGTTCACGTCGAACGACGGCGCCCCAGGGTCAGACGCCGTGATCGTCAACGAGCGCTTCGTCTCGTTGTTCTTGAAAGGCGAGGATCCGATCGGCCGCCGCGTGCGTCTCGCCCCTGCGCCCGCGCGTCCGGGCGCTCCTGGACTGCCCCAGCCATGGCGGACCATCGTCGGCGTCAGTCCGACGCTTCGCCATTCGAGCTTCCAGGAAGCGGAGGCGGTGCCGGCGATCTACACACCCTACCGCCAGGACGCGCCCGCGAACATCACGCTCCTCGTCCGCAGCCGTAGCGATCCGAGGGTCCTCCTCAGGACCGTGCAGACCGACGTGCAATCCATCGATCGCGATCAGCCGGTGTTCACCGTGCGCACGATGGACGAGATGCTGGCGCAGCAGACGTGGCCGTATCGCGTCTTCGGTGCGGTGTTCGCAATCTTTGCCGCGATCGCGCTCGTCATGGCGACCGTTGGCCTGTATGCCGTCATGGCGTACTCCGTCGTGCAGCGGACGACCGAGATTGGCGTGCGGATGGCGCTCGGCGCCGACGGCCGCCGCGTCTCGTGGATGATCCTGCGGCGCGGCCTCGTGCAGCTGGCATTGGGACTCGCTTTCGGACTTGCCGGTGCGTTCGCGCTGAGCCGCGTGATTCAGGCGCTGCTCGTGCAGGTGTCGCCCACCGATCCCCTGACCTTCATCGGGATTTCCGTGTTTCTGTCGGCCGTGGCAATCGCCGCGTGCATCCTGCCGGCGCGGCGCGCGACCCGCGTGGATCCATTGATCGCGCTTCGCGCGGAGTAAAATGATCGTCGTGCGTTTCGTGCGTCTTCTTCCGGTCCTCGTGTGCCTCGGCGTGGCTGCGGCGTGCGGCAGCAACAATCCGACCAGTCCGTCGGCGGTGGCGTTTTCCCAGAGCGACCTGCGGCTCGGCACAGGAGCCACAGCGGCGTCCGGCAATTCGCTGACCGTCAACTACACCGGCTGGATTTACGATCCGACGAAGCCGGACTTCAAAGGCATTCAGTTCGACAGCACCGCGGCAGCGGGTCCATTCACGTTCACCCTCGGCTCCGGGAGTGTGATCAAAGGGTGGGACCAGGGCCTGGTCGGCCTGAAAGTCGGCGGCATCCGGCAGCTGATCGTCCCGCCGTCGCTGGCCTATGGCAACGTGCGCAACGGCGCGATCCCGCCGAACTCGGCTCTCATCTTCGAGATCGAGTTGCTCTCGCTCGAGTAGCGCGCGATCCGCCGGCCGCGCGAGCGTCTACGACGTCGGTTTGACGCTGTGTCCGACGTGAACGCGCATCCCGAAATTCACGACGATAAAACGGTCGCGCAGGCGGCCTTCGCCGCCGCCCACCGGATCGCCTTTGACGTTGATGACGTTCACCTCGCCGTACGCGGCCAGCAGCCGCGAGAACCAGACTTCCCCGCCGCCGCCGAACAAATAGCTCCAGCCCTGCGTTTCGAGATGAAACGTCTGTGACCCCCCTGGCAGCACGACCGTACTGCCGTCGGTTGCCGTCGTCGGCCGATCGAGCAGCGTCTCGGATGTATCCTGCGTCGCCTGGTGATAGTCGGCGCCGGCCGTGCCGAAAATGCGGACGGGCCCGGCGGGAATAGCCACCTTTCCGGCGATGATCACCAAGTCGGTTTTCATCTTCATGTCGAAGTGGAGCGGATCGGTGGTCCGCACTGCGCTGACCTGCGCGGGACGCAGATACCCCGCCTCGGCACCGAGCCACTGCGTCAACCACACGACGCCGCCCAGCGCGTAGCCGATGCCGGTGCTGTCGGCCTTGCAGGCGCCGTCGGTGCCGCACGCGTTCACGGCCGCGTCGCGGATTGTCGTGTACGAACCGCCGCCGTAGAGCGTCAGGCCCGTGGGTGCCGGCCGGCGCGGCCGCTTGTCGTTCGATGCCTGCGCTGCCTCTTCCTCGGGCTTCGGCGGCGTGTACGAGCCCTGGATCAACAGCATCGAAGGGACGGAGCCTCCGACATTGACGACGAGGGACGAGACCTTCTTCACGGCGTAGAGGCCCTGCACGTCGCGGCGCTCGCATCCGACATCGGGCGCGGGCACCGTTGCGCCTGCTGGTTCCACCAGCACGCGCGTCAGGCTCTGACAGATGTCAACGAAGATGACGGCGTCGGCTTCGGACTTGCCGATGGCCGACTGGAGGTCGATCGGCACCTTGGCCTCGCCGTTCTCGTCGGCCGTTCCCTTCCCCGCGTCGGCGCGCCCGACGACGACGTCGATCGTGCGGGCCGGGGGGGCGTGACGGACGAATACGGTTTGCGCAGAGGCGGTCCCGGCCGCCGCGAGTATGCAGATGGCTGCACACGCGGGCAGCCGGCACGATGTGATCATGAAAGCGTTTGTCGGCGCCCTGTATGAGCGCCGTTCCAGCAGTATAGCCTTGACTCGCGCACCCCGGCCCGCTACTGTCCCGCTCCATGCAATCATTGCTGGCAGAGATCGTCGGAACGATGATCCTCGTGCTGCTCGGCGACGGCGTCGTGGCGAACGTGGTGCTCGCTCGCACCAAGGGACAGGCGTCGGGGTGGATCGTGATCACGACGGGCTGGGGCATCGCGGTCGCGATCGCCGTATATGCCGTCGGCCGGATCAGTGGCGCGCACCTCAATCCGGCGGTCACGATCGCGCTCGCGATGATCGGCAGCTTCCCGTGGCACCAGGTGCCCGGGTACATTGCCGCGCAGATGACTGGCGCGATCCTCGGGGCGATTCTCGTCTGGGCGATGTATCTGCCGCACTGGGAAGTCACTGCCGACGCGCCGTCGAAGCTCGCGGTGTTCTGCACCGCGCCGGCGATCCGACGGCCCGTCGCCAATCTCATCTCCGAGATGATCGGCACCTTCGTGCTGCTCTTCGGGATTCTGGCGATCGCGGCAAACGCGCAGACGCTCTCGAAGCCGGGCGACGTGGATCTGTCGTTCGTCTTCAGCCGCGGCCTCCAGCCGCTGCTGGTTGGCGTCCTCGTACTCGGCATCGGCCTCTCGCTCGGCGGCCCGACCGGCTACGCGATCAATCCTGCCCGTGATCTCGGACCCCGGATCGCGCATGCGATCCTGCCGATTCCCGGGAAGGGACAGTCCGACTGGGGCTATGGCTGGATTCCCGTGGTCGGCCCGATCATCGGCGGCATCGCCGGTGCTGCGCTCTACGCCTATATGGGTTTTTGAGGTGTGCGATGGCTCGATACGTCGGCGCGCTCGACCAGGGGACGACCAGCACGCGGTTCATGATCTTCGATCATGGCGGAAACGAGATCGCCCGCCATCAACTCGAGCATCAGCAGATCCTCCCGCGCCCGGGCTGGGTCGAGCACGATCCCATCGAGATCGCCGCCCGCACCGACGAAGTGATCGCGCGGGCCATGCGGAACGCGAACATCACGGCTGACGATCTCGCCGCGATCGGGATCACGAACCAGCGTGAAACCACCGTCGTCTGGAATCCCGCCACCGGCCGTCCGTGGTACCCCGCGATCGTCTGGCAGGACACGCGGACCGACTCGATCGTGAACGGACTGCCGCCGGCGGCCGCAGCGAGAATCCGCGAGCGCACGGGACTCCCCCCGGCCACGTACTTCTCCGCCACGAAGCTGCAGTGGATCCTCGAGAACGTCCCCGGCGTGCGTGACGCCGCCGACCGCGGGGAAGCCATCTTCGGCAACATCGACACCTGGGTGATCTGGCATCTGACCGGCGGGCCCCGCGGCGGCGTACACGCGACGGACGTCACGAACGCCAGCCGGACGATGCTGATGGATCTCGCAACGGGTCAGTGGGACGACGAACTGCTCGCCATCTTCGGTATACCGCGCGCGATGCTGCCGCAGATCTGCGCATCGGCGGAGCGCACCGGCTTCGGACGTACGCGGCCCGACGGTCCCATGAGCGGCGTGGTCCCGATCACGGGAGACCTCGGCGACCAGCAGGCTGCAACCGTCGGTCAGGTCTGTTTCCGTCCCGGCGAGGCGAAGAACACCTACGGGACCGGCAACTTCATGCTGCTCAATACGGGCCGGATCGCGGTGCCGTCGAAGGCGGGGCTGCTGACGACGGCGGCGTATCGCCTGACGAACGAGACGATCTTCGCGCTGGAAGGATCGATTGCCGTCACGGGCTCGGCCGTCCAATGGCTGCGCGATCAGCTCGGCATAATCGGATCCGCGGCGGAAGTCGAGACGCTGGCCAATGCGGTACCGGACAACGGCGGCATTTACTTCGTGCCGGCCTTCTCCGGGTTGTTCGCGCCGTACTGGAGATCGGATGCGCGAGGCGCCATCGTCGGACTCTCCCGCTTCAATACGAAGGCGCACTTCGCGCGCGCGACGCTCGAGGCGATCTGTTATCAAACGCGCGCGGTGCTCGACGCGATGACGGTGGATTCCGGCGTGTCGCTCGACGTGCTCAAGGTCGACGGCGGCGCGACGGGCAACGACACGCTGATGCAGCTCCAGGCCGATATTCTCGGCGTGCCGGTGGTCCGGCCGATCGTCGCCGAAACGACGGCGCTGGGCGCCGCCTATGCGGCTGGGCTCGCCGTCGGCTTCTGGACCGATCTCGATGATCTGTGCGAGAACTGGCGCGCCGATCGGCAGTGGGAACCGCAATGGTCCGCCGATCGACGGGAAGAGGGTTATGCGGGCTGGAAGAAAGCGCTGGAGCGCACTCTCAATTGGATCTGAGAGGTGCGCAACTCTGAACTCCCAACTCCCAAATCTCTCATCACAATTCCCAAAGGCCTAAAAGCCTTCAACTCCAAAATTTGGGAATTGGGAGTTGGGAATTGGGAGTTCTCGTGAACGCACCCTGAAGCCCGGCACGCGGGCGGTTCTCATACGTCTCAAGTGCCGCCAAAACCGATGGTGACTTCATCGCCGTCCACGATGACGGGGACGTCGCGGCGGCCGTCGGTGTAGCGGAGCATCCGCGCCATCCCTTCGGCGTTCGTTTTCACGTTCACGTATTCGAAGGGAATTCCACGATCCGTGTAGTCTTCGCGGGCGGCTCGCGTGTAAGGACAGGTGTCCTTCCCGAAAATCGTGACCATGGGGGTATGGTAGCGCGGGTGCGGGTGCGGGGTGCGGGTGCGTCGCGCGGGTGCGGGGGGCGGGGGCGGAGTGCGGGGGCGGGGGCGGAGTGCGGGGCGTACTGCGGGGCGCGGGTGCGGGGTGCGGGGGCGGAGTGCGGGCGCGGGGGCAGCGGCGGGAGGTTTACTCGTAGTGCTTGAATTGGGGCCACAGTTCGGGAAGCGGTGGATGCATCCGCCGGCAGATGTAGATGCCGATGTGGTTCTCGTAGGGCATGCAGTCGCCACACTCGGTTTCGCCGGCCTTGTCCACCTGCGCGAACAGGCGCTGCAGACGTTCGGGATGACGGCTCAGCACGATCAAGACGTCACCCGTTCGTCCGCGCACTCCCCAGAGCCAGTAGTTGTTGTGCCCGCTGATGGCGGTCATCGCCGGCGCGAGCCGCTCGATCGCGCCTGCCTCGCCGTAGTTGCCCGTCAGAACCGCGGCGCGCACGCGGTCATCTGACGGGAGCGAATTCCAGACGCTCGAGATTTGTGCGACGAACGGCTCCCATCCCTGACGATCCGCAAAGAACTGCGGCAGCCGGCCGACATCCTTCTTTTCTTCCGTCGACGGCGCAACGCCGAGCGCTCGGCTGTATCGCACGTACGCATCGACGGGCAGGAGCGGCACTGCGAGCGGCATCGTCAGCGCGCCGCCGGCCATGAGCAGCACGACGACAGCCGCGCGCAGCGCGCGGCTGCGGATCACGCCTTCCCAGAACACTCCGCCTGCGGCGAGGAGCGCGGGATAGGCGAGCGCGAGATAGCCGGAGCGGCTCGTGCGGTTCACGATGAGAATGGCCGCGACCGTCAAATAGATGATCGCGAGGGCGCGATATTGCCGGAGCCGCGCCTGAACGAGCAGCGCCGCGAGGCCCGCTGTCCAGAGCGGCAGCGCGAAGGGGTGCTGATTCGTGATCTGGTCGCCCAGAAACGCCCACGGCGTGTTCTGTACCATTTTCTCGGCGCCGGCATTCCTGATGAACTCCAGCGTCGGCCATCCGTTCGCGATCTGCCACAGCACATGAGGCACGAACATCACGCCCGCGATGACCGCCGCGACGTAGGGTCCAGGCGTCAGCAGCTCTCTCCGCCCGCGCGTCAGCAGCAACGCCGCGAAAATGCCACCGCCAAGCCAGAGCACGCTGATCTTGTTGAGCAGTCCCAGTCCGAGCACGACGCCGAGCAGCGACCAGCGGGACAATGACGGCGCGTCGAGCACGTCGACGAACAGGCGGAACGCGATCGACCATATGAGCAGGTCGAACACGTTCATCGAGTAATAGCCCGCGGTCCCAAGGAACTCCGGCGCGATCGCCACGCCGATCATTGCCAGCAGCTCGGCAAACGATCCGCCCCCGAGGCGGCGCGCGAGGCCTGCCGTCACAATCAGGAGGGCTGCAAAGACGAGCGCGCTGACCATCCGGATGACGATCAGCGATTCGCCGAACGTGTGGCGCACGACCCAGAGCACCGCTATCGACAGCGGCGGCTGATCGACGTAGCCCCAGGCGAGGTGATGGCTGCAGGCCAGGTAGTAGAACTCGTCGCGAAAGTAGTGGTCGCGCGCAGCGACGACGAGAAGCACCATGAGCACGGCCGCGGAAACGACCATGCGGGACGGACTCTTCACGCAGGAATACTAAGCTGAAAAGTGTGGTCGCCGACTCGTGTAGTTACGGGGAAACCGCGTGAGGCTATTCGCTCGTGACTTTGCGCAGCAGCGGCAGGTCCGTGAGGATCTTTCCGGCGCCGACGACGACTGAGGTCAACGGATTCTCCGCGACGAGGACCGGGAGTCCCGTCTCTTCACGGAGCCGCTTGTCGAGGTTCCTGAGCAGCGCGCCGCCGCCGGTGAGGACGATGCCGCGATCGTAGATATCGGCGGACAGCTCCGGCGGAATCTTCTCGAGCGCGTCGCGGACGGCCTGAACGATCAGGCGGAGGGGCTCAGCGAGTGCGTCCCGCACGTCGCGGTCGGTGATCGGAACGATCTTGGGAACGCCTTCGGTGAGATGGCGGCCGCGCACTTCCATCGAGAGCTCCTCGTCCAGCGGTGCGGCCGACGCCAGCTCGAACTTGATCTGTTCGGCGGTCCGTTCGCCGATGAGCAGATTGAACGCCTTGCGCATGTACACCATGATCGCTTCGTCGAAGGCATTGCCCGCGACGCGCAGCGATCGCCCGTAGACCGTTCCCGCCATCGAAATCACGGCGATGTCGGTGGTCCCGCCGCCGATGTCGACGATCATGTTCCCCGCCGGATCCGTCACGGGCAGCCCCGATCCGATCGCGGCGGCCATCGGCTCGTCCACGAGGTGAACTTCGCTCGCCTTCACCCGGAACCCGCTGTCCTTCACCGCACGGCGCTCGACCTGCGTGATCTCCGGCGGGACGCCGATGATGAGGCGCGGACGCAGCACCGGCCGCCGGCCGTGCGCTTTTTTCACGAAGTGCATCAGCATCTTCTCGGCGGCCTCGAAGTCCGCGATCACTCCGTCCTTGAGGGGGCGCACCGCCTTGATATTCGGCGGGGTGCGGCCGAGCATCTGCTGGGCCTCGGTGCCCACGGCCTCGATCTGTCCGTTGGCAGTGTTGAACGCGACGATGGAGGGTTCGTTCAACACGATGCCGCGGCCGCGCGCGTACACGCAGGTGTTCGCGGTGCCCAGATCGATAGCCATCTCGCTCGCAACAGCAGAGAACAGGTTCATGCAGGTCCCCGAAAGCGATGGCGCGCCGGGTGGCCCCGGCGCGCCATCTTTGTGGAAGGAGGAACGACGCCCCCCCATAGGCATGTTGCGTTCCCGCTTTTTGGGCGCGCCGCGGACATTTCTGCTCCGAAATTGACGCGAAATCCTGCGTTTGCCGGAATGGCGGAGCCGTCGCCGGTTTCAGATTTGCAATCGATTCACAAGATTGTGAGCCGCTAAGGACTCACATCTCTACCAAACGGCAACCACGATCAAGGAGGTTTCGAGTGACGGATCAGTTACGCGGGAAACGGGTGGCAGCGCTCGTCGACAACGGTTTCGAACAATCGGAGCTCCTCGAGCCGAAAAAGGCGCTCGAGGCAGCCGGCGCACGCGTCGATGTCGTCTCGCCGCAGGAGAACAGCGTCAAGGGATGGCAGCACACCAACTGGGGTCAGGCAGTCCAGGTCGATCGAACACTGGGGGACGCGCGCGCGGACGAGTACGACGCGCTGCTGCTTCCGGGAGGCGTGATGAGTCCGGACAAGCTCCGTATGAATCCCGCCGCCGTGGCATTCGTGAGAGGTTTCGTGAACGCTTCGAAGCCAATCGCGGCGATCTGCCACGGTCCGTGGACGCTCATCGAGGCTGGCGCCGTCAACGGCCGCCGCATGACGTCGTGGCCTTCGCTGCAGACGGATCTGAAGAATGCGGGCGCCCGCTGGATCAACGAACCGTGCGTCGTCGACAACGGCCTGGTCACGTCGCGCAAGCCGGACGACATTCCGGCATTCAACGAGAAGATGATCGAGGAGTTCGCGGAAGGACGGCACGACCGCGCAAAGGCAGGCACCGGCGTTAATATGGCCGGATGAAACTGAACGAAATGTTCCTTGCCGAGGTCGATCGGGAAGGCACGCTCACGGCCCGCGTGCTCGAGAACGTCCCGATCGGCCGCAACGAGTGGCAGCCGCACCCGAAATCCATGCCGCTCGGCCGCCTCGCATCGCTCGTCGCGCTCATGCCCGAGTGGCTGACGATGATGATCGACCGTGACGAGTTCGACCTGAATCCGCCGGAGCCGAAACCCGCCGACCGGTCCTCATTCGGGAGGACGTTCAACACGCCCGCCGAGCTGGTCGCAGCACTGCAGAACGGGATCGAGGCGGCGAAGAAGAAACTCGCGGCAACCACAGACGATCACTTGCTGAAGAACTGGCAGCTCAAGTTCGGAGGCAAAACGGTGTCTGAACGACCGAGGTACGTATTCCTCCGCGAAACGATCAACCACCTTGCGCATCATCGAGGTCAATTGACCGTATACCTGCGGCTGAACGACGCGAAGGTACCGGCCGTATATGGTCCGTCGGCGGACGAGCAGCGATTCGATTGAGGCGTGGGGCGCGAGAAGCAGTCACCGCTTCCGCGCCCACGATTTCGCCGCGGTTTCGCTCTTGACGTGCTGGCGTTCCGCGCGCATATTGTCGTCAGGAACGCCTCTCACAAAGGAGGCCATGCGTGGAGTTCCCGCCGGGCGACCGTTCGGGGTCCACGAGATTCAGTCGCACGAACGCCGCGGTCGTCCGCAAAACCGGACGCGCGGGCCCATCAAGCGGTGCGACGACTCTCTTGGACCCCTTTTTATTTGCCTGACGCCTGACGCGAATCGCCGATTCGGCATCCTTGATGAGGATGGATTGAGAACCGGAGATTCACTCCCTTTCTACGGTACCCGCCCGAGCAGAATCACCGCGACCCCCGCTTCTTCGGTTGTCACGCAGAGCTGCTGCACGAAATCCAGCAGCGCGGTCTGGCCCCGAGCCTGAAGGACCGCCCGGATGTCCACGAGCACTCGATCGCCGTCGAGCCGCACGCCGGCCGGCATCGGCATCGCCGTGCGGAACGTCGAGGTCGCGAGCTTCAACAGCGAGCCGGCGCCGCCCGTCAACCGCAGCGCGAGCACCGGATCATGCGGCAGCGTCGGCTGACGATCGATGGCGAATTCCACGCTGATTGGCGGAAGAAACGACGGCCGGGAGAGCGTCACCTTCGCGTCGAGCCAGTTGCCTTCACGCGACCGCACTGACACCGCACGTACGACGCCATCGGGGGGAAGCGCCATCTCGATGCACTGATTCAGCAGGCGGTCCGAAATCCGGATCGTTCCGCCGTACTCAGACCCGGACAGGCCCCGGAAGCGTGCGCGCCGTTGTTCCGCGAAGATGCGCTCGAACCGCGGATCCACCGGCGCAGTGTAATGCGGATCTGCTGCCGCGTGGCACACTGGACGGATGGTACGCGTCTCGGTTCTCGATCTCGCGCCGATCGCTCAGGGTTCGAACGCCTCGACGTCGTTCGCGCATTCGGCAGATCTCGCCCGTCACGCCGAGCAGTGGGGCTATACGCGCTACTGGATCGCTGAGCATCACAACATGCCCGGCATCGCCAGCGCCGCCACGGCCGTCGTGATCGCGCATGTCGCCGCCGCAACCGCCTCCATTCGTGTGGGTGCGGGCGGCATCATGCTGCCCAATCATGCGCCGCTCATCGTCGCCGAGCAGTTCGGGACGCTCGAATCGTTGTTCCCCGGACGGATCGATCTCGGCCTCGGTCGCGCGCCGGGCACGGATCACACGACGGCTGTCGCCCTCCGGCGGACGCTCGCAACCAGTCCGGACGCTTTTCCGCAGGACGTCCTCGAGCTGATGTCGTATTTCCATCCAGAGGATGGTCAGCCGGTGCGTGCGGTCCCCGGTGCCGGACTCACCGTCCCGATTTACATTCTGGGGTCGAGCCTGTTCGGCGCGCAGGTGGCGGCGCTGTTCGGGCTGCCGTTCGCGTTCGCGTCGCATTTCGCCGCGCAGCAGATGATTCCCGCCGTCGACATGTATCGCTCGAAGTTCCGGAGCGGCGGCGGGCTCACGTCGCCGTACGTGATCCTCGGCGTCAACATCGTCGCGGCAGCCTCGGACGAAGAGGCAAGATGGCTGGCGTCTTCCGGCAGACAAGCAGTCGCCAGCCTGCGCATGGGGCGGCCGATCCAGCTGCCGCCCCCCAGCCACGAGTGGGAGAAGGACGTGGTCCCGTTCGACGCGTCGGCGATCGCGATGCTGCAAAGCATTTCGATCGTCGGCGGCCCGGAAACCGTACGCCGTGGAGTGGAAGCGTTCCTCGCGCGCATGCGCCCCGACGAACTGATCGTCGTGTCGCACATCTTCGATCACGCCGCTCGCCTGCGGTCGTACGCGATTGTGGCGGACGTGTGTAAGTCGGCGACCGGGGTCTGACCCCGGCTCGTGGCTTACTTACGCGCCAGCGTAAATGTGGCGGAAGACGAGGATGCGGAGCGCGCGCGCTCGACGCCGAGCGACGCGAAGAACAGGACGACGAGAACGAGTCCGATCGCGGCGCCAATCGTGCGTGTCATGGGTCCCTCCTGAGTATCGGGACCACCAAGGCAACGACGGTACCGCTGCGACGGGAAGCGTAAACGCTTGAATGGATGGGAGTTGACGAATCGGGGCGGCCTCCACGCCCCGCGCTCGATTACCGATTTGAAATCGGCGACACAGGACCGTGCTGGCCGAGCGCGATCTTCTCGCTCGGATCGCCGCACGTATTCACGGGGATCGCAGGGGTCTACGTCAGGTACTCGCGCTTGTACATCACAGGCGCTACTCCCCCATTTCCGATGGCGGCCGCGTAGAATTGTGGCGTGGATGAGACCACGCGCCTCGGTCCGGCGGGCTCCGCTGCCCTGACGCGGCCTGCGTCCGACAGCGGGTGGCTCACCTCCTCGGGCAGCATCGACCATGGCCGTTTCGGGCCCGGCACGATCCTCGACAGCCGCTATCGGATTCTCGGACTGCTGGGACGGGGCGGAATGGGCGAGGTCTACCGGGCAGACGACCTGCGTCTCGGCCAGCCCGTCGCGCTCAAGTTCCTGCCGGCGGCGCTCTCCGCCGATCCCGGCCGCCTCGCGCAGTTCCACAACGAGGTGCGAACCGCGCGCCAGGTGTCGCACCCGAACGTCTGTCGTGTCTATGACATCGGCGAGATCGAAGGACAGCTGTTCATCACGATGGAGTACGTCGACGGCGAGGATCTCGCCGCCCTGCTCCGTCGCATCGGGCGCCTTCCGGAAGACAAGGCGATCGAAATCGCGCGGCAGATCTGTGCGGGACTCTCCGCCGCGCACGAACGCGGCGTCCTCCATCGCGATCTGAAACCGGCGAACATCATGCTCGACGGCGCCGGCAGGGTTCGATTGATGGACTTCAGCCTGGCCGCCGCAGGAACGGTGACCGACATCCGGGCGGGAACGCCGGCGTACATGGCGCCCGAGCAACTGGCCGGCCACGAGGTGACGATCCGCAGCGACATCTACGCGCTCGGACTCGTCCTCTACGAGATCTTCACCGGCCGCCGCGCGTACGAAGCCAAGACGCTCAACGAACTGCTCGAGCAACACCAGGCCGGCACGCTCACGGCGCCGACCACGATCGTGAAATCGCTCGACCCGGCGATCGAGTCGGCGATCGTCCGGTGTCTCGACCCGGTTCCGTCACGCAGGCCCGTGTCGGCGATCGCGGTGTCTGCAGCGCTGCCGGGAGGCGATCCGCTCGCCGCAGCGCTCGCGGCCGGCGAAACGCCGTCGCCGGAAATGGTCGCCGCGGCGGGCGGGGACGCCGCTGCGCTCAGCCCCGCGGCGGGTGCTGCCTGGCTTCTCGTCGCCGCCGCCGGCGTCATCGCCACGGCCGTCATCATGGCGCGGTACTCCGTCCTGAATCACGTGCCGTTGAACAAGCCTGCCGCGGTGCTGGCGGATCGCGCCGACCAGATTCGCTCGTCACTCGGCTACACCGATCGATCGAAGGATCACGCGTCGAGCTTCAAGTACGAACTGGGGTATTTCCGGTGGAGCGACGCGCAGGGGCGCGGCGCGGATTTCTGGTCCCAGATTTCGACGGGGCGTCCGGCCGTCGTCCAGTACTGGTACCGCTCGAGTCCCGTTCCGCTCGTGCCGGTGAACGCGCTCGAGCCCGTTACGCCAGATGATCCACCGCCTGCGATCGCCGGAATGACGGGCGTCACGGTCGATGCCGAAGGGAAACTCCTGCGGTTCGAGGCGGCGCCGCCACAGATCGAGACGCCGTCGAATGCGACTCCGCGGGCCGCCGACTGGGCCGTCGCGTTTGCCGCCGCCGGACTCGACCCTGCGCAATTCAAGGAGTCGGCTCCGTCGCAGACGCCGCCGGTGTTTGCAGACGAGCGGCGGGCGTGGACCGGTACGCTTCCCGGCACGACAATCCCGATCACGATCGAGGCGGCAGCCTATCGCGGCCGGCCCGTGTTCTTCGATGTGGTGACACCATGGAGGAAGCCGGTCCGGGAACCGGCGTCGCACCAGGACTCGTCGGGGCCTCAGTGGATCATGATCTGGCTGCTGCTTGGCGCCGCGGCGTTCACCGCATGGCGCAACCTTCGGGAGGGGCGCGCCGATCGGCGCGGTGCGTTCCGTCTGGCCGCGTTCATGACGATCCTCGTCTCGGCGCTGTGGCTGTTCGAGCCGCACGTGGCCGACGGAGCGGCTGAACAGCAGCGCTTCTTCGCGCGCGTCGGCATCGCGCTCTTCCTGGGCGGCGCGATGTACATCGTCTATCTCGGATTCGAGCCGTTCGTCCGCCGGCTGTGGCCGTCGATGCTGGTGGGGTGGTCGCGCGCGCTGAGCGGCCGGTTCAAGGATCCGCTGATCGGGCACGACATGGTCGTGGGCGTCGCGAGCGGCGCGGCGCTCGCGCTGCTCGGGTTCGTCGTAGACACCGTGCTGCCGATGCGTCTCGGGTACGCGCATCCCTCGCTCAACACGCCGGAGGTGATCGCGCTGAACGGCATCGGAGGGCTGCTCACGGTCATCGTCGGTGCCATCAACAACGGCATGCAGAGCTGTCTGTTGACGGTGTTCGAGTATTCGGCATTTCGCGCGGTCTTCGAATGGGTGACGCGGACGCCAATCGGGCAATCGGGATGGACGATCGCGGGCAGGCTGCGCATCAGCCCCCGGGGATCCGACAAGGTCTTCGTCGCGCTCGCCTTACTGGTCGCGGTCGTGACGAGCGTCGGACACAGCGGCGCGTTCATGCAGCGGACGCTTCCGGCCGAGGAGCAGGCGGTCGCAACGCTCCTCATACTGATCGTGCTGCTTCGCGCCGGTATTCTCGCCTCGGTGATGATGTTCTTCACCAACTCGATGCTGGGGCGCATCCCGATGGCGTTCGACACGTCGTCTTTGCAGACCGCGAGCACGTGGATTGCGCTCGCGGTCCTGCTGGGCATCGCGGCGATCGGATTCCGGACCGCCACGCACGCGCGCGGCCCTTACGCCGCGTTCCGCTGACCGCAGTTATTTGTGGGGATCGATTTCAAGTCGCGGATCGACTTGCGTCGAGTGGTCCACTTGAAGCGCGTAATCGTAGCGGTCAGGGATCGCGTCGACGACCAGGCTGAGCGTGCACGGCTGCGTGGGATTCTGTCCCTTGGTGGCGTCTTCGCAGCTCAGGAACGTCGTCGAACCAGGCGTCGCTCTCTTGAAGGCGATCCCGATCTGGTGCGTGCCGGAGCAATGGTACGACACCGGCCACTCTATCGTATCTCCGCGGTAGCCGCGGACTTCGTCGGCGCCGTAGACCCGGCATTCGGGACTCCCCGGCTCCTGCAGCAGGACGAGCGGCGACTTCCGCGTCCGAGGCTGGTCCGGCGGT
Source organism: Vicinamibacterales bacterium (assembly GCA_035492775.1). GTDB lineage: Bacteria > Acidobacteriota > Vicinamibacteria > Vicinamibacterales > 2-12-FULL-66-21 > DATJFQ01. Next base: position 60,226 of record DATJIW010000074.1, read on the forward strand.
TCTCTCTTTCCGCACGCCGCGAGTGCGACCCCGAGCACGACGGCGAGCACGGTCATGCGCCTCATCTGCCCCTCCTTGACGCTGCAGGTTCGCGGGTCAGCGTCTGAAAACGTGGATCGTGCGTGAGCGGCGCGACGTCCGCGTCGCCCTTCAGCAGCTCCAGGCTGTAGCCGGCGGCGGCTGCGCGCACGGCCGACTGCAGCGCCTCGCCGCGGCGGCCTGCCGCGAGCAGCACGAGCGTCCGCTCGTACAGAACGTCAGGATTGTCGGGTGCGAGGCGCGCCGCACGTTCGCTGTCGGCGAGTGCTTCGCTGAGCTGTCCCGCTCGCGCACGACACGTCGCGCGCGTCGCGATCGCGACGGCGTCTTTCGGGTTGACCGTCAGATCGGCGTCGTACAAACGGACCGCGTCGGCGTACGCGCCGCGTGCCTCGTCTGCACGGTGCAACTGCCGAAGCGCATCTCCGAGATTGCGGTGCGTCAACGCGTTGTTCGGTCGCCTCGCGATCGCTTCGCGATACGCGATCGCGGCATCGGCGAACCGGCCCTGCAGATAGTAGACGGTTCCGAGCGTCGAGTACGTGGCGGGTGAACCGCCGCGTTTGATGCTCTCTTCGAAATTGCGGGTCGCAGCCGGAAGGTCGCCCTTCGCCGCGTCGATTGTGCCGACGACCTGATAGCCGATGGGAGACTGCGGCTGGAGTTCCGTGATTTTCTGCGCCGCGGCACGTGCCTCGTCGTACCGGCCGGCATCGAGCTGCGCCTGCGCGATGGATCTGTATGTCACCCAGTAGTCCGGGCGCACGGTCAACGCCTTCCGGTACTGCGCGATGGCATCGTCCCGGCGGCCCTGCGAGCGGTATACGTCGCCCAGCGTGCGCTGGGCGTCCTCATTGGTGGGCTGCTGGTCGAGGACCGCTTTCAGTTCGACGGTGGCGTCTTCAGCGCGTCCGCTGCCTTGATAAATCGTGGCGAGCGCGTATCGGACCTCGGTCTGCTGCGGTGCCATCCGGCTGGCGCGCTGCGCTTCCTCCACGGCCGTACGGGCGAAGGCTGCATCGCGGGTCTCGAGATACTTGCTCCAATAGGCTTCGGCAAGACCGGCCACCCCTTCCGCGTAGTGGTCGTCTGCCGCCACCGCAGCCTTGAAGGCGGCGATCGCCTCGTCCACGTGCTGTCCCCCCGGCATCTCGAGCAACTTCCGCCCGCGATAGTAATCTGCCAGCGCCTGGACGTTCGTGGTGGGCGAGGCCGAGAGCTGCGCGCGGTCCTCGTCCGACACGCTGCCCAGCATCCGCGCCGCGAGGCGCTCCGCGATGCGTTCCTGCAACGCGAAGATGTTTGCGGTCATGTCTTCGAAGACTTCGCCGGCGGCGATCGTCCTGGCGTCGCCGGTGAGAAGGTTCACGCTAATCTGGATCCGGTCCGCCGTCTCCTGCACTCCTCCCGTGATGAGCCACGTGGCGCCGAGCGCCCGCATCAGCGACGCCGGGTCCGTCTGTCGCTTCTGTGCGTCGGCAATCTCGGTGCGCGAAACGACAGCCAGGCCATGGACGCCGGCAAGCTTCGTCCTCAACGTGTCCGCGAGCCCCGCTCCGAGGTACTGAATGTTGGGATCGCCGCTGAGGATGTCGAGCGGCAGCACCGCGACCACGGGCGCGGCACCGGCCACGATCGTCGTCACGGATGGACTGACGTGGCGCTGCCGCCATATCGGTATTCCAATGGCGAGTGCCGCGACGACGGCGGCCGCAGTCAGGATGCGGGGATCGCGCCATCGCGTCCGCTTCGCGTTCGGCCGAGGAACCGTCACCGCAACTGTCGTCTTCGTCTGGATGCGCTCCTGGACGTGGCGGAGATCGGTAGCCAGCCTCGCGGCCGATTCGCAGCGCCGGGCCGGATCGGGCTCGAGGGCTCGCGCAACGACATCGGCGAGATCGTGGGGCACATCGCTGGTGACCGCGTCCAGACGCGGCGGCGGAGAGAGCAGCGAGACGCTCTCTACGTCGACGCCTTCCCAGGGGGTTCGCCCGCCGATGAGTTCGAACAGAATCGCCCCGGCGCTGTAGACGTCGCTTCGAGCGGTCGCGGGGCGGCCAAGAAGCTGTTCGGGCGCGACGAAACCCGGGGTACCGAGCACGCGGCCTGGCGTCGTGATGGTCGTCAAGGTGTCGCCGCCCGGCGACTTGGCCAGCCCGAAGTCCAGCACCTTCAGGCCGCCCGACGGCGTGATCATCAGGTTGCCGGGCTTGAGGTCGCGGTGCACGACGCCGGCGGCGTGCGCCGCGGACAACGCTTCGCACAGGGACGCGCCTATGGCAAGCGCGCGCTCCAGCGGCAGCCGGCCGCGGGCGAGCAGCGCTGCGAGTGATTCCCCCTCGACGTACTCCATGACGATGAACGGACGGCCATCGGCTTCGAAGACGTCGTAAACGGCGGCGATGTTGGGATGGGTCAGGCGCGCGGCCGCTCGCGCCTCACGCTGCAGGCGCGGGTGCGCTTCTGGATCCGCAAGCCATGCGTCGGACGGGCTCTTGAGCGCGACGCGGCGATCGAGCCTGGCGTCGTAGGCGAGATACACCTCTCCCATACCGCCGGCCCCGAGTCTGGAAAGCACCTGATACGGGCCGAGAGTGGTGCCAAGCATTTTTTCTCGGGGGCCTTGCCCCGAACGCCCCCCTGCACGCTCTCTCGCGGGGGCCCTTCGCTCCCCGCGCCGTTCGCGGGACGCGCGTGCTTGCACGTGCGCGTGTCGCGACCGGGCGCAGTCTAGCACGACCGGGCTCGCTGACCCGGCTCGGATGCGGCGATTACAGTCGGGACACGTCGGGGACGTCGATACCGAGCGCGGTTGCCAGGTCGTTCTGGTGTTCCTGCTCGTCGCGGAGGATTTCGCGCAGATCTTCGGCAATCGCGAACTCGCCGAGGCTCTCGGCCTGGCGCACGCGTTCGCGGTAGTTCTTCACGGTCACGTTCTCGTTGTCGAGGTCGAATCGCAGCATCTCTTCCGCCTTGTCGGAGACCTTCACCGGCTTCGGCGTCACCGACGGCGTGCCGCCGAGATAGTCGATGTGGTACGACACCTTGAGCGCATGCGCCAGCTCCTCTTTCGCGTGCGACTCGAGTTCCTCGGCGATGTTCATGTAGGCCGCGCCCTTGATCGTCTGCGAATACACGACGTACGCGATGATGGCCTGGTATTCGCGGGAAAGATCTTCGTTGAGCGCCGTGATCAAGTCTTCGCGTGTGAATCCCCGGGACGTCTGTGACTGGGCATCGCCCTGCGATTGCTTCGATTGTGCTTTCTGCGGTTGCTGCTTCGCCATATTCCCGAGTCTAGTGCACGTTACACGCCACTCGTGAACCATGGCTGAGTTAACGACGCGTCTCCTGCCGCCGCGCGGCTTCCGAATTTCTCTATCTCACGCTTGCGCACGCTACCCGGGGAACTTTAGCAGGTACAGATGAGAAAGCTGTCGCGTCATGCTGTACGCGTAGTGATCTCCATCTGCTGCGACGACAAGGTCGCCGAACTCGACGAAACCAGCCCTGTCGGCGCTCTCGATCGTGGAGACGAGCGATCGAGCACCCGTCGTGATGTCGATTCGGAATAGTTGGAGCTTCTGATCCTGGACCTTGGACACGAGCACGGCGCGCGAATCCGCGGTCCAGCCGGCGTGCTTGTCACCCTGTTCGCCGCCTTTCAGCGGGACCGTCGTCTTCGTCTGAAGGTTGTATAAGACTCTGTCGGACCGCATCCCTCCTGCGAGCCATCGCCCGTCGGGCGACGAGTACGGCACGCGAATACGTTCCTCCGTCAATGGCGTAACGGCACCGTTCGCGGTATCCACGACGTAAGTACGGGGAGGTTTCCCTTGTTGCGTCGCGACGAGTGCCAACCGGCGATTGTCGGGGAACCAGTCGAACGCCCACACGCTGTAGGTCGCGATATCGATTGAACGCGTCGTTCCCGGACCAGTTGGCGCGATCAGCATTGTCTTGCCCGAAGGGCCGGCGACGATGGCTATTTTCGTCCCGTCGCGCGACAGCGCACTGCTTGCGCCGTCGGCGATCCGGACGGCGGGATCACCGTTCGTCGGGCGGACGAAGACGCCGTATTTGTCCGCGGCCCCTTCGCCGCTTTCGGTGAAACTCATGAGTGCGCCGTCCGCCGAGAGGCTCGCACCTGTCGAAAAGTCGAACCAGGAGAGATCGCGCTCCGTCTTTCCACTGATCGAGCCGAAGCGCACTTGCGAGTGCAGCGTCATCCCCGTCATGAGCACTCGTCCGTCGGGAGAGACGTCCTGGAGCTGCATGCGCTCGGGCGCGCGGTACAACAACCGCTGGTGGCCATCGAGGGTCACGGCTCGTAAAGCTCGCAATCCACCGGCTTCGGTCGCGGTGAACCACAGCTCGTGCCCTCCGGGCGCCCACGCCAGGCCTCCGATGCTCAGCCATCCGCCTGAGAGTGTCCGCGGAGATCCGGTCGACCCAATCAGCTGCACGGCGCCATCGTCACCGCCGCCGGGGTGCGAGATGAACGCCACCTGCTGCGCGTCCGGTGAGATCCTTACATCGCTCAGCACGTATGGAACGGTCAGCCGCTCGGTGCCAAAGGGATACTCGAGGCGATACGCCGTCGGCGTCACGACAATTGCCGCCAGCTGTGAGCCGTCCGGGGTGAAATCGGCGGACGTGACGTGCTCGAGGATCTCCCGCGGCGCCCCGCCGGAAAGGGGCGCGCGAGCGAGTGTGCCCGCCGTGAAGAATGACGCGTCGATTTGCGGCTTCAGCGCCACCGCCATTTCGCTCGTTTTCGAAGAGAGTGCGAGCAAGTCCGCCGGCGGCAGGTTGAGCGTGCTCGATTCAGGATTGCCGGGCCGCGTCGAGTACAGCTTGATTGGCTCGCCGTCCCAGGCGGCCGCGTAGAGCACCGTCGCGCCATCCGGTGAAAACCTCGCGCCGCGTACGGTGCCGTTCCTGAACGTCAGCTGCGTAATCTGCGGCGCTCCCGGCGCGTGGACGCCCAACCGGGCGCCTGCCAGATATCCGCCGGCACCGAACAAGAGCAGCGCCGCAACGCCGCCGGCAACAAACTGCGGCGTCAGCTTGCGCACTCCGGTGACCGGAGGAGCCGGCAGGATCCCGCTGACTGACGACTGGACGCCGCTCGCCGTCGAGAGCGCGTCGAATGCGAAGGTCACGTCGCGCGCGGACTGAAAGCGCTCGTGGACGTTCTTCTCGAGACAGCGCCGGACGATCCGTTCGATGGCCGGCGCGGTCGCGTGCAACGCCGGCGGAAAATCCGCCGGATCCTCCTTGAGGGTCGCCGTCATCGTATCGACAGCGGTCTTCCCCTTGAACGCGCGCTCGCCGCAGAACATCTCGTAGAGCACCGCGCCGAGACTGAACACGTCGGTGCGCGCGTCCACGGGCTCGCCGCGCAACTGCTCCGGCGACATATACCCGGCGGTCCCCACCACCATGCCGGGATCCGTGTGCGCCATCGTCGCCATCGATCCGTCGCTCGACGGCGCTTCCGCCAGCTTCGCCAGGCCGAAGTCGAGAATCTTGACCCGCCCGTCCTTCGTGACGAACACGTTCTCGGGCTTGAGATCTCGATGGACGATCCCCTTGTCGTGCGCCGCGGCAAGGCCGCTCGCGATCTGCACGCCACACTCGATCGCCTTGCGCGGCGTGAGCGCGCCGTGCTCGAGCGAGTGGCGCAGCGTGTCCCCTTCGAGGAGTTCCGAGACGACGTACGGCACGCCGTCGGCCGTGCCGACGTCATAGACCACCAGGATATTCGGGTGATTGAGCGCGGCGGCCGCGCGGGCTTCCTGTTCGAAGCGGCGGAGCCGGTCCGAATCCGCGGCAAAGAGCGACGGCAGGACCTTGACGGCGACGTCGCGTCCGAGGCGCGCGTCACGCGCACGAAAGACCTCGCCCATACCGCCCGCGCCGATCGGCGCGACGATTTCGAACGGACCGATGCGGCTCCCGGTGGTGACGGTCATATCCAGATCAATGCGGTAATTCCAGGAGAAACAGCTGCGAGAGCTGACGAGCAACGGCGTAGCTGAAGTGATCGCCGTCCTCCGCGATGACGCCGCCGACGTATTGAATGATGCCCGATTGGTCGACGGCGGCACCGAGTGTTGTCACGGGTGTCCGCACGCCCGTCGCAATGTCGATGCGGAACAGCCGGATGCCGCCGGCGCTCACCTGACTTACGAACGCCGCTTTCGAATCGGGCGTCCACCCGGCATTGCCGTCTCCGAGTTCCGCACCTTTGAATGGTGTCGCACTCTTCGATTGCAGGTTGTATAGCAGCTTCGGACGGCCCGGCCGGCCTGTCAGCAACCACTGCCCGTCAGGCGACACGAGGGTACCGGCCACCCCCTCCGGCGTCAACGGCACTGCGCTTCCGGTCTGACTGTCAACCACATACGTTCGCCCAGGTTTGTCGGCTGCCGCGGCAATAACGGCCATCCGTCGACTGTCCGCGAACCACCCCACGTTGAAGACCGTATCGGCACCTTGGAGATCGATACTCCGCGCTGTGCCGGCGCCGGTCGGCACGATACTGACCTTGCCGGTGCGTCTCGTGTAAACGGCCACCTGCGTTCCATCCGGCGCGATCGCCTCCCCTTCGCCGTCCGCCACCCGCAGCGCCGGATCCCCGTTCGTTGGCCGGACGAAAATCCCGTATTTGCTCCCCGCACCCTCACCGCTTTCCATGAAGCCGAGGAGCGAGCCGTCGCGGGACAGACTCAAGGATGTGCCCCAATCGAACCACGAGAGGTCGCGATCGGAGCCTTCGTGCAGCGATCCAACGTGCATTTCCGACCGGATCATCCCGGATGTCACGAGGGCGCGGCCGTCTGGGGAGACATCCTGAAGCTCCAGTTGTGCTGGACCACGGTACAGCACCCGCTGCCGTCCATCGAGCGTGACGCTCCGCAGTGCCCGCATCGTTCCCGCTCCAGTGGCCGTGAACCAGAGTTCCTTTCCCCCGTTGGCCCATGCCAGACCCCCGATACTCAGCCATCCCGCCGCAAGCGTGCGGCGCTTACCGTCCTTGCCAATGACGTCCACCTCGCCATCGTCTCCCCCGCCAGAGTGCGAGACGAACGCCACCTGTGAGCCGTCCGGTGACACGCGAACGTCCCCGAGCGGGTTCGGGACCGACAGGCGGACGGTGCCAAGCGGAAATTCGAGGCGGCTCGAATTCGCTCGGTCAACGATGATGGCCGCGAGCGCCTGACCGTCAGGTGAAAAATCGGCGGCGATTACGCGCTCCAGGAGCGGCCGCGGAGCGCCTCCGGAGACCGACGCCCGCGCGAGCGTCCCGAGCGTCCAGAACGTGGCATACATGTGAGGATTCAGCGCAAGCGCCATTTCGCCAGATGACCTCGACACCGCGAGGAGATCTGCGGAGGGGACTGGCAGCCCCGTCGACTCGGGGTTACCGGGGCGCGTCGAGTACGTGCGGATCGGATCGCCGCCCCACGCGGCCGCGTAGAGGACGTCCTGCCCACCCGGCCCGAAGCGCGCGCCGCGGACGGTTCCGCTTCGGAACGTGAGCTGCGTGAGCTTCGGGGCCTCCGGTGCCGCGGCGCCGAAGTGCGCGCCCGCGAACCATGCCGCAAGAGCTGCAACGGCTGCCGCAGCCGCCGCGATCGCGATCGTGCGGCTGCGTCCGGAAGGTGCCGGCACCGCAGCGGGCGCGTTCTCGGCCGGTGTGATGCCACTCGCCGTCGAGAGCGCGTCGAATGCGAAGGTCACGTCGCGCGCGGACTGAAAGCGCTCGTGGACGTTCTTCTCGAGACAGCGCCGGACGATCCGTTCGATGGCCGGCGCGGTCGCGTGCAGCGCCGGCGGAAAATCCGCCGGATCCTCCTTGAGGATCGCCGTCATCGTATCGACAGCGGTCTTTCCCTTGAACGCGCGCTCCCCGCAGAACATCTCGTAGAGCACCGCGCCGAGGCTGAAGACATCCGTCCGCGCGTCCACCGCTTCGCCGCGCAACTGCTCAGGCGACATGTACCCCACCGTCCCGACCACCATGCCCGGGTCCGTGTGTGCCATGGTCGCCATCGATCCATCGTTCGATGGTCCTTCGGCCAGCTTCGCCAGACCAAAGTCGAGAATCTTGACCCGCCCGTCCTTCGTGACGAACACGTTCTCGGGCTTGAGATCCCGATGGACGATCCCCTTGTCGTGCGCCGCCGCGAGCCCGCTCGCGATTTGCACGCCGCACTCGATCGCCTTGCGCGGCGTCAGCGCGCCGCGTTCCAACGTGTGCCGCAGCGTCTCCCCTTCGAGGAGTTCCGAGACGACGTACGGCACGCCATCGGCCGTCCCGACGTCGTAGACCACGAGGATGTTGGGGTGATTGAGCGCGGCGGCCGCGCGGGCTTCCTGCTCGAAACGGCGGAGCCGATCGGCATCCGCGGCAAAGAGCGACGGCAGAACCTTGACCGCCACGTCGCGGCCCAGGCGGGCGTCACGCGCACGAAAGACCTCGCCCATACCGCCCGCGCCGATCGGCGCGACGATTTCGAAGGGGCCCAGGCGGGTACCGGTGGTCAGGGACACGCGCGGGATTCTACTCTACGGCCGAGGTTTGGCGGGCGAGTGCCGCCGGGCGGGTCAGCCCTGCAGGGTCCGCAGGAACAGGAAAACCGTGAGGTAGGAAACGCCGGCATACCCGGCGGCCAGGACCACACGGCCGGACGGTGGAAGCCGCGGCCAGGCCAGAAGGGGGTGCCGCATGATCGCGAGCGCCCGACCGAGCAGCAGTTCCACCGCCACGCCAGACAGAATCGCAAGAGCCTCGCCAGTCGGAATCCCGCTGAAACAAACGGAAATGCACGATTACAGTTTGAGGGAGCGCTGGAACGTCCGCTTCGCGGCAGAATTTTGTCCTATCTGGGCGCGCGGTTTCGCTGCGGTTCTGCAGAAATCGTCACGCGCACGAGACGCGTGCGTCCGAGGTCCTGGCGGATCTCGTACAGCTCGAACGGCTCCTGATCCTGATCGGCGACGTCCGGCCCGACGCGCGGACGCACGTCGGCGTACGCCGCGGTGGCGGCGCGGAGCAGATCCGCGATCGCGCCCGCGCCATCTCCGACGCGCGCGTCGCTCTTGGATCCGAACTGGACGAGCATGCCGTTCTGGATGCCGATGCCGAGGTCGTTCGACCCCCAGCCGCGCTGCTGCCGAATGTAAGAGATGTCGCTCGTATCGGGGAGGTACACGATCGACAGCTGGACGGGGGTGGTCTTCGCGCCGGTTCGCGCGACGAGCAGATACGGCTTGGGCGCAAACACCTTCACGCCCGTTTCGCGGGTCAGCGCGGGATCGGAATACACGCGGACGCCCGCGCACGCGCTCAAGGCATACGCGCAGGCCAAGCTGACCGCGAGTGCCGCTCGAGAACGCAGCAGACGCATCAGCAGTGGACTACGGAGTGAAACTCGCGGCGGTTCCTTCGCGGCCGGCTACGAGCAATGGCCACCGGCGAGCGTCGACACGAACACGAGCGGGTGCTTCTTACCCACCGTGAACGCGTGCGCCGCGCCGCGCGGGATCATCATGAACACGCCGGCGCTGAGCGGCTCGACGCGCTCGCCGAGGCGGGCATTCCCTTCCCCTGCGATGACGTAGACGTACTCGTCAGCGTCGGTGTGCGTGTGCTCGGCGATCGCGTCGTTTGCCTGGATCAGCGTCGCCGACCCGCCGTCGCTGCACGCCATCGGCGTCGTTTTGCCGCTGCCCTTCCCGATGTAGTACTTCTCGATGAACGCCGGCATGTCCAGCACGATCGGCTTCGCGACGACCGACGGCTTGGGTTCCGGTGCTGGCGGCGGTGGCGGCGCCGGAGCTGGCTTGGGCGTCATCGTGACTTTCACATCGACCGCTGCGCCCCTTCGACCGGTGACGTCCTGTTCGACTGTCTCGTAGCCGTCCTTCTCGAACGTGAAGTGATACGAGCCGACCGGCAGCTCCTCGAAAGCGATGCGTCCGCCCTCGGTGGATCCCGACCGCTGCGCCTTGCCGGTCACGGTGACCTGCACGTCCGTGATGCCCGCTCCGGACGGATCCGTCACCATGACCGCGAACGCCGCGGGTCCCGTCGCCGGCGCACGCTGGGACGCGGGCGCTGCAGCGGAACCCCGCTGCGCCGAAAGGGGAAGAGCCGAGACGCCGACGAGCACCATCGCGACAGTCAAATTCCTCACTGTTCCTCCGCTCCCTTATTAAACAGCGTAATCGGCGAATCGGTGAACTGGTGAATTCATGAACCGCATTCACGACGCAGGATTCACCAGCTCACCAACTCACCGATTCACTGACTTGTACGCTACCCTGCCTCGCCATGGCGGGTCCGTCCGTTTCGCTCCGGACTGAAGAAGCGCAGGTCCAGGCGCGCAGCGCGGATCTGCGGAAGGACCTCGGCGTCGCGGATCTGACGCTGACGCAGATCCTGTTCATCGTCGGCCTCCCGTGGGTCGGGGTCGCGGCCAAACAGGGGCCGGCGCACGTCGTGTTCTGGCTGGCCGCCATCACCTTCTTCTATCTTCCTTCAGCGGCGGTGGTCGTCCATCTCAACCGGGCGATGCCGCTGGAGGGCGGGCTCTATCAGTGGGCGAAGCTCGGATTCAACGACCTGATCGGGTTCCTCGTCGCGTGGAACCTGTGGCTGTTCGCGATCCTCAACACCTCGGAGACGGGTCTCCAGGTTACCCAGTACTTCCGCTACATTCTCGGCGCCGGAAGCGATCGCCTCATCTCCAGCAACTGGATCGTCGCGCTCGCGAACGTCGTGATTCTCTCGGCGCTCGCCATCGTCACGATCCGCGGTCTCGCCATCGGCAAGTGGGTGCACAAGTCGGGCGGGGTCCTGATGCTGACCACGTTCGCGCTCCTCCTCCTCCTCCCATGGCTCAACCTCGCGCACGGGACGATCCCGGCATTCCATCCCCTCGCGACGGCGATGCCCGCGATGTCGATCATGAGCCTGAATCTCTTCGGGAAGATGGGGTTCGGCGCGCTCGGCGGATTCGAATACGTCGCCATTCATGCCGGCGAGTGCCACAGCCCGCAGCGGACGATCGCGCGATCCGTCGTGATCGCCGCACCGGTCATTTCGGTGATGTTCATCCTCGGCACGAGCTCCGTGCTCGCGCTGGTGCCGTTCGATCAGATCGATCTCATCGCGCCAATCCCCCAGGTGCTGAGCGCCGGATTCGCGCCGTTCGGCCGCGTGAGCGGGGTCGCCACCGCGACCATCCTCGTGCTGCTCGTGATCCGCGTCGCGCAGGCGAGCGTGATGTTTGCCGGGAACACCCGGCTGCCGATGGTGGCCGGCTGGGACGGGCTGTTGCCGCTGTGGTTCACGCGCCTGCACGCGCGCCATCAAACGCCCGTGAACTCGGTCCTGTTCGTCGGCGCCGTGACGCTCGGATTCAGCATGCTCGGCATCATCGGCGTCGGGAAGCAGGAGGCGTTTCAGCTGTTGTGGAATGCGGCGGGGATTTTCTACGCGCTCACGTATCTCGTGATGTTTGCGATTCCGGTCGTGGGGGCACGCGCGGTCCGCGGCGGCCCGTGGCTGCGCGTTGCGGCGACGTCCGGATTCCTGATGACGCTGCTGTTCGTCGTGCTGTCGATCCTGCCGATCGTGGACGTCGTGAGTCAGGCCGCATTCGCCGTCAAGATCTCGACGGTGATCGTCATCACGAATATCATTGGATGGACGCTGTTCGCCCGCGCGCGTCGACCGCGGTGACGTCGGACGACGGACCACCGGACCGTCTACGTCCGGTCGAAATCCGGCACCCAGTTCTGAATGGCGCGCTTGATGTCCGTCGGGGCGAGCCGCTCCCGCGCGGCTCGTTCGCAGAGCGCCGGCAGCTCGGCGTCGGATGCGAAGCGGAGCGCCGCGAGCTGCTTCAACGAGAGGGTCGCCATCGCCTGCTGCTGCGCGGGCGTGAGCAGCTGCAGCGCGCGGAGGCGCATCTCGACGCGAATGACGCGGTCCTGCAGGCGTGTCGTGTAGGCGCGGCTGATCCAGATCAGCGTGAAGACGGATCCCATCAGCGCCACGATCCCGATGGTGAGCCCGATGCCGGTGCCGCGCGGCCAGTTCAACGCCAGCTCAGTAGCGGCGACAGAGAGCAGCACGAACGCGACGACCGTCTCGGTCGGCCGGTGCGCGTGGCTCTCGAACGATTGCGATGCAGGCATATGGGTGGCAGTCAGGCGCCGACGGCCAGCAGCGGATCGGCCGCGTTGATGGCGAGCGAGGTCACGATGAACAGCACGCGTCCGTCGGCGGGGCTGATCGCGTGCTGCAGCGCGCGCCCCTCGTAGTCCATCACCTGCCCGAGGTCCTGCCCTTTGCGCACTTCGGCGCCCACTTCGACGCGAGGATACCAGAATCCGTTGTGGTCGCTTCTCAACCAGAGGAACTGCTCCAGCACCCTGGTCGGGACGGCCGCGGGCGTGGTGCCATCGATCATCTTCAAATGCCGGAGCACCCGCTGCACGCCGGAGGCGAGTTGCCCGACATCTTCGGGCGTCCAGATGCCCTGGCCGCCCGCCTCGGCGATGATCGCCGGAATTCCCGCTTTCGACGCCGCCGAAAACGTCGCGCCGGGCGTTTCGCTGCTCACGATGTACGGAAGGCCGAACGCGCGCGCCACGTCGAGCGAGGCATCGTCGGTCTTGGCGTTCCCGGAGCGGAAGAAGATCGTGAACGGCACGAGCGCCTCGATCAAATCGCCGCCGTGGAGGTCGATATAGTAGTCCGCCCTCGCGATGACGTTCTGGAACACCCAGTGCGCGAGCTGCTGCGATGCGGATCCGTCCGGAACTCCGGGGAACACGCGATTCAGGTTCTTGCCGTCGAGCGGATTGACGTAGATCGAGCGGGCCGTGAACGACGCCAGGCTCATCACGGGCACGACGATTACGCGCCCGCGCAGATGTTGCGGATCGAGCGAGCGTCCGAGGTCGAGCGCAGCCGCGATGCTCGCGTACTCTGCAGCGTGCACGCCCGCGGTCACCACGAGCGTCGGACCTTCGGTCGCGCCGTCGATCGTCCACATCGGCAACCGGTACGGCTGGCCGACGACATCGAAGACGCTCTCGGTGAACGTTTTCGCGCCTGTCATGTCTAGACCATCGGCGCGGCCTGCGTCACCACGACAGGCAGCGTGACAACGAACGTTGCGCCTGTCCCGGGACCGCCGCTCTCGGCGCGGATCGTACCGTGATGCGCCTCGACCAGTTCCTTCGCGATCGACAGTCCCAGCCCGACGCCGCCATGCCGGCTGGATCGCGTCGTGTCGGCCTGCCGGAACGCCTCGAACATGTGCGGCAGGAAGCCGGTATCGATTCCTTCACCGGTATCCGACACGATGATTTCCACCGATCGCTCCGTCGTCCTGACGCCGAGCCGGACCTCGCCGCCCCGCGGTGTGAACTTGAGGGCGTTGCCGAGGAGATTGAAGAACACCTGCTCGAGCCGCCGAGCGTCGCCCCGAAGGCGGAGCGGGGGAACGGTCGGAACGTTGAATTGAACGCCGTTCGCGGTGGCGGTCGGCAGCAGCGTTTCGGCGACGCCCCGCAGCACCGCGCGCAGATCGACGTCGTCCATGTCGAGCGGCAGCCGGCCCGCCTGCAGGCGCGAGAAGTCGAGCAGGTCCTGCACCAGACCGAGCTGGCGCTGCGCGTTGTCGCTCACGGACTGCAGCGCGCGGTCGCGCATCGACTCGTCGAGCGTGCCCTGCTGCAGCATGGACACCCAGCCGAGGATGGCGTTGAGCGGCGTGCGCAGCTCGTGCGACACGATCGAGACGAATTCGTCCTTGGTCCGGTTCGCGGCTTCCGCTTCGGACCGGGCGGCCTGTGCTGTTTCGTACGACCGCGCGCGATCGAGCGCCTGCGCGCACTGCTGCGCCACCGACAGCAGCAGCGCGCGGTACTCGTCGTCGAAGTTCACCGGCGCGGTGAAATGAAATGCCAGCACACCGATGACCGCGCCGTCGCCGACCAGCGGCAGCGTCGCCGACGATACGTAGCCGCCGTCGGCCGCGAGCATCGCCGACCGGCTGAAGCGCTCCTGCCACTCTTCGAACGACGCGACGAACACAGGCGCGCGCGTCGCGATCGCCTCGGTCGCGCAGAGTCCGCCCTGCAGCACCAACGCGGAGGGCGCCGGCGCCGGGCCGTCGGAGTGCAGCGTCTGGAGCCGGTCGTCGGCGAGCAGCATGACCTCGCCCGCCGCGGCGCCGAGGACGATGCGTCCGTGCTGGACCACCGCACTGGCGACCGCGTGCAGCGTCGCCGCCTCCGACAGCGCCGCGGCCATGCCGTGCAGGCGCGTCGTGCGTGCCGCCAGCGCGCGATACCGTGCTTCGCTCGTCCGCAGCGCCCGCTCGATCTTCTGGCGTTCGGTCAGTTCCTGATCCGCGCGCTCGCGCAGCGCCTCGGCGTCGGCACGGGCGCGCAGGGCCGACTCGAATTCGTACGTTCGATCGAGCGCCTGCGCCGCGCGCGCCGCCACGATATCGATGTAATCGCTTTCGGCGTCCTTGAGGGCGCGCGCCTTGCGCCATTCGAGCTGGATGACGGCGATGACCCGGCTCCCGACGAGCAGCGGAATGGCCACGACCGATTCGAATCTCCATGTTCGCGCCGCCGCCGCGCCGAAATCCTGGACGTACGCATCGCGCGAGGCGACGACCACGGGCGCGCCGCGGCCGACAGCGACCGACGCGGGCGATTTCTCCTGATGGGTCGTCGGATCCCGCTCGGCGAGTTCTTCTTCCGAGTAGCCCACTGCGCGCTGGATGGACACGAGCGTGCCGTCGCGGTCGACGAGGAGGACCATCCCGGCATCGGCGTGCAGCGCGTGCAGCGGCTCCTGGAGGGCGGCTTCGATGGCGGCGGACTGGGTGCGGGCGTGCGACAACGCCGACGTCAGCTGCGACAGCCGGGCTGACTGCATCGAGTCCGCGCGCGCGACGCGACAACGGTCGACCTCGAGCCGGAGCCGCCGCGCCGTCCGCAAGCTGATGAGGCACACGATCGTCCAGCACGCGAGCAGCTCCATCTTCGCGAGCGGATTCGGCACGGCCCGGTACAGCACCAGGGCCCCGCTGAAGGCAGCTATCGCAAAGATGCCGTAACTGAGGATTGAATTGGACAGGCGAGCGCGCGCAGTCGTCGCCATACGCCTCTCTCCTGAGCCATCTCGCAGGGAATGGCCGGGGGTCGAAATTCCTGAACGGTTCCCAAAAGGGTACCACGACGGACGAGCCGCTTCACGAAGAATCGTGCCCCTGCTGCTTTCGATATTTGTAATCCGACAGCGGGCCTAGACCTCGTCCCGCAGGCGCGGATACCGCCGAGAGCGCGGCGACGGCGGCGGGGCCACGAGCACGGCCGACAACCACCGTTTGACATCCTCGCGGAAATCGCTCGACGACGAACCATCCGAAAAGGCGGACACGTCGGCGGCCGCTTCGGTTCCCTCCAGCAGTTCGACGAACGCGTCGGCGATGAAACCGCGGTCGTCGATGTTCGTGCGAATGCGGGCGGGCGCACCGCCGGACATCTCGATTCCGAAATGGTGTCCTCGCGACTCGGCGAGGAGCTCGAGAAAGAACCGATCCGCCTCCATCGCGCTCCCGCGTTTCGCGGACGCGAGCACCCTCTGCTCGGTACCGTCGGTGTCGCAATAAACGTGAATACCGGAGGCGAGCGTCGACGCCCAGGCTTCCCAGACGCCGCCGTCAGCCCAGGACATCTCCAGCACGGTTCTCGACCGCAAGGCCTGCGCCGCCGCGGAAACAGAAATGGTGCCGAGATCGGGTGGAATCAGGGAGGAGAGGTCGATCGGTTCGTGGGGCCGCCGGAACGGCCAGATGGCCTCGTTCCGGCGGAACTGCTTGACCCTTTGCTCGAGAGCGTCGAGCAGGGCGATTCGCTGTTGTCGGGTAACCGTAAGTCTGACCGCGCTGTCAGCGGTTCGACCTTACCACCGCGGTTCGCGGCGATTGTTCCCGCCGCCGCCGCCGCGTCCGCCGCCGCCGCCGAAGCCGCGGCCACCGCCTCCGCCGAAGCCGCCGCCTGACCGCTCCGTCTTCGGGCGCGCCTCGTTCACCGTGAGATTCCGGCCGCCCAACGAGTAATCGTTGAACTGCTGGATCGCACGCTGCGCGTCATCGTCGCTGGCCATCTCCACGAATGCGAAGCCGCGGGCGCGGCCCGTCATCTGGTCGCGCATAACGGTGACGGACTCGACCTGGCCGGCCTGCGCGAATAGATCCTGCAGATCCTGTTCGCCCGTGCTGAACGGGAGATTGCCCACGAAAAGTTTCCGAGCCATGCTGCATACACTCCTGCCCCGGTTTTACGGGGACTCTGGATGGCGGACTGTCACGTCCGTCCCATCGATTTACATTGTTGGAGGAAGGCTCGTAGCTGGACTTAGCGGCGGGACGTCCTCTAACCTGACGCCAAGCAGCATAACACGCCGCCCGCCGTGTGCAGCTCTGCCGAACTGGCTCGACTAGACAATCTCGCAAGTGCCATTTACGCAAGGAGCTAGTCCCGCAAAGGCCGTTGATTCGTGAGGAGTCAACTCGACTAATCGGAGGCTGCGAAAGTGGAGCTGCAGCGTCCACGAATCAGACGCGAAACAGGATCCCCCGAGTCTCCCGCCCCGTTGCACGGGCGACGGCCTGAACATACTGCTGCACCTGAGCGCGATATCGCGCCTCGCCGGTGGACAGCTCGTGATCGGTCTTGAAGTCGACGACGATCGTGCGGGCCCCTTCGTCGAACGCGAGATCGAGCACCCCTTCGATTAGCACGCCGTCTTCCTGGATCCACGACACCGGAGTTTCGCGGCGGACGTGGGCAGCCTGGCGTGCGCGCGCCATGATGTCGTGGCGCAGCACGTCGCGCGCGACCTGCACGGCGGAGGCGACCTCGACCGCCGGCGCATCGATGATCCGTCCGTGCGTCTCAGCCGTACGCGAAATCGTGGTCTCGTCCGCGTCGAGCGCCACGGTGGCAAGAATCGCGTGGACCAGCGTGCCGAACCGCGGTCCCCGCGGACGATTGGACGGCCGTGGGATTTCCGCGATTTCCACCGCGCCGAACGACCGGTCCGTCAGCGCTTCGTCGAGCCCCGCGTTGGCGGCCGCGGCGGCCCACGCCGTGGCTGTCTGAAATCTGACGCTCTCGCGCGCGCCCTGTCGCAGCGCCGCTTCACGCGCGGCGCGCCATCGTTCGTAGTCGGCGAGACGTTCCTCGACGGCGAACATGTCTCCGTCCTTGACGATGAGATCGTCGCGTACGAGTCCGAACGACGAAACCGCGCCGAGCGGCAACGCGCGCGGATCGAACCATGTCACGGCATATCCATCGAATTCGAATCGCCCTGGCGCGACGGTCAGCGGCGACGCCGGATCGTCGCCCGGCCGGCCGAGCACCGAGTCCGCCGACTTGAAGACAGGGCAACCGATCGCTTTCGACGGTGTCCGCCGGACGTTCTCGGGCGGATAGATCGCCGGCATCAGCGGATCGAGCCAGCCGCCGTCGTACAGGCAGTCGCCGATTACCGGAACGACGAGCACGTCTCGAGCGCGCGTCGCCGCCACATAGGCGAGGCGCTCCCCCTCCGCGATGTCGCGCGCCGCTTCCTCCGCGTTGTGGAGCAGCAGGTCGGACGGCGACCACGGGCCCAGCCTGAGCGCGCACCGGTTCGCGGCAGCGTCGATCCAGCGGCCTGCATCGGCTCGCGAGAGGCGGCACGTGAGATCGGCCAGGACGACGACCGGAAACTCGAGGCCTTTCGCCTTGTGCACGGTCATGATCCGTACGCCGTCGCTGTCCTCTTCGAGGATCGGTGCTTCGGCCGCCTGCGCGTCCTCGGATGCGAGCCGCAGCTCCTCGACGAAACCACGGAACGACAGTCCGCCTGAGGCCTCGTACTGGCGCGCGAGTTCCGCGATGTGCAGCACGTTCGCCAGGGCCTGGTCGCCGCCCGTCCGCAGCACGAGGCCGACGTGCGCGCGCGTCGCATCGAGGACCTCCTGCAATGTCTCCGCGACGGGACGGTAATTGCGGCGGCGGTGCAGCCGCTGCAGGAGGCGAAGAGCCTCCGAGACGGGCTGCAGATGCGCCGGCAGCGGTTCCTGCGGAAGCCGGAACGGATGGAATGCGAAGAATCGCTGCTTCCACTCCAGAAGTTCCTCGTCGCCGATCGAAAAGAGCGGACCGCGCAGCGTGGCGAATACCGAGAGCTCTTCGTCCGGCCATTCGATGGCGGCCAGCGCTGCGCGCACGGCCTCCACCTCTTCGCGGTCGTGGAAGGTCTTGCCGCCGACGAGCACATGCGGGACGCTTCTCGCCTCGAGCGCGCGCACGTACGGCAGTGTCATGTCATGACCGAAGCTGAGAAAACGGCGGAACAGAATACAGACATCCTTCGCCTGGACGGGCCGCACACCGCCTCTCGCCTCCACCTGCCATCCACTGTCCGACACGAGCCACGAAATGAACGCCCCCACGGCGTCGGGCAGTGATTTCTCGATGGCGACAGCCGACACGTTCTTCGTGCCGTACGGCTCGGGCACCGGAAGCGCGACGACAGCAGGCTGGGAGCGAATCGCTCTGCGGCTCGGCGAGAGCGGAACGTACGTCGCCTGGAGCGTGGCGGTGTCACCGGTCATGACGGGCGCGAACGCGGCGTTGACGCACGCCTGAATTTCCGGCACGCTTCGAAAGCTCGTCGTCAAATGAACGGTTCGCGCGCCGAGGCGCTTCAGACGCTCGCAGACGTCCTGATACGTGCCGACGTCGGCGCGGCGGAACCGATAGATCGACTGCTTGGGGTCCCCGACGATGAAGAGGCGGCCCGGCTTCGGCACCGCGTTGCGCCACTCGGATACGGCCGGATCGTCGGCGGCGAGCAGCATCAGAATCTCGGCCTGGAGGGGATCGGTGTCCTGGAACTCGTCGACGAAGATGTGCGTGAACCGCTCCTGGAAGCCGTGACGCACGCCGGGGTTGTCACGCACGAGATCGCGTGCGGTCAGCAGGAGGTCGAGGAAGTCGAGCGCGCCGCTCAGCGCCTTGATGCGCTCGTACCGGTCGATCGCGCCGCGCAGCTCGCGCTGGAGCGCTGCGGCGAGATCCGCGTCGGCGTCCATGCGGAACGCGTCGAGCTCATTGCGAAACGCGTCCAGCGCCGCGGCGACGGCAGCGCGTTGCACGCCAGGCTTGTACCCGGGACCGCGTCCGTGTCGCGCTTTCGCCAACGCGCGGTCGCGCGACAAGTCCACCAGGCGCGCTTCCCACGCATCGATCGCATCCACCGGCGGGCCATCGGGCCCGGAAGGCTCGAAGCCAAGGGCATCGGCCGAGCCACGGATCTCGATGCTGAGATGGCGGGCCGCGGCGCTATCGAGGTAGATCGGATCTCTCGCGTACGACGGGCCGTCGGTCAGATCGGCGAACGCGTGTAACCGATCGAGCAGTGCGAGCACGCGGGCGTCGCGATCGAATGGCGGCCGGGTCCACTCTGCGCGGAAATCACGCCATCCGGCGAGGTCCCACGCCGCGCGCCGCAACCGATCGATGGGCGTATCTTCGCGCGAGGACTGTCCGTACCCCTGCCACACCGACCGTCGCAGCGCGCGCCGAACGCCCTCGGGCGGCTCGCGAAGCTGTTCCTGGATCCACGCACCGAAGGCGTCGCCGAAGAGCCGCTCCGCCTGGTCCTCGGCGAGGACCGAAAAGAGCGGATCGATCCGCGCTTCGACGGGACGTTCGCGCAGCAGCTCGGCACAGAAGCCGTGGATGGTGCTGACGGCGGCCTCCTCGAGCGAACGCAGGGCTTCGTTGAGCCGATCCCTCTCGTCGTCTGCCGTCGCGCGCGCCCTCGCATCGTCCAGCGCTTCGCGCAGCCGCAGCTTCAGCTCGCCGGCGGCCTTTTCCGTGAACGTGACCGCGACGATGCTCCGGACCTGCGCGCGGCCGGTCGAAATGGTCGCCACTATCCGTTTCACCAGTTCGGTGGTCTTGCCGGTTCCCGCGGCGGCTTCGACGACGAGCGTGTCGTCGAGTGCGTTCGCGATCGCGTCCCGCGCAGCGGCGTCGAGCAGACCGTCAGGAGCTGGTGGGCGTGTCATGGGCGTTCGCGCAGCGCCTCGAGGTCGCCGAGTTTCTCGGGAGCCTTGCGCCGGATGCGTTCGTACTGGTCCGGGCCGCACACGGGGCGGAAGTCGCACCACGCGCACGCGCGTTCGGATGGCGCGGCAGGCAGGAATCCGAGTTCGACGGCGCGATCCACGATCTCGAGCGCTTCGATCCCGCTGCGGCGGTTCGCGTCGTTGATCGGGATGTCATGGTCGACGAAGCCGCCGGCCGACGTGCAGTACGACAGGCGGCCTGAGGCGATCGGGACCCCGAGCGCCTGCTCCACGGCCATGCTGTACAGCACGGGCTGCAGGATGGCTCCGCCGCCGATCACCGTTTTCCACGTGGTCCGGTTGCGGCCGGTCTTGTGGTCGGTCACCCGGTGGGCGGCGCCATCGGCCCGCCGCTCGATCAAATCGACGGAGCCGCGCAGCAGGAACCGGCCATCGATTACGACCGGCTGTTCGCGGCTCGCGGGATCGCGCCCCTCGTCGCCCGGCAGGCCGAACGCGTACTCGAAGTACTCGGGAATCCAGCCTTCGGTCTGTGCCAGGCGGCGGACCCATACGTGCAGGTCGCGCGAAATGTCCTGGATCTCGTCGCGCCACACGCGCTCGATGGCCGGCGCGAGCTTTTCTTCGTACTCGGCGGCGACGCGCAGCAGGACGGCGTCGAGGGTCACTATCGCGTCCGGGAGATCCGTCGCGTGCAGGGGCAGCCGGCCGTCGCGTTTCAGTGCGCGAAAAAATTCGGCCTGCGCCTCGTGAAAAATCGAACCGCGCATCAGCGGATCGAGTTTCTGGAGTGGCTCGACATTCCCCGGCGGCTGCAGCCGGTAGATCGCGGCGAGCAGGAACTGATACGGACACGATGCGAACTTCTGCAACGCGGACAGCGAGTACGGTCGCGCGGTCAACCGCTGTGCATCCAGCATGGGCCTGGTCATCCCCGTGACGCGCGTGATGCCGTCCCACTGACTCCACAGCGAACGGCCGCGCGCCCACCGGGCGGTGACCGAACGGCGCAGCGCCTCGTTCAATTTCAGCAGATAGTGCGCCTGGCCACGCACTGACGCGCGCGGTTCCACGTTCATCAGCTGCTTAAGTACCGAGAGGTCGTGCTCGAGGTCGTCGATCGCGCGGTCCGGCCGCGACGGAGCGGGCCAGGCCAGGCTGGCGCCGCCCTGCTCCGCCGCGTTCTCGCGCAGTTTCTCGTGGCGCGGGATCCGTCCGGTGATCGCGCGCATGACATCGAGCACGTAGAAGCTCGGGACGCGCGGTCTGGAATCGGCGACGTCCATGCGGGGATACGAGAGCCACAGGCGCTCGGTCGCCGCGCCAACCACCAGCCGCAGCAACAGGCGTTCGGCGCGCGCACGATCCGCCTGGACCGGGAGCCCGCTGGCAAGCGGCTCCCGCATCTCGCCGTCGAGCAGCATCGGATCCTCGTGCGGACGCTGGGGAAACATCCGCTCCGCCAGGCCGGCGACGAACACGACGCGGAAGGCGCGGCCGCGCGCCTGATGCGGCGACGCCACGAACACGCGCCCGTAGCGGCTCCTGGGCGGATCCTCTTCGAGCGCAAGCAGCCGCTCGGCAATCACCGCGCGAGCCTCCTCGAGCGCCACGGGACCGATCGCCGCCATCGGCCGCAGCTGTGCGATGACGCGCAGGACTCGTTCGGGATGACGCAGCACCGCGGGCGCGAGCTCGGCGAACCGATCCAGCCATTCTCCCCAGCTCGCGGTGTCGGGCCACGCCGCGAGGCGGTCGATCAACGGAAGCGCGAAAGCACGGAGATGATTCAGATTCCGCAAATCGCGCTCCAGACGGGCGGCGTGAGGGGAGTCCGGATCGTCCCGCCGTTCGGCCGCAAGACGCAGCTGATAGTCGTTGGCCAGTCCGTTCAAACGCCGATACCATCGTGCGGGATCACCACCGATCACGGCGGACTCGACGATCAGCGTTTCCCATTTCCACGGCGCTCGTAACGAGCCGTGGACCACCGCCTCTTCCTCCCCGGCTGTGGACGCTTCGGCTGACGCCTCGTTGTCGGCAGCCGGCCGGTCGACGTCAGTGCCCTCCGCGATGCCGGAGAGCGCGAGCTCCTCGTCGTCGGGAACGACGAACTCGAACGTCCGCGGCGTGTCGACGAGAGAGGGAACCTGGGCGAGCGACAGGTATTCGTCGAATCGCCGCGCGGACAGCTTTTCGCTCGCGCAGGCCAGCAACGCGAGGAACGCGCGTCCGGCCGGATGCGGCCGCCGGGTGCCGCGTTCGAAGTACGCAGGAATGCCGGCGCGCGAAAACGTGTGCTCCAGCAGGCCCAGATAGCTGGCAGGCGCCCGCAGGAACACACCGATTTCATCGAACGGGACCCCGGCATGCGCTTCGGCCAGGATTCGCCGCGCGATCTCGACGCACTCGCGTCCTTCGCCGGGAGCGGAAAACAGCGTGACATCGCCGCGCGGCTCGCGCAGCGGCGGATGCGTGTCGGCAAACAGGTGCCGCCGCAGCATCGCAAGGTCCGTATCCGCGCTCTGTTCGACCACGTCCGGCTCGACGCCGATGGCAGCCATGCGGTCCAGTGTCGCGACGTCGCCGAACGGAACGGTGACGAGCACGGCCCGTCCCTCGGGCGATGGTCCGGCGGAAATCAGCGCATGCACGAACGCGAACTCCACGGCGGAATCCGGAGCGACATCCAGCAGCAGGAGCGGCGCCGTGCGATACACGTCGGGCGCTTCGGCGATCGCGCGCGCGGCCGTGTCGAAGAGCGTCGCGCGGTCGCTGGCCGAGGCGGTGCGGAACTGATCGTCGAAGCGATCGAGCAATTCAGCGAGATCCGGCCCACTCAACGCGAGGCCGCGCAGCCGATCGGCGCTGACATCCGCGAGACGCAGTTCGCCGAGCGTACGCGCGAGCGCGCGCGAAAAACCCGGCGTCGTCGAAACCGGCGCGAAGTAGCGGAGCGCGCCGTCGCGCGCCGCATCGAACGCCGCACGCGCAGCTACGGCCTCACGGCCGAGGGGTGACGACGGCGCGACGCCTTGTGCCGCAAGCGCAGGCGATGCGATGCGGGCGGCGACCTGCGTCAGGCTGAAACGATGGATGCCCACCGTGGCGCCGCTGCGCGCAGCAATACCACGGGCGAGATCGTCGGCGGCGCCGCGAGACGCAGCGACGATCAGCACGTCGCCGTGCGGCATGTGGCGCTCGACGAACGCGCGCGCCGCATCGAGCCGCACTTCGGCCGCGGCCGATTCGACGAGCGTGATGGCGGAAAACAGAGTGGCAGGCTTCATCATCGTCATTCCCGGTCTCCATGCCGGGTCTCCGGACCAGCCGCGCACGCGGCTGTGCTTCGCACGATAGCACATCGACCGCGCTTCGCGCGGAGTGCTCCGGGCTTCGTAGCTCGAATGGGTCAGGTACCGCCGTGCGGATCACGCCGCGAGAGCGTCGATCTGCTGCCGGAGCGACGCCAACTGTGCGTCGAGGTCCTTCATCCGCGCCTGCGTTTCGCGCAGCATCTCGGCTTCGCCGCGGATGAAGCGGCTGTACGGCGCAATCGCATCGGCGAGCCGCTCGGAGCTCCGGCCGATCGCGGCGCTGAACTGGTCGTGGAGCGCACGCGACAGCCGCTCGCGGACGGCGGCGATCTTCGCGCGCATCTCCGCCTTCGCGCGCGATCGCTTCGCCGGGATGACGAAGAACCCGAGTGCGGCGATGACGCTGGCGAGGATGATGCCCGTTGCATCGGCCGCAGCCGTCGTCGCCGCGATCGTCACGATCGTACCGAGGCCCACCGCTCCAGCACCGGCCGCCGCAGCGGCCGCCACCGCGTTGCGGGCGCCGTCCGCAAGGGCGCTCGCCTCGCGGCGGCGGTCGTAGCTGTCGACGACGCGCTGAGCGGCTGCGCTCACGGCCTCGACCAGGCGGCGACGCTCCTGATGGAACGGACGCGCGTCGGCTTCGTCCGCCGAAAGGCCGAGAATCCGTCCCCGGAACTCGCGGCGGCGCTCGCCGAGGTGACCGACGACACGTTGCCACTGCTGGAAATCCGACTCGACGAGCCAGTCCGCCAGCTCGTTGACGCGTCGCTCGATCTGTTGCGGTGCGTCCGCGATTACCTGGCGCTCGAATCCTTCCTGCACGCGCGAACGGTTCAACAGGTCGAACACGCGGCCGATCCGCATCGTGTCGTCGAAGTACTCGTGGCCGCGGCGCTCCATCTCCAGAAGCACGTTGTCCACGGCGGCGATCCGCGACTCGAACTGTTTCGTCAGATCCGCTTTGTACGCCACGCGCTGCCGTTCGACGTCGTCCAGCAGGCGGAAATCCTCCTCCAGGAGCTGCAGGCGCTCGCGAACGACCTTCGCATAGCGATCGGCCAGCGCAGCGCCGACCCCGATGGGATTCAGGAGCTTCAGCTTCGTTCGCGACGCCTGATCCAGCGTCGTCCGGACGTACTGCTCGAGCGGCTCGAACCCGCTTTCCTGCCACAAGTGCGGCTCGCCGTGCTTCGCGCGGGAGGCAGAGCGCGCGCTCACGAGAAAGATTTCGGGCGTCACGCCCAGGAGCCGTCGCGCGTTGTCTGACACGTACGCGCGGACGTCGGCGCGCTCGCGGTCACTCGCGAGGATGTCGACCTTGTTGATGACGATGATGATTTTCTTGCCCCAGTCGCGGATCTGCTCGAGAAAGACACGTTCAGTTTCCGTGAAAGGACGATCCGCGGACGTGACGAAGAGCACGAGATCGGCGCGCGGGACGTACTCCGCGGTGAGCTGCTCGTGCTCCCGGATCACGGCATTGGTCCCAGGCGTGTCGACGATGAGAATGTCCTCCCAGCGCACGGGCGTCACGCGGGCGGTTGTCGGCGTCACCCCTTCTTCCATCAAGGGCTCGCCCGCAAGAGCGTTGATGAACGCGCTCTTGCCGGCATTGAACTCTCCCACCACGACCAGCAGAAACAGATCGTCGAGCTGATCGATCGCCTGCTCGAGGGGCGCGATGTTTTCGTCGGAAATGCCAAGCCGGACGAGCGCCGACCGAAGGTCGTTCAAAATGCGGCGCTCTTCGCGAAGGAGCGCCTGCTCGCGGGCGTTGAGAATCGCGTTCAGCGGCACGGCCCGGGGAGGGTGCAGCTTCCGCGCCAACCCGGGACGACTGGATTACGGCCTTTCGCGGATCGATTTGATCGTGCCCGGCGCCGCCACGTAGTAGAGCCTGTCGCCTGACCGCCCAATTGCAGTGGCAACATCCACCGTGGTGACCGACGTGAGGCCGCGTTCGTTTCGGTCCAGCTTACAGCGGACGAGATGGCCGCCCTCGGAGCTCTGCTGAAGCAGATACACGGAGCGGCCGTGTGCATCCACGGCCGTGACGCCGGTGAGCGGATCTTTCGCGTCGAGGAGCGTCGCCTTTCCGCTTGCGAGATCGACACGCGATACCCCGGCAGAGCCAGCGACGAACGCGGTCCGCTCGTCGATCACATCGAATGCCGTTGGCCCATCGACTTTGATCGCGGCGACCAGCTCGAGCGCCCGGCTTCCGGCACGCAGCCGCAGGATTCTGTCTCCGGCTGCATCGAGGGCGTAGACGGTACCGCTGTCGTCGACCGAAACGTCGACGAGCCTCACGTCCCCGAGCGATTCCGGCTTCACTTCGAAGATCGGCCGCCCTGAAACGAGCTGCAGCTTGTGCAGTACGGACTCGTCGTGATCGTCTTGCGTCTGCGAGCTGACGACCCACAGGTCTCCGCGCCGCGCGTCGATGCGGAAGGCGGCCACGTCGTTGTAAAAGCCGGCTCCGGCCGCGCTCACGAGCGGTACGACGTGGTGAGACACCTCGTCGATGACCATCAGCTTGCCGGCGTGTCGATCGCTCACGAGAAACCGCCGCGAGACGGCGTCGTATGCGAGCCCCGACGTCGCCGTGTCGGGAGCGGAGAATGAGAATCCCGATTCCGGCGCCGCCGTTGCTTCGGTTCTGGACTCGCGCGCCGCACTCCGCGGCTCCGGCGGAGCGGATGCCGCCGGAGGCGACGGCGGTGCTGCGGCGGGTGCTGCAGGGGGCGCCGCGTCCGTGACGACAGGACTGTTCAGCGCCGCGAGTTTAGCCTCCACATCAGGCCACTCCTTGAGCGTCCGGACGACGCGAAACTCCTCGCCTGACGCGTCGACCTTCACCCCCATGTCCGCCAGGCGCGACAGCATGACGATCGCGTCGCCGGGACGCCCGCTCAACGCCATGGCGCGCGCGAGCATGACCATCAGCTCGGGATCGTTGCCCTTTCCCTTCTGCACGGCGCGCCAGGACAGGTCGTGGAAGCGCTCGAAATCGCCCGCGGCCTCTGCGATGAGCGCCTGCGCGCGACACGTATCCCGGGTCGCACATTCGGGAGACGCGGCTTGTGGAACGGAAAGAGACGCGACCAGCCAGGTAAAGGCGAAGAAGAGAACCATAACGAAGAGCCGCCGGACCAGACCGCCCACCGCGGGCGGCGCACCCGTCAGGCCGGCCGCGCCGGCCAACGCCAATCGGGGTCAAGGTCGAGGAAGTCTACCCGTTTTCGGGCACTTTCCGAACCCGTGATACGATCCCAAATTCAGCTCCCTTCTAAAAAGGAGTCATTGTGAGAACCGCCCGTGCGGCTGCGTTCATCGTCTGCAGCGCCGCGATCGCCGTCTTCCTCGCGGTACCTGCGCTGCGCGCGCAGCGGATCTCCATCTCCGATTCGCAGGCCCGCACCGCGGCCGCTCAGCAGAAGATCAGCCAGCCGTTGATGAAGGAAATCTATCGCCGCCGCGGCGACGCGCGGCGCGCCCAGTCAGGCACGACAGGGGTAAAGGTGGATCGGCACGGCCGTGCGCTCGTCCGGCTCCACGCGCAGATGACCGATCCGTTGAAGCGGAAGATCAACGCGCTGGGCGGCCGTGTCATCTCCACATCAGGTCAGCAGCAAACGGTCGTCGCCTTGATGCCGGTCACGATGCTCGAACGCCTGGCGGCGGACGACAGCGTTCGCTCGATCACAACCGAACCGGCGCCGCGCAACTGAGATCGCGCGCGGTGCGCGCAGGCCGGGCCCTACTCGTGGAGCGCAACCGTGCCCCACGCCCTCAACGGCTTCGGTGCTTCACCGGTATGGCTCTGCTCGCCGCGGCCTCCGCCCCCGCGATGACCGCCGTAGCCGCCACGACCGTATCCGCCTCCCCCATATCCGCCGCCCCCACCGCCATATCCACCACGGCTGGCGCTCGCGGGAGGGTTCACTTTCGGAGTCTCGAACCCGATGCCGATGCTCTTTCCCGCCGACGTGCCAATCGCATAGGGACGCCCTTCTCCGGTCTTGAGCGGCACCTTCAGTTCGTACGATAGCGTTCCCTGGTTCACGCGCATCGCAACGGCGACACCTTCGAGATGATCCCGTGTCGAACTCCGGGCGTCGTGTTTGCCAGGGCCGAGCACGTCCACACGATCGCTCCCGTCGGGCTGCGAGTCATTCTCGGCGGCACCCTCTGGCGGGTGCGGCCGTTCGCCGCTGGTGCTTCCCGTTCCGCTGCCGCCGCCGCCGTGAGATCCGCCGTGTCGTTCGTTCTGGTATTCGTCGAAAGGCTCCTCGACCACCGGATACCGGATTCCGAATGTCTTGTTGCTCCCGCCTTTCGGATCGAACCAGACAGTAAGACCGAACCGTGTGATTTCGCGACGCACCTCGGGCGTCGACGCGGTCAGCCGGAGATACAGGTCCTGCCCGTCGTTGACCGCCTGAACCGAAAATGGCGCTTCGCCGAACGGCTGGAGTGATCCCCGCCAATCGCTTTGATCGCCATCGACGACGATGTGACCGTCGAGCGACCCGGAGGAAATCAGTGGCTTCGACGTGCCGCGCAGAGGCACTGCCAGCGTCGCGGCAAAAGTTCCCAATGCAACGATGAATCTGTACTTCATGGACGACGCTCCGCAAATCGATCGAATACCTGCCGTTGATCCGGACGCAGTATCAGGCGATCGATACGACCGGCTTTCCGAGCTTCTCCTCGGCAACGGTGATGCCGAGGCCGGGACCGGACGGAACCCGGAGCCGTCCGTTCTGCCGCCTCGGTGCGTCGTGGGCAAGCGACGTGTCGTTGTAACTGTTGAAGTCCGTCGACGAGAACAGGAACTCGGGGCGCGTGCTGCCGGCGAAATGCGCGATCGCCGCCGTCGTGATGTCGCCGCCCCACGAATCTTCGAGCGTCATCGCGATGCCGAGCGTTTCGCAGAGATCGCGCACCTGTTTCGCCTTCGTCAGTCCCCCGACGCGCGAGATCTTGATGTTGACGACGTCCATCGCGCGCTGCTCGTACGCCTGGATCAGCGCCGGCACACCGGTGATGACCTCGTCCAGGACCAGTGGTTGCGGGGCTCGCGATCGCACAGCCAGGCATTCGGCCAGCGTCGCGCAGGGCTGCTCCACGTAATAGTCCCTATGGCGGAGCGCGTGGACGACGCGGATCGCCTGGTGCGGGAGCCAGCCGGTGTTCGCGTCGGCAATGACCACGTCGCCGGACTCGACGACGTCGAGCACCGCGTCGATCCGAGCGATGTCATCGTCGGGATCGGATCCGACCTTGAGCTGAAACCGGCGATAACCCTCGCTTCGATACTTGGAGACGTCGGTGGCCATCTGCTCCGGCGTACCCTGGGATATGGCGCGATACAGATGGAAATCCTCGTTGCGTCCGCCGAGCAGCGCCGCGACCGGCTGCCCCGATGCCTTGCCGAAGATGTCCCAGCACGCGATGTCAACGGCAGATTTCACGTAGTTGTGCCCGCCCAGGCGGTTGTCCATGAGCGCGTTGATCGCACGAATGCGCGTCGGATCCTGACCGAGCAATTGAGGGCCGAGCTCGGCTATGCCCGATGGCACTCCGGCGGCAAAGGCTTCCATGTAGCCGGAACCAAGCGGACACACCTCGCTGAAGCCGATCAGCCCCTCGTCCGTCGTGATCTTCAGAATGCTGGAGAGAAATCCCTGCACGACGTGCCCGCCAGACCAGGCATAGTCGCGCTGCGTGAGCTGATAGCGGACTTGATGGAGATCGAGACGGGTGATGCGCATTGCGGCAATTATGGCGTATCGCGCCGTGTCGGTGAGCGCCATACAATCAGCGCCGCGTGTTCGAACCTGCGTCCAGCTTTGGCTACCGTCCCGCGCTCGACGGCGTTCGCGCCGTCGCGGTGCTCGCGGTGATCGGGTACCACCTGGGGTACACCTGGCTGCCGGGCGGCTTTCTCGGGGTCGACATCTTCTTCGTTCTTTCGGGGTATCTGATCACCACGCTTCTCCTGCTCGAGTACGAGGCGGCCTGCCGGATCAACCTGAAGGCGTTCTGGTTCCGGCGGGCTCGCCGTCTGCTGCCGGGCCTGTTTCTCGTGCTGCTGTTCGTGACGCTGCATGTCGCCCTCACCGCGCCGCCGTTCGAGCTGGGGTGGCGACGGCACGACATCCTGTGGACGCTGTTCTACGGCGCGAACTGGCATTTCATCGCGAGCGATCAGAGTTACTTCTCCCAGTTCACGTCGGCATCGCCACTGCGCCACACCTGGTCGCTCGCGATCGAAGAACAGTTCTACCTTTTGTGGCCGGTAATCCTGCTGGTCGCCTGCCCCCGAGGGCGCCGCGCCCTTGCGATTCTCTGCATGGCCGGAATCGTCGGCTCTGTTGCAGTCTCGATGTGGCTGTTCAACGCGGGAGATCCATCCCGGAGTTATTACGGCACCGATACGCGCATGCACGAACTGCTGATTGGCGCGCTGCTGGCGGCGTTCGCTGGATCGGCCTCGCCGCGGCCCGCAGAGAGCGTCCTGGCGGCGCGCCTCGCGGCTGCGGCAGGTGGACTTGCGCTCCTCGGTGGGTTCTTCTGGCTCGACGGACGCAGCGCCGCCTACTATTTCGGCCTCTCGGCCGCAGTGGCGATGTCGACCGCGGCGCTCATCTGGAGCATCGAGTCTGCGCCGGGCGGCGTCGTGGCGCGCAGCCTCTCTCTGCCGCCCATGCGATGGACCGGGCAGATTTCGTATGGACTTTATCTATGGCACTGGCCGGTAATCCTGGCGATCGGTTCAGTGCCCGCCGTGCTGAAGTGGCTTCCCGGCTCCATGGGTCTGAACCTCATACGCGTCGGCGCAACATTTGCGCTCGCAGCAGGCTCGTTCTACCTCCTGGAGGAGCCGGTCCGCCGCGGCCGAATGCCGTGGGTGCGCTCGTCCGTGCCGAGGTTCGCCACGGCAGCGGCAGTGACGGCCGTCCTGATTGCGGGCGCGGCCGTGTGGGCCACTCCGATGCCTCCGGAAACCGGCGTCTTCGCAATTGCGGGCTGTCCCGGCGACAGCGATACCCCGTGTCTGCGGCATCGCGCGCCGACGGGCGCTCCCGTCGTCGCCCTCATCGGCGACTCGGTCGCCCGTTCGCTCGATCCCGCCCTCTCGGCGCTCGCACGCGAGCATCGCTGGACGTATGTGCTGGCGGCGGCGAACGGCTGTCGGATTTCGACGCTGCTCACCAGCTACGAGGGCCACGTGCGGCCGATGGACGCCCGCTGCCAGAAAGCGACACCCGGCCGCCTCGAGCGTCTCGTCGTCGATTGGAATCCGCGAACCATCATCGCGATCGATCGCTGGGAAATCATGGATGCCGCGCTGCCGGACGGACGCGTCGTCCCGGGCGGTACGCCCGAGCACGTGGCGCTCGTGGAGAATTCGCTGGCAGATGCGGCGCGCCGGCTCACGTCACAGGGTGCGCACCTGGTTTTCATCGAACTTCCGCCAATTCTGTCGGCCGACTGCGGCGCTCCGGGCGCACGGTCGCTGCCGCGATGTCATGCTCTCGTGCGCGACAACGCGGTCCAGGACCGCTACAACGAAGCCTTCCGTCGTATCGCACGTCAGGTACCGCGCGTGGCCACCCTATCCATCACCGATACGCTCTGCCCGGGCGGGGTCTGTGCGTGGGACATCGATGGCTTAGTGCTGCGGTTCGACGGCTTGCACTTCACGCCCGACGCGAGCCGCTGGCTCGCACCGTTGCTGCTCCACGAACTGTCGGCAGTGGGCGCCGTGCCCGACTGAAACCGCCGAGCCTCCCGTTGTCGCGATCTTCAGGATGCGCATCGCGCGTGATCATGACGCGGATGTAATGCGCATGGGGAGACCAGAAATGGGATTAGGGCGTCATACCAACAAATGGGATAATTTCCCATTTCGGGATCCCGGGGAAGTAGTGCAATGCCCAAGCTGGAATATGACGTGTGTGCACGATGCGGAGCGTTGTTCGACGATCAAGGCGAGAACGGCTGGTGGATCCGCGACGGCCTCTGGTGGCATGAATGTGACTCCAAGCGGCCGGCGAGGATCGTCGTCCGTAAGCTCGAGCTGAAAAAGACGGCCTGAGCGTCAAACCTTTTCTTCAGGCCGGTTCCAAAGCACGGCGAGCCTTGATTTGGGCCCGCCGCCTGCGCAAATCCAGTTCCTTGTATTTATCCGGCCCGTGGTGCCGACCGGGTGCCGGAGCGAGACGCAGTCCGTTTCGCGGACCCATGTGTCCCGGCTGTGTATCAGGCCCGAAATCCAGGCGAAGTGCGCTGACAGCGCCGTTGAGTTTCATCATTCCCTCTGCCGCCGAGTCTACGCAGCGGGTGTGACAGAGCGGGTCACGCCACCGGAGCGCATCGAGACCGTGCGCTACACTGCCCTATGCCTCGCAACGCTGAGGTCATCCGGCAGTGGTCCATTCTTCGTGAGCTCGAGGCGTCGCGCCGGGTCACGATCGACGAGCTGGCGGAGCAGACAGGCGTCACCACCCGCACCATCCGTCGCGACCTCGAAGCGCTCCAGACGGCCGGCTTTCCGCTGTTCGACGATCTAATCGACGGCAAGCGGTACTGGACGCTCGAACAGAAGGCGTTCCGGCGGCTGGATGATACGGGATTCACTCTGGGGGAACTGAGTGCGCTCTATTTCAGCCGGACGCTGGTCGAGTGCCTCGCGGCGACGCCCTTCCAGCGCGACGTATCCAGCGCATTCGACAAGCTCAG
The DNA here is from genome assembly GCA_035492775.1 of Vicinamibacterales bacterium. Lineage (GTDB taxonomy): Bacteria > Acidobacteriota > Vicinamibacteria > Vicinamibacterales > 2-12-FULL-66-21 > DATJFQ01. The sequence goes on from DATJIW010000074.1 coordinate 92,537, forward strand.
CGCGGCGCTCACTCCGGGTATGCGGCAGTTTCTCGACCGCCTGCCGCTGGTATTTCAGGCGAAGGGATCTCCGGCGCGCGGTATCGACGATCGCGCGGAGCGGGACCACATCACGAAACTCGTCGAGGCGACGCTGCACCATCGCCGCGCGGCGATGAAGTACTTCTCGCTTTCGAGCCAGCGGGAAAAGGACTATGTCGTCGAGCCGTACCGGCTGGTTTTCTCGCAGGGCGGCCTGTATCTCATGGCGTACGTACCGGAGTACTCGGCGTTCCGGACATTCGCGGTCGAACGCGTACGCGGCATTTCGCTGCACGAGGAGCGGTTCACGCCCATCGACCTGCCGGAAGAAACGTTCGCCCATTCACTGGGAATCAATCAAGGTACTCCCGAGCGGATCGAGATTGCGTTCGACGCGCAGATCGCGCCCTACATCCGTGAGCGCCGATGGCATGCGTCGCAGCAGATCAAGGGCGCGCCGGACGGTGGGATCGTCGTCGTACTGGACGTAACGAACGACTGGGCGCTGCGCAGCTGGATTCTGTCGTTCGGTCCGCTCGCCAAAGTGTTGTCGCCGCCGGCACTCGCGTCGCAGATCAAGGACGAAGTGGCTCGCGCGGCGGCGCGCTATGCGCTGGAATGAGCGGCGGGTGAAGCGCCGCGGGATCCGCGTCGCGTCAGAGCGGCACGCACGATGACTTTGAGGCGGCGCCACTGCGCGGTGACGACGACGTGACACGCCCGGCAGAGGAGGCGGTAGTTCTCGAGCCCGCATTCGCCCCCGCCGTCCGCGACCGGCAGGATGTGGTCGGCTTCCCAGCGCGGACGCGCCGCCCGCCACTTGCGCCGCTCGGCCCGCGCAGGCTTTGGAGGACGCGTGCGGCGCCAGGCACTCTCGGCCTCTTTGAGGTTGAATCCGCATCGGCCGCAGATACCTCGATCGCGCTTCCAGACCTCCCCACGCACGTAGCTCGGGCTGCTGCGCACACGCCATTCGTGCACGCAGGCATCGCTGCAGAACGTCCGCCGGCGGGGAGCGGCGATCACGTTGCGGCACCACCGGCAAATCGGCTGGCCCGCCTCGTTCCTGTCGGGCTTTCCCCACTGATCCCGTTGAACGGCACGTCGCCGGATAGTGCTCACGCAGCACTGTTTCGGCGCGTCGACCCTCCATCCGTAGGTGTCTTTCAACCGACCGCACAACCGGAGTCGCGCCCCCCGCGTCTAACGCGCAAAGGATCGCCATGACCGACCTTCGAGACGCAGTCCGTTCGCTGTTTGCGACACCGGTCGTGACGGCCGTCGCCGTCCTGTCGCTGGCACTTGGCATCGGCGCCAATACGGCCATCTTCTCCATTGTCAACGCGCTAATGCTGCGGTCGCTGCCGGTCAAGGATCCGCAGCAGCTCGTGCAGATCCTCACCGGCCCGCAGCGCACGTCTTGGAGCAACCCGCTGTGGGAGCAGCTGCGCGAGCGCGCACCGCGGATGTTCAACGGCGCCTTCGCCTATTCCCATCAGCGTCTCGACCTCGCATCGGGCGGCGAGCAGCGGCCCGCCGAGGCCATCATGGCGAGCGGCACGTTCTTCGACGTGCTCGGCGTGCCCGCGATCCTGGGACGGACCTTCACCGCCGCGAACGACGTGCGCCGCGGCACGGGTATCGACGCGCGTCAGGTCGCAGTCATCAGCTATCGATTCTGGCAGCAGCATTACGGCGGCTCGGCCGATGCCGTCGGCAAAGCCATCTCGCTCGATCGAGTGCCATTCACGATCATCGGCGTCACCGGCCCCGACTTCACCGGCGTCGATCAGGGGAACAGCTTCGACGTGGCGATCCCGCTGGCCGCCGAACCGCTGATTCGCGGGGCGAAGGAGAGCGCGATGGACGAACGTTCGTGGTGGTGGCTGCGTGTGATGGCGCGTCTCGAGCCCGGCGACTCGATCGAGCGAGCGACGGCTGCCGTGCGCGCCATCCAGCCGCAGCTTCGCGAGGCGACGCTTCCGACGAATTTCCGGCCCCAGGACCTGCCGAACTACCTGAAGGATCCGTTCACCATCAGAGGCGCGGCGAACGGCCCGAACTCTCTCGGGCGGCTCTATCGCGATCCCCTGAACATCCTGATGGGCGTCGTCGCGCTGGTGCTCCTCATCGCGTGCGCGAACATCGCCAACCTGCTCCTGGCGCGGGCGAGTGCGCGGCGACACGAACTGAGCGTTCGCGTCGCGCTCGGCGCGTCCTCGTGGAGGATCGTGCGTCAGCTCCTCACGGAAAGCGTCGTTCTCGCGGCAGCGGGGGCGGTGCTGGGGCTGGCATTCGCGCAGTGGGCGGCGCGGCTGCTCGTCAGCGAACTGTCGTACTACGGATCGCGGATCACCCTGGACACCGGCCTCGACTGGCGGGTGATGGCGTTCACTGCCGGCGTCGCGTTCTCGACGGCGCTGCTCTTCGGCATCGTGCCCGCGTTGCGATCCACGCGCGTGCAGCCGCAGGAAGCGATGAAGGAACAGGGGCGCTCAATCGTCGGCGAGTCCCGGTTCGGCATGGCCAGCCTGCTCGTCATCGCGCAGGTGGCGCTCTCGCTGGTCCTCGTGGTCGGCGCCGCGCTCTTCGTCCGCACGTTTTCCTCGCTCGCGCACGTACGCCTCGGCTTCGACCCGAATCCGGTGCTGATCGTGGCCGCAAACGCGCAGCGATCGGCGCGGGCCGTAGAGGATCGGGCGGCGCTGTACGAGCGGATGCGCGAGGCGGTGCTCGCCGTGCCCGGCGTGCAACAGGCGTCGCTCCAGAACGTCACACCTCTCAGCGACAGCGAGTGGGACACGCTCATCGCGAATCCGCCGGGGCTGTCGCTTTCCGAGAAGGATCGAGACGTCCATGTCAACGCCGTCAGTCCGGGATGGTTTGCGACGTATGGAACGCCGATCATTGCCGGACGTGACTTCACGCTCCGCGACGATCGCACGACGCCACACGTGGTGCTCGTCAACGAAACGTTCGCGAAGAAGTATTTCGCTGGCGCAAATCCTGTCGGACAGACAGTGCGGAACGAACCCAGTCCGGGCGAGGACACGCCGCCGCTGCAAATCATCGGACTCGTGCGCGACGCCGTCTACGATTCGCTGCGCGATCCCGTTCCTCCAACGATGTATCAGGCCCAACTGCAACAGGCGCGGCCGAACCCCTCCGTCGAGATCGCCGTACGCGCGGCGTCCGGCTCCCCCGCGCTGCTCACGCGCAGCATCGTCGAAGCCATCGGGTCGGTGGACCGGGACGTCTCGCTCACGTTCAATCCCCTGCGCGAAACCGTTCGCGACTTCACCGTCCAGGAACGAATGCTGGCGATCCTGTCCGGCTTTTTCGGCGCCCTCGCCCTCCTTCTCGCAGGACTGGGACTCTATGGCGTGATGTCGTATGCAGTGTCGCGGCGCCGGACCGAGATCGGGATTCGCATGGCGCTCGGTGCAGGTCCCGGCGGGGCAGTACGGCTGGTGCTGACACGCGCCGCGCTGCTCGTCACGGCAGGCGTTGCCGTGGGCGCGGCGATCTCGTTGTGGGCGTCGAAGTTCGTCGCCGATTTGCTCTTCGGGCTGGCGCCGCGCGACGCGTCCTCGCTCCTGATCGCGACGATGACGCTCGCGACGATTGGCGCCCTCGCGGCGTGGCTGCCCGCGCGCCGCGCTGCCCGGATCGATCCCGCGCAGGTACTGCGGGACGCGTAGAGCGTCGCCGCGCGCTAGAGTGCGAACAGCGTCAGCGCAAAGCGCGCCTCGTGGTCGATCCACTGCTCGGCGAGGCTGAATCCCGCGTCGACGCCAAGCTCTTCAATCTGCTCCGGAACGTACTTATAGGAGCTCTCGGTCCAGATTCGTTCGCCCGATTCGAACGACGCCGTGATGCCGGCGCCCGGAATGACGACGCGCTGCGGGACGAGGCTTTCGAGGTGCATCTCGATCCGCTGCACCTCCCGATTCCAGATTGCGCGGTGCGCGAAGCGGTCCAGGTCGAACGCCGCGCCAAGTTCGCGGTTGATGCGAACGAGCAGATTCCGGTTGAACGCTGCGGTGATGCCGAGGGGATCGTCGTACGCGAGCATCAAGTCGGGCTCCGGCTTCACGAGGTCCGCGCCGAGAAGCAGGAAATCACCGGGAGCGAGCGCGTCGCGAATGCCCCGCACGAACTCGTGAGCGGCGGGCTCGTCGAAGTTTCCGATATTCGATCCGAGGAGCAGTACGAGGATCGGGCTGCTGTTCGTGCGTGCTGCCGCCGCCTGTCGCAGGCCGACTTCGTACGTGCCGCGGTGCCCGACCACCGAGCAGTGATGGAACCGGCCGAGCGTGCGGGTCGACTGCTCGAGCGCCTGGCGGGAGATGTCGATGAGATGCACGCGACCGCGGCCGCCGGCGGCGCCGAGCGCATCCGCAAGGATGACCAGCTTCTCGCCGCTGCCGCAGCCAAGCTCGACGAACATCGGTTCGGCGCCGTGCTCGAATGACGTGAGCAGGTCGATGACCTCGGGAGCGTGCGCCTCCAGCAGGCCCCTCTCCGCACGCGTAATCCGATACCAGGGCAGCCGGCAGATCGCCTCGAACAGCGACGATCCAAGATCGTCGTACAGATACTTCGACTGGAGCTGCTTGGGCGACAGCGCCAGATCGCGGCGGACATCGCTGCCGAAGTTCGCCGAGGTCCGCTCCAGAGTCGCGTGCGTTGGGTGCATGAGAGACGCCTTCAGGTACGCTGCGCCGTCGTCATTTCGACAATCAGCTGTCAGCGTACCGTGCGGAACTTCGCGTACACGTATGGATAGTTGGCGCGGAACCAGTTGCGGAAGCTCGGTCGCACGAGTTCCCGGGCCGTTGCGGGCGAGGCCCCTTTGAGCACGTAATGCTGCCGGTCGAAAAAGTCTGCCGAATACTCAGGGTACGACGCCATTGGAACAAAGCCGCCGAAGGGCGCAAAGACCGTAGACGTCCATTCCCAGCCGTTTCCAACGAGATCGAAGGCGCCAAACGGCGACGGCGGGAACGCGCCAACCGGCACTGGATCGAATCCCGCGAAATCGTAAAACCCCTCCGGAGCCTGTGCGGTGGCGGCAACGCCGTCGCGTGAACCGTACGCGGCGCGATGGAACTCCGGCTCCGTCATGAGACGACGCCCTTTCCATCGCGCGTAGGCGGACGCCTCGGCCTGGCTCACGTAGACGGGCGTGTCGAGCGGCAGTGGAACCGTCTCGAACATCCCACGCCAACGCCAACCCGCGTCGTCCAGAATCCAGAACGAGGGGTATTGCACATACTCCGAATCGAGCCAGCGCCAGCCTTCGTCGGACCAGAGATCCCGCTGCGAGTAGCCGCCCGCCTCGACGAACTCCAAGTAGTCGCCGTTGGTCACCGGGAACGCGTCGATCTCGAATGCCGGCACGTGCACGCGGTGCGCTTCGAACTCGTTGTCCCACCCGAACGGCACGACCGCGCGATCGGCTCCGAGCACCGCATCGCCGGCGGGAACCCGAACGGGATCGCGAACCGCGAAGCGCGAGCCCGCCGAGCCGGACGCTGAACCCAGAACCCCGAGCGCCGAACCGGTGCGCTTCTGGTCGTACGGCAGCCGATGCCACATGTAGAGAAGCGTCTCCTGGTGCATGGCCTCGTGTTCCAGTGCCGTGTAGAGGCCGTCGAGCGGCAGCTCCGGGCTGTGTTCCAGCGCGTCGAGGATCGCCTCGTCACATCGCGCCGCAAACGCGAGCACTGCGTCGCGTGACGGCCAGAGGGTGGAGGCCCCGCTTCGCGGCACTGCGGCGTCGACGCTGTCAGGATCGATGCCCCGCGCGAAGAGCGCTTCCAGGCGTTCATCGACCGGCGGACATCCCAGGCCGCGGCGCAGGAATGCAATTACGCTGAATGCCGGCAGATGCCCTTCGTAGAACACGATAGGGTTCCGCAACGCGATCGGACGGGAATAGTACGCCGATGGCTCGATCAGATCGAAAATCGCACGCGACCGCGCGCGGTTGCGCAAGTACCACGCGGCGGCGGAGACGCGATCGAGCGGAGCGACGGCGAGCGGAGGGTGAGCGCTCACGGATTCCTCACAGGCAACGGCGCTAAGCGGCGGATTTCCTGCGGCCGCCCGGTTTCCGATGTTTGGACGCCCCGTGCTTCTTCGAGGTGCCCGCATGCGACGACTTTTTGCCCTCGAGCGATGCGCGAAGGCGGGCCATGAGGTCGACGACCTCCGCCCCCTGCGGCGTGCTCTGCATCTCGTGGAGTTTGGGCGACTTTCCCTTGACTTTCGCGTTGATGACGCGCATCAGGTTGTCCCGGTACTCATCCGTATACTTGTCCGGATTCCAGTCCGAGGCAAGTGAGTCCACCAGCTGGCGCGCCATCTTCAGTTCGGCCGTCCGGATCTCGGCTTTCTTGGGAAACGAGAACTCGCCAAGATCGGCCAACTCGTCCGAGAACCGCATCATGGTCAGCACGAGCGCGTCGCCGATGGCTTCGAGCGCTGCCAGATGCTGGGTATCGCGCAGAATGATCTTCGCGATTCCAATGCGACCCGAGTCGCGGATCGCTTCCCGCAGGAGCGCATAGGCGCGGTCCGCGCCCTTGCCCGCCTGCAGATAGTACGGCGTTTCGAAATACCGCTCGTCGACCTGCGCCGGATTGACGAAGTCGAGAATATCGATCGTCTTCGTCTTCTCGACCGCCGCCGTCTTGAAGTCGTCTTTCGTGAGGACGACGAACTGCCCTTTCGCGTATTCGAAGCCTTTCACCAGGTCCTCCCAGGCGACGGGCTTTCCTTCCGTCTGGCAGACGCGTTCGTAGCGGACCGGCGCTTCGTCTTTTGCATGGAGCAGCCGGAACTTCGGCCGGTGATCGCGCACGGCGCTGTACAACTCCACCGGGATGTTGACCAGACCAAACGCAATCGAACCCTTCCACATCGATCGAGCCATTGCCTGCCTCTTCAAACGAAAATGGCCAGGCGGACCGTCCGCGCTGGCCATCTGACGTTGGCGTTGCGTCCAGCCGACTAGCTTCCGCAGTCCGCCGAGATCATCTTCAGCGAGGTCACGTGCATCGTACGCATGCCGCGTCCGCCGCCCTGGCCCTGCGCCGTCGTCGTTGCGCCCGCACCGCTGCCAGCGGTGGTGGTCGCGCCGGACGCGGTGGTGGTCGCACCGGACGCCGTGGTGGTGCCGCCGGTGCCCGTGGTCGAGGCGGCGCCGCCACTCATGCCGCTGTGGCCGCCGGCGATCGTGCCCGTCACTTCGACCTTGTGCCCGACGTGCGTGCTCAGATCCACGTCACCGCCGGCACTGAGCATGATCTGCCCCATTCCGCGGCCCATTCCCTGACCCGTGGTCCCCGTGCCGCCAGGCGCAGCCTCGCCGCTGCCGGTCGTGCTGGCGGCTCCAGTGGTGGTCGTCGCACCGGAGCCCATTCCCATGTCACTCCGATGGACATTGGTGAGCATGTAGGTACCCGATGTGTCACCCGCTTTCACGCAGCCGGTGAGCGTCATCGGACCGCCCATTTTGCCTCCCTGCCGTCCCGACTGGGCCGTCGTGGACGCCGTCTGCTGTGCGGAGAGCCCGACCGCGAAGGCTGCCGCAATACAGGTTGCCATGAACACACGCCTCATGAAGTCATCCTCCTCCACCCACGTCAGTGGACAGAAACCGAGCGCTACGTATGAGTGCAGGAAGCAGGCCAAGGAAAGCGGCCGCCCGCCCGGGACGAGCTGACGGCCAATGGAAGATGCAGGCGACGCAGAGACCACCCAGTTCGCGTCTCAGCCGCGTACAGTCGCTGCCAAGAGGCGAATCACTGGACGTCTACTTGCCGCTGTCGGAGCAGCTCGACGAGATGCTGCGGATCGAGGAAACACGGAGCATCCTCGCATCGCCGGCGCCGATGCCGTGACCCGACGTCATGGTCGACATGCCCGAGGGCTGGGCTCCCGCGTTGACGGCGCCGCCCGAGGACTGCTCGTCTCCCGCCGCCCCTTCGGCTATGTGCCGGCTGTCTTTTTTCGGCAGACGTCCCGTGACGCTCACTTCCTCGCCGACATGCTTGCTGAGGTCGGCTCTTCCTTCCGAGGTGAGCGTGATTGTGTCCTTGTTCTTGATATCCGTCGTACCCGTTGTGGCGCTCGAGCCCGAGGTTCCGGTCGTGCCGATTGCGTTCGTGTCGTGTCCCGCCGGCATTCCCTTCACGTGAGTGAGGTCGAACGTGCCGGCAGTCAGGCCGGCGCGCAGACAGCCGGTCACCGTGATTGGACTCGTCCATTGATCCGGCCCGCTCTGTTTCTTGTCCGTTGACGATTGCTGGGCCGAAAGCCCGACCGCGCACGCGGCCGAAAGAATGAACGCGGTAACAATATTCTTCATCGATGCATCCCTCCTGACGCACCGAAGCAAGCTCCGATACCTCGTCAGGCGCTATGCGCAGTGCTCGGTGCTCCGTGCGCGATGCTCCGTGCTGGGTGCTCCGTGCCTCGGTGCGCGGTGCTCCGTGCTCGGAGCTCCGTGCTCGGTGCTGGGTGCTCTGTGCGGGTGGGGGTGCCGGGTGTCGGCCGCCGGGTGGCGGGCCGGGAGGCGCGGGGCCGGCAGGCGCGGGGCGGGGAGGCGCGGGGCCGGCAGGCGCGGGGCGGGGACGCGGGAGGCCCGGGGCGGGGAGGCGGGACGCTGCACGGCGCACCAGGCACTGCGCACCAACCACGGCGCACCTGGCACGGCGCACTCAGCGCGAGCACTGTGCACGCGCATGAGCACCGAGCACCAGCACTACGCACCCGGCACCGAGCACCGAGCACCCCGCACGGAGCACCGCGCACGGAGCACCGAGCACTTGCGATCGGAATGCGAAAGGGGGGAGTCGAACCCCCACGGCCTTCCGGCCACTGGATCCTAAGTCCAGCGCGTCTGCCAGTTCCGCCACTTTCGCGTGTGTCTACCGGGAAACGCCGGTTCCATAGTACCATCGGGTGTTCTGCGGCTTGCCTGGATGCCATCCGGGGGAACATCGTCGATTCCCGCGGACGGGTCAGCGGACGATTCGTAGTAATTCCGTGAAGATCCGAGGCCGATTCCGGGCCCGACCTGCCGATACTGAGGTCATTGTCCGGGGCCTCAAACACGATCGACACCGCGCAGGGGGCGATCGAGCCGCGAGGCGAACGAAGCGGGGCGCAAGGGTCCCGCGAGTGAGCGAGCAGGGGGTCCGGGGGAGCGCCGTGAGCCCGCCGGATGCTTGCGAACGAGCGATATTCCCCCGGACAAAGAATGAAAACAGAGTTCATTGACGTGAGCGACACCAGAAAGAACCTGGTCGTCGAAATCGACAGCAGCGTGGTCGACGCGGAGATCGACAAGGTCTCGCGCGACTACAGCAAGGCGGCGCGTATTCCGGGTTTCCGTCCCGGCAAGGTGCCCACGAAGATCGTGCGCCAGCGCTTCCGCGATCAGATTCTGCATGACGTGGCGCACGGCCTCATCCCCCGCGCGGTCGACGAGGCGCTGCGCGAGAAGGGCGTCGAGCCGGTGGAAGCGCCCGACATCAAGGACGTCGTCGTCGAGGAAGGACAGCCGCTCAAGTTCACGGCGACGTTCGATACCGTCCCGCCGATCGATCCCGGCGACTACGGCTCGATTCAGGTGCGCCGCGCGCCTGTCGTCGTGACGGACGCCGCGGTCGAGGAAGCGTTGTCGCGGCTGCGCGAACGGTCGGCGCGCTACGAGCCGGTCGACGATCGCGGTACGGAGGTCGGCGATTCGGTGCTCCTGGATCTCGTACGGACCGCGCAGAAGACCGGCGACGAGGGCGCGGAAGCGTCCGACACCGCGGATAACCAGGAAGCGGCCTCTGACCGACACGATAACGTGACCGTGGACATAGGCGCGCCGGCAAATCCCCCTGGATTCGACGAGCAGCTGGCCGGACTGACCGCCGGCGCAGCGAAGTCGTTCGACATCACGTATCCCGCCGAGTACACGATCGGCGAGCTCGCGGGCAAGACGGTCCGCTACGACGTCACCGTGAAGGCGGTCCGCAAGCGGGTCGTTCCGGATGCCGACGACGAATTCGCGAAGGACGTGGGAGACTTCGACTCGCTGGCGGCGCTGAAGCAGCGCATCCGCGAGGATCTCGAGCACGAAGCCGGGCACGAGGCCGAACGCGCCGTCCGCGCCGAGCTCATGGAGCAGCTGGCGCGCCGTGTGTCGTTCGACGTCCCGCAGGCGCTCCTCGAGCGCGAAATCGATCGGCGCGTCGAGGAGTTCGTGCGACGTCTCATCGATCAGCAGATCGATCCGATGAAGACGAACATCAACTGGGAGGAATTCCGGGAGAAGCAGCGCGAGGCCGCGGCGGAAGCCGTGCGCGGCGCGCTGGTGCTCGACGAGGTCTCGCGGCGCGAACGCATCGGGGTCTCGAACGACGAGGTGGATGCCGAGGTCGCCCGATATGCCGAACGCACCGGGCGCACGCCGGCAGCGGTCAGGGCGCGGCTGGAGAAGGAGGGGGGCATCGGACGGTTGTACTCGGGCCTGCGGCGGGAGCGGACAATTGATTTCCTGCTGTCGCGTGCTACAATCGTTCAAACGTAAGGCAGACCTCCTGAGCCTCCCCACAACAATCTGAGAACCGATTTTCGTTCCGGCGGACGCATTCTTCGCATGGCTCATTCTTCCTATTCGCAGCTGATTCCGATGGTGGTCGAGCAGACCAACCGCGGCGAGCGGGCGTACGACATTTTTTCGCGCCTGCTCAAGGACAGCATCATCTTCATCGGGACCCCGATCGACGACAATATCGCCAACCTCGTCATCGCCCAGATGCTCTTCCTGGAGGCGGAAGACCCCGATCGGGACATCCTGCTCTACATCAACAGCCCGGGCGGTGTCGTCACGGCCGGGATGGCGATTTACGACACGATGCAGTTCATCAAACCGGACGTTCAGACGTACTGCATCGGCCAGGCGGCATCGGTGGCGGCGGTCCTGCTGGCGGCGGGGGCGAAAGGCAAGCGATTCTCTCTCCCCAATTCGCGCATTCTCATCCACCAGCCGTGGGTCCAGGGCCTCGGCGGGCAGACGACCGACATCGACATCCACGCCCGCGAGCTGCTGCGGACCCGCGAGCGCCTCAACCAGATTCTCGCGCAGCACACCGGCCAGCCCCTCAAACGCATCCAGGACGATACCGAACGGGACTACATCATGGGTGCCGAGCAGGGGAAGGAATACGGTATTATTGACGACGTCATCCGCAAACGGGCCTGACCCACATGGTGAAAAAGAACGGCGAAGGCGAGATTCTACGCTGCTCGTTCTGCAACAAGGACCAGAACGACGTCCGTAAGCTCATTGCCGGTCCGACGGTCTTCATCTGCGACGAGTGTGTCGAGGTCTGCAACGACATCATCGCGGACGACAACCGGTTCGAGGCGCGGGGCGGTGCCCGCTCGTCGCTCCCGGTCCCGCAGGAAATCAAGAAGTTCCTGGACGAATACGTCATCGGCCAGGAACAGACCAAGAAAAAGCTCGCGGTCGCGGTTTACAACCACTACAAGCGGATCGAGATCCAGAAGCAGTCGCGGTCCCGCAACGACATCGAGCTGACCAAGTCGAACATCCTGCTGATCGGCCCGACGGGCACCGGCAAGACGCTGCTGGCGCAGACGCTGGCCAAGCTGCTGTCGGTCCCCTTCACCATCGTCGACGCGACGACGCTGACCGAGGCCGGCTATGTCGGCGAGGATGTCGAGAACATCATCCTCAAGCTGCTGCAGGCGGCGGGCGGGGACATCGAGAAGTGCCAGCAGGGGATCATCTACATCGACGAAGTCGACAAGATCTGCCGCAAGGACGAGAACCCGTCGATCACCCGCGACGTCTCGGGTGAAGGCGTCCAGCAGGCGCTGCTCAAGATTCTCGAAGGCACGGTCGCCAACGTCCCGCCCCAGGGCGGACGCAAGCACCCGCACCAGGAGTTCTTCCAGGTCGACACGACCAACATCCTGTTCATCTGCGGCGGAGCGTTCGTCGGGCTCGAGAAGCAGATCGAGCGCCGCACGGGCAAGAAAACGCTCGGCTTCAAGGCCGACGTCAAATCCGTCTCCAACCGGGACATCGGCACGACGCTCGAACAGGTCGAGCCCGAGGACATGATCAAGTACGGCCTCATCCCGGAATTCGTCGGCCGCCTCCCTGTCGTCGGCACGCTGCACGAACTCGACAAGGCAGCGCTCGTCCAGATCCTTACGCAACCTCGGAACGCGATCACGCGTCAGTACCAGAAGCTGTTCGAGTACGAGAACGTGAAGCTGCGCTTCACGGACGACTCGCTCGAGGCCATCGCGGAGCAGGCGCTGGCGCGCAAGATCGGCGCGCGCGGCCTCCGGATGATCATCGAGGATCTCATGCTCGATTTGATGTACACGCTGCCGGGCCAGAAGAAGGTCCGGGAGTGCGTCATCACGCGCGAAGTGGTCCAGTCGAAAGAAAAGCCGATCACGCTGATAGAAAAAGCAGGATAGTTTCAGTTACCGGTTTCCGGGTCCCGGCCGGCTCTCTGTCGCGACCGGGAACCGGAGATGGTAACTCTCTCAACATGGAACTCTACGAAACGTTGCCCATCGTCCCGCTGCGGGACGTCGTTGTCTTCCCACACATGATGATGCCGTTCGTGATCGGACGGCCGTCGTCGACGCGGGCGCTGGAGCATGCGCTCGGCAAGGACAAGCGGATTTTTCTCGCGGCGCAGCACGACGCGCAGACCGATGAGCCGCAGCCCGCTGACATCTACACGATGGGCTGCGTGGCAAACATCGTCCAGAGCCTGAAGCTTCCCGACGGCAACATCAAGGTGCTCGTCGAAGGCATCGAGCGAGCGCGCGCCGTCGAGTGGAAGGAAGACAAGGGCTTCTACCGGGTCGTCGTGAAGATCGTGGCCAAGCCCAAGGAGACGGGCGTGGACGCGGAAAGCACGATGAGCAAGGTGGTGTCGCTGTTCGAGCAGTACGTCAAACTCTCGAACAACCTCAATTACGACGCCATGATTGCCGCCGTACGCGTGGACGATCCGGGAAAGCTCGCCGACACGATCGCCGCGCACCTCGTCGTGGGCGTCGATGAGAAGCAGAACCTGCTCGAGATCATCTCTCCCATCGAGCGCCTGAACCGCATCGTCGGGCTGCTCGAAGCCGAAGTGGACAAGCTCCAGGTGGATCGCCGCATCCAGTCTCGCGTGAAGAAGCAGATGGAGAAGGCGCAGAAGGAGTACTACCTCAACGAGAAGATGAAGGCGATCCAGAAGGAACTGGGCCGCAAGGACGAGAAAGGCAACGAAGTCGAGGAGCTGAAGAAGAAGATCGAGCAGTCGAAGATGCCTGCCGACGTTGAAGAGAAGGCGATCCAGGAGCTGAAGCGGCTCGAGGCGATGCCGCCGATGTCCGCGGAAGCGACCGTCTCGCGCAACTACCTCGACTGGCTGATCGCGGTGCCGTGGCAGAAGAAGACGAAGGAGAGCCGCGATCTGAAGCGCGCCGAGGAGAGCCTCAACGAGGATCACTACGGCCTCGAGAAGATCAAGGATCGCATCCTCGAGTTCCTCGCGGTCCGCGCGCTCGTGAAGAAGCCGAAGGCGACGATCCTCACCTTCTCGGGCCCTCCCGGAGTCGGCAAAACGTCGCTCGCGAAGTCGATCGCGCGCGCGATGAACCGCAAGTTCGTCCGGCTGTCGCTCGGCGGCGTCCGCGATGAAGCGGAAATCCGAGGTCATCGGCGCACGTACATCGGCGCCTTCCCCGGCCAGATCATCCAGATGATGAAGAAGGCGGGGACGATGAATCCGGTGTTCCTGCTGGACGAAGTCGACAAGATGTCGATGGACTTCCGCGGCGATCCGTCGGCGGCGCTGCTCGAGGTGCTCGACCCCGAGCAGAACAGCGCGTTTCTCGACCACTACCTCGACGTCGAATACGACCTGTCCAACGTGATGTTCATCTGCACGGCGAACGTGCTGCACACGATCCCGCAGGCGCTGCGCGACCGCATGGAAGTCCTGCAGCTCGCCGGCTACACCGAGCAGGAGAAGGTCGAGATCGCGAAGAAGTTCCTCGCGCCGAAGGCGGTGGAGGGTGTGGGGCTGACGGACGCCAACATCACGTTCCTGGACGAAGCGTTCCAGACGATCATCCAGCGCTATACCCGCGAGGCGGGCGTGCGCAATCTCGAGCGCGAGATCGCGTCCATCTGCCGCAAGATCGCGCGCAAGGTCGTCGTCGAAGGACTGCAGTTCAGCGAAGAGATCACGGCCGCGAAAGTCACCGAATACCTCGGCGTGCCGCGCTTCCGCCCGACGCTCGCGGAAGAGAAGAACGAAATCGGCGTGGCGACCGGCCTCGCGTGGACGGAGGTCGGCGGCGAGATCCTGGTGATTGAAGCGACGCTGATGCCCGGCAAGGGCAAGCTCACGCTGACGGGCAAGCTCGGCGACGTCATGCAGGAATCGGCGCAGGCGGCCATGAGCTACGTCCGCTCGAAGGCCGACGAGTTCAACCTGCCGAAGAATTTCACGCGGACGACCGACGTGCACGTGCATATCCCCGAGGGCGCCATTCCGAAGGACGGTCCGTCCGCGGGGATTACGCTGGCGACGGCGCTGCTGTCGGCTCTCGGCCGTCGGGAAGTGCGCAAGGACGTCGCGATGACCGGTGAAATCACGCTGCGCGGCAAGGTGCTGCCGATCGGCGGCGTGAAGGAAAAGGTGCTCGCCGCGCACCGCTCCGGCCTGACGACCATCATCGTCCCGAAGGACAACGAGAAGGATCTCGCCGACATTCCGAAGAACGTCCTCGACACGCTGAACGTCTACATGGTCGAGTCGATGGACGAGGTGTTGCGGATCGCGCTCGCCGAGCCGATGGGCCGCGTGACGCCGGCCGTGGACACGGCAGCGGTGACCGGCGAGCAGCCGTCGGTATCGCACTGAAGATCCTCGACGCGCAGTTCGTCACGAGCGCCGCGGACGCCGACGCGATCCCGAAAGACGGTTTCGCGCACGTCGCGTTCGTCGGCCGCTCGAACGTCGGCAAGTCGTCGCTCATCAACGCGCTGACGCGCGCGAAGCTCGCGCGGACGAGTGCGGCGCCGGGCAAGACCCGCCTGGCGAACCTGTATCGGATCGCCGCGGAAGGCGGTCCTGGCGGTCCCGGCCGGTGGACGGTATATTTCGCCGATCTGCCCGGCTACGGCTACGCCAGGGGCGGCGCGGAGTCCGTCGATGAACTCGCGCGGGTGGCGCAATCGTATTTCGCCGGCGCGGCGCGCATCGCGCTCGTCGTCCACGTCGTGGACGCGCGGCATCCGGGGCTCGACGCGGACGTCAACGCGGCCGGCTGGCTTCAGTCGATCGGCGCGGACCGTGCCGTCGTGGCGAACAAAGTCGACAAGCTGTCGCGCGCGGAGCGCGCGAAGAACCTCAGGGAACTCGAACGTAGACATGGCATGGCCGCCGTGCCGGTTTCGGCAGCGGACGGCGAAGGACTGGATGATCTGTGGGCACTGATAGCAAAACTGACCAGGCAACAGCCGTAGCGGCGGGCGCTCCGCCGGCACCGGCCAGCGCGCCGAACATCGATCTGGCAACGCTGAAGGAAATGAGCGTGCAGGAGCTGACGAAGCTCGCCAAGCAGCTCGACGTCCCCGGCGCGACCGGGATGCGGAAGCAGGAGCTGCTCTTCCAGATCCTGCGCGGCCGCGCGGAGAAGAGCGGCAACCTCTTCTCCGAAGGCGTCCTCGAAACGCTGCCGGACGGCTTCGGCTTCCTCCGCGCGCCGAACTACAACTACCTGCCCGGCCCCGACGACATCTACGTCTCCCCCTCCCAGATTCGAAAGTTCGATCTGCAGACCGGCGACACGGTCAGCGGCCAGATCCGCCAGCCGAAGGAAGGTGAACGCTACTTCGCGCTCATCAAGGTCGAGGCGGTCAACTTCGAGCCGCCGGATCGCATCCGCGACCGCATCTTCTTCGAGAACCTGACGCCGCTCTATCCGGAGGAGCGCCTCCGTCTCGAGACGGCCGGCGACAACCTGTCCGCGCGCGTCATGGACCTCATGGTGCCGATCGGCAAGGGGCAGCGCGGGCTGATCGTCGCGCCGCCGCGGACCGGCAAGACGATGCTGCTGCAGAACATCGCGAACAGCATCACGGCCAATCACCCCGAGGTCTACCTCATCGTCCTGCTCATCGACGAACGGCCGGAGGAAGTGACGGACATGCAGCGGTCGGTGAAAGGTGAAGTGATCTCGTCCACGTTCGACGAACCGGCGCAGCGCCACGTGCAGGTGGCCGAAATGGTGATCGAGAAGGCGAAGCGTCTCGTCGAGCACAAGAAGGACGTCGTCATCCTGCTCGACTCGATCACGCGGCTCGCGCGCGCGTACAACACGATCGTCCCGGCGTCGGGCAAGGTTCTGTCGGGCGGCGTCGACAGCAACGCGCTCCAGCGCCCGAAACGCTTCTTCGGGGCGGCGCGGAACATCGAGGAAGGCGGGTCGCTCACGATCATCGCGACCGCGCTCGTCGACACCGGCTCGCGCATGGACGAAGTGATCTTCGAAGAGTTCAAGGGCACCGGCAACCTCGAGATTCACCTCGATCGCAAGCTCGCCGACCGTCGCGTCTTCCCCGCCATCGACATCCAGAAGAGCGGCACGCGCAAGGAGGAACTCCTCATCCAGAAGGAAGACCTCAATCGCGTGTGGGTGCTGCGCAAGGTGTTGAACCCGCTGTCGCCGCAGGAAGGCATGGAGCTCCTGCTCTCCAAGATGGCGAAGACGAAGAACAACGGCGAGTTCCTGGGCAGCATGAGCAAGTAGCCGACTTCCTCGAGCCGCCAGCTGTCAGCCGTTTCTTTCGAGGCGGCCCTCACGGGCCGCCTCTTTTTTCGCGTGGCTGACCGAAGGCGGCTCAGTCGGCTCGCAGTGCGTTGACCACGTCCAGCTTCAGGACCTGTCTCGCGGGTACGTAGGCCGCGGCGAGCGCGGCGAGCATCAGGATCCCGGCCGCCAATCCAAGCGACACCGGGTCGCGCGGGCTGACCCCAAACAACAGGCCGCGAAGCAGCGGCGCGACGGCGCAGGCCATGAGCGTCCCGGCGGCAGTACTGATCGCGGCAAAGCCGGCGGTTCGCATCACGTGCTCTCTCAGCACACTGGCTGCAGTGGCACCGAGCGCAAGCCGGATGCCCATCGTCTTCACGGATTGCGCGACCGACTGCGCCACGACGCCGTACACGCCGACAAGCGTGAGCAGCAGCGCCGCAACAGCGAACACGCCGAGCACGAGAGCGTTGAATCGTCGCCCGGCGACTGAGCCCGCGACGAGATCGTCTGCCGTGCGGACCTCTGACAACGGCAGCTCCGGATCGAGTGTCGCGATGGCCTCACGTGCAAGCGGGACCAGGGAACGGGGATCGCCGCGGCCGCGCAGCACGAGGGCGAGCGTCGGCGAAGGCAGCTGCGCCTCCGGAATGTACAGATGCGGCTCGGCGTCCCTGTCGAGCGCCGTCTGCCGGACGCTGCCGACGACGCCGACAATCGCCCGCCAGGACGTTTCGTTCGACAGCCGGATGCGTCGCCCGACGGGATCCTCGCCGGCAAAGAACCGCGCCGACAGCGCCTCGTCCACCACCGCCACCGCCGGTGAGTCGCGGGTGTCGGACGCAGCGAGTGCGCGGCCGCGGCGCAGCGGTATGCCCATCGCGGCGAAGTAGTCGCCTGCCGTCCATCGCAAATACGCACGGTCGGGGGCCGTGCTGTCGGGGGCCCGGCCTTCCACGCTCACGCCGAAGCGCATCAGCCCGTCCTGGCCGGAAAGCGGAAGCGGACCTCCGGCGCCGGCAATCTCCACGCCGGGCAGCGTCCGCAATGACTCGATCGCGCGGTCGAAAAATCGAGCCCGCGAGTCGCGTGGGTACCGTGAACCGGGCAGGGAGACGGTGGCGAGAAGGGTGTGGCGGCTGTCGAAACCTGCGTCGACCGACGTCAGCTTCTCAAAAGTGCGAACCAGCAGGAGGCCGCCGGCGAGCAGCACGGTCGACGCGGCAATCTGCGCACCGACGACGATGCGCCGCACCCGGATGTTCCCGAGGGTCACGCGGCCGCCAGCAGCAATCGTCGTCGTGCCAAATCGAACGACCCCGCTCAATACTGTCGTGAGGCCCGCGAGCGCGGCGGCCACGCCGGAAACTGCGGCCAGCATCACGACCGCGCGCGCGTCCACCACGGTGCGGTCGAGCAGCGGAATGCCAATCGCGTGCGAGCTCCGAATCGTCGAGCAGGCGATGATCGTTACCAGCAGACCGGCGGCGCCGCCGAATGTCGCGAACGCCGCGCTTTCAACGATCTGTTGGCGCACGAGCCGGCCGCGCGCGGCGCCGATGGCGGTCCGCACCGCGAATTCGCGCTGGCGCGCCACGCCTCTCGCCATCATGAGACCAGCGACATTGGCACAGGCAATGAGCAGCAGTGCGGCGACCGCTGCGAGCACGACCAGCAGCGATGTGCGACTGCCTCCGGCGATGCTTTCATGCAGCGGAAGGACAGTCACGCCCCAGCCGCGATTCGTCTGGGGGAACTCCTGCTGCAGGCGCCCCGCCGCCGCCGCAAGATCGGCAGCGGCAGTCCGCTCCGAGACGCCCTCTCGAAGGCGCCCGAGCACCCCGAGAAAACGCGCCGAGCGAGGCTGGTTGCGCCAGACAAGCGGCAGCGGACGCCACAGCCGTGTCTCCGCGGTGGGGAAGGCAAACCGCTCTGGCATCACGCCAATCACGGTGGACGACTCACCGTCAATCTGCAGCGGCCGGCCGAGGATCGCCGGGTCGGACGCAAAACGCTCGCGCCACAGGCCTTCGCTGATGACGACGACGTCCTCGGTCGTCCGCCGGGCCTCCGCGGCCGTGAACCAGCGGCCCAAGAGCGGCTGCACGCCAAGCAGCACCGCGGCGTTCGCAGTGACTGCTGCCCCCTTGAACGAGACGGCGCCGCCCGCCCCGCCGACGGCGGTGTCCTCTGGCGCGAAAGCGAGCATGTCTTCGAAGGTCCGCGCCTGCTCGCGCCAATCGAAGTAATCCGGCGGGGAAACGTCGTTCCTCGGAATGCCGCGCGGGTTTGCGGACCAGATGCGGACGAGCGCGCCAGGATCGCGATACGGCAGCGGGCGCAGCAGCACCGCGTCGATCGTGGCGAAGACCGTGGCAGTCGCGCCGATGCCAAGTGCCAGCGTCGCGATCGCCGCGATGGCGAAAGTCTTGTGGCGAGTCAGAACGCGTAACGCAAATCGGAAGTCGGCGACGGCGTCGGCCGCCCACCGCCGCACCACGTCGATCGTCGCCGCCGCTGCGTTGCCGGCACGCCTTCGGCGCCGCATTCCGAGCGCGGGTCGAATGGATCCGATGATCTGACGTACGTACCAGAGGCGAGACGCCAATGGACCACGTTGATTCCGGATGTGCGCGTCGTATTCGGCCTGGAGGTCAGAGAGGATCTCGGCGCGGACGTCCGGCGGAAGCAGGCACCCGAGAAGAAGTCGAGCCAGCAGCATCATGACGGACGGCCGCCGCGATTCAGCTTCAAGCCGCGCCAGAGACTGTCGCGTACCGCCGCCGTCTCCTGCAGTGCGCGCCTTCCTGCCTGGGTAATCGAGAAGAACCGCCGCGGACGGCCGTCGCGTCCGTCATCGGGTGGCGGCTCGGCCAGACGGACAAGACCCTTGTCCTCGAGCCGTTCGAGCGAGGCATAGACGGCGCCAATGGCAACCTTACGGCCTGATTGACCCTCGATCTCGCGTCGGATCCGCATGCCGTACGCCTCCGGCTCGCAGCGCACGACCGCCAGGAGCACGACCTCCTCCAGGTCACCCAGGTAAGAGCCTTTCGTTCGCATCTTTTTCTATAATAACGAAAAACATGTCGAAATGGTTCACTCGTGAGCCGATTCGTTCGGCGGCCGCTACAAGCCGGACGGAAACGTGTAGACGGGTGGGGCTACGACCGGCTCGCCAACCTCGATCGTAATCTGCTCGTGCGCCGTCAGGACGATGGCCCTGAGATCTCCTGCGTACGGGCGGCCGTCGATGAACGCATGCACCGGCCCCTGAAGTCCCGCCACGTCCTTCCTGCCGAGACCGCGGCCCCAGATATCGAAAAACTCCCCGAGAGTGTAGGGACGCGCGTCGGGCGATTCGACGTGGATGATGCCGGTTGCGTCATGCGTGTGCAGCCAATAGAGCGCCGCACCACCGGCGAATCCGTTCTGGATGCGCAGCGGCTTGACGATGCCGATGCCGAGGGGCACCGCAATCTGCTCGCCGCGATAGAACAGGGACAAATGCGCGTGAATATGGACCGCGAGCATCTCCTGCGAGAGACCCTCAATGCCGTCCACCGGCTGCCCGTTCCCGCCGACGGGCGTGTCGCCGGGTGGAAAGAACGTTTTGCCGACCTCGGTCGCCTGCACGAGGGCGATGGCGCCCGGTTGCGCGGCGGCTGACACGACCGCCCCGAGAGTGGCCGCGACGACCGCGGGGATGAAGCGGCGGAATGAAACGGCGCGCACGCAAACAGCATATCCGGAGTTGCGGCACGTGCGATCGAGCGTAGAATTCCGCGGGGGCTCTACGGGAGTCATCGAAAACATTTCGGACACAGCGCGCTGGGTTGCCGTCTATCGAGCTCGTGAAACGGAGCGGCCCGACCCCGTTTTCCGGGATCCGTTCGCAAGGCGGCTTGCCGGCGCGCGTGGCGAGGAGATCGCGCGCGCGCACACGTACACCGAGGCAAACGACTGGCCGTTCGTCGCGCGGACGTACATGTTCGATGCGGTCATCGCAGGGGAGGTCGAGCGGGGCGTCGACACGGTGGTCTGCCTCGCGTCCGGCCTCGATGCCAGGCCGTATCGGATGGAGCTGCCGGAATCATTGCGCTGGATCGAGATCGACCTGCCGGAAATCATCGAATACAAACAGAGCGTCCTTGCGGGCGAGAAGCCCCGTTGCGTGCTGGAGCGCGTCGCTCAGGATCTTGCCGATGAAGCGGGCCGGCGGACACTCTTCGACCGGATCGCGCGCAAAACGCGGCGCGCGCTCGTCATCAGCGAAGGGCTGCTCGTATATCTCACCGATGACCAGGTCGTGTCGCTGGCCCACGACCTCACGGCCAGGCGGCCGTTCGAGCGATGGGCGGCCGACCTCGCGAACCCGGGTGTGCTCGGGCTGATGCAGCGCGTAATGAGCGAGCACGTGGACCAGGCTGGCATCCCGTTCCGCTTCGGGCCCGCGGAGGGACCGGCATTTTTCCAACGCGCCGGCTGGAAGACTGTCGAGATCCGGTCGTCGTTTCGTACCGCGGCGAACCTGAACAGGCTCCCTCCCGAGCTCCGGACATACGCACAGTTTCCCGATGCACCCGAGCCATGGCGCCTGCCGATGCCCTGGTCGGGCGTGTGCCTGTTCGAACGAATCTGAACCGCCGCTGCGTCGAACTCCGGCATCGATCCCTGCGTATAGTTAAACTAACTATATGCGGCAGCCGGTGAATCCCCGCGATTTCCTGCCGGTCAAACCGGTCGATCTCGAGTTGCTCCTGGCGCTCGCCGACGGCGAGCAGCACGGCTATGGACTCGTGCAGGCGATACATGCGCACACGAACGGTCTCGTCGTGCTCGACCCTGGCAACCTGTATCGCGTCATCCGGCGGCTGCTGGCCGATGGCCTCATCGCGGAATCCGCACATCGCGACCCGGACGATGCCGACCATCGTCGGCGGTACTACGGCCTGACGCCGCTCGGCGGACGAGTGCTGGGGGCCGAGCTCGATCGGCTGCGCGCGCTCGTCAACGCGCCGGCAACGCGATCGGCCGCGAAGCGATGGACGTCATGAAGCGGACGCCGCTCGCCTTTCGCCTGCTGCTCACGCTGTTCCCGCCGTCATTCCGCGACACCTTCGCTGACGGGATGTCTGACGTGTTCGTCGAACAGCGCCGCGCCAGCCGAGGTGTGCGCGCCGTGGCGGGACTCTGGACACGCACCATCGTCGGGATGGCCGGCGCTGCCTGGCGCGAGCGTCGCGACTCGCGACGGGTTCTTGCCGGCGGCCTGCCCATTGGCGAAACACTCGTTGCGGATGCGCACCTCGCCGGCCGCATGCTCGCCCGCAGTCCGCTCGTGAGCCTCGCGGTCGTCGGCGCCATTTCTCTCGGGATCGGCGGCGTGACGACGATCTTCAGCGCGCTGAATGCCATCGTTCTGCGGCCGCTGCCGGGCGCCGCCCGCGGTGATCGTCTCGTCGGGGTGGATCGGCGCACGCCGGACTTTTCGGAAGGCGTCTCGGGATCGTTCCGTTTTTATCAATACCTGCACGACAGCTCGCGATCGCTGGCGGGGATCGCAGCGTGGAGCCGCGTGCCGCTGACCATCGTGGTCGGCCGCGAGGCGTATGCCGTCTCCGGCACGATCGCGAGCGACAACTACTTCGAGGTGCTCGGCGTCCGGCCTGCGATCGGCCGCTTCTTCGAAGACGACGCCCGGCGAACGCCAGACGGCGAGCCCGTGCTCGTCGTGTCGCACGCGTTCTGGAAGACGCGCCTGAACGAAGATACCGGCGCCGTCGGCATGACCCTCCGTGTTAATGGCCGGCCGTATCGACTGATTGGTGTCGCACCGGAGGAGTTCCGCGGTGTGTTCACGCCGCTGAAGATCGACGCATGGGTGCCGCTGGCGGCGCAATCGCACGTGCACCCTTTGCGCGATCTGGCGGATGAGCCGTGGCTCTGGCTGTTCGGCCGCCTGCGCGATGGCGTAGGCGTGCAGCAGGCACGCGCCGAACTCGCGTCGGTGACCGCGACGTACGTCTCCACCGGCGGAGATCGGTTCCTCCGCTATACGAGCATCCGGCTCACGCCACTCACGGGTCTGCCCGATGACGCGCGCGAGGCGCTGCTTCGATTCGGTGCGGTGCTGCTGTGTGCCGCTGCGCTCGTGCTGGTCATCGCGTCGGCGAACGTGTCATCGCTGCTGGCCGTGCGAGCCGTCGCGCGACGTCGCGAAATGGGGATTCGCACCGCGCTGGGAGCAACCCGGTGGCGCCTCGTCCGGCAACTGCTCACGGAAACGACGGTGTTGTTCCTGCTCGGTGCCGGCGGAGGCACGCTCATCGCCGTGGCCGCGACAGGCGCACTCGAGCGCCTGCCGATTCCCTCGGACCAGGGCTTGTCGCTCGAGCTCTCGCCGGACGGAAGGGTCGTGGTATTCGCAATCGCGGCGTCGCTGATCGCCGCGCTCCTGTTCGGGATCGGCCCGGCGCTCCGCGGCGCAGGCCGCAGCCCGATGTCACTGCTGCGTTCCTCCTCGAGCGGCGGCGGGCGGAGGACCCGGACGACCAGCGTCCTCATCGTCGCGCAGGTCGCGTGCTCGTTCGTCCTGCTCACGTGCGCCGGACTGTTCGCGCGCGCGCTCGTCGCCGGGAGTGCCATCGACCCGGGCTTCGACGCCCACCACGTGGCCATCGTCTCTCTGAATACCGACGCATTCGGATATGACGAGCCGACGAGCCGTGCCTTCTACGAGGCGCTCCGCAATCGCCTCGCCTCGACGACCGGCATGGACGCGATCGGTTTCGCCGACCGGCTGCCACTCAACATGTCGAACTCCGGCGCGCTCGCGACCATCGAGCGGACGGACCCCGGCGGAGGCGTTCGCCTCCAGATGCGCGTGGAAACCGGCCTCGCCGACGCTGGTTACTTCGATGCGGTGAAGATTCCGATCCGCGCGGGACGATCATTCACGGCGTCAGACGACTCCGCGCGTGCCGACGTCGCCGTGGTGAACGAAACCTTCGCGCGACGGGCCTGGGGGGACGGCGGCGCCGTCGGCCGGACCTTCCTCGTCGGCGCGAGCCGTATCACCGTCGTGGGCGTCGCGGCAGACTCGAAGTACTCCACGCTCGACGAACCTGCGACGCCGTTCATGTACCGGCCGATCGCACGCCACTGGCAGCCCGGCCGCATGCTCTTCATGCGCGTCAGCGGCGATCCGCAGGGCGCGGCGCCGATCGTTCAGGATGCAGTGGAGTCGATCGATCCCGGGCTGCCTCGCGCGACGATGACGACGCTGGTGCGTGAGGTCGACACGGCGCTGCTGCCCCAGCGCGTCGCAGCGATCGTGACCGGCATTCTCGGGGGGGCCGGACTGCTGCTGACCGCGATAGGCCTCTACGGCCTCGTCGCGTACGGCGTTTCGTTGCGCTTGAAGGAGATCGGCATTCGCCTGGCGCTGGGCGCGCGGGCCGCGGATGTCGTGAGGCTGGTCGTGGGTCATGGCCTGTGCCTGACCGCCGCCGGTGCTGCGATCGGCCTGACGGCGGCATCGCTGACGACTCGCCTGATCGGCCGCTACCTTTTGAACGTCAGCGCGTTCGACGTCCGGGTATTCGCCGGGGCCGCCGGAGTACTGACCGTCGTAACGCTGTGCGCAGCCTATCTTCCGGCCCGTCGGGCACGCTCAGCTGATCCGTTGACCGTGCTGCGCTGCGAGTGATCCCGCCGCCAGGGGCGGGCGTATACTGAGCGCTTGAACCGGGCAGCTTTCCGGCTCATCGCTCTGTCCAGCGCGCTCGTCCTCGGAGTCAGCGGTTTGTCCGCGCAAGCGCCGTCGCAGAGCCGTCCCAGGTTCACGTCGAAGGTCGAGCTCGTCTCCGTCGACGTCAACGTGGTCGACGGCAAGGGACAGCCGGTCACCGACCTCGAAGCGCCGGACTTCACGCTGTCCGTCGACGGACAGGCCCGGCACATCGTCTCGGCCCAGTTCGTGCCCGTCAAGCGGGCGGCATCCGCTGCCGGCGACCAGCAGGACGACTACAGCACCAACACCGCGGCCGTCGCCGGACGTCTCATCGCCGTCGTCGTCGATCGCGGCAGCATCGCGCCGGTGCGTGCCAAGGACGTACTGACCGCGGCGGCCCGTTTCGTCGACGGGCTCGAGCCGGCCGATCGCGTCGGCTTCTTCACTGTGCCCGACGGGCAGACGATCGAGTTCACGGCGAATCACGCGGCTGTGGCCTCCGCGCTGCGGCAGGTCGACGGCCATGCGATGGAGTCGATGTCGCCGCGGCACGTCGGCGTTTCCGAGGCGCTCGAATTCGAGCGCGGCAACCGGATGGTGATCGACGAAGCGATGGATCGCGAGTGCGGGGCTCTCGGAACCGCCACGGCGGGTTCGACGGGATTCTCCGAGCAGGCCATCTGCCGGAGGCTCGTCGAGGATGATGCCGCGATCGTCGCGTCGCAGGCCCACGAACGCGCGCGGCACACGGTGATGGGACTCGAAGCACTGCTCGCGCGACTCGCGTCGAACGACACGCCGAAGACGATCGTACTCGTCTCCGAAGGACTGATCATCGACGGCGAGCGGCTGATCGCGAGCGGACTCGGTCGTGCGCTCGCGACCGCGCATGCCACGATCTACGCAATCAAACCGGAGACGAGCGACACCGACGCGTCCCGCTCGCGCGTGCCGCAGACAGACATGCGCGATCGGACGGTCCGCGAAACGGGCCTGACCCTCGTCACGCATCTCGCCGGCGGTGAGATGTTCCGCGTCACTGCGGATCCGGATGCGTCGTTCGAGCGGCTCGACGCGGAGTTGTCAGGGTATTACCTGCTCGGGTTCGAGCCCGTGGCCGGCGATCGCGACGGCAAGCCCCACAACATCAAGGTGTCGACCTCGCGGAGCAGCGTGCAGGTGCGGTCGCGATCGCAGTTCACCGTCGATGCGGCAACGCCGGCCAATACGGAGGGTGGCATCATGGCGCTGCTCCTGAGCCCGGCGTTCGCGACCGCGCTCCCCTTCGCGGTCACGTCGTACGCGTTCCAGGATCCGGACTCGCCGAAGATCCGGCTGCTCATCGGCGTCGAGGTCGACGCGGCGGATGCGCGCGGCGACATGGCGCTCGGCCTCGTCGTACGCCGCGCCGACGGCGCCACCGCAGGCTCGTTCTTTCAGCCCACGGTGAGTTCGACACAGGTCAATCCCGAAACGGGCAAGGTGACCGTCTTCACGTCGCTGCTGCTCGATCCCGGCACCTACACGATGAAAGCCGCGATTGCCGACGCATCCGGCCAGCGCGGCAGCCTCGAGCGTCCCGTGCGCGCCTTCCTCACACGCATCGGACGTTTCCGCGCGACGCAGCTCATGATCGGCGGCAACGTTCCGCATGGGGAAACGCCGCAGACGATCGTGCCGACGGTGAGCGGCGCTGTGCACGCGCCGCTGCACGCATACATGGAGTTCTTCGCGGACGCGCCTGGCGCCTTCGACGGCATGACCGTGCGGCTCGAAGTGGTGCCCGACAACGGCGGTCCTATCGTCGACAGTGTTCCGGCCATACTGCAGCCGGCGGGAAACGACCCGCTCACACGGGCGGCCGCGGGGTCGATTCCGCTCTCGTTCCTTCCCGACGGACACTACGTCGCCCGGGCGATTGTGACGGCCAACGGGCGTAAGATAGGCACCATGACACGGCCCTTCACGCTGGAGGCACTGCGGTGACTCGTACGAGGCGCGCCGGGCGCACGGCTGCCCGAATCGTGGCGGCCGTCGTGGCCGTCTACGTTGTCTTTCTAACGGCGATGTTCGTCGTGATGCGGCAGCCGCCGCAGCGGTTCGGCCAGATCATGCGGCACTTCCCCATGCCCGCCATGATGGTCATTCCGTTCGAACCGATGTGGAACGTGGCGCGTGGCGGCGCGCTCAACGTGGGAGACATGGCGCCGGACTTCACGCTGCCCAGGACAGATCACTCGCGCGACGAGCGGCTGTCCGCCTACCGCGGCCGGCCGGTCGTTCTCGTGTTCGGCAGCTACACTTGACCGCCGTTCCGGCGGGAGGTTCCCGCCCTCAACCAGCTGTATGCGAAGTATGGAAACGCCGCCGCATTTTTCGTGGTGTACATCGGCGAGGCGCACCCCGACGATGCGTGGCAACTGCCGAGCAACATCAAGGACAACGTCGTGTTGGCGAGCCCGGTGGATTTCAAGCAGCGTGAGAAGGTCGCGGAAATGTGCGTCGTCCGTCTCAGCATCAAGCTGCCGGCAGTCGTGGATCGCTTCGACGACTCGACGGAGATCGCCTATTCAGGGTGGCCCGATCGTCTCTACGTAATCGACCGTGATGGTCGAATCGCCTACAAGAGCCGCCCGGGACCCTTCGGCTTCAAGCCCGCGGACGTGGAGGCAGCCCTCCAGTCCATGATTGGCGCGGCCGCTCACTGACGGCCAAAGGGCCCGAGAACGGCCTGTTTGCCGATGCCTTCAACCGTGAAACCACTTTGCTGCTCGAGACTGCCCGCGACAGCCCACGCCCGCAATGAGCGTGTGCGCGGCCGCACGGGCATCCTGCGACAGGCGCTCTGCGCCGCGCTGATCGCAGGCGCCGGAGCCCATGCGGGCGCGCAGCAGACGCAGCGGCCCCCGCAGCCGCCGCGATTCGTCTCCACGGTCGACGTCGTGCCCGTCGACGTCAACGTCGTCACCGCGGACGGCCGTCCGGTGAGGGATTTGACCGCCGCCGACTTCCGGGTCACGGTGGACGGCCAGCCGCGGAAGCTGGTCTCGGCACAGTTCATTCCCATTGGCGTGGAGGAGACGGCCGACACGACGACCCCACCGGCGGAATACAGCACCAATGTGCCGACACCTGGCGCCGCTGGACGGCTGATCGCAATCGTGGTCGATCGCGGCAGCATCGCGCCGGTCCGCGCGAAAGACGTGTTCGCCGCCGCCGCGAAATTCGTGCAAGGCCTGCAAGCGCAGGATCGCGTCGGACTCTTCTCGATTCCCGATGGACCGCAGATCGACTTCACGACGGATCACGACGCCGTGGAGATCGCACTGCAGCGCACAGACGGTGCGGCGCATGGTTCGGCCGGCGCCAAGTACGTCGGTACCGCCGAAGCGATGGAGATCGAGCGGGGCGGCACGTTTGCGATGGACAACGTCATGCAGCGGGAGTGCGGCGGAACCGTGCAGAACGTCCGCGACTCCGGCGGAAACAGCGAACTGGCGATATGTATGCGGATGGTGCAGGACGAGGCTGCTACCATCGCGACCTACGTGCATCAGCGGGCCCGCGACACGATCAACGCTCTCGGAAACCTCCTGCGCCGCCTCGGCACCGGCGAGACGCCGACCACGATCGTCCTTATCTCCGAAGGGCTGGTCGTCGACAACGAGCGGTTCGTGATGAACAGCCTCGGGCCGTTGATTGCGGCCGCGCACGCGACGATTTTCGCGTTCAAGCCCGAGCCCGCCGATTCGGATTCATCGGAGCAGCGCGCCCGCCAGAATCAGATGCAGGAGCGCGCGGTCAACGAGACCGGCTTGACGACGGTGGCGACGCTCGGCGGCGGCGAGATGTTCCGCGTCCTCGCCAACCCTGACGCGCCGTTCAAGCGGCTCGCGACCGAACTGTCCGGATACTATCTGCTGGGCTTCGAGCCCGAAACCCACGATCGCGACGGCAAGCGCCACAAGATTTCTGTCGACGTGAAGCGAAGCGGCGTCCAGGTGCGCGCGCGGACCGAGTTCTCGGTCGAAGCCTCGAACGGTTCGGAGGACACGAAGCGCATCATCACGGATCTGCTCGGCAGCCCCGCGAAGGCGACGTCGATTCCGTTCCGGCTGACGACGTACGTGTTCCAGGATCCGGAATCCACGAAGATCCGGCTGCTGGTCGGCATCGAAGTCGAACGCTCCGATCCCGCGCAGCTGTCCATGGGCATCGTGCTGATGAAAGCGGACGGCACGTCTGCAGCGACGTTCTATCAGCCCACAATCGACCCCCCAAAGGGGACGGGGCCGCAGACGTACTTCGCGACGCTGGTGGCCGAGCCTGGTGGGTACCAGCTGAGGGCCGCGCTGCTGGATGCCAAAGGACGGCGCGGCAGCGTCGAGCGGGATGTGCGTGCGTATATGACACGCATGGGACGGTTTCGCGCGACCCAGCTCGTCATCGGCGACGGGAAAGATCCGGGCGCCGGTGCGGCCAGCGCCCCTTCCGTGAGCGGAAACCTGTCCAGCGACACGCTGAACACGTACCTGGAGCTGTTCGCCGACGGTACGGCGGCATTCGATGGAACGTCCGTGAGGGTCGACGTCCTGCCCGTTGGCGGGGCGAACCCGGTGGAGGGCGCGGACGCCATCCTGCAGCCCGTCAGCACGGATACTCGAGTCCGCGCGGCGGCAGCCTCAGTTCCACTCGCGATGCTGCCTGCGGGTTCCTACGTCGCGCGTGCGCGCGTGATGGCGGACGGACACCAGGTCGGCGAGATGACGCGGCCGTTCAATATCGTACGAGCGGCGTCGAAGGAGTGAGTCGCGCCTTCGCGCGCGCAATCGTCTCGAGGTTCCGCTCGTACGACAGGCCGAAGCCCGCGGCCGCATAGCCTGGCGACGCATACACCGGATATGCCTCCGTCCGCAGATGCGCCAGCATGTGGTGCCCGGCGCGCGTTTCTCGTTCGTGGCGCAGCGCGGTGATGTCGATCGGCGCGACGACTATACGCTCGCCCGGTCCCGGCGACGCCTCCGCGAGCATACGGCCGTCGAAGTCCACGACCTGGCTGCCGCCCGGCCATGAGTACGGCGGATAGTGCCGCAGCGATGCGCCCTGATTAGCCGCCACGACGAACGCCATGTTCTCGAGGGCGCGGCAGCGATTGACGACCGTCCACCAGTTCATCGGCTCCGTCGCACCCCACGGGTCCATGTAGGCAGACACGCGTATCAACACTTCCGCGCCGTTTGCCGCGAGCTGCCGGATGGCCTCCGGAAACAGCCAGTCGTAGCAGATGGCGCATCCGATGCGGCCGATCGGCGTGTCCGCCACCGGAAACAGCGGTTCGTCGTAGCCGGGAAGGTCGTGCGGGCTGGCGTGGACTTCGTAAGGAATCCAGGGGTTCACCTTCCGGTATTTGTAGAGGAGCCCTTCGGGACCGATGAGGCACGTCGTGTTGAACACCACGTGCGGCCATCGCGGGTCCGCCTCGATCATCGTGCCGCTCTGGATGTAGAGAGCGTGCTCGCGCGCCTTGCGGGCGAGCCGATCCGTGTGCTCGTTTGGAATCGGCACGGCAAGGCGGTCGCGAAGTTCGCCTACGGTCGCATAGACGGGCGCCGCGTGCGCGAACTCCGGAAAGGCCACGAGCCGCACAGGCAGGAACGGCGCCGCGCCGGCGACGGCCGCGTCGATCATCGCGAGCATGCGGTCTGTGTTCGCGTGCATCGCCGAACGGTCGAGCGGATTGGCGAAGTCCGTCTGGCAGGCAGCCGCCGAATATCGAATGACGCCGGTCATCTGTGTGACCCCTGACTGAGCGCAGCCGCATCGATCGAGCGCACGACTCTGGTGATCACTCGAGTGTTGTACTGCTGCAGATACGCGCGGTGCGCTGCATCCGTCGGGTAATGCTCGTCCGAACCGTACGGGTACCGTGTCATCGCGTGAAACGGCAGCGGGCCCAGCGTATCGGGTGTCGCCGAGCGGATGTTCATTTCCTTGCTGAATCCGTCGCCGAGGAGGAAGAACGAGCGCGTCCAGCCCGTTTGAAGCGCGCGTCCCGAGGCGTCAAAGGACAGGGAGATTTCATCGCCCGGCTCCGCGATGACGAACATGTCGTCCACGCGTTCGAGCAGTGCCCGTACGTCTCCCTCTCGCGTGTACGCTCCGGGGAACGCCTTCCACGGCGATTTGGTCGTCACGCTCTCGTAGACCGCCCCGAACGGCTCGCGCCCATCGGGGCTCGCCTCGGCGGAGTAGCCGCGCGACTGCAGCGTGGCTGTCGCGGGCTGAATCGTCCGCTGCTCGATATCGATGCCGGCCGGCAACGCGACGCGCACCTGGTCCCAGTAGATCGGCATGTTCGTGACGATCCGCACTTCGCGGGAAGGACCCAGCCATCGCCCTTTCATGTCGACGACCAGCGTCTGCGGCCGGCCGACCGGAAAACCCAGGTTCGTGTCGACCGTCTGCCAGGCGCCAGCCGCAGTGCGCACCTGCAGCGCA
Source organism: Vicinamibacterales bacterium (assembly GCA_035492775.1). Taxonomy (GTDB): domain Bacteria; phylum Acidobacteriota; class Vicinamibacteria; order Vicinamibacterales; family 2-12-FULL-66-21; genus DATJFQ01. The sequence continues at coordinate 123,666 of DATJIW010000074.1, forward strand.
GGAGGCTGCAGCGTGAGACCCGCCTGCGAAGCGGCCACGTTGTCCGTCGAGAACGCGTAGGACGTCCAGCCCGTCAGGAGCAGCACCGCATCGTCTGCTCCCTTTCCGACATCGAGTGTGAGCCCGTGGGGTTCCGCGTAGCCGCGGAACTGCAGGAGCGCGAAGTCGTCGGGCCATCGGCGGTCGCGCTCCGCTACGAGCACGCGAACGTCGTGGCCGTGGTCGTCGACGACGCGATCGGGCACGCGGGCGCTGCGCACCGCGTAGAACCGGACGGGCGGCCGCGGCAGATCCTTGAGGCCCTCGGCCGGGTAGATCTCGACGTCGGCGGGGTGATCGATCGTCACGAGCGACGCCTTGTCGAGGAACATCGCTTCCTCGAGCTCGTTGGTGATGCGAATCTCGTATCGCCCGTCTCGCGCGACGAGCGCCCCGTCGGGAATCCGGACGTACTCGTCCGGGTCCGGCGCGTTGAACTGCCCCGGTCCCGCCCAGTCACCCATCTCGCCACCGCCGAGAAAGTCGGTGATGAACTCGAAGCGGCTGCCGTTCCAGATGAAGAGATATGGACACGACGACGGCTTGCGATCGAGTTCCTCGACCCGTGCAGGCGAGGCGGGCGACAGTTCGCTCTGGAGGATGCCTGAGGGCCACAGCACGCGCACCACGTCGGCGGCTTCCCGCGTTCCAAGACCGAAGACGAGATCGGCCGGACCACCCGCCGGGGATGCGGCGGAGGTTTCGAGCATCTGACGCAGTCCGCCGGCGCGCACTTCGACCTTTGCCCCCAGACCGCTCCTGTTGCTGACGCGAGCGGCGAGCGAGACGGTGACCGACTTGTGGCGATTGCCGCCATCGTTCCGGAGCAGTTGGAGCACTCCGGAGTCCGGGACGATCACGGCGTCGGTGTCGCCGTCGCGATCCAGATCCCCCAACGCAATCGAACGGATGCGTGCGCCCTCCCGGTCGAACGCGGCGGCTGCCGTCTCTTCGGACCAGGCGTTTCCCAGATTTCGCGCGACGTGCGGACCACGCGGTGTCGCGACGAGCAGGTCCAGCAGGCCGTCGTTGTCGTAGTCCAGGAAGAGCGCCAGCGACGCATCGCTGGTCGCGGCGGGCGCATCGACCAGGTGGAACCGTTCGCGGCCGTCGCTCAGCGCGAACAC